>CAYXGW010000018.1:0-64322 GCA_964464595.1 uncultured Deferribacteres bacterium
TCGCAAGGCGATCCAGATGTTCCTTCTGTTCCCGGACCGTCCACTCCGTCTCTTGTGCTTGTTGTTTGGTCATTTGCTCTGTCCTTCAATAAGGTTGCTCTACAACACGCATGTAACGCTTAATCGTTTCCCAACCTTCCGAGAATATCTTCTTTGCCTCCTCTTGACGATAAAAGCCTGGTTATCGATTTTCATCAACTTCATTAAGGCCGATCGGGTCGAACCATGACAATCGTATTGGGGGGTATCTGCAGAAAAAGAGTGAGCAATGCAATGACAGGTAGTCTGAGAACGCAAATGGGAAGCAGAATCCATGTAAATAAATCGAATGGACATCTTATCTATATATCTTACTATTTTGGTACATTTCTAATTATTCAGAGAAATTGTGATACCTAAATAAATAAACTTACATCCGCATCTGCGGCGTATTCCAAAAAAGTCGCTGCACCACCAATTTCACATTTATCTATAAAATCTTCCCGTTTAAAGCCGAAAACATCCATCGTCATCTGGCAACCGATCAAGCGCACGTTATCCATCTCAATACACATTTCGCGCAGTTCTTCAATTGTGGCAACACCTTTTTTCTTAAAGGTCTGTTTCATTAAACTTGTAGCAACATTGTCGAAACCGGGGATGTTGCTCATCAATAGATTTGGGATATTCCAATTGATGTTTTGAAAACCTTTTGGGCCAAAAGGCATTTTCATGGGCATGGCAGGATTACCAATCGGGGTAACGGTTGTATCCAATTTTTTCTTTAAAAGCGGTAAACCATAAAAAGTATAAAAAATTGCTACCTCCCAATCCATCGCTCCGGCTGCGCTCGCCATAATAAATGGTGGATACGCCCAATCTAAAGTTCCTTTACTAGAGATTAAGGCAAGGCGACGAGTGCCATTTTCTTTTGACATTGTTTTGCCTCCATTTAAATTCAATGAGTTTTTTTGATTACAAAACGGTACAGCGACCCTTCCTCACTAGACTCCAGGAGCTCATGTTTGGTCTGGTTTGCCCATGCTTGCATATCGGGCATTGCACCCGGGTCGGTGGAAATCATCTCAAATACATCACCTACTTCTAATTCTTTAATTTTTTTGCTTGTTTTTATAACCGGCATTGGACAGAGTAATCCACTACAATCCAAGGTTTCTTTGATTTCATATTCAGCCATGAAAATCTCCTATATCTTTTTCTGAATTAAGAAACAAGTGTGGTACGGGCGTTTTGTTGTTTCAAGTACGGTATGGCCGGTTAATTTACTCCATGCTTTCATATCATACAAAGCTGCAGGATCATTGGATATCATTTCGATGATTTCTCCGGAATTTAATTGTCGAACAGCACGACTTAAACGGATAATCGGAAGTGGATCGTATAACCATCGACAATCTAATTTTTTGCTCACCACGTATGCCATAGGCTAACAAATTAAGGATTTATAATTTTAGGATCAAGACAATTCACCCTGAATTTATGGACAAAATATAAAAACACTTTCTCTTTGATACAGATTCGCCATCGTCAAAACCTAATTATTATCAATTTGCTTAATTCTTCTTTCATGCCTTCCCCCGTCGAAATCGGTAGTCAGCCAAATGTTAACAATACTTTTTGCAGTTTCAAGGTCGATTAACCGCGCGCCCAGCGACAAAATATTGGCATCGTTGTGTTTTCTCGCCTGCCTGGCTGACTCCAAATTCCAACACAATGCACATCGAATTCCTTTAACGCGATTCGCAACGATGGCTTCCCCATTCCCGGAACCACCCAGAACAATTCCTCGCTCGAACTCGCTTTTAGCAACCGCTTCGGCGACAGGCCTTATGAAAAGTGGATAATCGACAGATTCAGAGGAATTCGTGCCAAAATCTTTGACTTCATAACCTTTTTCAATCAAATGAGTTTTAATTTGTTCTTTAAGCTCAAATCCAGCGTGATCCGCACCTATCGCAATTTTCATAAAGTTCCTTTACTTGTGATTACCTAACGTTTTAAGCTAAGCGTATAGTTAGGTTTTATGTAATTACTTTCTTTCCTTTAGATTTAAAATAAGTTGAATAGATAAGTTTAATCCATAACAATGGAATTATAATTACCAATAACCACTTGGTGATAAATGCTATCAGATTTAATGCACCTTCAGTAAGCTTAAAAGGTGTTTCAATCCAGGTGAAAAATAACCATGTACAAAACTTTGACCCAGTTTCTTGCATATCAGTCCCATAAAACCAATAACTACATTTTACTTTTGCGAAGAATGGATTATAAAAGACAGACTTGAAATGAAAAACAAGTGGGTCACCTTTTAATAATTCAGGTTTTAAATACTTCCTAAAATCATCTTCTATTATATACATAACTTGTTGATTTTTAATCTTGAAACCAGCGAGGTTATTGAAAAAACCAAAATTATTTTCATTTACCAAATATATGGTTGAATCAGTATCATTATTTCTATAGTCAACAAATTTCAAGCCTTGTTTGAAATCTGTTTCTAAAATTAAATTCAAGTTATTTTTAATGACTGTCTCACTGCCAAAGAATATCCAGCTTAGAAAGTATAAAGTTAAAATAAATGAAACGATGAATTTATGTTTGTTCAACTTATTCATTTTCCTAAACCTAACTCGCTTGATCTGTGGACTCACTTACGCTAATTCCACTATCATTATTTTTTACGAGAAACCGATTAAACACACCATTTACAACCATAACACCAGACACAATAATCGCACAACCAACATAAACATACCAACCCAATTTTTCATCAAGAAAAACTACTCCAAGAACTACACCGATCACCGGTATCAAGTAAGTAACCATGGATAGATTCGTGGCAGAAGTCATTTCGAGAATATGGTAGAAAACAACAAATGCAATAGCAGAGCCAAAAACTGCCAATGCTAACATAGAATTGATTGCATTCCAGGAAGGAAAACTCATTGCAAAAGGACGGTCAACTATTAACGAAAACGGTAAAAGACAAATCGTCGCCATGAACAATTGGGCTGTTGACGCCACCAAGGGTGGTAATCCGCGTAGTTTTTTTCGAGCATAAACAGTGGATATTCCATAACATAAGGCCGCGCCCGTGAAAGCAAAAACCCCAAGTGTATCCATGGATACTCCCTCTGATAAAAAAGGGAAAAACATGACAACAATTCCCAGGAAACCAAGGGCAATGCCAAAACCTTTCACGAGATTCATTCGATCATCGCTTAGGAAGAAATGAGCGATGATGACTGTAAAAATTGGGGTTGTTCCATTTAAGACAGCCGCCAGCGCACTGTCTACATAGATTTCGCCCCAGCCAAACAAAACAAAAGGAAGTGCATTGGCAAAAACTGCCATAAAAGCAAATGACCGCCAGGTTTGAGCTTTAATGGTTAGCTGTTTTCCTTGCACACGCAGAATGATATATAAAATCAACGACGCGATTCCAACGCGGCCAGTCATTAAAGTAAATGGCGGGATCTCAAGGACCGCAACCTTGATGAATAAAAAAGAAGGCCCCCAGAGAAGCGCCAGGAAAAATATCCACAGTAATACTCGAAGTCCCATAGTCTTAAGGGGTTTGCCTGGAGTTATTTATTAACTTAACTGCCTCGGCTTGGATGAGCTTCCAGGCTTTTTCAACATGTACTCTTTCGGTCCTTAAATTCGAAATTGCAAAACGAATAATATAAATTTTCCCAAGTTTTGTATGTGATAAGAAGATTTGATGCGTTGCATTAATCGCCTTTAACAGTTTTTCATTTAACTGATTGAGTTTATTTTCATCATCCACGCTTCCAGGATGAAATCGAAAACAGACCGTACTAAATGGCGCAGGAGCCATGACTTCAAACAGAGGGTGATCCTCCACCCATTGCATGAATTCTTTAGCCAATTCCAAGTGGTAACGAATCCGGCTAGCCAATCCTTCGTGACCAAAATAACGAAGTACAAACCATAGTTTTAACGATCGAAATCGGCGACCAAGTTGAAATCCGTAATCCATAAAGTTGTCCGTTACTTCGTCATGTTCGGTTTTCAGGTATTCCGGCACTAAGCTGAATGCCTGGCGTAATAAAGCAGGTTTTCTCGTATAAAATGCGCTCAAATCGATTGGAACAAACATCCATTTATGGGGATTCATCACTATCGAATCGGCTCGTTCCCAACCATAAAACAGATCACGTTTTTCCGGCAGAATTGCAGCGGAACCTCCATACGCCGCGTCAACATGCAACCACAAGTTTTCACGTTCACAAATATTTGCAATTTCATGAGTCGGGTCCACACTTGTTGTTGAGGTTGTTCCAATTGTAGCGACAACACAAAAAGGCCGCCAACCCTTACCCCGATCAGCCTGAATCGCTTCCTGCAATAATGCCGGCTTCATCCTGAAAAATTCATCAACTGGGATCTTACAAATAGAATCCATGCCAAAACCCAGGGTTATAGCAGCTTTATCCACAGACGAATGGGCATGCTCGGAAATATAAATTCTCAGGCGGGGCACATCCGTTCTGCCACTCATGCCTTTTTCTCTTAGTTTTAGATCAGTCAATTGTTCCCGTGCAGCCGCGATTGCATGAAGATTACTTGTAGATGCCGTATCATAAATGATGCCCCAATATTCTTCCGACAAGCCCAATAATTGACGCAGCCAATCCATTGTCACTTTTTCCAATTCGGTCGACGATGGACAGGATTGCCACACCATCCCGTTAATATTGAAAGCAGAACCAATTAATTCTCCTAACACTCCGGGTGCCGAGCCACTGGAAGAAAAGTAAGCGAAGAAATCGGGATGATTCCAATGAGTCATACCTGGCATAATCACATTATCAATATCCGATAAAATCCTATCCATCGATTCGGGCGATGCCGGCGGTGTATTGGGTAACTTATTAACAATATCACCAGGTTGGATATTTGGAAGAACTGTATGTTTATCGATTTCAGTAAAAAAATCTGCAATCCAATCGATTAACTGGTATCCATATTTGCGAAAGTCATCGGCCGGCATATCACCATGGTTTTTAGGAGTAATCATCTTTTCCTAGTCATATTTTATTTTATTTCATTAAGTGTTGTTCTGTTATGTCTTTTTTCACTCTAACCCTAATTGAATTCTATATGTCGAATCGGCCACAGCATTCTTGGACCAATAATCTGTCATGATCGAATGTGTGCGTAGCGCCTTTGTTGTTAAAGATTTTGCATTCCTGCCAAATCCACTGGGTTGTGTCTCTTCCCAGGCTACGATAGTATGGGGAAAATTCTTTTCGAAGGTGATTGAGAGCCTGCGTTTCAATTCATTATATTCTATGGTATAAACCTGCAGCGGATGATCGGAAAGAGAATTATCCGTCAAATCTGTTAAATTTACTGATGCTTTTTCCACTTTACTTTTCGTGTGACGAAACCGGGAAAATAACAACCCGGGAATAATTTTGATATCTCCTTTTGGTAAAGTTTCAGGCGATATTCGGATACGGGTCCAAATCTCATCTTCCAAAAGAACAGATTTTATCTTAAAGTTCTGATCGGCTTCGTTTTGGAAATAGGAGTGAAGTTGGACTTCATAATTACGGCTTCTAAGGTTCATTTGCGTAAAAGTTTGGCCGCACCATTCCTGGTTAGAACTTGTGACTTTTAGTGTTTTTGGATCGCTTTGCAGATCAACTGGCGTGAATACCGAAACCATGATTGAATATGGATAAATTCCGGTATAAAATTTTCTAGTTGCGTTTAGTTTTAGAACAGAGGTGTAATTCCTATTATCACCAAATTCTTTTTTCACCTGTTCGTATTTCAGGAAATCTTCGGTCACGAAAATCAACACTGCATCTCCAGGATGGATTTCTCCATAGCGCGCCTGATCCAGTTTATAACGGGTAAGTTCTGCTTTACCCTGGTACCAATACGATTTAAACTGGTCGCTTGGAGTTGAATTATTTTTCTCGTCCGCTATTGCAAAGCTGCATGCTGAAACAATAAACACAAAAAATAAATAGACCCGATTTTTTATTTTACTATTCATAACACCTCACTTTTTAAAAAATCAAAATTTTGGAAGAATTCATTTCTATAATTCATTAAACAAGAAAAATCAAATCAGAATTGCAAATACAAAATGATCAGAAGAATAACTTTTGGGTAACTTTTGGAAGTTATTTGCGTATTGCTTTGTTCATAACTATAATACGATAAATACGATCCTAAAAACCACATATTTGCACATAGTCTTTAGAAATATTAGTCACTAAAAATATGTTTATTCATTACAATAATTCACTGTATTACTAACAAAAAACGGAGATTTCAATGAAACAATCACGAGCTACCACTTTTGTCATGATTCTGACAGCTTTAGTCATGGTCGCAGCGCCATTATTTGCGCAGAACTTGACTACACCCCGAGCCAGCGCTTATGCGACAGTTTCTCAAAGAATCGGTATCACTGATGTGACGATTACCTACCATCGTCCGAGTGTTAAAGGGAGAGCCATTTGGGGTGCCCTGGTTCCAAATGGAATGGCCCCAGGTCAAAATTTCAATAATGGCATTGATTTTCCTTGGCGCGCTGGTGCGAATGAAAATACCACGATTACTTTTACTCACGATGTATCCATTGAAGGGAAAAATTTGGCAGCAGGTACCTATGGATTACATATGCTGCCATCGGAAAATGAAATGACAATCATATTTAGCAAAGATAACATGGCCTGGGGCAGCTTTTTCTATGATCCTCATAGTGATGCCTTAAGAGTTACAGTAACACCAATGAATTCAGACCATCGTGAATGGCTGCAGTACGGCTTTGAAGGTCCTTCCAATACGTCTGCTGTAGCATACCTGCATTGGGAAAAGAAAAAGATCCCATTTAAGATTGAAGTGGACACGCCAAAGATCGTTCTGAATAATATGAGAAGTGAGTTAAAATCATTAGCCGGATTCCGCTGGCAAGCATATTTACAAGCCGCAAATTTTTGTTTGCAAAATAATATGGCTACCGAAGAAGCATTGGCCTGGGCAGATAATTCTATTAATAGAAATAAAAACATCAATAATTTATCTGTTAAGGCCAGGTTATTGGGACAAGCAAATAAAACAGCAGAAGCCAATGCAGCCATCGCCGATGCCGTGGAATTTGCCAAGAATACCGGCGTTGAAGCTGACCTCAACACTGCCGGTTATTTATATTTCCAAACAGACCAGGTAGACAAAGCCATAGCAATCTTCAAGCTTAATGTTAAGAAATTTTCCGATTCATGGAATACTTACGACAGTCTTGGTGAAGCCTATGCGAAAAAAGGAAATACCAAGGATGCGATCAAAAGTTATAAAACTGCGCTGGATAAAGCGCCAGCTGGCCAGAAACAACGCATTCAAGGAGTTTTAGACAACTTGCAAAAAATGACTTCTTCCTAGGGAATTTCAGGTATTGGGTATTAAGGTATAAGGTTTACAATACTTATACCTTATACCCATAATTAATTTAATTTCCAAATACCAAAAGACAAATTCCAAACAAATCACAATAACCAATTCACAAATTTCTATTAAATCGAACTTTAGTTTGAAAATTGAATTATTTGAATTCATTTAATTATTTGGAATTTAGGATTTGTGATTTGGTCCTACAAACCTTCCAATTCCAGTTTACAAAACTATGCGGTTTAATAATAATAGACCCAAAAGTGTGCGCCATCCCCATTTAATTTTCTCCTAAAAACCGGTTGGTTCATGAAAAAAATTATCTAATCGAATCTGATCGTAACAATTACTGCTGCGTGATTGTAATTATCACAGAGGCTGAATTGATATGTGGTATCGAATAAAAACGATAGTCGTTTGTGAGGGAACCAGCCCAGATTTTCCTCTTCGAAATTAATCCCCAAATATTTTAATTAACTTTTACTCAATTATTTCCAGCATCACCCTTTTTTTTGAACTTGCCCCTGCAGCCGCATTGATAAGGGTACGAATAGCATGAGCAGTTCGCCCTTTTTTACCGAGGACTTTTCCCATATCACTCTTAGCTACATGTAATTCAAAAATTATGGAACGTTCGCTTTCTAATTCATTTATCCGAATTTCATCCGGATTATCAACCAAATGCTTAACCAGAAATTCCACAAATTCTCTCATGGCATTACCCTTTCCCTATTGCGTTTATAGTTATCCGCTCTGTTTTGCGGTTGGTCTCTTAAGTTACTTTTTTTTCATTCGAAAGTTCATAATAATCTCAGATCGAAATTGAAAACCCTATCTTTCAAGCAATTACTACTCCAAAATACTTCCCGTTTCCCTTCCTTAGTTTTCTTTAGAGCTTTTTCAAAAGAGCTTTCCAACGACTCCAACCTTCAGCCACTGCTTTCTTATTGGCTTCCGATGCATCATCGGCTTCACCTGCCCGCATGAATCCGTGCCTGGCTTGGTCATAGATAACTGACTCATAGGTTTTTTTGATTTCCTTCATTAATTCAGAAGTTTTAGGTATGGTTGATGTTACCCTGGCATCGCTACCGCCATAGAAACCATAAACAGGACATTGAATCTTAACCAGATCCTCTTTATTCTTGGGAGCGCTACCGTAGAAAACATAGGCCGCAGATAAGTCTTTGCAATTGGTAGCGAAGCGAAAAGTTTGGGAGCCTCCCCAACAAAATCCGGATACTGCCAAAGTACCATTGGCCGCAGGCAGTTTTTTGACATAGTCCGCAGTTGCATTTAAATCAGCCGTTACCTGTTCAGGAGTTAGGCTATATATTCCATCCCTCGCGGCATTCCTATCTGGGAAATCACTTGTCTTTCCACCATCCGGCCCCATACCTGAAAGTAAGTCGGGGGCAATCGCAATATAACCGGCTTCGGCAAGCCGATCGGCAACACTGAGTACCCAATCGTTTAATCCCCTGTTTTCATGGATGACAATAACAGCCGGCGCTTTATCTTTAATTTCCGGGTATACCAAAAAAGCATGGACTATCCGTTCTCCGTGTTTGATTTTTACCCATTCCTGATGCCTTGGAGATTTCTCTAATCGTTCGTTTGAGGACTCTTGGGCTAATATTGTAATAGGGATAAAAATCAACCCAATTAAAAGCGATAGTTTTTTCATAATGACTCCGGTATATCTAATAAGAAATTAAAATAAGAAATTTTTTATTTTATCATTATGGAATATTATTAGAAGAAGGACATTTTTAAGATTCTTTTTCTAATATAAAAATTCAGAATAGAATTCCAAATGACTTCATTTTTTTATTGGTTGAAACTATGCCAAAAATTGCGATAATGTGTATTGCTGTACCAATCGTACCCACTCTTCTCCAATGGGTTACTCATACCCCTAAATTCCTTCCTTGAATTTAAATTGATTGAAATTTAGTTGACCATTAACATAATATTTAGACCATTAAATTGTTTAAGGGAATTACTAACTGTTTATAATTTCATTACGCCCTTTTTCTAACAGCCAACTCTTCTTCTGATTTCAGATAGGCATAGGGATCATGAAACAAAGCTCCTTCCGGCAGCCATTCATATAATGGGCCTAATGATGTTTTTATCTGGTCCATGTAAAATTTTGGCAGAACAGTAGTCTCTTGTTCGAAATAACTGCGAAACTGCCGGTCTTTGTCTAGCAATTGGCGTACTTTCGAGTAGTATTTTATCCTGCCAAATCCTTCAGACGACACTGCCCTGACAAAGTTTATCCATTTTGGAATAAAGCCGCGGGCAGCTTTGAAACGCTTATAAATCCGAGGCCAAGAAAATGCGTGCCTGGTTACATCAATCACGTGATCGTAAAATTTAGGCCATTCATAGTTTTTCGGTTTCACATTCATTGCATGATTATTGTTGAGAAAGATGAATGGGAAAGGCAATACTCGGTTTTCTCGCTGGTAGTCGAGGTTGAGAGGCGCTGCTTTTCCAAAAGCCGAAAGCAGGGAATACGCTGGGAAAGCGCCCGGTGCCCTATCTAAAAATTGTTTAGTAAGTTCAAATGGATCTGGACCCTCGTCAACGTCAAGTCCGAGTACAAAATTAGCCTGAACATAGGGAGCATACCTTAATAGCATATTAACATGATCCGAGATTTTATTGAGTTTATCCAATCCCATCAATTTACCAGTTTTTGATTTGTTTCCCATATCATACCAGGATTCAATGCCAGGCAAAAGCGCTTTAAATCCATTTTTTTGTAACCTTTGCATATGGGGTTCAGACAAAAGCGATAAACTGCTTTCCGCTATGAAATCAACACTGCCAAGTGGTATGGCTTCTTCAATCGCACCCATATAATCATCAAACCGAATTCCAAAGTTTGGATCATGCCATCCAACCAAGGGTCGTTTGAACTTTGTTAAGAGAAATCTTAAGTCTTCCTTGATCACATCAAAATCTAAGGGTTGATAGGGTACTATCGAATCGATACAAAAGCTACAAGTGTAAGGACAACCCAAACTTCCAATCATTGGAACAATCTTGATAAATGGGGCTTTTTTGAGAGTCTCCTCTATATATTTCCAGCGCTCTTTTACACCGGGCAGTTCTTGTGGTTGCTGCGAAGCTTCAAGATGAATACCCATTGGCCGGTTTTGTGAGCAATCCTGTAAAACTTCATTGACGATTGATTTATCTGTGAATCCCAGAACATAATCGAAGTATTTTTGTGCATCCTGTGGATAACAACGGGCATGGGGGCCACCCAGTACGGTAATTGCTCCTTTTGAGCGAAACAGGTTACTCAAAGAATAGGCTAATTGCGCAGCCTGCGTAAAAGCACCAATAAAAACGATATCAACTTTATCCGGTAGATCTTCAGTTAAATCCTAAAACCCGGTATAACATACTAGCTTTACCTCGTGGCCACTTTCTTCGCACCATTTGGCAAGCACCTGTGGCATAATGCTGGCAAAATTGGGGTTCATAACGCGCCCCCACATTGCTTTCGTAGGTCCCTTGGTGACGAGATCAATAATACCTATACGAAGTTTTTTCATGGAAATCCTTTCCTAACAGTTTCTATAGAAATATTATAAACTAGTAAATTATGATTCATAACATGAAAATGTTAATCTTGGTTTTGAATCAAATTCGAATTGAGCGTTTGGAAAAGCTCTGTCTGTTCATTTGAATCCGTTATCTGTCTGTTCATTTGAATTCGTTAATATATGGTTTCAAAAGTAAGGACACAAGTAGATTATTACATTTTCTTAAATTAATTGGAGACAGTGCTATTGTGAAATGTTAATTTACTATGGCAAAAATCATAACCACCCCTACATTAATTAGGATTATCAACTAGCAATGTATAAATGATATTTTTTTCTAAAACGCTATTACTACTCCAATCTGCAGCATCACAATATCGGTCTTAGATTCGCGAACATCATAAGTAACAATGCTGTCGTCGTCAATGGTTATCGACCCTTTAGTCAAATATTCCGCTTCTCCACCTTTTCTATAGCGTAATCCCAGGTTAATATAAACAGAACTCACTTTATCTTCATCTTCATTAGATCTAATCCGTCCCTGGTTTTTGTTTTGATAGACCCTAAACATAAAACCGCCGCCTACTCCATAACTAAACGACACATCTTCCAAATTCTTGGATGAAGCAATATCCTCATCAAACTCATCGAGATCTTTTATAGATGTTTCTGTGAAAAGATAATTAAAACCAATTAAACCTTCCACATACGGCAACACTGCGCCAGTTGCAGGAACAACCCTGAAGTAAAGATTAATGGGCACAATATTATTGCTTCTTGTTACTTCAACCGTAACATCCGGAATAGTTAAGCTAAAAGGCTCACGCCGGGTTTCCTGTCCATAAATCAAAAATCCTCCACTAAAACCAATAGAAAAAGCACTTTGGGGAAATGTATAGTCAAAATTGACATTAAGACCATAACCATTATTTTCAACATTATCGGCAAATTCAGATTGCGGAAATCCCACTAGAAATGCAACCCCGAGTTTAAAATTTCCATCATCTTTTGGAGTTGCTCCCAGCTCAGTTTGGAATTGAAAAGACAAACAAAAAATGAGAATCAAATAAATTAAATTTTTTACAACCTTGAGAGATTTTCTGGAACTCATTTTCAAATATCCTAATATTAATATGGCACTAATTTTTTTATAAATTAAATCTAACTGTCATGAAAAGCAACCAGATTTTATAAATATCTTTGTTAATTCAATACTAACTCAATAGATATAAATATTGTTCAATTCAATTTCAAAAAAAATAAATTAAAAACCATTTATACTAGATAATATCCTGAAAACCTCGATAATATTAAAAACCCTTATAATTCAAGTAAAAAGGAGTAATATTTGGAAATTAAGAATGATGTCCTGGAACATACTAGCTATATATAAATGATATTTTTTTCTAAAACGCTATTACTACTCCAATCTGCAAATATTCCGCTTCTCCACCTTTTCTATAGCGTAATCCCAGGTTAATATAAACAGAACTTACTTTATCTTCGTCTTCATCTTGAGTCGACCTGGTCCGTCCCTGGTTTTTATTCTTTTGATAAACTCTAAACATAAAACCGCCGCCTACCCCATAACTAAACAACACATCTAACAAATTCCTGGATAAAGCCCTATCCTCATCAAATTCATCAATATCTTTTATGGATGTTTCTGTTTCTGTGAAAAGATAATTTAAGCCAACTAACCCTTCCACATACGGCAACACTGCACCGGTTGCAGGAACAACCCTGAAGTAAAGATTAATCGGCACAATAGTATTGCTTCTTGTTACTTCAACCGTAACATCCGGTAAGCTAAAAGGCTCACGCCGGGTTTCCTGTCCATAAATTAAAAATCCTCCACTAAAGCCAATAGAAAAAGGACTTTGGGGAAATGTATAATCAAAACTGACATTAAGACCATAACCATTATTTTCAACATTATCGGCAAATTCAGATTGCGGAAATCCTAATAGAAATGCAACCCCGAATTTAATATTGCCGTCATCATTTGGAGTTGCTCCCAGGTTAGTTTGGTATTGAAAAGACAAACAAAAAATGAGAATCAAATAAATTAATTTTTTTACTGTCTTAGGAGATTTCTTGGGATTCATTCCAAATATCCTAAATAATAATAATGGCATTATTTTTTTATTAAATAAATCTAACAGTCATGAAAAGCAACGAGATTTTAACAAATATCTTTGTCAATTCAATTACTTAACTTAATAGTTATCAATTTCGTTCAATTCAATTATCAAAAAAAAAATTGAAACCATTTTTACTTGATAATATCCTGAAAACCTCGATAATATTAGAAGACTTTAGAATTCATAAATAAGGAGTAATATTTGGAAATTAAAAAAGATGTTCTGGAACATATCGGTAATACACCACTTGTAGAACTTCAAAAAATAACTAAGAATCTATCAAGCAAAATATTTGCAAAAGTCGAATATGTGAATCCATCCGGAAGTATAAAGGATCGCATGGCTATCTATATCATCGAAGATGCCGAAAAACGCGGACTTCTTAAACCCGGGTGGACAATCGTGGAAAATTCCTCCGGCAATACCGGCAGTTCCCTGGCAATGATCGCAGCGGTGAAAGGATATAAATGCATCATCACAATGCCGGATAAAATGAGTGACGAAAAGAAGAATCTTATGCGTGCGTATGGTGCTGAAGTCGTCGTTACACCAACAGATGTTCCCGCCGATTCCCCGGAAAGTTATTACAGTGTTGCAAGGAGAATCGCACAAGAAACTCCCAATTCCTATTACCCGGATCAATACAATAATCCCAAAAATATCGATGCTCATTATTATTCTACAGGGCCCGAAATCTGGCAACAAACCAATGGAACTCTAGATATCTTAGTGGCTGCAATTGGTACTGGTGGAACCTTGAGTGGAGCAGGACGCTTTTTAAAAGAAAAAAATCCTAAAATTCAGATTGTAGCGGTAGATCCAATTGGCTCAGTATTTTATGATTATTTTAAAACCGGCATACTTCCGCAACCGCATGTCTATCAAGTAGAGGGGATTGGTGAAGACTTCCTGGTGAAAGCAGTTGATTTTGAAGTGATTGATGACATTATCCAAGTGAATGATCTTAATTCATTTCAAATGACGAGAAGGTTATCAAGTGAAGAAGGAATGTTTGCAGGTGGTTCAAGTGGCAGTAATCTTTGGGCGGCAATTGAGGTTGCAAAAAAATCAGCAGAGCCAAAGAATATTGTGATCATCCTGCCGGATTCAGGGAATCGTTATTTAAGTAAGATTTACAATGACAATTGGATGCAAACAAACGGCTATATGTAATGATTCCATCCAACCTCATAAAAAAATTCCACATAACTATCTTAATTAATACTACTGTTTTTGATAACTAAATCTTTTCACAATTTTTAATCATAAATTGTTCATAAATATTTATTTAAGGTGATCCCATGAAATTCGAGACTCGAGCAATTCATATTGGTGAAGAACCCAATTTTCGTGATGGCGGCACCGGGGATGTTGCCATTCCGATCCATTTAAGCTCAACATTCGCCAGGAAAGAGGTCGACAAACCCACTGCCGGATACGAATATAGCCGAACGGATAACCCCACTCGCACCGCGCTACAGTTGAGACTCGCAGCTCTGGAAAATGCTAAATATGGATTGGCATTTTCTTCGGGATTAGGTGCGGAAACTGCAATTTTGTTGAGCTTAACAAAATCAGGCGATCATATTGTTGCATTCGATGATCTTTACGGAGGGACACGACGATTATTAACCCAGGTTTTTCAAGAAAAATTCAATATTGAATCAACCTTTGTAGACGCTCGTAATCTTGACGAAGTAGCCGATGCAATACAACCCAATACCAAATTAATCTGGCTGGAAACACCGACCAATCCTTTACTCAAAATCTGCGACATCCAAAAGATTTCCGAGATAGCCAAAAAAAATGACATTATTGTCGTGGTTGATAATACTTTTGTGAGCTCATATTTTCAACAACCACTTGCCCTTGGCGCTGCCATTTCGTTGCACAGTACTACCAAATATCTTAATGGCCATTGTGATTCGGTTGGAGGTGCAATTATGCTTTCGGATGATAAAATCTATCAAAAATTGAAATTCATGCAAAACGCTGCAGGTTTTGTGTTATCTCCATTTGACAGCTATTTAATTTTACGCGGACTAAAAACCCTGGCGATTCGCATGCGCCAGCATGAAAAAAACGCATTAACTATTGCCAGGTTTCTGCAATCACATCCAAAAGTATTGAAGGTTTTTTATCCAGGTTTGGAAAATCATCCCCAATATGCACTAGCAAAAGCACAAATGAAGGGATTCGGCGGTATGCTTTCTTTCGAATTGGATGGCGATTTGCAAATGTCCAAGACATTTTTAGAAAGTTTGCATTATCATGCAATTGCCGAAAGTCTGGGCGGTGTTGAATCACTTATCGAACTTCCTGCCCTGATGACACACGCGTCGATTCCAACGGATGAGAAAAAAAAAATCGGTTTGAACGATGGCCTAATTCGTATTTCGGTTGGAATTGAAGATGTAGAAGATTTAATCGATGACCTGGAACGTGGATTTAATAGGATTTAGCTATTCGTTTTTTTAGTGAGTGCTTCCTTAGCGGGCTGACTTTTTAATAAATAAACCAGGGTTACCGCACCAATAAAAGTCCCGACTGGTATTCCGGGCAGCATTAAAATTCCAAAAATAACTCCGGCATTCCACCCCCAACTCTTTAATGTCCATAAGCCAAAACTTACAATTGCGCTTGCACCACCATAGAATAATGTAGCCAATATTTCAACTGTCGTTTGAAAAACGCCAAAGTTTAGTTGATCCGTATAATCTTCTGCTCTTGTCCACAATCCAAAGACGCCGGCGGTAAAGCCAAAGGCACTAATTAAATTATAAATTGCAAAAAAGAAATACCAAATGGCGATAATGGTTAGGCCGCTTGGGCGTTCCTGTTTTTTTTGATTAAAGATTCCCACTAAATTTCCTTAAATATGCATACAAGGCTGCATAATCAATAAAATAGACCCCCGATAAAAGCACTCGGGGGTGCCACTTTTGGAGTTCTTTTTGGCAGGACATTAGCTAATTATTCCATTCATAATAAATATATATTCCATATAACTAAAATATCTACAACTCATTTCACGTTTTGCAACTTTTCTTTGTGCCTTTGTGCCTTTGTGCCTTTGTGCCTTTGTCACTATGTCACTTTGTTATTTAGTTCTTCAGGAAAAATAATATTCAACAGTAATGCCGCCATTCCACCACTAATCAAACCAGCGCCAAAGAATGTCTGCAATACTTGCGGAAAATTGTGCAATACTTCAGGACGCAATTCAACTCCCAATCCTAAACCCAAAGAGACTGCCAGGATGATCATATTTCTTTGATTTAAATCGACATTGCGATTGATAATAGCAGTACCACTGGCAAAGATCATAGCAAACATAATCAAACCTCCTCCGCCTATAACCGGGGCAGGAATGCTTGCAACTATTGCCCCTACTTTGGGGATCAAACCCAAAATCAACAACAAAAACCCACCTAATGCTGCCACATGCCGGCTTGCTACGCCACTGAAATTAACCAATCCAACATTTTGTGAATAGGATGTGTTTGGGAATGCATTGATTAGCGCACCCAGTCCACTCATTACTCCATCTGCGATTAAACCACCACGTAATTCCCTGGGAAAAGGAGAACGGCCGGTGGCAGCCACCGTTCCTGAAATATCACCAATTGTTTCGACTGCACTAATAACATAAATAAATGCCATAATGAGTATAGGGGTAAAATGGAACTCTAAGCCAAATTCAAGCGGTTTTGGAAAGGTAAACCATGGCGCTTGGATGACTCCTGACAAGTCAACTTTTCCGATAGAAAAAGCAATCCCATAACCGATTACTGCACTAATTAGCAAACTTGCATAGCTTAAGAGCCCTTTGAATTTCTGGTTGAAAAAGATCGTTAAGACAAATACTACGCCTGCAATTCCAATGTTACTCAATGAGCCATAATCAATAGACCCTACCCCACCAGCCGCATAATCCATCCCAACCGGAATAAGCGTTAAACCAATGAGCATAACAACAATTGCGGTAACCAATGGTGGAAAATATTTTTTAATCCGCTCAAAAGAAAAACCAAGCCCTATTTCAACAGAAGCCGCTACCAGACATGCACCAAATACCGTCGCCAGGTTATATTGCTGGGCGATACCGATGATTCCACCCAGAAAAGCAAAACTGGTCCCCATAATCATTGGAAGCCGGGCGCCAACCGGTCCAATCGGATAAGCTTGCACCATGGTTGCAAGTCCGGCAACAACCAATGCCATTTGAACAAGAAATACGGTTTGCCCTGTTGCCAGACCTAATGTGCTGGCAATGATCAGTGGCGGCGTGATGTTACCCAGAAACATAGCCACAAGGTGTTGCAAACCTAGTGGAATTGCTTCCCGTAAAGGCGGAATATCATCTATATTGTAAATGATGTGGGTACTTTTGGATTTTAACTGATTCGGGTTGGAATTTAGCATTTTAAGCAGATTATTTAGGATAACATCCTTTTAAGAGGATGCAATCTTTTTAGTTTCTAAACAAAACTGTCTCTTTATTATATAATTTAATCGAGCCCCAGAGAAACAATGAAAATAAAACTAAATTGGATAAAATGGGCAGTAAAAGATCGATCCATGAAAGAGAATTGAGAAAAGAATCCCTCATCGCCAAAACATTGCCCAAAATTGGAATGGCATACACCTTCGTGCTAAAATTAGAACTTGACATCGAAAATACTGCTAAAATAATTGCAATGTAAATCAATGGCGATGTGTAAATTCCGGCTTCCCTGGAGTTTCTGGCCAAAGTTCCTAAGAACATAATTACCGAAGATACAAACAAGGCAACCGACATTATATTGACCAGCAATTCGCCCATTTGTGCTAAAGACATTGAATACCGAACATCGGAGAGCGAACTGGAAATCGAAAATCCGAAATTTGCAAACAACACCATCCCAATAATGAGAAGAACAGATGCAATTATTGAAAATGTCATTATGGCAAGACTCTTTCCAATTACAATCGAATGACGTGGTGTTGTGGAGACCAAGAGAGAAGCAATCGTATTGTGTTGTTTTTCTCCCACTGCGATATAAATGGCTCGAATGGAATTTGCCACCAATAAAATGATTACCAAATAAGGCACCAATAGTCCTAATGCAAAAGCAGATTTTTGTTCTTCATCAGAAGAATCTACCATTTCGATCAAAAAAGGATTTAATATATCAGGAGAAATTCCATTTTTTGAAAGTGCTTCCGTAACAGCTTTATCCCGCCAGTTTTCAAATCGATTACGGATTTCTCTTGCAACTCCGGCAATTTGTCTGTCTATGGAATCATATTCGATTTTGTAAGTTTTGTTTTCTTTTGTTATAATCAAATAAGATTCGGATAAATCGTGCATCAAATTTTCCCTGGTTAAAACTCTAACATTATCCAGATCTTGCAACAGATCAATAACTGGCGGTTCATTGACAAAAACCAATACGTCAACAGGGGTATCATCAGATCCGACAATCTTATCTAAATTTCCGATTAACCCCATCAAAAAAGGCATTACTACAAGAGACACAATTACGACACTCAAAATCAACCTGCGATCCCGGAACATCACTTTCATCTCTTTCGAGTAAACCAAAATTGCTTTATTTTTCATTTGAGTTTAATTAAACCCTGTCTCATGTCTATTTGCTTTTTACCTTTTACAGTCTCCACTTTCAATCCACAATAGAAAAGAAAATTTCTTCGATATCTGTTTTTCCGGTTTTTTGACGCAACTCGGTTAGCGTGCCATTTTCTGCAATTTTTCCTTTGTGAATAATGGCAATTCTGTCTGCCAATCTTTCGGCTTCCCACAAAATATGGGTCGAAAATAAAATGGTTTTTCCGTCATCTCTCAGAAGCTTGATATAATCTGTCACATTTTTTGCAGTTAATAAATCAAGTCCGGCGGTTGGTTCATCGAATATAAGAATTTGCGGATTTGTTACCAGTGCCCGCATAATGACAGTCTTTTGCTTCATGCCTGAAGAAAAATTATCTGTACGATGATCGCAAAAGTCATTCATTCGGAGTAATTGGAAAATATATTCAAGATTCTTTTCGATTTGTTCATCTGTAAGATCATTTAACCTGCCAAAATAAAACCCGATTTCCCGGGGTGTCATTTTTTCATAAACACCGGTTTCATAGGAGACGACTCCTATGAGCTTTCGTATTTCTTCTTTATTACTTTTAATTGAGAATTGTTGAATATAAGCTTCACCGGAAGTCGGTTCGATTAGTGTGGATAAAATTCGCAAAGCAGTGGTTTTGCCTGCACCGTTTGGCCCCAATAATGCAAAAATCTCCCCTTTCCCAATACTAAACGACACATCATTTAGTGCCCAGGTATCTCCTTTTTTTCGATCTCTGAAAACTTTGCTTAAATTCTTGACTTCAATCATATCACAATCTTTTGGCCTGTCATCTCTTTATAAATTTTAAATATCTATAAAAAGAGCATCATTGCCAATAATAAATTCCGATTCCGAAATTCAGAAAATAACGGATTACCTGGAATTAAAAAGACCTGGATTTAAAAATGGGATTAGAGCCATGTGTAAGCCCTGGACATAAATATTCTTGCGATCCAAAACACCCTGTGTTAAATGTCCGATTGCCCCTTGTTTTTGTTTTGTGTTTTTCAAGCCGGTGAGATCATCGATTACGTCACCGAGCTCTTCACCGTTCAGTAAACGCTCTACAATGACCATGGGAAGTTCAAACATGGGCGAAGTGCCGAATCCAATTTTGCCTTCCCGATCCATAATACACATGCAGCCGAAAGCAAACCATTTTGAAAAGATTTCCTGAATGCCTCCCTCGATGCCAACAAAAAATCGGGTTTTAAGATTTTGTTCAGTATCGATTTTTTGTAATGCTTTTGCACGATTTTGTGCGCCAAGAAAAGTATCCGAATCTACCGGCTGATCCGCCACATTTGAAAAAACCTCAACACCGTTAACCGTTATATCCGGAAAATAGGTTGAGAAGGAAATTTTCACAGCATCAATTTTTACCGGATTGAGAGAACCGACTAAGATATTCATTTTTATAGATTAAAGTTTATCATTGGTAATTTTGTCATTCTTATGCGGCTTTCCACTACTACAAAAATGCCCTTTCCAATCCGTTGGACTTATTATGATGGAAACTGCAGTTAAGTTTTTAATATTAAACGATAACTACTCTTTATCGGGAAGATGCTGAAGAAAATAATTTGACCATTTCTTCGAAATTTCGCCTTAGTTTTTTTATGACGATTTCAGGAATTTTCCCGCAACTGTTTAAGATAATTATTAAAAATAAACTTTGCTGTCTATTATTGTCAAGCGGTTTTTTGGGGAATTGAGGAATTGGTGTGTTTATCTAAAAATTAAAATTTTATATAACTGGGATTTGCAATACCAAAAGGTTGGCATTTTTCCCACAGATTCAAAACTTAGTTGAAAGTACTGAATTCTAAATAAGGGAAAAAAATAATAATCAACTATCTACTTCCTCATGCCAATCTAAGGTTTTTCGAACCTAATTTTCAGAGTTTAGAATTTTTTGTTACTTTTTTTGCATTAAATACGGCTTTATAAATTAGAAGAGTAAATTTAAAAAGAGTGCTGAAGTCATTGTGGACAAAGACATTTAAATAGAATAAATGTGAGCGGTATCCGAATGACTAAATTACAAAGAGACTTGGGTACAAGTAGTATAGTCTTTCTGGCCAAAAATGGAACAATATTTTAATCACCAAACAGAAAGGAAATAATCATGATATATACAAGAAATCCCAAATCTAAACTTCGTTTTTGTGAATTAATTTTGTACTTTATTGTTGGCTTCCTTTTATGTCCACTTAGTCTAAATATTTTTGCGCAAGAGAAGAAGTCAGGTATCGTTCCAGGCCGGGTCATCGTGAAATTCAAGTATGATGAAATCGAACTTCCCCAAGGGGAAACCAGAGCGGAGATTGGGCGAGTAAGTTTTCGCTCAGCCACCCTCAACCGGGTTCTGCAACGTTTTAAAATTAACCACTTTGCCCGTATCGTGCCAGCAGCGGTGAAAGGCGATACACTTAGAGTACTCGCTAAAGGCGCTATAGTTAAATTGGCTGATTTTTCTCAGATTCATCTGTTGAGCTTCCCGGAAGACATTTCTGTGAATTCTGTAGTTGCCGCATTGCAAGAATTGGATCAGGTGGTCTATGCGGAACCAGACCAATTTCTAGTTTACGATGCTGACCCACCCAACGATGAATTTTTTGATGATCAGTGGCACCTTCAGCAAAGTAACGATATTGACATTGATGCCCCGGAAGCCTGGCACTTAAGCAAGGGCGATGGCATAAAGATTGCTATCATAGACCTGGGAGTTCGCGTAACTCATGAAGATTTTGTTGGCAAAATTGCCCCTGGCGGTGAAACAACCATCACTGTTGTGTCTGGGAATCCTAATCACGGCACCAAAGTAGCAGGAGTGGCAGGTGCAGCGACCAATAACACTGTCGGGGTTGCCGGAGTCGGCTACAATGCAAAAATCATCCCCTATGACAACAAGAATATTTTAAGTGAATCCGCCAATGACATCAATGCCGCTGTTGCCGCAGGTGCGGATATTATAAACATGAGCTTTCACAACATTACTTACAGCCAAACCTTCAGAGATGCCCTGCTCAACGCTTTTTCCCAGGGTGTAACGCTAATCGCCACCTCTGGTAACAATAGTGAATCGACTTTTCCTTATACGGGCTTTCCGCATGCATTCGACGGACTCGTTACAACGGTTGGATCCACGAATCGACAAGACAATTTTCGGACTGAGAATTCAAACTGGGGTTTCTTTGTCGATGTCGTGGCGCCAGGTTTTCAAATCAAAACCACAGACGGGGACCACGATGCTGATTACGCTAGCCCAACCGGTACATCCTACGCTGCTCCAATCGTCAGTGGCATTGCCGCACTTCTACGGGCGTTCGAGCCACTGTTAGAAGACCGCGATATCGAACGCATTATTGAGCTTTCTGCCGAAAAAGTAGACGCACAAGAATTCCCATACGATTCTAATGGCTGGAATAATCATTTGGGACACGGTCGGGTCAATGCCAACGACGCGCTGGAACTTGTTGCTGCGAATGACATCCGCCACTGGACGGCGAGCGGCGGCAGTATAAATAGCATCTCCAGCATCCAAACATGGACTTTTGGTACAACTCCTTATACAGGAAAACGTTACCATGTCATAAAAACCAACGTAACATTCCCTGAAACGTTTTCGTCACCACCTGAAGTCTGGGGGCGGGTAGTCGGAACGGTTGGTTACTTACCAAATAACCAGAACTATAGCATACCCTGGTGTGCAGCAATCATTGTAAGTGAAGTCGACGCAAATCTGGAGACTTACGTATATCAACTTTGGGATCTCGCGGGTAATTATTTAGGCTTTTTCCCCACTACTCCGGCCAATGTTCAATTTGCATACACTGCTTTTGGTACTCTAGGGTCACCTCCTCCCCAACCTCCTGCACCTCCACAAAATCTTGTCATCACTAACCCAGGTGCAGTTGGCCAAAGTCCTCATTTTACCTGGGATTCCATCTCAGGCGCTACTTCATACAATATCTATCGACGTGTAAGTTTCCAACAACAATGGGTACTCTTTGGCTCAACAACCTCTACATCATTCACTGATTTTATGCTTGAAATCCTTGATCCATCCGATCCAGATGCTGATGAGTTTTTTTATCATGTAAAAGCGGTTAATAGTGTGGGTGAATCAGGTCCATCTAATTCGGCCGCTGTATGGGGTCTTGGTGTATTTAAGTCAATAAATGATGAACTAACAACTCTACCGAATAAATTTGAGCTGCAACAAAATTATCCTAATCCGTTCAATCCAACAACTGTGTTACGTTATTCAATACCGAAAAGCGGTTATGTTGAGTTAGTTATTGTCAACCTCTTAGGACAACCAGTTCGCTCTCTTATTGCCAAAAGTCAGTCGACTGGCTGGTATAACATAATATGGGATGGGAGAAATGATCAGGGACAGACAGTTGGAAGTGGTATTTATTTATATCGATTAGCGGTAAAACCAGAAGATGGAAGTACACAATTTACACAGATCCGAAAAATGTCTCTTTTGCGATAGTCCATTTGACTAAAGTAAATTGTTAAAGAAAGCCCTGGAACTTATTTGTGCAAGAAACGGGGCTTTTTTTATTTGATGTCCATAGCTGACTTTAGCAGTAAATTCGGGTTATATCGATATATCCAGATTAACAAAATCTATAATATCTTCGCCACCACGCAAGTAAAATCATCACTTTGCGGGGCCCCGGAGACATGTTTCTTTACATCTTCCTCGATCTCATTTATAATCTCAGCTGCTGGTTTATGCAGATTTCTATTAACCACATCAATCAAACGAACTTCACCATATTCTTCATCTTGTTTGTTCATTGCTTCTGTGACACCATCCGTGAAAAATACCAATAGATCGCGGGGTTGGATATCGATTACTTCCGTTTCAAAAAGGAATTCCATAATTCCTAAGAAAATACCGCCGGTGTTTAATTCTATGGGTTTTTTATCCTTTTTATGAAAAATATAGGGTGGATTATGACCGGCATTTAAACTGATCAATTTCCTGTTGGTATGATCATATAAGCCAAACCAGCAGGTTGCAAATTTGTCAAGAGGCGTGGAACTGATCAATGCTTTATTCAAACTTCTTACTAAAGAAAGCAGATCGAATTCTTCTTTCCGGAGATCGAGATAGGTTTCGAGGCATGAATATATCGTAGAGACAATAAGAGCCGCAGGAATCCCTTTTCCACTAACATCAGAAATAAAAAGCAAACTTTGATAGTCATTTATTTTTATTACATTGTAATAATCACCGCCTATTAATCGAGCCGGTATTAATCGAGTTGCTATGTCCAAATCATCAAATTCCGGCAGTGATGATGGCAGTAATTGATTTTGTATTTCTCTTGCGGTTTGTAATTCACGTTCTAATGCCTCCGCTTCTATCTGTGATTCTATTAATTGCGCATTTTCAATTGATATCGCACACTGGGATGCCAGGGTCGAGAAGATGCGTAAATCAGATTCTGTAAATACTTCGCCATCTATTTTATTGATCACTTGAATAACGCCAAGCAACTTTTCTTTTCTAACCAACGGTACGCAAATCATTGAACATGTATGGAAATCGCTTTTTAGATCAAATTCGCGATTAAACCTGGGATCTTTATAGCAATCTTCGATTAGTTGCGATTCCTGGTTTTTTGCCACCCATCCGGCGATCCCCTCTCCCATTGATACACTGTATTTTTTAACCAGCCTTCCTTTCGATCCGGTTGCAACCTGGAAATGCAATTGCTCATCTTCAGTATCATACAATAAAAGAGAACTGGCCTCTGCATTCATCACAGTTTTACAGCTCTCCATAATCTCCGTAAGTAACTCAGCCAGCGGCTTTTTCTCTGAAATCTTAAGCGAGACCTCGTAAACCAGGTTCATTTCATCCAGCAAATGTCGTAGTTCGAATAAGGTTTTTCTATTTTCCTGTTTCTTTAGATAGATTTGTAACGCATCATCGATGATCTCTTTTATTTCAAATTTATCGTATGGTTTTATGATGTATTTGTGAACCTGGTATGTATTTAAAGCAGTAATTACTTGATCGGCATTTCTGAAATGGGACAAAATAATTTTGATCAGATCCTGATTAGATTGATTTAAACTCTCGAAAAATTCAATCCCGGTTGTACCCGGTAAGTCCTGTTCGGAAATCACCAAATGAATATCGTTTAGTTTTAAGATTTCCCTAGCTTCATTAAGGTCTTCAAAGGTGATGATATTGTAATCGTTTTCGAATTGTGCTTTAAACAGATCCAGATCTGTTTGTGAAGTATCGATGTACAGTATACTAAATTTACTTTCGGTCATAATTTATTTGCTGATGAATATATCGTTTTATAGGCCCAGGAGTCTCTCTGTATTTTTCCATAAGATATCCTCTTTGGCTTTAGATGAAATCTTCAACTCGTTAATACTTTGAAGCATTTGTTCCAGGCTCCCTATTTTATGGGGGTAATCACTGCCTGCTAATATATGATTCGTTCCGGCAAAGTCGATGGCAAGCTGCAAGGCTTTCGTATCAAAATTAACAGTGTCAAAATAAAAATTTTTCAAGTACTCACTGGGCGGTTTGCTGATATTCTGCCGGCACTCCTTAAATGCATAAAAACCACGGTCGAGTCTTTCTGCAAGAAATGGAATCGCACCGCCTAAATGCGCTAAAACCCAACGAATTTCGGAGAATCGTTCAGCAACACCGCTAAACACTAATTTAGCGGCAGCTAAAGTCGTATCAAAAGTAAAGCCAAGTAAAGGCATAAGCCAATAATCCAGCATTGCCTCAACACCCACAGGATGTATTGGATGGATATAGAATACTGTTTTTGCATCATTTGCTTTTTCATACAATGGACAATAGCGTTCATCACTTAATGCAGTCCCGTTTACGTTGCTAAACAACATACATCCCGCAAAACCAAGTTCTTTGCTTGCTCTCTCGAACTCTCTTACCGAAGCTTGGGGATTATTTAATGGCAGTGTAGCTAACGCGGTGAAACAGTGAGATTTTTCATCTTTAATTCTGGATAACATATTATTTACCAAAATGGACAGTTCAACAGAAAAATCGCTTTTTTCAATGTGGGTTCCCGGTGAGGTAAAGGTTAATACTTGTTTATCAATTTTCGCTTTATTAAGGACAGTCTCTCTAAATGCAATGTCTCTATGACCTGGAACAACCACATTGTAGTCACCTGGATAATGGATCAATGGGTTATTCTCGGAATCGAATGTGATTTTGATGGTGCTTGAACCTTCCTGTATAGCTTGCAGGTATTCCGGGGGATAATAGTGATTATGGAAGTCAATTACTTTCATGGTTCTCCTCTTTCAGCATTCCAGCCTTCGCCCAAAAATGATAGACAGGTAAGCCAATCAAAACCAGCGACAAACCGAATAAACACTCGGTTAAATCCAAATAAATTTGATTCGCAACAATTGCAAATGCCGATATAATAAAAATCAGCGGAACAACAGGATATCCCCATACTGAATAATCTCTTTTTAGATCTGATCTTTTTCTCAACACAAATAGACCGATCGCCATAAGACCGAAAAATATCCATTCGGTATAGATCACCCTGGTGAAAAGAACTCTATAAGTTCCGGTACTAACCAGTATAGATGACCATATGGCTTGCATGAGAATAGATCGATGCGGTGTTCGATATTTGGGATGGATTTCTCCCATCCACTTAAAAACCAGACCATCCCTGGCCATTGCATAATAGACTCGGGGTCCTGCTAAAATAATTCCGCTTAGCGCACCAAATGTTGAAAAAATTACCAAACCCGACATGAATGCCCCACCGCCACTTCCGATAACGGCATCCGCAGCATCAGCTGCCACCCTTGTAGAGGAAGCCACAACCTCTAATGGAAGGACGTACATGTACACCGCATTTAAAGCAATATAACAGAAGATTACAATGGCTGTACCCAGTATTAATGCACGTGGAATTGTTTTTCGCGGTTGAATGGTTTCACCTGCATTATAGGATACCATGTGCCACCCGCCAAAAGCAAAAAGACCGGCTACCAATGCCAAACCGAAATTGCCAAACCCCACCGAAAAAGTTAGCATTTCTTCTGATTGATAATTTGTCGTTAAACCGGATCCAAATGAAAATCCCAGGAAAATAATTGCGAGAATCGCAACCAATTTCCCGACAGTAAAAAGTGTCTGCAGCATACTGCCATGTTTCACACCAATATAATTGATGAAAGAAAGAGCTAAGATAACTGTTATCGCTACTGCTTTAATAGCTATGGGATCCAAAGGCATGAAATAAGCAACATAACGTGCGAAAACCACAGCGATGACCGCGATAATTCCGGAATGCATTACCCAAAACATTGCCCAGCCCCACAAAAATCCAAGAGCAGGTGAAAATGCTTCTTTTAAATAAATATAGACACCGCCACTACGGCTAAAGATGGAAGCCAATTCGGCGCACACCAGAGCGCCAAACATTGTGAGCACCCCTGAAATAATCCAAACCAGGAAAATTCCAAGTATCGAAGGAACCAGTGAGGTAATCTCCGATGGCTGAACGAAAATAGATGCTCCTATAATCGTTCCCACAACCATTGCAGTGGCATGGGGTAAACCAATCGCTTTTTTTAAAGAAGCGCTTTCGCCGCGTTCCATTTATATTTATGATTTCCTTCCGGGTTTTATTAATGACTTGGAGTAAGAATAACGTGAGTTCGACATAAGTGAATTCATGGTTCGACTCCGCTCACCATGACTTAAATTCAGCAGCCTGAGCGGAGTCGAAGGCTGATAATTTTGCATATTTTCCTTAAGATTAATTATGTCGAACTCATGTAATAATAATAAATAGATTGATTGATTTAATTTGGACAAGGTAGATATTTTATTTGGGAAAGTCAAGCATGCAACTTTACTAAGCTCAAATCGATGTATTTTCTAGACAATTCTTATAGGAGTCTACATTATTAATTTCTCAATTTTTTGAATGTGAGAGACAAAATGGGACAATTTAATTTTCTTCGCCAGTTAATTATCATTATCGCATTATCAATATTAGGTTGTGACAAGAATCCATCACACCAAATACAGCAAATCCGGATCCATCTCTATCGGGTGTCACTTTTCCTGCCGATAATTCTAGAATTAACCAGGTAAAATCTAATATCATTCCCCTACTTAAGATCAATCGGATCAGGCAGTTTTCCAATGATTGGTTATCTGAGGCCTAGCCTCTAATAATTTGGCGGTGATATTATAGAAAGTAATTCTACTTCTTCCTTGGAAATATTCTTTATGATATGCCTGATCTCTCCCCGAAAATGAATACTATCGCCTTCTTCGAGAGTGTAACTTGTGTCATTTAACTGAACTTCAATTTTACCTTTGATTACATAAATCAACTCTTCTCCAGGATGTTGATAACCACCTGGAATATTTTCAGCGCCCGGAGGAGGATGTGCAATGATCGCTTTTATTTTCGAATCGGTAATCCCTGTGGTAATGTTTTCAATGAAAACCTTATTCTTCCGGTCTATTAACTGCAGGCGATCATTTTTTCGAACCAGCGAAATGGTTTTGTTATCTCTCTTTTCAAAAAATATACTAACCTCAGTATCCAATGCTGATACAATCTTAATAAGGGTCGGAACAGTCGGAGCCGTGAGGTTGCGTTCAATTTCAGAAATCTGCGTTGCAGAAACACCGGAAAGACCAGAGAGCTGTCGCAATGTTAATTTTTTTTCTGATCGTAAATATTTAATTTTAAACCCTATATCTAAATCTGTCATACCATTTTTCCCGGATGTAAAAATTTTTCGAGGTTTTAAAACGAATGATCTAATTTTTCAAGACCCTAATTGTAATATTTTTTGAATGAGAATGCAATGAAAGAAACAAATATAATTTCAAGATCAAAAAAATTTGGAACAATACAAAATACAGAATCGTAGTAAAATTTACCCGCTTAAATTATGTTTTTAAAGAAGTTACTATTGTAAGATATGACGTGCTTTGTTAGATATATTAATAATAATATCTATTAATTGAAATATTTATCTTGACAATCATGTTCAAATTATTTACTATATTAACCAATTAATTGAAAGAAAGTCCGAGGTAATCATTCAAAAAAAATTGCTACAAATCCTGTGATTCAATTATCATTCTTCAAAACATAAAATCGTATTTCAATAGCTTCTGTTCCAACTCAACAGATATTTATCCTTTCCAAGTATTATTAGTTTTATGTATTGGTTGTTCTTGTAGCTGTTTTTTCGAATTTCTACCCAGTAAAATACAATTTCTAAAAAGTACTTAACTAAAATAAATCATAATCCATAATTCTCTAACCTTGAGGAGGGCTACAGATGCTCAAAGAAATCTTGCATAATGGTAAGAAGGGTTTCCCATTGCTCCTGGTTCTAAGTTTATTATTTCTTTGGAGCTGTGAAAAGGGTAAAGGACCGACAAAGTTTGATGCGAAAGAAGTGAATCAAGCTCCGGAAACATCAATCACGTCAAAAATATTGAAAAAATTGGGGTTGGAAACGGACTCAACTGGGGCTGTGACTAATTTAGGGGACTTTTCTTTTTCTGTTGAATATACCGGGACTGACCTGGATGGATCAGTGGACAGTTTTGCTGTTCGCATAGATGGCGGGGCTTATTCCACTTGGACAATAAAAAAATCATTTTCCGGTACTGTTACGTTTAATTCATCCACAGAAGAACACATTGTGGAAGTCAAATCCAAAGACAACGAGGGTACGGAAGATCCTACACCAGCGGTAGCCAAGTTGAGCCTTGCTGAGTTATTAGCGAATAAACTGCCAACTACATCGATTGTGTCCGGACCTTCAAATGGTTCGACTACAGGCAATGCTGTAAAATTCGATGTTACCGGAGCAGATGAAAACGGTGATGTGGTTAGTTTTATTTATTCGCTTGATAGTGGCGCCGAAACCACTGTGGCTGCGGATGATGACGACAAGGCAGTCATTGAATTCAATAGTGCATTGGGAAATCTTTTAGCGCTTGGAACACATGCAATTTCTGTGCGAAGTGTAGACAACTATGGCGCTGAAGATGCAACCCCGGCAACCGTCAGCTTTTTCGTATCGTCAGGCTTTAAGCCAATATTGACACAAGCTGATGGCCCTCCACCTGGAGGCGGGTGGTTTACCGGCGCAAATATCCCATTTGCGTGGACAGCATTTACATCCTACTATTTTGGCACTGTAGACCATTACGAGTATTCTATAGACGATCCGGTAACTTTTACCTCAACCAATTCCACAAGTGTACCTATCGAACCACAGGACGCGGGTTCCCACACATTCAGGCTCAAAGCTGTTGATACCGGAGGTAACATATCGGATGTATTAGAGGTTACGTTCGATGTAGCTCTTTTTGCACCCACCGAGGGAATATTATTCATAGATGATGTTAACTTTTGTTGTGACGATTTCCCGAGCTATAACACGCAGCAAGAGCAAGTACAACAAGCACTGGATGGCTTTTTCAAAAACTTTACAAAAGTGAGCGTATGGGATGTTACGAATGCGTCTGGAGGTAGTAGTCGTTTCGAAGGTGCAATAAATTCGACATTGTTACCTGGCCCCGCTGACCTGGCCAAATTTTCCAGTGTAGTAATCATGACCGATGGCGGATATGCCGTAGATAATATCTCTCCACTACTCGCTGCATATTTCCAGGCTGGTGGGAATTTAATGATTACTGGCTATAGCACTACCGATTTTCATCAAGTGCTGAAAGATGTTCTTGGCACCCCTTCCATATTCAACGGATTTGGCAGCAATTTCGCAAGCCTTGAGGGTTATCAACCGGCTGATGCCGGCGGTAATATCAGTGATGCCTATGCATTTATTATCGGTGATGATTTAATTCCTGTAATTGCTGGCGTCACAAGCAGAAGCTGGGAAATTACAACAAATACTAGCCCACGGTCGTTTAGGGTTTTACTCGCAAATACTTTCGATGGGAATCAGAACAGAAACCGTATTGCCACCGAAGTTTTAGGAGAAAAGGGAAACTATGGCCTGTGGATGGGCATTGCACTATGGTATCTGGATCAAACATCCACCGGTATCGTTAAGCTGGGTGATTTTGTTTTAGGTACTCGTTTTGGCGAAATGTAAAATATTTGGGAAAATCGAATTGAAAATAATGTATAAAATTAGCCGATTAGGAGGGCTAGAAATGACAATAAAAAATTTGAAAGTTCTGCTGCTTATTTTATTTCTTCCACTGCTGTTGGTATCATGTGCTAAAGACGATGCTACAATAATAGCTTTTGACCAGCCTTTAGTGGTTGAAATAATTGCAGGTCCATCGGAAGGTGGCACTATATTAAACAATTCGCGTTTCACTTTCGAGTGGCGGGCACGGGGAGGTGGCGCGAGTGTAAGTTTCCAGATCCAACTCACTGGAGTTGATGCATCACCGGTTTCTACAAACGAAATATCAAAAACGTATAATGGGCAGCCCTCGGGTAGTTATACATTTACAGTTACTGCAACCGGTGGAGGTGAGACAGTAACAGCCTCCAGGACATTCAACGTTGGCGCCAATGCAGGACCACCACAAGCCCTCATTACCGGCGCCCGGGGCAGCGCTTCATCAGGAGGCAGTGGTGTAACACCGGCATATGCCCCGGGTCAATCCGCAAAATTTCGATGGAGCGGAACAGACCAGGATAAATTCGGTACAATTACCGGATATCGATGGCGTATCGCCGATTCCGAGGCTTTTACAGAATATACTTTGGGAACAACAGCCGGATTCGTTGTTCCGGCACCCCGGATGGAGCCTTATACTTTTACATTGGAAGCACAAGATAATGATGGTGCGGTTTCAACAACAACCATTAGTTATGAAGTTAAGGCTGCAACTATTGTCATTGTGGATGACAAACCTCAAGCCAGCGCTGTTGATGAAGTAGGTGAAGATGATTTTTATGCTACAATCCTCGAAGGATTTGCATTCGCAACCTGGGATGTATCTGTACTGGGAGTCCCAACTACCGGAGATATAACCCCATATGAAGTAGCCATTGTATATAGCGCAACTAATTCTACACTTTGGGATGACGTTGGTGATGACTATCCGGAAGCTGCAGTTCCGCTTTCTGAATTTATAGATGGAGGTGGAAAACTTTGGGCCATGGGTGAGGGTATTTTGGAAGATATACGTTTCCCGGCTGGGCCTGACAATGACCACAGTAATCCACCTGGTATCACTGAATTTGAATTCGTATATTTGCACATTGATACATCAAGCTCCTGGAGTCGTGCAGGAAGTTTGAGTAATCTTGACTTGAAATTTAGTTTTGCAGACAATGTTTTAGGTGATCCGGACAATTTCCCTCGGATCACGATTGACGTCCCAGACATCGGAAATGCAGATGTTGATAATATTGCTGCCGGCCCAGGTGCAGAAATTATATACCAGGGTTTGGGTGGTCTGCAAGATGTTATAGGTGATGTTGCGTTGCGCTTCCCCACAGGTGGCACAGCTACAGAAGTGGTTTTTATGACTTTTCCGTTATTTGTAACTGCCGATGTAAAATCCAGCCTGCGCAATACAACGGCTTTGGCACAAGAAATTATGAGAGAAATGGGACAATAAATACGTCACTAAAAAAAGGAGACCTTGCTATGAAACTTAAACCACTATTTAAAGTTAGCGGGTTTTTACTCTGTTTTACCGTTGTTTTTAGTATCGGCTTTGTCCAAGCCTCCAATTTCGGTGAAACAGGTAAAATTGCCGGACGGGTTGTTGATGCACAAACAGGCGACCCGTTACCTGGCGCTAACATCATTATCGAAGGTACAACTATAGGCGCTTCGTCAGATCTGAACGGTTATTATACTATTTTAAAGGTCCGGCCGGGCACGTATACTATAGTTGCCAGTGTGATTGGTTACAAACGAATTCTGACAACCAATGTGCGAGTTTCGGCGGATAGAACGACTACTGTAAATTTTAACCTTGAAATCACAACAATAGAAGGTGAAGCCGTGACGATCGTCGCCGAACGCCCCCTCGTTATAAAAGACATGACTTCTTCTTCTACTCGAGTAACTGCGGAAGAAATCGAAGATCTTCCCAATGTCTCAACCGTCACCGACGCCATAACATTGATGCCTGGCATCGTGGGCGAGGGTGAAGAAATTCATGCTCGCGGCGGTCGTACCGGTGAGGTAGTATATCTTGTAGACGGAATGTCTGTCAACGACGTCCTTTTTAACAGTGAGGTTATCAGTATAGGCAAATATGCTGTGCAGGAAATCGAGCTTTTAACCGGTGGTTTCCAGGCCGAATATGGCAATACACAATCAGGAGTGGTAAACATTATTACCAGGGGCGGCGGTCCAAAAATAAGCGGTAGAATTGCACATTTTACCGACCATGTTATTGGCAGCGGCAGATTCCCGTCAGATATACTCTCCGGGCTCAGCGCTGAAGATCAACTGGATGTGTTATCTACGGATTATTTTACGGGAACAGGGCCTGGCATTCGCAGCAATTCGTTTAACTCGGATCGTACAGAATTCAATTTGGGCGGTCCGGAGCCAATCACCAATAGTATTTTGCCGGCATTGGGTTTTACCGGCCTGCAAGGTAAGGTGAACTTTTTTATCTCAGGAACGGCTTCTATGACGGATGGCTACCTCCCTAACGAAGATCAAGGCGCTAAACTAACTACATTCGATGAAATATTTACCTTTGAAGAAGGCCTCGTTGAAGAACCTGGTGAATTTAATGTAAACACCACCTTTGCAAATCCCAGGCAGGTAGATCATCCATTCCAACAAAATTTCCTCGGTATCGATTGGGGTGGAAGATTCAGGAATGATTTAACCTACAGCGCCCGGTTAAGTTACCGGGTGAATAACCAGATTAATACCATCCTTAGTTTTAACGGCTCGCAGTTCTGGCGGGATAGCTACAACCACAACGCCTGGAAATGGCACCAGGAACGCACGAATCAAACGGAGGGCAGATCTTCCAATACCGTTTTTAGTTGGAACCATACTCTCAGCCCTTCGTCATTTTATCAAGTAAAGATTGGCTTATTCGACAATTTTAGAGTAACCTACCCGGGTATAAGAAATGGCATCAGATTACTGCCCGATGCAATGAACAATCGTGAAGGAGACGGACTGACAGCAAATTATGGCACAGGCAACAGTTCAAATCCTAATGAATTGGCGGATCCCGATGACCCTAACTCTGATGATCCAAGAAATAGTGACACTGCAGATGAAAGATTAGGGCGATTCGACCCCCGTACTGGTTTTCTTGATGTTGGGTATGGAAACGATTGGTCACAACATGATACCCGAAAATATTCTTTAAAAGTCGATTACCTTACCCAGCTAAACAGGCACAATGAAGTTAAAATTGGTTTTAATTGGGAATATAGTGAATTGCAGCAGCAGCAAATTAACGATGCCAGTAATAAAATAACAGCTCGCTATATTACTCCTCCGGACGATGGCCCATATATTACCTCCGGTTCATTGCGGGATTTCTATACTCGCTACCCCAATACAGGCGCTGCTTATATTCAGGATAAAATCGAATTCGAATCATTAATTGCCAATATCGGCTTTCGATTCGATCGCTTTGATCCAGGCGCCCAGGTATTTGAAATCGGTGAAGCCTTTAGAACCGAAGATTCTGAAAGAGAGCCCGTTAACCCTAAAAATTACTTTTCACCCCGGCTTGGTTTGTCACATCCAATCACAGATCGCAGCAGGTTATACTTCTTCTATGGCCGCTTCATACAAATACCTACCTTGAGTGAATTGTATCGCCGGCAAAACTTTTTTCGTGTATTCCAGAACCAGCTAAACACTTTTGGTAATCCCGACCTGGAGGCAGAAGAAACCATTTCTTATGAAATCGGTTTCGATCACCAACTAACAGATGATCTCAAAATTGGCGTAACCGGATTTTATAAAGATATCCGCAACCAGATCAACACAGAAATCTTTGGTCCGGTAGCGGCTCCGTATCGCATTTTAGTGAACAAAGACTATGGCCAGGACCGCGGATTCGAATTTGATCTCGTAAAACGATTTAGCAATTATTATTCCGCCAATCTAAATTATACTCTCATGTGGGCAACTTCACGAGCAAACACGGTTCGCACATCCTTCACAGTCGATGCCTTCACAAACTTAAATGAAGTAAATTCGGACTGGGATCAACGTCATACCATTAATGCCAATATCCGCCTTGAATTACCAGCCGGCCAAGGTATTGACCTGTTTGGCACTACGATCGATCGTGCTTCATTGACTTTATTTTGGCGCTACGGCAGTGGTCAGCCTTTTACAGTTGATAGTGATGTCGAGAATAATAGAATCCGCAATGCCGAGCGGCTGCCCTATTTCAGCGAGCTTGATTTTCGCTTTCGGAAGGACTTCAAACTTATGTCTGATATTTTTGCAACATTCTATTTGGATGTCAACAACCTGTTTAATAGGAGAAATGTTCTCTTCTTACGTGGCGATGCAGATCACAATTGTATCGTTTGCGAGATTGAAGATCCCATTACAGAAGTTGTAGAAATCAGAACCTTTCCGAACGGTAATACTGAGGGAGACGGTACTCCTGAGGATCTGCAACCGGATCAATTAGGCCCGCCCAGGCAAATTCTATTTGGATTTGGCTTGCGGTTCTAATTTCATAAGCATATTGTAAGAAACCAGACTTTAATATGAAGGAGCAATCATGAAAACGAAATTGACAGGATGCGGTATAGGTTTCCTCTTGATGATATTTTTCTTATCCAGCGGAAACCTGTTCGCGCAAGGTGGAAATTACTTTGCCGATTCAAAACAGCATAGAAATGGCAAAATATGGATTGCCGTCACCAATTTTGGTCAGTTTGGTGTTGGTGGTAGACAACCTGGTGTGATCTGGCCCGGTACCGAACTGGTAGGCCGGGAAGCGCGGTATATCAATCGCGGCGGATTGTGGCTCGCCGGTATTGTACCCTCCGATGCAACCAGCGGTCCCGATTTAAATGACCCCGGTGATCTGGATACATTGGTCTCCGAAGGTACTGCAGCATGGAGCGGTTGGGATCGAGCTGAGACCTTTCCTCATTATGAGGATAGTCGCTCGGCAATTGAAGTTCGCTCTAATATTCCAAGTAGTGAATTCTTCCATCCGGATGCAGTCTCGGGAGAAGACTTTATAGCAGTTTATTCAGATACTTTTTTACTTGCAAACGATTTCTCATACCCACCCTCTAAACACCAACGTGCACTCGGTTTGGAAGTAATCGAAAAAAGTTACCAGTTTTCCCTGTCTTTTGCCGAGGATATTGTCTTTTTCGACTTGATAATAATAAATGTCGGTAATAACCGTATCAGGGATTTTTATGTTGGATTTTTTGCTGACAACGATATGACATGCCTTAGCAATAACATTCCAAATCCTCCTGATGGCGGCCAAAATGATGACGCCGCCGGATTTATGGAATTTAATTCCACCGGTGACAAAGTAAATACTTCCTGGGTTGTGGAGCCTGATGGAGATGATGGCTGCATGCCCGGTGTTGTCGGAGTCCGGATTTTACGGCCAACAGAAGCAGATGGCCGGGTTTCTTATAACTGGTGGACGAGTGAAAGTGACATCAACTCAAAAAACGACTGGGGACCAATAACGAAAAACGTCTATACCAATGTAATAGGTGAAAATGATATACTTGGCAGCCCGGAACTTGACAAGGATAAATACATCCTCATGAGTAATGGATCATTTGATGAACCTCAATTTAATCCCGAGACGCTGGAGTTTAATCCAAATATTCCGGCTGGCTCCGATCCCAATGATAATTCAAGGTTTTTAATTTCATTTGGGCCTCTTGGATCTACGGAAGAAACCATATCAGACCCGGGCGATCCAATGAATGGTCAGACAGTCAAGATCTTTGCCCCTGGTGATTCTGTTTTATTCACTTACGCTGTTATTGGTGGTGAAGGTGATGCTGCCATATCACAAGCATTAGGCCAATTCGACCCGGAATCTTTTATTGATTTAGGCCGCAATGCTTTTATGGCTGGAATTATGTTTGATAATCCTGGCATCGACACCGACGGAGACGGCTTTGCCGGCGACGATGTGGACGGTGACGGCGTTATCGATACCGGAGACGGGATTCCTGATTTTAAAGGTCCACCTCCTCCGCCATCACCACCACTCCAGATTACCTCTGGCGACCGCACCATAACCCTGGATTGGTCAGCAGCAGATCCCTCAAGCCCGGGCTACGATGCAAGCGATCCTAATTTGCCATTGAACTTTAAGGATCCATTTGTTTCAGATGATCCGAATACCACCGAAGATGAAAGTAAGGACTTCGAAGGATTCCGCGTACTAAGAAGTGCAACCGCTATTTTAGGAACCTTCGAAATATTGGCAGAATATGATTTACCGGATAATGAAGTAGGCCGCAATACTGGTTTATCTTTCACTTATGTTGACCACGTTCCAAATGGCTTGGAATACACTTATGCAGTGGTTTCCTTTGATCGCGGCGCCCCCTCATTTGGAATCGAAACCTTAGCCTCTAGTCCTTTGATAAATGGAGTTAGAATAGCCGCATCACCAGAAGCAGAGACTTCAGGAGGTTTTGGTGATCAAGATATCTGGACTGAGCCTAATCCCTATATAGAACGTTCCGGTTTTGAGGATTTCCAACTACCTGATAATGTTGCAATCGAAAACTTCCGCATTATCGATTTTGTCAATGTCCCGTCACCAAGCACCATTCGAATATTTACCGTGGATGGCGATTTGGTCGATACCATCTTCCATAATGATCCTGTATCGTCCAGAGCTCGGTGGGACATGCTTTCAAGAAACACCAGACCGATTGCCAGCGGCATTTACCTCTTTTCCGTCGAATCTGATAATGGAGATCAAAAAGTCGGCAGGTTTGTTATTATAAAATAGTAAATCATAAGAGATTAATGAATAAAAAACTTTTAACTATCGATAAGGTAGGGAGTCCTCTATGAAAACAATAAAAAAATCAATTCGAGTTTTCTTAGCCCTGGTGTTGCTGGTTTCATTTTTTCCATTCTCACTTTTGGCTCAAGAAAATCAAGCTGTAACAGTTTTGGGTGGTGCATCCAGGGCTGGAACTGCAGCAGCTCAATTTCTGCAGCTTGGAGTAAGCGCCAGGGCAACCGGTATGGGTGAAACATTTGTTGCTCTTGTAGATGATGCCAGCGGCGCTTTCTATAATCCTGGTGTTTTAGCTTTAATTGAGAATAGGCAAGCCTTTTTCAATCATACTAACTTACCAGCAGGTTTGGCGCATTATTTTGGTAGTTTTATATTGCCTACAAATTCCATAGGAACATTCGCCCTAAGTTTCATCGCTTTAACCACCGGAGACATTCCGGTGACGGTAGCTTTCCAGGGGCCTACAGGTGAGAACTTTAGCGCCAGTGAAATTGCCATCGGGCTAAGCTATTCAAAAAGCTTAACGGATAAATTTAGCTTGGGTGGCACTGCAAAATTTATTGCCCAGGATTTGGCTGGTTTCGATTCACGAACGGTTGCATTTGATATTGGCACCATGTACTTTGCTGGCTATAGACATGCACGTTTGGGTATGTCAATTTCAAATTTTGGACCTGATATTACTTTCGGCAGTGAAAGTGAAGTGGGCTTCGAAAGCCAATCCTTTCCTATGCCATTAACTTTCAGGTTTGGTTTGGCAGTCGATTTGATGTATTCCGATGACAGTAAATTGTGGTTATCAGGCCAGTTGAATCAACCCAACGATAACCTCAGGTACCAAAGCATTGGCCTCGAATACGCTTATCATGACCTGGTTTTCCTTCGCACTGGCTTTAAACTCGACGAAGAAAATAATGACATATTGGATGATGACGGAAACAAGGTTGAAGATGGAACCGGTTTTGCCGAATCATTATCCTTTGGCGCAGGCATTAATCTCGATGTAAGCGGAATAAATGGCCAATTCGATGTATCCTGGACCAAAATGAAAAACTTTGATGACTTGGTAAGGTTCTCCATATTATTGGGCTTTTAGATTTAAGTATCTTTACTCTCAAATGGCTCCATCTTTTTTTGAAAGAATGGAGCCATTTTTTTAGCCCTTTTTGGAATCGGAAACAATACATTTTCATTCAAAGAAGCCGCGCTATTTGCAGGGGTTTACTATACATACTATTTTGTAATATTCTTCATCCTGTCATACACTTTGAAGAATGATTACACATTGTTATGATGATCCATTATATATTTTTTCCGTAGAAACAAATAACGGTAACAGACAAGCAGGGCGATTTGTAATCAACAAATGAAAGATTATGCGTGTTTTAGAATGATCCTCTCAAGGTGATACTTCATTCGAAAGAAATTCTGTCGTGGGAATTTATTCCTTACTATAACTAGAGAACTTCTTACATTCTAACTTGACTTTAAATATTTTTCCCATTAAAATATTAAAATCAACCCAATTAAAGGATAACATGAAAATTCATAAGTCTTTACTTTTTGTGGAATATATTCCTTTATTCCAACCGCATGAAAAGCTGGAACCTATTAGAGAATATACAATTGCAGACTCTCAAACGGGCTCACCCACTTATAATTGATAATGATATTTTATTTAGAGACAAAATCCATTGACCCTGTGGAAACTGAACTAATTTTTAAAAATAATTTTCTTAATGCAATTAAGAATAAACCTTTCCGAATTGGTCGATTGTATTCGATTTTGAAATATTCGATTTTAATTAATATTTTTCTTATTTCAGGATTACTCGCCCAAACTCAGCAAGACTCGCTCAGGAAGGATGAGAGTGAATATAAACTCAAACCGGTAATTGTGACTGCCGTTCGTACTTCGCGTCCGATTTATGAAGTCCCATATGCAATTGATGTTCTCTCCAAAGAAAGCATTCAACGTGGAAAATTGCAGCTTTCTTTGGAAGAATCATTGCGTGAAGTTCCTGGAATCATTGTCAATAATCGAAATAATTTATCTCAGGGCGACCGTATTTCCATCCGGGGAATTGGTAGCCGCGCTTCATTTGGCGTTCGCGGTATTAAGATTATTCTGGATGACATCCCACTGACTATGCCGGATGGGCAATCACAATTAAACAACCTGGACATCAGCTCAATTGGGTCTCTTGAAGTATTACGCGGACCGAATTCCGCACTATATGGAAATGCTTCAGGTGGAGTGCTAATTTTCCAAACCGAATTTACATCTGAACAAAAATTGTTATTCACGCCCAAACTCACTTTTGGCTCTTATGGTTTACGAAAATTGCAAGCAAAAACTTCTTTGAATTTTAAGCGCCATAATTTCCTGATCAATTATTACAATCTTAAATTAGATGGTTTTCGTGAACATTCTTCTTCGAAAATGAATTCAGTCAACATTGTTGGTCATCATAGTGTATCGAAACATTTTCGTTTTAAAACAGTTTTCAATTATTATGATTCTCCATATCTGTTAAATCCAAGTTCATTATCAAAATCTGCATCGGAATCAACCCCTCAACAAGCAAGAACATTTGTCAAAAACCAGGGAGCTGGAAAGGAAATTCGTCAAATTCAGGCTGGTGTTTCATTGCTTTATGGCAAAAAACAGGAAAAATTCAAACTAACAATATATGGATTGTCACGATCGCTTTTCAACCCTATCCCAGGTAGAATTATCGATCTTTCACGTCATGCTAGTGGGTTACGTGGGATCTTCAGCAAGAGCTTGCATATAAATGGAGCTACTATCAGATTGACAGGCGGCGCTGATTTTGAAAGCCAAAGCGATGATCGCTCCGAGTTTAATAATTTAGGTTTACCTGATAATCTTTATCAATCATTAGAAGAAAATAAAATTTTTAATCAGATTCGTTTCGGATCCAGGTTACTCGAACAAAAAGAGGATGTCCTTGGTATTGGACCGTTTGTTAATTTAGAATTTGTTTTCCGGCAAAATTTATTTTTTACCTTTGGAACACGTTACGATTATTACAAATTTAAAGTTAAAGATAAGTTCCTTGAAGACAATGTCGATAATTCCGGTGAAAGAAAAATGGATCAAATCAGTCCAATGATCGGATTCACCTACCGCTTTGATCCTTTGGCCAGTTTTTATATAAATTATTCAACCGCTTTTCAAACTCCTACAACCACGGAATTGAGTAATCGACCATCCGGTGCAGGAGGATTTAATCCTTCATTGGAGCCGGAAGATATCAGCAGCTTTGAAGTTGGTATAAAAGGTGTTTGGACTGATCACAAAATCAACTACGATTTGGCATTGTACACACTACAAATTACCAATATGCTCATTCCATTCCAGGTTCAAGATACTGCGAGTGAAGAAATTTTCTTCCGTAATGCTGGTAAAGCAACAAACAAAGGATTTGAATTAAAATCTACATGGGCGGTAATCACCGGGCTAAAAATCATTTTATCCTATTCTTACATGAATTTTATTTTTAAAGACTTTGTTATAGAATCTTCTCCTGATAATTTACAATTGTCTGACAATAAGGTCCCAGGCATCTCGCCACACCGAATTTTTGCCGGATTCAATTATGAACATGATTCCGGATTTTACTCAGAAATAAATCTTAAATGGAATGACAGTTTCTTTACAAATGACTTGAATGGAGCACCTGTTGGCAGCGATTTATCAAAACAATCTTTTGTAAATCCATCCTATTTTTTAGTTGATGCTAAATTTGGGCTGCAACGAAAATTACACGATTTTTCAGTTCATTTATTTTTTGGGATCAATAATATCTTTGATAATAAATATAATGATTCCATCGTACCCAATGCTTTCGGAAATCGGTTTTTTGAGCCGGCACCTGGAAGAAATTGGTATACAGGGTTAAGCTTCCCCATTTCATCTACAAAGTAATTGACCCAAAAATTTCCATTTTTTTAATTTTCATCTTGATTATTGCATTAAATATTTCGTAAAATGAATAGTCTCAATTGAACCATCTGAACAAATCAACTTTTTTCTGTGTTTTTAAGACTAGAAAATAGAAAATGAAGAAATCTATACCACAACCAATCCTTCCCAATCGTACCATTTTGCTAGATGGCGGTGTTGGGCGTGAGCTTAGATTTCGTGGTGTTGAAGTGCCAAAAACTATCTGGTCTGCCAACGCATTGCTGGTGGCACCGGAAGTGGTTCGTCAGATCCACATCGACTACATTTTTGCCGGGGCCGATATCATAACAACCAATACCTATGGTGTCAAACGTGCAGATTTAGCTAGAATTGGAATTGAATCCTTGTTTGAGGAATTGATTCAATTAGCCTGCAAATTGGCACAGCAAGCTATAGCATCAACCGGAAAACAAGTTCTGATAGCAGGTTCTTTGGCGCCATTGCGAGGAAGTTTTCGACCTGATCTGGTTGGCGATCCGGACGAAATAACCCTTGTTTACCAGGAACAGGCAGTATTAATGGCCCCTTTTGTGGATTTGTTCTTATGTGAAACTATCTCTTCAGCTATTGAAGCTCGAGCTTCAGCAGAAGCTGCATGCAGTACAGGAAAACCTGTTTGGGTATCCTGGACTTTGCATGAAGACATGTCCGGCAATTTACGCAGTGGAGAGACGATTCATGCAGCGGCAGAAGCGTTGCAGGATCTGCCTGTTTCCGGTTATCTTGTCAATTGCTCGGCGCCGGAGAGCATAACAAAAGCCATTCCTGATTTAACATCTTTGGAATCCAGGTGGTGCGGTGGTTATGCCAATATCTTTAAACCGATTTCTCCCGATTGGATGCTAAATGGGGGTAGAAAAACCGACGGATTTTTACCTTTGCGATATGACCTGAATCCAAAACAGTATGCTAGTCATGTCTCAAAATGGCTGGATGCGGGCGCTACAGTTGTTGGTGGATGTTGTGGCACCAGGCCTGCACATATCGAACTGCTAAAGGAAATAATAGACCAGGAAACCGAGTAAAAAATTTACTGGAGTTATAATGAACAGGAGAAACTTTTTAAAAGGAAGTACGATCGGGGCTGCAGGAATTTTAATTACAAATCAAATATCACAAATAAAGCAAACATTTGCAGCTAACATTGACAATTTAAATTCGAAAATTAATGAAGACTTTACCGATCTTCGTTCAGCCTACCTATTGAGTCCTGATGTACGATATTTTAATCATGCATCCATAGGTACAATTCCAAGTGAATTGCAAAAAGCCCGGCAAAAATACCTGGAACTTTGCGAATCCAATCCATGGCTATACATGTGGAGTGGTGCCTGGGAAGTCCCTCGCGAAGAGACCCGAAAAAAAGCTGCTCAAATTCTAAATTGCTCATCAGATGAAGTCGCTTTAACCCACAATACTACCGAGGGATTCAATATATTAGCAAATGGGCTTCCACTTGGCAAGGGCGACGAGGTTGTTTTCAGTTCAATGAACCATGCAGGCGCCAGTGTCTGCTGGTTTCACCAAGCCAAGGATAAAGGATTCCAGGTTAAAAAATTCGATTTTCCAGTTACGTCTTCATCAGGACTATCAAAACAAGATATCCTTGATTTGTACGACCGAAACATCACAAATCGAACCAGGGTGCTGGTTTTCCCACACATAGACAATATTATTGGGTTAAACCATCCGGTACTAGAGCTAACTGCCCTGGCTCGAAGCAGAGGTGTGGAGTTTATCGCCGTAGATGGCGCTCAATCTGTCGGGATGGTTCAAACAGATATACGGGATATGGATGTTGATTTTTATGCTTGCAGTCCTCACAAGTGGGTCCAATCTCCAAAGGGTACCGGTATGCTTTTTATGAAAAAGGAGCAACAGCAACTGGTAAAACCGATGTGGGTGACCTGGGGGCAAAATCGCTGGAAAGGAACCGTGCGCATTTTTGAAGACTATGGTACCAGAAATCTTGCCGAAGTTCTTACACTTGGTGATGCTTTGGATTTCCAACAGAAATTAGGAATGAAAGCTAAATTGGAGAAGTATGAAAAGCTGTGGGACTATTTTGTAAAGGTCATTGATAATCATCCCAAGTTGCAATGGCGCTCGCCAAGAAACCGGGAATTATCTTCATCCATTTATGCTGTAGAAGTAATCAACAAGAAAAGTTCAGAACTAGCCCGGGAACTGTTTAAAAACCACGGCATCATTGTCAGGCCATTTTCCTCGCAAGGTTTGAACACGCTACGCATTTCACCAAATATTTTTAATACGAAACAAGAACTGGATGACCTGGCTGAAATACTTCTTGCTTCCGCAAAAGCTTGATAAAAAATAAAAAATTCCAAATAGGTGTGCTGCATATGAAAGTCATTCAAAAAGAGGTTACAAATAGATTTTCACATTTAATATTTGGTTTTGCTTTGCTCTGCATGCTGACAGCGACTTGTGTTTCCGGAAATGATAAACCCAGGGCAAGAGACTTGGGCATACCATTAGACGGCAATCCGGGCAAACTCAATGCAATAACTGATGTTGCAGGAATCGTAGTCGGGCATGTCACATTGATTTCAGGGGAAGGCAAACTAATTGTTGGTAAAGGGCCGGTCAGAACCGGGGTAACTGCAATTCTTCCAAGGGGTAAAAAATGGGATCCGGTTTTTGCCGGATGGTACTCCCTCAATGGCAATGGCGAAATGACCGGTACCACCTGGGTTGAGGAATCAGGTTTTCTTGAAGGACCTATCATGATAACCAATACTCATAGCGTCGGGGTGGTCCGGGATGCCGTGATAAGCTGGCAGCATAAAAATAAAATAAGCGACCCAATATTCTCCGATATCTTTTGGGCATTACCGGTTGTAGCAGAAACCTACGATGGTGGTTTAAATGACATTAACGGTTTTCATGTGAAATCAGAACATGTTTTCACTGCTTTAAATAATGCAAAAAGCGGACCGGTTGCCGAAGGCAATGTTGGTGGAGGAACCGGGATGGTATGCCATGGTTTTAAAGGCGGAATAGGTACATCCTCCCGGGTTTTATCTCAACGACAAGGCGGGTATACAGTTGGGGTATTAGTACAAGCAAATCATGGTGGCAGAAACACTTTTACGGTTGCCGGCGTTCCGGTTGGCAAAGAGATTAGCGATTTCCGCGGCGAGTTTACATGGCCCCGGGAACCGGATCCATCATAGTTGTCGTCTCTACAGACGCGCCATTACTGCCGCATCAATTAAAGCGTTTGGCTCGCCGAGTACCAATTGGAATTGGCAAAGTTGGCGGCCAGGGTGGCAACACATCGGGAGATATTTTCATTGCTTTTTCAACCGCAAACATGGGAGCTGCACAACGCAGTGATGTTCAAAATATCGATATGTTACCGAACGACCGAATTTCATCATTGTTTGGAGCAACGATACAAGCAGTTGAAGAAGCCATTTTAAATTGCCTGGTTGCAGCTGAAACTATGACCGGAATAAATGGAAATACGGTTTATGCATTACCCCATGATCGATTAAAGGAAGTTCTGAAAAAATATAATCGGTTGGTGGAATAGCATTTGTCTGTTATGTCGGATTTCTGGGCGCTATTAAGTTTATTCATAATACCAGGGTTTTGTGCCATCTTTTTTGGTTTTGTAGAATATGCTCATTACCAAAAGTTCTTCAAATATTATAAGTATGTTTCCAATTAACGGCCCCTGCCAGCCTCGCCACCCAGGTTCAGGGGAGAATGCATGGCATGGCTGGCATGGCAGGAGCCTTATTAGTTGCAATTTTTAAAAGTACTTGTGTTCTGTTACATTCCTATTAGATTAATTTTTAGATAACACCTATTAATCCACCGACATTAATATAATTAAAATGCCATATTTCGCTCCACTTCACAATTTTGGTTAACATATCAACCTCCTTTCTGAGAGAGGCATAACGCCTCCCAAACATAAACGCAGGGCTGTGTTGCTGGGTGTAGGGTGAACAGAGAATCCACCCTAAGTTATTTTGGGTTGCTAACTATTCCCGGCAACACCACACCCCGCGTGATTTTGAGAAAGAATAAGCACACTCATAAGCGTATCGCAACTCACATAAAGATAAAACTTAATGCAATCAAAAAACATAGGGGAAACCCTGATAATTATTAGAGGAAAACCCTGTTAGTCTAATGCAATCAAAAAACCTCGGGGAAACACTGAAATTTATAGGGGGAAAACCCTGATAGACCTATCAGGAAATGGATAATTGCATGGCAGGAGCCTTTTTAAATTATTTACTCATCACACCGGCACCTCATAAAATCCCCGAACCATAGCCAGAATAAATCCCACGACTATCCCAACCTCCAGGCCGATCATGAAGATCTTGTATTCTTTGGATCATTAAAATATTTTTCTGAAAATTCTCTAACGAAGCAATTCCATCTTCATAACTTGTGAAAACGAGCCTACCTGAGTTCGATATAAATAAAGGCCATTAGATGCCAGGTTACCACTATTATCTATCCCATCCCATATAACCAAATAAGAACCTATTTGATAATTGTATTCCGAAAGTATCCGTATTTCTCAGCCCAAGACATCAATTTGGATTACCAGCTTTCTTCCACGACCTCAAAAGTTTCTGATAATACAACAAATACAAAAACATTAGAATAATCCAAACAGCTACGGCCCACCACCACCAAGAGTATTGCCGTCCGATTATAAACCCAAGAATAATAGCATTCACCTTTCCAAAAAACAATCTATATTGCTTCATCCAATGCCAGAAGTCGTTTGGCATCTTAGGGTTCAATTTGAACCAGACGTTCCAAGGCTTAGTTGGTGGATAAGGTCTATCTGAAAACAGACTTCTTTCTTGTAAGGACATAAACAATACCCATAAAAGAAACGTGACAATTAATAATATTAACATCGTCTAACTCTTAATTATTTTTTAGCTATGCTTTGTTTTTTTAAATACCTAATCGCACAATTTAATCTCACCTTATCGTACGATGGCTCGAAGCTGAACGTTCTTACAGCATGATTCTTACAGCTTGGACTCCTTCAACACGGTTGATAGTCATTCTCTAACGAAACAATGCCATCTTCATAACCTGTGAAATCGAACCTACTTGAATTTGATATAAATAAATTCTAGGCCTTTATCTTTACTCCAGACGGAACGATACTCTTGCATCCTTAGATTTCCCGGCCACCCTATCCCGGATACGAACGGTTAATTCGAAATTTCCTTTGCCAATCTTTCCAAGGTCGAGCTGTGAATATGAGAAATCTGTTGAGGTAGAGCCATATTGCCGATTCGAGATAGTAGTACTTTTACCACCTTTTTTAAAGAAACCTGCTATTCCTCCTTTTTTAGCTTCCTTTACTTTGTATTCAATCTGAAAATCAGTAGAACCCGAGTTGTCTTTCTTGAGGCCATAAATTTCAAAATAAATAAACACCGGATCGCTTAATGAGAACTTTCTAAATGGCGTCGGCTCAATTGCCAGAGACGAACGTAGAATGCGTTTGTAAGTTGGAGTTGATGCTGAATCCGCCTCCGGAAGAATATTTTCTGCCAGCATTATAGAACTGACTTTAAGTCTTTGATCTTTCTTATTCTTACTAAAAAGAAATTCTTGCTGACCATGCTGCTGGGTTGGACTGTTAATTGCCTCTGAGAAAAAATAATAGTTACCTTTGCTCAACTCAAAATCGAAAACTCCATAAGTACTCTCAGATCTTAAATTTGAAAAATTTATTGGAACAACAGAACTTTTTTTTGCAACATTCATTTTTTTTGAAGTTGCTACCAAAGTACTCATTAACACATTTTGATTGGTTAGCTCAAGATAAGAATCAACAGCTTTTTGTTCCAGCCCATAATTGACTACATAAGTTCCTGTGTTATTATCATTCTCAAAATACATAATATGTTGCACAAAAAGTAAATCCGATAAAATTCTGCTAACCACGTGTTTTAACTCTTCTTTTTTCTGTTGATTCTTAAACGATTCCACTCCAACTAAGAAGGCCATTTGTCTAAAACCATCTTCTTGTGACCAATTACCAAACCTCTTTAGAGTCCTGAATTCAAAATCAGCCGCCTGATAAGATGGTGAGAGTAATTTCCGTCTTTTAACAATTTCAACATATGCTCTTTGTTTGTTGATCTTTTCACCATCATCTGTAAGAGTTTGTAAACCAAAATCAATTTGGTTAAAGAGAATATACCCATTTACATCTTCAAAAAAGTCAAATGCAACGGCAGGTTTAAAAGAATTATAAAACCAGGTTTCAACCGAAGGCCGGAATCCGGTATCAAATGTTTGCGATTGTGTACGGGCACTACTTGTTGACATTTGGGTTTCATTAAATATTTCATCCGCTTCGCCATAACGGACGAATATGCTGCCCCGATGATCATAAGTTCGATGAGAAGAATTACCATAATTTTTACGAGCAATCGATAACCGTTGGTAATGCTCAAAAAGTCGCTCATTGGATAGAGTCGATCTGGTTGGATCGCGCCGTTGCCAAAAAGATGAAATGAATTGCATTTTTTCCAAATTACTGGATAATTGCCACCACAATTGATATTCGTTTTCATTCAAAATATCGATTATGTCTATAAATAAACGTTTTAAAATGCGACGATTTAACTTTGATTCTTGATATAGTGTGGGAACCTCTTGTTTAAACCTGTTTGTTGAAACAGAAATATCTTCCGAATCGAGGAATATATTTTCCAGGTAGCGTGCTTCCCATGTTCTCGGTAATTTTTGCCCACTTACTGTCAGAGGGTAAGCTAAAACGGAATAAAATGAAGCAATAAGGATGATCGATTGAAAATGTCTATTATTCATGCGCTCTCCTCACTGTTTAAATTAAACGAGGTTTCTTGATTCTTTCGAGTTTTAATGTAATATCACAATTGAAGATTTCAATTCATTAAATTTATTTTGTTATTTTTTTAGGGTTGTTTTTATCCGCAACAATTAGTCCCCATCCACATCAATTGTTTCTTTGCCCGATCTCCTTAAAAGTTTATTAAGCTCCGCAATGCCATCACTTAGAATGAGTTGTAATTCTGATAAATGTCCTTTTAAGTTTTTTTCGATATCTTCAAGCCGTAAAAAAGCATCTCTGCCCGGCTTTTGGTCCGCACGTCTTGTCATGCCATTTAGATAGGTTAATTGTCTATACAGCTTTGGTTTGAGCTGGGCGCCAACTTTACCTTCTTTTGTTTGTACCAGCTCTTCTTCAATTGCCGTTAGCCTGTCAGAAGTTGCACCCAATTTAACGGCCAGTGGACTTTCTTTTTTAGATTTATTTTTTATGCTGTCCAACTGACTTCTGACAGTGCGGATTTTACGCACACTTTTATTTGTTTGGGAAATACTATCCCGGATGCGGATATTTAAATTAAACTGCTCTTGCAGATCAGCTATTGTAACATTGTCTTTTTTCACTCTCGGATCCATCATGACTTTTAGATTCTGTTCTTGACTCCAATCCCCCACTCGCAATCGAACTCGGTAACTACCGGGAACTGCTAATGGTCCTTGGTTACCAAATTGATTTCTCTGTAATGACACCGGGCCAGGATAACGAATGTTCCAGATAAAACGATGCATTCCCGGTTTATTGGAAAGCCTGGTTGAGCTTCCAAATCTTATATTTGTTGGCATTTCAACTTCCCCCGGATCCGTTCGAGTGGCTCTTTCAACCGGACTTGAATAGGTTTGTATGATATTGTTATTAACATCCAGGACTTCAAGTATGATCCCTTCATTTGCCTTTTCGGCCAAATAGTAATCAATCATGGCGCCGTTTGGAGGATATTCGGGAGATGCTCCGTCATCCCCTCCCCTTCTAGTCGACCATCGTGTTCGATACGTATCTCGCGGCTTAAAAAGGTATGCTTTGGCTTCTGCCAATTTGCCATCAATTTGATGCAACGGGCTCAAATTATCCATAATCCAAAACGATCTGCCCATGGTCGAAAGTACCAGGTCTTTATTATGAACTTTGATATCTGTAATGGGTGTGGCTGGAAGGTTAAGTTGAAACGACTGCCAGTGCCCGCCATTGTCAAAAGATACGAACATACCAAATTCAGTACCAACATACAATAAGCCCTTCCGATTTGGATCTTCTCGCACCACCCTTGTTGGAGCATTTTCAGGGATTCCATTTTGTCCATCTGTTAACAGTTGCCAATCTTCGCCGTAGTTGTCGGTAAGATAAATGTAAGGAGACCAGTCATCTAACATATAACGATAGACGGCAACCAACGCTCTTCCTGGCTCATGAGGAGATGGATCAATAGTTTGTACCCTGCCGCCCGGAAGCAGGCCTTTGGGCGTAATATTCTTCCAGTTTTTTCCTCCATCACGGGATATGTGAATTAAACCATCATTCGATCCGGCCCAAAGTACTCCTTCTTCGAATAGTGATTCTCTAAAAGCATAAATCGAGCTGTAAATTTCCTCCCCGGTAATATCACGTGTGATTGGCCCTCCCGAATAGACTTGTTTTGTTGGGTCATTGGCAGTAAGATCGGGACTGATGATCTCCCAGGTTTTGCCTTCGTCCTTGGTTTTATGAACATATTGTGAAGTATGATAAATCACTTGCGGATTATGGGGTGAAAGTTCAATGGGTGAAGTCCGTTGAAATCGAAAAGGCATTTCCCTGGCAGCATGACCATAATTAAAATATGGATAGACCCAGTACTGCATTTCTTGCCCGGTTGCGTGATTATAACGACTGAATCGCCCTTTGCAACCACCATAGATGATGTTTGGATCCAACGGATGAATTGCCAGCGGGCCAGTCTCACAACCAGCAACTGCGCGCCAGAATTGCTTAGGCGAAATCGGACGGCCTGAGGTTGGCGGAACGCTTGGCACCATAATCGTACTATTGTCCTGCTGTTCGCCATAAACCCAATAGGGGAACTGGTTATCCACAACAACATGGTATAGTTCTGCCGTAGCCTGGTTATATTGCTCAGACCATGTGTTCCCACCATCGAAACTAACATTCACACCGCCATCATTAGCCTGAAAAAGAAAATTAGAGTCCCCAGGATGAATCCACATATCGTGGTTGTCTCCATGCGGCGTACGAACACGGTTAAACTTCTTTCCGCCATCGACTGATTTGAAGAATCCTTCATTGTTAACATAAACAATATTTACATCATTGGGATCTGCAGTAATATGCGTATAATAAAAAGGACGGTATGTTAAATTTTTTTGGTGATTAATAAACTGGAAACTTAAACCGGCATCATCCGAACGATACAACCCACTTTTTTCATCAGGCGCTTCAACCAGGGCATAGACTGTTTGTGGGTTTGCAGGTGAAACGGACACAGCAATTTTCCCGATTAATCCAACGGGCAATCCGGTTGTAAGTTTTTGCCAGGTGTCTCCACCATCAGTCGTTTTGTAAAGTCCGCCTTCCAAAGCGCCACTGATTATGGTCCAGGGTTTTCGCTCTGCACGCCACATTGCAGCATAGATTTCGAGAGGATTACTTGGATTCATAGACAAATCTACAGCGCCTGTGCTATCCGAAATAAACAAAACTCGTTCCCAATTTGTCCCGCCATCTTTGGTACGATAAACACCTCTCTCCGGATTAGGTCCAAAAGCATGGCCTAATGCAGCGATATAAACTAAATTTGGATCATTTGGATCAATTACTAGCTTGCCAATTTGACCAGCTTCAGGCAACCCGGCAAACGTCCATGTTTTTGCGCCATCTTCAGATTTATAAACTCCCCGACCTGTAGAGACATTACTACGAATACAAGCTGATCCTGTCCCTACGTATAAAACATCCGGGTTTGAAATTGCTGCTCCAATGGCTCCTATAGAACCAACAGAGAAATAGCCATCTGATACATTTTCATAATTTCGTCCATATGTGGTAGTTCTCCAAACACCACCGCCGGTTCCGCCAAAATAGAGAATTGTGGGATCTCCGGGAACGCCTGTCACCGCGGTAACGCGACCGCCCCGGTGAGGGCCAATCATCCTATATTTTAATCCCTGGAAAAATTCAGGTTTAACAGTTGCATTGAGGTCAGATTTAGAATCATCTGCATGGCTTAGTTTTGGAGAAGTCAGGACAGTTCCAATTGAGAATAAAAATGAGATTAATATGAAGAGGTACACTTTGGGGATGAATCTAATAAGGGTTTTCATGATAATATCTCCTAAACAATCATCAATCATTAAAGTAAAAAGTAGGTTAATATTAAAAATATACGGACATGGTTCTAATAGTAAAATAAACCCGCCGGAGAAAAAATCAAGGTTTTTAATCAATAGGTAAATTTAAAATGTATTTAGGAATTTGCAATTTTACAAAATGATAATCTCAATAATTATGCAATAGGATAATAATTTAATTCGATTTCAAATTTATTATACAAATTATATCAATAACTTATAACACTTTTCAACAAATCAACCGATTTATAAATGATTAATTATATTCCATGATCAAAAGGACTATTAAATTACTCGCAAAAAATCCCTAATAATGAAAGCTTATGTAGATGAAAATCTTAATCGCAGAAGATGATCCGAATACCGGCCAATTTCTAAAGATTATTTTAAATAAAGTTGGATATGATGTCGTTCTAGCTATCAACGGAAACCAGGCCTGGGAGATATTGCAGCAGGAAGATTCTCCCAAACTCGTGATACTTGATTGGATGATGCCTGGAATTAGCGGTGTAGAATTATGTCAAAAACTTAGAGCAACCAATGAACATATTCGTACTTATATTATTTTGTTGACTGCTAAAACTGAAAAAAATGATGTAATAATCGGATTAAAAGCCGGCGCAGATGATTATATTACTAAACCATTCAATAGGATTGAATTGATAGCCAGGTTGAAAGTAGGCGAACGTTCCCTTGAGATACAATCTCAGCTAATCCAACGAATCCAAAATTTAGAAGAAATGGTGAGACGAAATCAACTGCTGGGACAGGCCCTAAGAAATCAAAGCAAACCCAAAACTCGTTCACTCCCGAATAACTGTGGAATGGATCATATTCTAATGAATACTTTGGACGAAATGGGTGTAAAATCTCTCAAAGTGCACAATGAAGCAACTGTTCAAAATGGATTGATACCTCATTTTGTTGCATGGACAAGTTTATACGAAGTGCAAAATTCAACATCGATAGATCTAAAAATCGAAATAAGTGAAGCATCCGCTAAAGCTCTGTATACGAAAATAGTAAAAGATACGAAGTTTTCTGAAGAAAAGATTTTAGACATTATGATTGAAGTTCTCAATATGACACTGGCAAATTGCAAAACAGTTTTTAATCAGAATGGCATTCAGATATTAACACCTTTCATTCCGAAAGCAATGACTATAGTTAATTTTCCTTCAAATTCTTACGAAAAAGAAAATGCCAAAGAGTTTTATTTCGAAGGCCAGGATATTAGCTTCAAACTTGAAGTGATCGAACAATTATCACCTATTGAACAGAAATCGTTAAATGAATTGCAACCATTGCAAGTGGTTGCCAAACCTGTTTGCTGGCCGGGTAATAAAGACCGGATCATTCTCAATAAAGGTATATTGCTAAACGAATTTTATATCTTAAAGCTCAGAGATGTTTTGCACCGTCAAGATCAAGAATTGACGGTTTCGGTTTACCAACCTTCTCAATTATCCCAATCTGTTCATTCATCTGATATCCAATTGGTCGAAACAAATTAGATAGCCCTTTGGGGTGCTATTTGAAGTAAAACAATAATTAGAACTTTACTTTTTATAGCAAAATCTTGGTTATTCTTTCTTCTCCAGGTTTAATGACAATGAATTCATGCAATATCGCTTATTAGTTGGCGCAGGCCCATCATCAAACACATGCCCAAGATGCGCATCACATCGGCTGCAAAGCACTTCTGTTCTGCGCATACCATGGCTGGTATCAAATTCAACCTTCACATTTTCATCTGAAATGGGTTGGTAAAAACTTGGCCAACCAGAGCCTGACTCAAATTTGGTTTTTGAGCTGAATAATTCATTTCCACAGCAAACACATTTAAAAATTCCTTCTTCTTTACTATTATTGTATTCACCCGAATAAGGCGGTTCCGTTCCTTTTTTCCTGGTAACTTCAAACTGCTGTGGAGTTAATTGTTCTTTCCATTCTTGTTCTGATCTAACGATCTTTTTCATCATTGAACCTTTCATAACATTACAAAGACAATTGGTTTCTAAAAAATGATGTATGCAACAATTTACAATCTTATAATGTATGATATAAAATGTCAAATTTTTATCTTATAAAATTATTATTCCGTTGGTTTGGCAGGTATGGAATTATCTAAGAATTCAAAAAACCTAAGCTTCATTTTCATTTCTTAGGGAAAGATCAAATATAAGGTACTGTTTATGAAAATTACTGAGAAGTTCACTATGGCTTTAACTTTTTCGTTGAGTCTATTTTTTTGTCAAATTCAAGGTGTCTTCGCACAAGATTGGCCACAATGGCGTGGACCCAACCGTGATGGAATCTCACCCCATCATTTAACCCCAACATCAATTCCGGACAGTTTATCTAAAGTATGGCAAATACCCATCGGCTCAGGTTACTCGTCGCCAGTAGTCAGCAATAAAAAAATCTTTCTACATACAAGAGAAGCCGACGAAGAAGTCGTTTCTGTTTATAAATTAGATTCTGGAAAACAAGTTTGGCGAGATCAATATCCTGCACCCTTCAAACAAAATCCATACGCTATAAGACACGGGAAAGGCCCAAATTCTACACCATTACTACATTTAGATCGATTGTATACCTACGGAATGAGCGAAATCCTATCTTGTTATGATCAAAATAACGGGAAACTTATTTGGCGAAGGGATTTTTCAAAAGAGTTGGATACATCGAAATTATTTTGTGGTGCAGGTTTGTCACCGCTGATCGAAGACAATAAACTGATCGTACATGTTGGAGACGACCGGGGAGGTGCTTTGATGGCCTTAGACATCGATAATGGAATTGAAATTTGGCGATGGCAAGGCGATGGACCAGGATATGCTTCTCCAATCATAGCTGAATTCGAAGGTGTTCGTCAGGTTGTCACAATGACTGATGGTGCGGCTGTCGGAGTTGATTTTGAAACTGGTGAATTGCTTTGGCGACTACCATTTGCAGATGATTGGAACGAAAATATTGTTACTCCAACACCATACCGGGATTCCATAATTTTGTCCGGAGTAAGGCAGGGCACAATGGCAATTAAACCAATTATTTCTAGCGACCATTGGGAAACCAGGCAAATCTGGCATAATACAAATTTACCGATGTACATGAGCACACCCATTCTTGATGATGGAAAATTATTTGGATTCTCTTCAAAACGGAAAGGCCAATACTTCTGTATGGATGCAAAAACCGGTAAAACATTATGGACCAGCGAAGGTCGTCTGGGTATTAGCGCTTCAGTACTTTCTGCGGGTGAGTTTTTAATCCTGCTTAATTTTGATGGTAACTTAACCATTGCCAGGAAAGATTCCGGCAAGTATAAGCCTTTAAGAAATTTCTCTGTTGCTGATCAATCAACATTTGCCCATCCTGTACTTTTGAAAAATCAAATATTAATAAAGGGTAAAGATGCTTTGGCGTTGTGGAAGTTTGAGTAAAAGTTGTATTAATTCCCAGAACGATTTTAGTCCGTTTTTTTACTTTTCTCTGAATTTTAGTTTTAGTATATTTCCTCATTCAAAATAATGGTTATTATTTTTTACTTCTTGATTTTCACCCTACTTAAAAAATTTAGTGTAATTGCGATCTCGCCATAGTGGCAGAAGCAATTTCCAGCGAAAATGAATGAGATCGCAACGTCGTTTTTCTCTTACAATGACACACGGGCATTTTTGTTATTATCTTTTCTTTTTTTTCACTTTGTTACTTTGTCACTTTGCCACTTTGTCACTTTACTACCTTAACAACATCAGCTTCCGCACTTCCGTAAACACACCCGCCTGGATGCGATACAGGTACACCCCACTTGGCACGCTTCTGCCTGCATCATCCCGGGCATCCCAGACAATTTCATGAAAGCCAGGTTCCATTTTCTGGTTCACCAACTTACGTACTAATTGGCCGCGCAAATTATAGACAATCATCACAACTTCTGTTGGCTCCGGTAACTCGTATCTGATCGTGGTTTCAGGATTAAACGGATTTGGATAATTTTGTTGCAATGCAAATTCGGTCGGAATTTCTAACGGGACAGGCTCTTCCGCATCAGTAGTACCTGTAATAATTTCAAGGCGATGGTTCTTTATATCTGCACTTATCCGAATAGGCCCAGTTGTGCTATTTGTTTTGGCAAATGGAGCAGGACCTCCTGGAAATGCGAACACATTTGCAAATATGAAGAAGTTAAACAAGCCCGGATCGTCGAATATCCACACTTTAAACGTGGTCATCTCACCCGGATCGAGCTGACCGTCGCCACCCAACAAATCGCTGTAATCGAAAACCGCACCAATTGCATTGCCGCCGCGATCCGAATTAGCTATTGTCACAGGCGGGTTTAGATCCACCGGATCTGTTTCAATAGTTACAAACTGCACAAACAATGGTGCAAACAGCGTCATTGCAGAATTATTGATGATCTTCACTTCAAACTGGAATTGATTCGTCATAGTGTTAAAAAACGCAAGTTGGAATCCAACGCCAATTTTATCGTTTATATTTACGGCCTCCACCCATTTCTTTTCCGCAAAACACTCAAACGGAACACCGTTAACCGAGCCGCTGGCTACAATCGAATCTGTACCGGCGGTGCTATTGCTTGCATAGGTAAATGTGGCTTGTCCGCTACCGTCGGTCGGACTACTGCCTGCCCCGGTTTGGCCGTTGTTCGGTCCTTTGAAAACAGTAAAGGTCACATCTACTCCGGAAACAAGGTTGCCATTTTCGTTCACGGTTACAGTAACGGTGTGTTGTGTACCAATTTGATTTTGGTCAGTTGCCGGTGCTAAAATGCATGGCGGTGATAAAGGCAAATCCCCGGACTGCACCTTCGAATACCCATCGCCATCGCCTCCCTGGTACCTGACATCATTTAATAATATGCTTGTTGAATGCAGCTTTGCATAACCATCACCCGTTCCGCCAACGTATTTTTGATTTTGTGCCTTTAGACTAAAGAATGGATAATACACCAATAAACCTGCTATGAAAAAAATCCATTTAAACTTCATTGCTACATTCTCCTTACTTAATGGTTTCTGCCATTATCTGCAATTCACTCTCTCGCATATCATGTTTGCCGTTTCAAATTCTTATAACTACCTGTGCCTTTTTTCTCTCAGCATATTATCAATTGGATGGCGCTTGTCGTACACAACGAAAACCGAAAGCACTGTCCCGATTGGGAGCATTATTCAATGCAGCATCGCGTCGATCCGAGACACGTAACAAACTAATGATATCGAACCAACCGCCACCCCGAATACCCGAGCCTGCTCCGCCGGTCACTTCGCCGGCGATGAATCCCGGCCAATCACCGTTGGTCGCGTTTCCGGCTACCGACAACGAACCGTCCCCAAGGGTTCCCAAAAATCCCCTGCCAGCGGCATTGCCTATTGTTACCAATTGTTCAAACACGTTGCCACTCATCTCCATATTACCGTAAAAGCCGGCGCCGGAACGTACCCGCCGGTCGATGGTATTCTCAGCATTGCCGGCAAAGATCCCGACACGAAGAGGGCCGTCTATATCGCCATCGGTTGTATTGTAAGATGCATTCCCTACCCCAGCAGAAGTTGCGTAATTAGTGTTAATATTTTCGTTTGCAGCGCCAGGGTTTGCCAGGGTATAGGCAGAACTTGCAATGTTTGCGGTACCCCAGGCAAACTCATCGACTACAGGCGTTTGGTCGCCGCGACAGGCTTTTTCAAATTCCAACTCAGTCATCGGCCGCAAACCCGCCCAATCCGCGTAGGCAGACCCGTCCAACCAGCTCAATAAGCCACAGGCGATATTCTGGCCGTCATTAGCCTCGTTAAAGTTTGTATCATCATCCAGGTTATTAGCATAGACTGCCGGAGTTGTCGAGGCTGTACCAGGCGTTTGAATATCGATGCCGTTGCGATCGAGATTCGTGTCGAATAAAGCGGCCGTACCAGCCGGGTCATCCGGCGATGTTTGCGTACGGGTGTTTTGCTGATCGAAGGTCAGGCAATTAAGAAAATCTTTATACTGCTCCTGAGTAATTTCATATTTCATCATGTAGAATGCGTTGAAACCTTTCGGAAAAGTGGATGGAATAGGTCCTGCGGCATCGCCAGAGTTTCCAGACGTAGACGGAACATAAAAAAGTTGGCCTGCTGCATTACCAACTGGTAATTCCGCTTCAGAACTGATTTGAAACGGATTATTTCCCCCACCCTCAAAAAAATGTCCGTCTTCCGTACCGCCGGATCCTACAGAGAATGTAGCCTCGGGTATATAGACCATCTCTATGGCTATCACCTTCACCTGTACTGTGGCGTCATCAGAGACACCGTCTGTGCCGTAGTCCCATTTGAGCTGCACGCCGTTCAAGGTGATGGTTCCGGAGCCAACAGCATCACGGAAGATAAATACGCCTTTGCCGTCATTCGGCGTATCGATGGTAGAACCGCCGGGTCCCATATGCCCGGAAATGGCCAGAGTGGCATGGTTCCAGGTGGCGCCACCGTCCACAGAAAACTTTACAAACACCCAGGAGGCATCGTGATTACCTGCGTCCCGCCAGGAATTCTCCCAGGTGATATTAAACTGTACAAAAGTGAAATTGTTGACCGCATCTTGCCCAATTAATGAAGTGTTGCTGACCACCACATTGTTGGACCAAGCCGTTTGCATTACAAGCAGGATGAAAGCCAATGTCATTATACTTCTCACTGTAAATCGAACCATATCAACTCCTTTGAATTGAGTTTGTTGTGTTCTCTGTGCCTCGGCGGTTATTTTTAGTCCCATATGCTTATTTTCATTCATCCAGTCATTACAGGACTACTTATTATTTTTTTCTTTTTTCTGATTTTCCGCTTTATTTGTGCATCAACACTGTTGATGCACTCCAAAAATTAACCAAGTAATTTTTCTCCTGTCCTCGATTTAATGTCTGTTGCCCATTATCCATCGTCTTTTTTCATTTTGTAAAATGATAACTTTGTGCCTATGTGCCTTTGATCCTTTGTGCCTTTTTTGTTATTGTCAATTGGATGGCACTTGCCGAACACAACGGAAACCGTAGAAGACTTCCCCAGTTATATCTGTGAACGCAGCATTCGAGCGCAACGAGACACGCACGTCGTTGCTGACAAGGGGCCACCCACCACCCCGAAAACCCGAGCCTAACGCACCGGTCACTTCTCCACTGCTGAAACCCGGCCAGTCGCCGTTTGTGGCATTGCCACTTGTTGACAAAGTTCCATCTCCAATTGTACCTGTAAAACTCCTTCCTGTCGCATTACCTATCGTGACCGGCCTCTCAGCCAGGTTGCCAGTCAGCTCCATTACGCCATAAAAGCCTGCTCCCGAACGCACCCGCTGGTCGGCAGTATTATTTATATTACCGGCGAATATCCCTACCCGAATAGGGCCTTGTTCAGAGCCGAAATTCGTCGTAGAGTAATAAGCGTTGCCCACACCAAGAGCCGTTGAAAAATTTGTGGCAATATCTTCATTGGCCGCACCAGGGTTTGCTATGGTATAGGCAGAGCCAGCAATTCCCTCGGTGCCCCAGGCAAATTCATTCGCCACCGGGGTCTGGTTGCCGCGGCAAGCTTTTTCAAACTCCAGTTCAGTCATCGGTCTTAATGCCGCCCAGTCCGCATAAGCACTGCCACCCATCCAGGTTATTGAATTGGCGGCAAGATTCTGGCCATCCACAGACTCGTTAAAGGAGAAATCGTCATCCAGATTGTTGGCATAGACCGCAGGGATCGTGGCTGCCACCCCGGGTATCTGAATTTCGATGCTGTGGCGATGTACATCATCAAAAGCGTCCGTGCCTATAGCAGCATCCGGTGATGAGACTGTCCGCGTATTTTGCTGATCGAAGGTTAGGCAATTGAGAAAATCTTTATATTGCTCCTGGGTGATCTCATACTTCATCATGTAAAACGTGTTGAAACCTTTTGGGAAAGCAGCAGGAATAGGACCTGCTTGATCTCCAAAAAACCCAGACGCATAAAAAAGTTGGCCGGCTGCGTTGCCAACTGTTATTGCTGCTTCGGAAGTGATTTGAAATGGATTATTTCCCCCGCCACCTTCAAAAAAATGTCCTTTCTCGGAACCGCCGGAACCCACATAGAATGCAGCCTGGGGTATGTAAACCATCTCTATGGCAATTACCTTCACCAGGACTGTGGCGTTATCGGAAACGTCGTCTGCACCATAGTCCCATTTTAACTGTACGCCGTTCCAGGTGTTGGTGCCGGAGCCAACGGCATCACGGAAGATGAATACACCCTTCCCGTCAGCCGGCGTATCTATAGTGGAACCACCGGGAGCACTATGCCCGGAAGTTGCCAGCGTAGCATGGCTCCAGGTGGCACCGCCGTCCACAGAGAACTTTACAAACACCCAGGAGGCGTCGTAGTTGCCAGCCTCCCGCCAGGAGTTCTCCCAGGTGATATTAAACTGCACAAAAGTGAAATTGTTGGCTGCATCTTGCCCGGTTAATGAAATGTTGCTAACCACTACATTGTTGGACCATACGGTTTGCATTGCAAACAGGATGAAAGCCAATGTAATTAAACTTCTCAAAATTGTACGCATCAGGTTAACTCCTTTGAATTGTATGGATTATAAAAGGGGTCTTTATTTTTTTCATTATAATAATAATGGCTTATTTTTTGGGTGGTATTTGTTTGGGCGGGAGTAAGCAACCAAACATAAAGGTTAGTTTTGTTTTTAATACGATAAAATCCTTTTTATTGTATCAACATGCGATATATGTCTCAATATGAGACACTTATATCGCTTTTGGTAGTATGAAAAACCTTCCATGGTGTAAATAGATGGCTGATAAATCGTTAATGTATCAAGAATTGTGCCATGGGAAGAGGACTGGAGGCTGGATGCTTAAAAAGCAAATTACAAATAACAAATAAATCACAAATACCAAATTTCAAATTACCAAACATGAATTTTAGGCGATGAGTGTTGCATATATTGTCAGAAATCTTGATTTTTTGGATTGTCTTTCCTCAGTTCTACAGGTTTATTAAGTCATGTTCTCTGGTTTTATCTTTCTGATTTTGCAAATCATATAAAATATTCCTTGCTAAAACCTTTCTTATTTATCTAATTAATTGATATGTAATCCCGTTAGTTCATCTCAATCATATTTCATTCAAAACAGGTGCACATTTTATTCCAACAAAGAAAGGAGTTGTTCATGCGTTTAAGATTGTTACTGACGATTATTCTATCCATGATTTTATTTCCAGGTAAAGGGTACTCACAAGATTTCGAATTCTACCCGAATGCAAACTATAATCCAAATATCCCAACTTTGCAGCAAGTTGTGGGTCATAAATGGGGTGAGAAGGTAACCATGCACCATGAGGTGCAGCAATACATAAAGGCATTGGCAGAGGCTTCACCAAACGTGGAAGTGGTTGAATATGGAAAAACCTGGGAAGGACGAACACTTTACTATCTCATCGTCGCCTCACAAGACAACATGGCAAGAATCGATGAAATCAAAGCTGGGATGAAAAAACTTGCTAATCCACAAACCCTAAACGATGGAGAAGCGAATCAATTAATCACTTCTTTACCTGCGATTACATGGCTTGCATATGGTGTACATGGTAATGAGATTTCGAGCACTGACGCTGGATTGCTAACCGCTTATCACCTGGCCGCCGCAGTTAATGATACGCTGGCCCAAACTGTCTTGCAAAATAGTGTGGTTCTCATCGATCCTATGCAAAATCCGGATGGCCGCGACCGTTTCATCAACTATTTTCGCCAAACGCGGGGTCGTTGGACTGACGAGAACCAGCAGGCCGCCGAGCATCGTGAAGTATGGCCTGGTGGTCGGACCAACCACTATCTTTTCGATATGAACCGGGACTGGTTTGCACTAACCCAGCCGGAAACCCGGGGTAAAATCGCACTCTTTTTAGATTGGTTCCCGCAGGTGGTTGTGGATTTACATGAAATGGGCTCCAACTCGACGTACTATTTTGCGCCACCGGCGGATCCATTAAACCCGGAATTCCCTCCTGCCCAACGTGAATGGCTAATGAAATATGGCAGGAACAATGCCAAATGGTTTGACAAAATGAAATTCGACTATTTTACCCGGGAAGTTTTCGATTCATTCTATCCCGGTTATGGCGAAGGCTGGCCGATGTTTCATGGATCTATCGGGATGACTTATGAGCAAGCTTCTACGCGAGGTCTCGTGGTAAAACGTAGCGATGAAACAGTCATGCATTATCGTGAAACCGTGCAGCACCATTTTATTTCCTCTTTATCAACTGCCGAAACTTCGGCAAATAATAGACAGGATCTCCTGAAATACTTTTATGAATATCGCCGGTCAGCAATTGTGGAGGGTGGTCGCGAAAAGGTTAAAGAATTTATTATTAGCCCGGAAAATAATCCTGACCGCGCCGCTAAACTGGCAAGCTTGTTACTCTCACAAGGAGTTGAGGTACAACAGGCAACAGAATCATTCAGCAATAGCAAAGTGGAAGATTATTATGATGGCGGTGTTCAATCGAAGACTTTTCCCGCAGGTTCCTACCTGGTCTCGTTAAGTCAACCGGCAAAGCGCATGGCCAAAACCTTGCTTATTAAGCAAGTTTCCATGGATGATAAATTCATCCGGGAACAAATCAGGCGGCAGAAAAAAAGATTGGGCAACCAAATTTACGATGTCACGGGTTGGTCGCTTCCATTATTATATGATGTTGAAGTTTATATGGCCCATGCCACTTCCAAAGGTCCGTTTAAAAAATTGGAAAACCTGGATGTTTCAATGGGAAAAGTGAATGGTAAAGCGAAATTGGCATATCTTATTCAATGGGGAACGAATTCCGCTGCCAGGGCACTTGCGAGACTTTTCCGAGAAAAGATCAGAGTCTTCTCATCCGACAAGCCGTTTTCATTGGAAGGTAGAAAATATCCAAGCGGATCACTGATTATCAAAACCAAAAACAATCCGGATGATTTATATGAAAAACTGGTAAAAATTGCTGCTGAAGAAAAACTTGAGATTTTTGCGACCAACTCATCCTGGGTTGATGAAGGTGTTAATTTCGGCAGCGGTCAGGTTAATTATTTATTAAAACCGAAAATAGCCATGGCTTATAATACACCCACATCATCCTATTCTGCCGGGTGGAGCAGGTATATTATCGAACAAGTTATCGGCTATCCTGTTACAGTCATCCGCACAGAGCAGTTAGGTAGTGCGGATTTAACCAAATTTAATGTGTTAATTCTACCTAACGCCCGTGGCGGCTATAGCCGTGCTCTTGGAGATGGCGGTATCCGCAAAATAAAAGATTGGATCAGGAGCGGTGGCACATTGGTAACTTTTGGCCAGGCTACTTATTGGCTAACCGGTGAAAAAGTTGGTTTGCTGGCAACAAATCGTGAACTGAAGGGCGGCAAACCTGATAAACCGGAAAAAAAGAAGACGGACAAAAAAGACAAAGAAAACAAGCCGGATCTAACCAAGACTTTTGATGTGGAAAAAGAAATCCAACCTGAAAAAGAGCTGCCAACCAGTTTGGCTGGCGCTATATTTCGCATTTCTCTCGATAAAGAGCATTGGCTTGCCTTTGGTTACGACGGAGATGCAAATGTCCTAACAGAGGGCCGGAATATATTTACACCGCTTAAACTGGATAAGGGTCGTAATGTTGGCCTTTACATGCCTGAAGACAAAGTGTTGTTAAGTGGATTTGTTTGGGATGATTATAAAAAGCAAATTGCAAATAAGGCTTATTTAATGCACCAACGTAATGGTCAAGGTAATGTCGTTGCTTTTGCCCAGGATCCAAATTATCGCGCATTTTTTGACGGCCTGAACTTGCTTTTGATCAATGCGATCTTTTTAGGACCCTCTCATTAGAGATAACCCTTGATTCAATGGAATTATTAGGTGTTTATTTTTGTAGTAATTGCTAGTACCTAGTAATTGTTAATACTAAAAGCGAACACCCTTCGATATGCCGACTTAAGTTGGATTCTTAAAAATTGAAAAGCATCCTGGGTGGCAATCTCAGTTTTTCAGATTATGTATCGAAGAATGCAATTTACTAAAGATTCTCTTGAAGAAATCCTGAACCTGGTAGATAATTCAAACACAATCAAAGAACCATTCTATTAAATCGAATTAGAAGTACCTGACTTATGAATAAAATCCCCGAACTCGAAAAAGAACTTGCCAGACTTGGAAAGGATAAATCAAAAAAAAGGATTGATACCCTTAACCAACTAGCCTGGGAAACTGGCTTCAACGATATTAAGAAAGCATACCAA
>CAYXGW010000019.1:0-63199 GCA_964464595.1 uncultured Deferribacteres bacterium
GATTTCTAATGCTTCTTTGCCGTCATTGGCCAGTACACAATTGAAACCTTCAAAAATCAAGATATCCTTCAGGCTTTCGCGGAGGTTTGCATCGTCATCGACAATGAGGATTATAAGTTGTGGATGGCTTGTAATTTGGTTTGATGACATTTTTTTGATTTTGGAATTATTGGGATCAACGAATACATTTCTGCCAAGTTAATATATTGCATAAGGTATTCCAAACACTATAAACTCACCAAACCAATATTTGCAACAAAACCCCTGAGTCACAATAAATAAAAACCTGCCAGGTTTTCCCATTCCTGGCAGGTTTAATTTCATACCATCAATTTATCAGCATCCAGCTTACTTCATCAGCAACAGCTTCTTCTTATCCATATGTTGACCTGCTTTCAGCACGTACAGGTACATGCCACTGGCAACGCGTAAACCATGATCATTTGTTGCATCCCAAACAAAACTGTGATGGCCTGCCGGGAATTGGCCGTTTGCAAGTGTCCGCACTACCTGGCCGGAGAGATTATATATCTTCAGTGTCACAGCGTCAGATTGCGGAAGTGCAAAAGCAATTGTGGTTGTTGGGTTGAATGGATTCGGATAATTCTGGTTTAGTTGAAATTCAGAAGGTACCGAAGCCAATTCTTCTCCTTGCTTTTCACTTATCTCAATTTCCGAAGCCAAGATTGGAACTACGGACTTAGGTAAGGTTGCGCTTGAATTATGACTCAATAAGGTTCCGTTCTTATCAATATCGATATCCTTGGCGCAGATCGAACCCTGAAAGGATACATTCTTGTGCAAGTGAACCTTATCATCCGGGGCGATGATCGAACCCAATACTTTTGCGCCCTTGTGTATGTCTACATGATGGAGACTGTTAAAAGTGACAAAGCGGCTGGCGCTGCCAAAGGGTGAATGGATACTCACTTCAGAGTTTTTGTGGAAGTGCAGTTTCTTTACCGTATTGACCGTCACAGGGCCAGCACTGACATCAATGGCCAATGTTGTGTTCTCTTTGAGATCCAATTCTTTGAAGAAATAATCACCAGAGGACAATTCAAGCGTTCCATTTTTTTTAACCTTAATCTTGCCATAGGAGCCGGACGCTAAACTTTTTGATTCATTCTTTTTCACAGTAACTTTATCGCCACCAGCACTGAAAGACAATGAAGGCAGCGCTTCAACGGCAATCGCAGCGTTCTCGGTTACTGTTCCTGTGACAATAGTATTTCCTTTTAAATCGACTTTCCTGCCAGCCGTGGCATCGCCTTCGATGATGTTATCCTTATCGATCTTAATGTCTTTCACTGCCGTCAGTTTGCCAACATGGGTGCTGGAGTTGTTCTTCTTGCCTTTATGAAAATGGATCTTGTCATTCGCGTGCATATCACCTTCGGATGAGGTCTGGCCATGGATTTTGATTTTCTTGTCTGCCAGAAATGTGAAGGTATGGGGAAGCAGAGGTAAATTTACGGTAATATCCTGTTCTGCGTTGGCGCTGCAGCCATTGGTATCGGTGAAGGAATAGGTGATCAGATGTGTGCCAACACCTGCTGTGGCCGGATCAAAATTATTGCCGGTGATTCCTGGCCCGGAGAAGCTGCCGCCAGCAGGAGAAACCGAAGAAAAGAGATCTATGGAAGGCTCATAGACAAAGAAAGGTCCGATCGGATTAAAGGTAACGGTTGGGATTGGATTGATAATGGCTACAACAGTATCCGTTGCCTTTTCGCCGTTGCCGTCATCCACAGTTAATTCGATTTCGTGGCTGCCCAAGCTTAGTGCTACCATGGATATTGGATCGGACGTTGGCCCGGCGATGATAAACCCGTTCTCGCTCCAGGTGTAGGTGAGGGGATCGTTGTCGGGATCGGATGAGAGTGATGAGTTGAGGGTGACTTGAGTACTGCTTGAAGATGTGCATATTGTGGTATCCGGGCCGGCGTTGGCGATGGGGGGTGAGTTTGAATCTTCTAATTGAAGATAATAAATAGCATCTGTTGCTGGGCTATATCCCCCTGTCCTAGCCGTTGTCCCTCCTAGTACGTAAATTCTATTTTCCGAAGGTACATATTCGACACCCATCGAATTAAGAGCAATTGGTAAGTCCGAAATTACTTGAAGTGTCTCTTCTGTGCAATCGAATTTGTATACATTAGCTAAGTTATTGGAGTTATCATACCCGCCAAATATATAAATTGCATTTTCATCAGGTACATTTACGGCTGCTGGTGCTCCTGTAATAATAGGTAATGTAATAGGTAAAGTTGTAAATATCTCGCTGACAGGGTCAAATTTTTGAATTATGTCAAATGAAAAACTGCTATGGTTGCCCCCAAATAGGTAAATTGCATCTCTAGACTGACAATAAGCTGCAGCCGGAGAAGTATTATTTCCAGGCTGCATTGTATTCGTTAATTGAACTACAGTATTACTTGCTGGATCATAATTAAGCGTAAAATTTCCACCCCCTGAGCCTCTATTTCCAAATGAATAAATTGCATTCTGATTTGATGCATATTTCGAAATACCATATATAACTTGTTCTGGAGAAATATTTGAGCCAACAAGACTTATGTTTTCTGTCTGTGGATCGAAAATGTAAGCATCAAAGGAGTTAAAGAAATAAATATTTCCATCGTTGCTGTTGTATGCAACTTGTACTCTGGTAAGTTCAATTGGGGTAAACGGTAATTGAGTAGGTAATATATCAGTTTGTTGAAGATTTAGATCAACCTTTATTATTTTATCTGTAAAACCACTGGGATCTTCATAGCCCCCTAAAATATAGATTGAATGTTGTGCTGGTACATATGCAGACCTTATAACACCTAAAGACATTCGAAATGGTAAATTGAAAGAGGCCTGTTGAAAAAATGGTATGAATGGATCTATCGGTCCTTCTGCTAAATTGATTGTTAGCGAACCAGTATGATACCAAACTTTGTATTTATTACCAATAAATAAAGCAGTTGGTTGCTCAGCAAGTAATAAGGCTGGATTAGAAGGGTTCAGTTGCCAATTCTCACCATCATCAGAAAATGCCACACCCAATCCAAATGGGGACCAAATATTACTTACAAGAAACATAACATATTGAGAACCATCCCATACAACTGTTGGTCCAGAGGCGGTGAATGGAAGAAGGTCAATTACTGGATTATTGCCATTTTTTTGCCAATTGATTCCATCAACTGAAGTAGTATAACCGATCCGAAATGCTTCGCCAAATCGTTTTCCTTCATACCACATATGATAAATATTTCCATCATAAAGAACTGATGGTCTTCTCACTAGTTCTTCGTCCCAACTAGCAGGAGGACCATTAATAAAAATCGGGTTACCAGGATCCTTCACCCAATTAATCCCGTCAGTTGAAGTTGCACGCCCAATCCTGCTTGGCGCACTACCGTTTACAGAACCTGAGTAATATATTATAAATTGACCACCAACATAGACAACGGAGACACTATTTATATGCAAATCCCATTCTCCTGGAATCCCAATCAATACGGGATTTCCTGAATATTTAGTCCAATTAATTCCATCAGGAGAAGTTGCATATCCAATTGCTTGGCTACCTGGAGTTCCACAGCAGCCTGTATACCACATTCTATAATTATTGCCGTCAAAAAGCACGAATGGATCAAATACGCCAATATTTTCCCAGGTAATTGAGAGTTCATGCTCTAAAACAGGATTACCAGAAAAGGGGGTTAAATTTGTTTGTGCTAGAATAAAATCTGGTTTGAAGATGACAGATGAAATCATCAACAAAAATAGGAAGGTTCTTTTCACCATGGTATACTCCTTAATTGTTTGAGATTAGACTTTTGATGAAAAGAAATATCAAAATTCATTCCTTTAATGGTGTTTTTTTAAAGAACTCCAACTAAGTCATTTTAAAATAGAAGGTTATTAAACGGTTGAAAGATTCAATTTTGTTTTAATGCAGGAGTTAGTGTAATATAAAGTGAACAATAATGAAAATGAATGTCAGATTTAGTAAACGTAATAGAGAAATGAATATTCAGTCAGAGGGTTTTGTGGCGAGATAAATTGTAAACGTTGTCCCAGTCCCTTTTTCACCGCTCACTTCAATATGGCCTTTGTGGTCATCGATAATCTTTTTAACAATAGTAAGTCCCAATCCCGTTCCTAGTTTAGTTTCAGTGACGAAAGGTTTAAATAACTTGTCTCTCATATCTTCTGAAATCCCTTTGCCAGTGTCCATCACTTCAATGATGAGGTAATTATTTGGAGGTTGTTCTGAACCTCCAGGCTGTAATTCTGCAGCAAGGCTGGTGGAAATGGTTAATGTGCCGCCTTTCGGCATGGCATTGATAGCGTTGCTGACCAGGTTTTCAATTGCAGACTGGATGAGCTCCTGGTCTACATGGATAGTAGGAAGTTCTACGCCGAGATTTTTTTGCAGTTTTAAATCTTTGGGTAAATCGATTGTTGAGTTGGAGAAAATCTTTTCCAGGAAGTGATTGATGTTTGTCGGCTGGGAATTGATTTTTTCCACATTTACGTATTTCATAAAATTACGGCTCAGTTTGCGTAAATCTTCTATACGTTCAATAATGCGGTTGGAGTATTTGTCATATCTTTTTATTGTATCTGTGTTTCCCTTGCTATATTCTTTCTGCAGCCTTTGTTGAGTGAGTAAAATACTGGTTAGTGGATTTTTGATATCATGCGCTAACCGTTGCGCCATTTTTGCCCAAGCAGAATCCTTTGAATCAAACATTGAATTTTGTTGGAAAACGACTAACCAATGAGGATACCTTCGGCCCCGTTGCCCGATTGGTTCAGCAATAAAACTAAGTTTTGAGGTGTTTACTTCATCTTCATAAATTGTTTCTCTTTGACGAATTGGGCTTTTAGATTTCAGATTCAATAAATATTTTTTGATATTTTCACGAGTATCAGGAATTCTAGAAACTGGTAGCGGTAAGCGTTTATTTTCAATTTGTAAAAGCTGAATTGCAGCGGAATTAGCTTGCTCAATCTGCATTTTTCTGTTGATAAAAATATTGGGGTTGTCGTTTAAAGCGAGTCCAACTGTAAAACTTCGCTTCAATATAATCAGGCGATTTCTGGCTCTAATCGGCCATGAAATTATGAAACCAAATAAACCAAAGATCACTGCCATAATCACCCATGGTCCAATTAACTGAAATATAAAATAGGGGTTTTGCTCCAGTGCCAAAAGATGCGTCCATCCATCCTCTTTGTTATAAATGGCTAATAAGGGAGTGGAATTTTTCCGTGGTTGCAAGTAGGGGAATTGATAATAATTTGGATATTGAGGAATTACCAATAAGTCGCCATTTATTTCAGTCAGAATTTGAAGTTTGTGATCTATGAGAAATAATCGTCCTTGAATATTAAGAATAAATTCATCAAAACCATCTCCTGTCAAATCGTCGGCTATTTTAAAATCTCCAATTCCTTCTGGAAATTTTTTCTGAATTATTGGATTGAATTGATGATCTAAAAGTTGAATATCACCAGATATGTCTGAAATGAGAATTTCTTTGTCTAAACTTTGATTTATCTGCAAAAGCGCAAAATTAATGTCTGAATAAAACGGGAATTTTTTACTTTCCAGTGGTTCTCCGGTCTTTGGGTTTACATATTCAAGGCGGATATCCGGATTTTTTTCTGTCTCGTCTCTTCCCTTTACTACAAGAATGTTAACCGATCCATCGTTGTTCATGTCTGAGACAGCAGCATAAGTTGCTGAAAATATTTCTCCATATTGTTTTTTCCAAATCTCTTTACCTTCGTGAGAAACTAAAATGACATAGGAAAGGGAATCTGTTGTATTATTTGCTGTGTTTTTATTGTCGGGGGCGGACGTGGCCATTAAGAATTCTAATTTTCCATCTTTATCTACATCTACAATATGATAAGAAGTTAATGGAGGACCGATTTCGTATTGCCACTTTTTTGTCAAAGTTTTTAGATCAAAAACTAAAACACCGCGAGGCGCATTTGAGCTGGTTTCTGATACAAACACAACAAGTTCTTTTAAGCCATCGTCATCTATATCAACAACATCTAACCAGCTTATTTGTCCCAACCAATCGTGCACCTTGGAATTACCTTCATGTCGCGGTTTTCCTGAGAATAAAAAATGCTCGAATAATCTTTTTCTATTCTCATCAAATATTGCTGCAAAACAAGAATCATTTATTTCATAAACTACGAGTGCTTCTTTTTTTCCGTCTTCGTTCCAGTCCACAAATTCGAAAGCTCTAATCTCACCATCAAAATCATTCTGATCATTGGTATTATCATCACTATTAAGTGTAATAATTGTGAAACCGCCATCTAAATCTACCTGGTAACGAAAGTACGTATACTGGTTCTTCTCTTCTAGATCATCAAATAGAACTCTTCCGGGTTTGGAAATTTTTTCTACCATTTTGTACCTGTACGGCCCATCTAATGGCTCGCGATTAAACGGCAAATACTCACACCCCAAAGCGCTAAAAACAAAAAAAAGACAAATAAACCAACTTCGGTTTTTACCCATATTAACTACCCCAGCTATTTTGATGGTACATTATTTTTAAAGTAAAATAAGCAGATATGAATTTAAGGTCAAGTTATTTCTGAATTTTAAACCATAAATCATTTATTGATTTGTTGTAACACCTTTTCTAAAGCCAAAAACGTTTGCTTTCAAACTCTTTATCCGATAAATTTTCCTACCGATTGAACAATGAACAATGAACAATGAACAATGAACAATGAACAATGAACAATGAACAATGACTAATGACTAATGACCAATTCTATAGGGAGTTTAAACCGTGAACATTATCGTTCTTGTTAAACAAACACCGGATTCCACAACCAAAGTAAAGATAGGTGCAGACGGCAAAACGCTGGACACATCAGGCGTGAAATTTATCGTGAATCCATTCGACGAATATGCCATCGAAGAGGCGCTGCAAATCAGGGAAAGAATGGACGGGGAGGTGACAGCTCTTTGCCTGGGACCCGAAGGCGCTGCTACATCACTTCGTTCCGTGTTGGCCATGGGTGTGGATAAAGCTATCCACATTGTTGCAGAAGTTGCAGCGTTGGATTCGCATTCTGTTTCGTATGCACTAGCACATGCGCTTAAGAACATGCCATATGATCTGATCTTGATGGGAAAACAAGCCATCGATGATTATAACGAACAGGTTGGTCCAAGATTGTCTGCATTGTTGGATGTGCCATGTATGACTTATGTAGCCAAAGCAGAAATTAAAGAGGGTAAAGTCACCGCTTATCGTGAAGTAGAAGGTGGAGTTGAAGTTGTCGAGTGTCAATTGCCCGCGATACTAACGGTTGAAAAAGGTATAAACGAACCTCGTTATGCATCTTTAAAAGGGATCATGATGGCTAAGAAAAAACCAATCGAAACCAAATCTGTGGATATAGAGGAAGTAAAACTGATTACTCAAAAAATGGTCTATCCACCTGAGCGGCCACCTGGCAAAATTGTGGGTGAAGGCGTTGAAGCGGTGCCGGAGTTGGTGCGGTTGTTAAATAAAGAAGCAAAAGTGATTTAAGAAATTTCTAATCTCGAATTTCGAAATTAGGATTTCGTGTTTCATTGTTAAAATCATTGGAGGTTAAATGTCAGGCTCAATACTAGCAATTCTTGAACAGCGTGATGGTAAATATCGGAAATCTGCATTTGAGGTTGCGACTGCAGCCGTAGAATTAGGTAATAAATCGGGGAGCGATTCCATAGGATTAGTAATTGGATCTGGTAGTCCGGAAGATGTGTCCAGCGTGGGTGCATATGGGTTGAAGAAGGTTTTTGCGGCCAAAAATGAAGTTTGTTCAAACTATATTCCGGAAGCCTTCACACAAGCAGTTTTAACAGCTATTGAAGCCACGCATCCGGAAATTGTGTTGTTCTCTGCCACTTCAATCGGAAAGGATTTAGCGCCAAGAATTGCAGCTAAATTATCAGTCGGATTAGCCACCGATTGCACTGACGTAGATATTGTTGATGGCAAACTCCAAGCCGAACGGCCGGTTTATGCCGGTAAAGCTTTTGTAACAGTTGGATTTAATGCTTCACCACAATTGGCTTCTTTGCGTCCAAATATCTTCACTCCAAGAGAAACCAGTCCTGGTACTGCTGCAGAAGTTGAAAAATTAGATTTTGATCCAGGCAAAATTAAGACTACCTTCAAAGAATTCAAACAGGCCGCTGGCGAAAAGGTTGAATTAACTGAAGCTGATGTAATCGTTTCGGGCGGGCGTGGTCTCAAAGGTCCGGAAAACTTTCATCTTGTTGAAGAGTTAGCGAAAGCGTTAGGCGCTGCGGTGGGATCTTCACGAGCCGTCGTCGATGCCGGGTGGCGGCCCCATTCAGAACAAGTGGGTCAAACCGGAAAAACGGTTTCACCAAATTTGTATGTTGCGGTAGGTATCTCAGGCGCTATTCAACATTTGGCGGGTATGTCTTCTTCAAAAGTGATCGTAGCGATCAACAAAGACAAAGATGCACCAATATTTTCCAAAGCAGATTATGGTATTGTTGGCGATGCTTTTGAGATCGTACCGAAATTAACGGAAGAAATCAAAAAACTAAAATCAAATTAGGAAAACGTTATGAAAGGTTTATTCATCTTTTTTATTTGTGTTTTTTGGGGATGTGCATCTACCCAAAATAGCGTTCAACAGGATGAACAACAAGATAAGAACGATATCGGCATTGTCGAGGATTTTGATCTGGCCACTTTGGGCGATATTGAATATGTTGTCGAGCCGAAATTTGGTAAAGAAAAAAAAGCCTCTGGTGCTGAGCGATACCTGAATCTCGGGGAAAATAAGCTGAATCCTACTGTAGAAGAAACTATAAATGTACCTGGTTTCAGGATCCAGGTCGGATCAATGACCAATCAGGAAGATGCCTCAGAAATTGAGCGAGAGGCGATGCTTCAATTTGAAGATGCGAATGTCTATTTGGAATTTGAAACTCCATATTATAAAATTCGAGTGGGTGATTTCGAGCATCGCCGCGATGCTGAAGATCTGCAAAAAAAGGCAGTAGGCCTGGGGTATAGTGACGCCTGGATTGTGCGAACAACAATCGAAAAAAAAGTAAATCTCCATAATTAATCTACAAAAAAATACCTTAATAAAAGTCGGGATTCTAAAGTAATTGATTTGTGATTAAGTTTATATCAGCAGGTAACAAAGCAATTTTTACTTGGTCTGGGGTAAATTTTATATTACATTAAGGATTTGGAAAAATTAAGGAGATTTAATGTCTGGACACAGCAAATGGAGTTCAATTAAGCATAAAAAGGCTAAAACAGATGCTGTGCGGGGAAAAATTTTTACACGTCTTATTAAAGAAATTACCATCGCCGCAAAGATTGGTGGAGGTGATGAAGCAGCAAATTCACGTTTGCGAACCGCAATTGCTTCAGCACGCGGTGCAAATATGCCCCAAAGTAATGTAGAAAAAGCCATCAAGCGTGGAACCGGTGAATTGCCCGGAGTGGTTTACGAGGAATCAATTTACGAGGGATATGGACCAGGTGGTGCTGCGTTATTTATTCAAGTTTTAAGCGACAACAAAAACCGAACAGTTGCAGAACTAAGACATCTTCTTAGTAAATATCATGGTAACCTTGGAGAGTCCGGGAGTGTTTCATGGATTTTCGAAAAAAAGGGTATTATTCAAGTTTCAGCGGAAGGTTTACAAGAAGATGATGTCTTAATGGCAGCGTTAGATGGTGGCGCGGAAGATATAAATAGTGAAGATAATTATTTCGAAATCGTAACCTCACCGGATCATCTTGAAGAAACCAAAAAAGCTTTGGAATCAGCTTCATTCCCTGTTGATTCCGCCGAGATTACAATGTATCCGCAAAATTTAGTTAAGATTGAAGGTAATCAAGCTGGGCAGATGCTCAAATTGATGGATGCATTGGATGATCATGAGGATGTGCAAAACGTCTATTCTAATTTTGATATCGATGAAAAGTATATAGAAGAACTGGAACAAGCCTGATTAGTCCAATCCATGTTTTTCATGTTTTTATTAATAATAGCACCTTGGGAGTTAAAATTTGATAGTGTTGGGTATAGATCCAAGTCTTTCCTCGACTGGTTTCGCCCTGGTTCAATTTCATAAGAATCAATATTTCTCACTTAATTTAGGTGAGATTAAAACGAAAACTACACAGAAGCTGTCTGAGCGTTTAGCAATTATTTTTCAAAAAGTTGCGGAACTGATAAAAGAGTATGCTCCTGATGAAGTTGCAGTTGAAGAAGTATTTTACGCTGCAAATCCGAAAATCGCTTTGTTGATGGGACATGCCAGGGGCGCAGCTTTAGTGGCAGCTGCAAAGGACAATTTACCGGTTTCGGAATATAGTCCAAGAGAAATCAAAATGGCAGTCACCGGTTATGGCAACGCATCCAAAGAGCAGGTAAAAAAAATGGTATGCTCCCAAATTCATTTGGAGTCGGATACATTTGGTTATGATGTATCTGATGCATTAGCAGTTGTAATTTGCCATTGTCACCGAACCAACGGGAAGAATTAGTATTATTATGTTTGCGTATATTAAGGGAAAATTGACTGTTAAGAATCCGACCAAAGTAGTACTTGATGTGCATGGCATCGGCTACGAGCTTGATATTCCCATATCAACCTATGAAAGAATTGGCCAACTCCACGAGCAAGTAAAGTTATTGACATATGTTCATGTCCGTGAAGATATTTTGCAGCTTTATGGTTTTAGCGATGAAAAGCAGAAAAGCCTATTTTTGAAATTGATTTCCGTATCCGGAGTAGGACCGAAACTAGCGCAAGGGATTTTGTCAAAGATTTCGGTTGATAATTTTACACAAGCAATGATGACACAAAATCATGCATTATTAACCCAGGTGCCCGGGGTTGGAAATAAAATGGCTCAACGATTGGTAACTGAATTGAGGGATAAATTTCCGAAAGCAAAGGATGTCGGTATTACATTTAAAAGTGATATTGAAATGAAATTGGGAGAGGAGGCTGCTGCGGCTTTGGTTTCGTTAGGCTATCGAGAGATTGAAGCATTAAAAATGGTGGGTTCGGTTATTAATTCAAATGGAGACAAGCTATCTCTCGAAAATGTCGTGAAGATAGCTTTGCAAAAAACAAAGTGAGTAGAAGCGATAGAAGATGAAAAAAGACTGGCTACATTTTAAGAAAGTAATAATAAAGAAAAATTGGATAATACCAGGACTTAACCGACGTTGAAAATTTAGATAAATGATGACAGAAAATATCACTAAAGAACAACACCGTGAATCCACAACATCTCCCGAGAGGCAATTAGGAGAGTTAGAGTTTGACTTGTCTCTTCGACCAGGCCGATTCTCTGAATTTGTTGGTCAAAAAAAGATGATAGAAAACCTCTCAGTTTTTATTGAAGCGGCCAAAGCACGAGGTGAATCACTGGATCATGTGTTATTTTATGGTCCCCCGGGTTTGGGTAAAACCACTTTAGCACATATCATGGCCAGAGAAATGGAAGTGGACATTAAATTAACCTCAGGTCCGGCATTGGAAAAGGCGGGTGATTTAGCGGGTATTCTTACCAATTTAAATGACCGGGATGTGTTTTTTATTGATGAAATCCATCGCTTAAATCCGATCGTAGAAGAATATATGTACTCGGCGATGGAGGATTTTCAGTTAGATATTGTAATCGACAGGGGAGCAAATGCCAGAAATTTACAGCTTTCTCTGCCCCATTTTACTTTGGTCGGTGCAACAACCCGAGCAGGTTTGTTAACTTCACCGTTACGCGATCGATTTGGAGTCGTCAATCGCTTGGATTATTATTCCCCGGATGATCTTTATTTAATCGTCAAACGATCTGCTAAGATATTGAAAGTGGAAATGGATGAAGAAGGTGCAGTGGAAATTTCACGACGGGCAAGAGGAACTCCTCGTATTGCAAATCGACTTTTGCGACGTATTCGGGATTTTGCACAAATTGAAGGAAACGGTACCATCACAAAAGAGATTACCCAATCTTCACTCGAAAGATTGGATGTGGATGAAAAAGGGCTTGACGAGATGGACAAACGTATTTTAACCACATTGATTGAAAAATTTGATGGAGGCCCTGTAGGAATTAATTCATTGGCCGTTTCGGTTGGTGAAGAAAGTGATACAATAGAGGAAATTTATGAACCATTCCTTATACAGGAAGGACTCTTAAAAAGGACATCAAGAGGAAGAGAGGTTACAGCTCTAGGATATAAACATTTCGGCCTGGATCAAGGGCATTCATTACAAACAAGCTTATTTTAATTAAAGTCGTTTCGAACTGGAGTAAGAATATGAAGTTATCAGAATTTACCTATAATTTACCTGAAGAATTAATTTCACAATATCCAACCAAAAAAAGGGATGAATCTCGTTTACTGGTTATCAATCGTGAAGAGCAAACAATTTCGCATCGCCACTTTAAAGATATTATTGAATATTTGAATGAAGGTGATTGTTTAGTTATTAATGAAACCAAAGTGTTTCCAGCTCGATTAACGGGTACAAAAGAAAAGACAGATGCAGAAGTGGAAATATTTCTACTTCGCGAATTGGAAAGTAGTTTATGGGAGGTGTTGGTAAGGCCAGCAAGAAAAGTGAGGGTTGGGAATCGACTGCATTTAACAGATGATTTGTTTTGTGATGTAATTGACAATACTGTTTCCGGGGGGAGAGTCGTTCGGTTTAATTATAACGGTAATTTCTACTCAATTGTTGAGAAAATGGGCAAATCGCCATTGCCACCTTATATTAAAAGAGATCCGGAAGCGCTAGACAAAGACAGGTATCAAACAGTGTATGCATCGGTTCGTGGCGCAGTTGCTGCTCCAACGGCAGGTCTTCATTTTACAGAAAAATTACTAGAGAAAATAAAAAGGAAAGGGGTTAAAATTGTACCGATTGTCCTTCATGTCGGGCTAGGTAGCTTCAGACCCGTTCAGGTTGAAGATTTGGGCAGACATAAAATGGATTCCGAATATTTCGATGTTTATGAAGATTCGGCTCGGATCATTAACGAAATCAAAGCCAGTGGCGGCAAGATCATATCTGTGGGAACCACCACAACTCGTGCTTTGGAAACAGCTGTAACTTCAGATTGCCAGGTTAAATCCGAAAAAGGCTGGACAGATAAATTCATTTTCCCACAGTACAATTTTAAAATTGTAGATTCTATGATTACAAATTTTCATTTACCCTGTTCTACATTACTCATGTTGGTCATTGCATTTGCAGGAAAAGAAATGATATTTGAAGCATACGCCAAGGCTATGGAAGAAAAGTATCGATTTTACAGCTATGGCGATGCAATGATTATTATTTAACCGATAATAAGATCCAGTATTGAAAGTTTCTGCTGTGATTCCGGCCGCAGGTAGCGGCCAGAGAATGCAAAACAATATCGCTAAACAATTTATTCGAATCGGCGCAAAGCCGATTCTTTTTTATACATTATTTCAATTCGAGAATTGTGAAATAGTTGATGAAATTGTTCTCGTAGTAAAAGAAGAAGAAATACAATTTACACGAGAAAAAATTGTAAATGCATTTGGTATACACAAGGTGAAATACATTGTAGCCGGTGGACTGGAACGTCAATCATCTGTTTTCGCAGGATTACAATCTCTCGTAAACAACACAGACTATGTGATCATTCATGATGGTGTTAGGCCATTTATTCCGTTAGATTTAATCGAGGATTCTGTTAGACTTTGTGTAAATCATGGCGCTGTAATTACAGCAATACCAATATCATCAACCGTAAAACTTGTGGATGATTATAAGGTTAAAAAAACGATAAATCGCAGCAATTTATGGGATGTCCAAACACCACAGGTTTTTAACTTTCAATTGATTTATTCAGCCTACAAAGAAGCATTAGAAGATGGCTTTTTTGCAACCGATGATTCAATGATCGTTGAAAGGCAGAATATACCCGTTAAAGTAATTGAAGGATCAAAGCAGAATATTAAAATAACCACACAGGAAGATTTGGATTTTGCACGTTATTTACTGGAGAAAAAGCAATGACACGGGTTGGGATTGGGTATGATGTTCACCGATTGGTTTATGGCCGGCCATTAATTTTGGGCGGTTTGATTATCCCTTTTGAAAAAGGTTTGGAAGGTCACTCTGATGCCGATGTTTTAAGTCACGCAATTTCAGACGCATTGTTAGGGGCGGCAGCATTAGGTGATATCGGCCAACATTTTCCCAATACAGATCCCCAATGGAAGGACATTTCTAGCTTGTTATTGTTGGAAAATGTGAATGAAAAATTGGCCCAAATAGGATTTAGTATTATTAATATAGATGCAGTATTAATAGCCGAACAGCCAAAGATTAGTGATTTGATTCCGGAAATGTGTGTAAAAATAGCGAATGCACTGGATGTTTCCGCTTCAATAATTTCCATTAAAGCCACGACGAATGAAAAGCTGGGTTTTATTGGAGAAGGAAAAGGTATTGCTGCCCAATCTGTTGCAATGTTGAATACACGGAATGGTTAATGATTTATGAGATTTAAAATAAAAATAAATGTCAGAGCTATCAAAGAATCATATTAATATTCGATTACGGTTTGCACCCAGCCCAACTGGGCATTTGCATGTGGGTAATGCCCGTACAGCGATTTTGAATTGGCTCTTTGCCAAGCATAGCGGTGGGAGTTTTATCCTTCGTGTGGAGGATACGGATATTGAACGATCAACCACAGAATATTATCAGGAACTTCTAAATGATCTGAAATGGCTTGGACTCGATTGGGATGAAGGACCTGATGTTGGTGGCGATTTCGGACCCTACAAACAATCAGATCGGTTACAGATTTATCAAGATTGTGCAAATAAATTATTGACGCAGGGGAATGCCTTTAAATGCTATTGTACGGCTGAAGAAGTTAAGATAAAATCAGAAATGGCAATTTCGAAAGGTGAGAATGCAAATTACGATGGTACCTGTTATCAATTATCTCAAGAACAAATTCGCCAGTTTGAAGCACAAGGGCGTAAACCGGTCATTCGTTTTAAAGTCCCTTCTGAAGAAATAAGCTTTTCCGATATTGTAAGAGGAACCGTTACTTTTGATGGAGTTAACATCAGTGATTTTGTAATTCTTCGTGCGGACGGGATTGCAACTTATAATTTCGCCGCAGCGGTTGATGATACGTTGATGTCAATTTCACATATCGTCCGGGGTGAAGACCATCTTTCCAATACACCGAAGCAGATTTTAATCCACAATGCCCTGGAAAAAACTTCCCCCATTTTTGTTCATATTCCAATGATTTTGGGATCCGATCGGTCAAAGTTGTCGAAACGTCATGGAGACAATCAAGTTAAACAATATCGTGAGAAAGGTTATTTTCCTGAAGCACTGGTGAATTTTCTGAGCTTATTAAGTTGGTCGTCACCCACTGGTGATGAACTGCTATCGATGCAACGGCTCATTGATGAATTCACTCTGGAGAGATTATCTAAATCCGCAGCTATTTTTGATTTGGAGAAATTTAACTGGATGAACGGATGGTACCTGCGGAATATTGAATTCGATAAAATAGCAAATATGGCGATCCCATTCCTTGAAAAGGAAGGTTATGATATTTCAGACGAAACATTTACCAAAAAATGTATTGACGCAGTCATCACCAGGGCAGATTATCTAGAAGAATTAGCAATGAGATGTTCTATATTTTTCCAGGATGAGGTTAGGTTTGAGAATGACACTTTGGTGAAATCAGAATCTTCAAAAAAAATCTTTATCCAATTTTTAAATGAAGCAAAAAATATTAAAGATTGGAATGGCGAAATTTTTAAGCAAATCATAAAAACAATTCAGCAAAAAACGGGAGTAAAAGGAAAGGATTTATGGATGCCTTTTCGTATGGCATTAACCGGACTTGAACATGGGTTAGAATTACCGAATGTTGTTGAATTACTGGGACTAGAAAAAAGCAAACAATTCATACAAAAAGCGATAAATACATAAAAAATGGCAATTCATTTATACAATACTCTATCCGGAAAAAAAGAAACGTTTGAGCCGTTACAAGCTGGCAAAGTGTCGTTTTATGTCTGTGGTCCTACGGTTTATGATTATTTCCATATCGGAAATGCCCGCCCGTTTATCGTTTATGATGTTTTCCGCAGATTCCTTCAATACCGTGGTTATGATGTTAAATATGTGGTTAATGTTACAGATGTTGATGACAAAATCATTAAACGATCTTTAAAAGAAAATCGTACAGCAAAAGAAGTAGCAGATGAGTTCACAAATGCCTATTTCGATGATCTTGCACAATTGCTCGTGAAACTACCTGATGTATCACCAAAGGCAACTGAGCATTTAGATGATATGATAGCTTTAGTTCAAGAACTTGTGGCCAAAGGGATTGCATATGTTCTGGATGGAGATGTTTACTATAGTATAGAAAAATTTCAAACCTACGGACAACTAAGCGGGAAGAATATTGAAGATTTACTAGCCGGATCTAGAGTGGAAATAGACGAAAGGAAAAAAAATCCACTTGATTTTGCACTTTGGAAAGCTGCCAAGTCAGATGAACCTGCTTGGGATAGTCCCTGGGGCAAAGGTCGTCCTGGTTGGCATTTGGAATGTTCAGCCATGTCTATGAAATATCTTGGCAAAGATTTTGATATTCATGCTGGTGGAGAAGATTTAATTTTTCCGCATCATGAAAATGAAATTGCTCAAAGCTGTGGAAGTGGAAACGTAAAATTTGCAAAGTATTGGCTGCACAATGGTTTTTTGAATATTCGTGATGAAAAAATGTCAAAATCAATTGGCAATGTTTTGATTGTTCGAGATATTTTGAAAACCTATAAACCACAAGTATTGCGTCTTTTCTTTCTTCAGAAACATTATCGTAGCCCAATTAATTATTCTGAAGAGATACTTGAAGATGCACGGAGAGGATGGGAAAGGTTACAAAATCTATTCAATAATTTGAACAGTATAGAAATTGATTCGAATTCATTACAATTAAAATCTCTTACAAATGAAGAAAAAGAATTCAAAGATTTCCAGGATCGGATTAAACAAGAATATATATCAGCAATGGAGGATGATTTTAATACTGCTCTTGCCATTGGCAAGGTTTTCGAATTAGTTAAGGAATGTAATAGAATCATTACGAGAGGTAATCTAACAGAAAATCAAAGGCTGTTATTGCTAAACGTAAAGAAACTTATTGTGGAAGTGGATGAAGTTTTATCCATTTTGGATCATGATGAACCTGATTCAGGTAGTGGGGGGAAAGAATTGTCCAAGGTATTGGACCTATTAATCGAAATAAGAAGTGAAATGAGAAAAAATAAGTTCTGGGAATTAAGCGATAAAATACGCGATGAACTCGCCAGCATTGGTTATGTGATAGAAGACAAGCCCGAAAAAAGTATTTGGAAGAAAGAAAAAACCTAAAAATTAACTTGATTTCCCAAATCTATTTATTATATTTTTAGGCTCCCTCGGACATAAAGTCTAGAAGGAAAGGAATGTCCTGCCTATTTTTATACTAATATTGAAGTAAATGTTAGGCAGAAGTGTGGTTCTTTGAAAATTCAAAAACGATTTATTTACCAAATTAAGTTAGTCGCCGATGTAGCTCAGCTGGTAGAGCAGCTGATTTGTAATCAGCCGGTCGGAGGTTCGAGTCCTCTCATCGGCTCAATTCAAGCCGAATGCTTCGTTGCTTGTTTTTTTTCATAAGTATTGCATTCGGCTGGTTAATTTAAAAAGGAAAATTTGTTGGAGAGGTTCCCGAGCGGTCAAAGGGGGCAGACTGTAAATCTGCTGGCGAAGCCTTCGAAGGTTCGAATCCTTCCCTCTCCACAATTTTTTATAAAAGCGGGAGTAACTCAGTTGGTAGAGTTGCAGCCTTCCAAGCTGTATGTCGCGGGTTCGAACCCCGTCTCCCGCTCTTCTGAGTTAATAAAAAATTATTGCCCACGTAGCTCAATAGGTAGAGCACATCCTTGGTAAGGATGAGGTAACCGGTTCAATCCCGGTCGTGGGCTCTGTGTTTTAGTGTTAAGATTTTGAAAATAGATAATTGATTTTAAAGGAGAGAAGCGATGTCTAAGGCAAAGTTTGAACGTACGAAGCCCCATGTGAATGTAGGCACAATAGGTCATGTTGATCATGGGAAGACAACCTTAACAGCAGCGATGACTTTATATTTGAGCGATAAAGGGTTGTCCGAGGTTCGGACATTTGATTCAATAGATAATGCTCCAGAGGAGCGCGAGCGTGGCATAACGATAGCGACTGCCCATGTTGAGTATGAGTCGGTAAATCGTCATTATGCTCATGTAGATTGTCCGGGTCATGCTGACTATGTCAAGAACATGATAACAGGTGCAGCGCAGATGGATGGCGCCATATTAGTAGTGAGTGCGGCTGATGGCCCCATGCCCCAAACCCGTGAGCACATATTGTTGGCTCGCCAGGTAGGTGTGCCATTTATCGTGGTTTATATGAACAAAGTAGATATGGTTGATGATCCGGAATTATTGGAGTTAGTGGAGCTGGAATTACGAGAGTTGTTAAACAAGTATGAATTTCCCGGAGACGATATACCAATTATTCAAGGCAGTGCTTTAAAAGCATTGGAGAATCCCGGAGATGAGCAAGCGACAGAATCAATCCAGAAGTTATTGGATGCTTTGGATGAATATATACCGGTTCCCGAGCGGGAGATTGACAAGCCGTTTCTTTTGCCGGTGGAGGATGTTTTTAGTATCACGGGTCGTGGCACGGTAGCCACAGGCCGTGTAGATCGTGGTATAATTCGTGTGGGAGATGAGATAGAGTTGGTAGGTTTGGGCGCCAATCGCAAGACGGTTGTAACTGGAGTGGAGATGTTCCGGAAGTTGTTGGATGAAGGCATGGCGGGAGATAATTTAGGATTATTGCTTCGAGGTATAGGTAAGGAAGAGATTGAACGAGGGATGGTGTTAGCGATTCCTGGCTCGATTACTCCCCATACGGATTTTGATGCGGAAGTCTATGTTTTGACGAAAGATGAAGGTGGCCGTCATACCCCATTTTTCAATGGCTATCGTCCTCAATTTTATTTTCGCACGACAGATGTAACAGGTTCAATCCTGCTTCCGGACGGCGTAGAGATGGTGATGCCGGGTGATAATATCACTATGAAAGTAGAGTTGATTTCGGAGATTGCCATGGAACAAGGTTTGCGTTTTGCGGTTCGTGAAGGTGGTAGAACCGTTGGCGCTGGTGTTGTTAGTAAAATTTTGAAATAAGCGAGATGCAATATGCGTGATAATATTATTTTAGAATGTACTTCATGTAAAGAACGAAATTACACCAGTACAAAAAATAAACGAATACACACACAACGTGTTGAATATAAAAAATATTGTCCGCGTTGTAATAAACATACAAATCATAAAGAAACTCGTTGATTGGGATGTGTTAAATACAGGCCTGTAGCTCGAACGGCTAGAGCACCGGACTCCAAATCCGGGTGTTGTGGGTTCGAATCCCTCCAGGCCTGCTAGTGTTGATATGTAGTCGGAGGTTGAATCGATAAAATGAGAATTCGGGATTGTTATGTTTAAAAAGATTGCTTCTTTTATTCAAGAGGTAAAAACAGAGATGACTCGGGTTTCGTGGCCTTCCAAAGATGAGCTGCGAAGATCTACCAAAGTTATAATGATTGTAAGTTTCGCTTTCATTGTTTTCACATTCATTATAGACAATATACTTAAATATTTGTTTGATTTATTTTATGGTTTCTAAAGGATAAGGAAAGCTTTCGTGGAAAATAAATGGTTTGTAGTTCATGTCCTATCCGGGCATGAAAAGAAAGTAAAGCTTTATCTTGAGAACGAGATTAATAATTCGGATTTTGGAGAGAAAATTTCAGAAGTATTAGTTCCTTCTGAAGAAGTTATTGAAATGCGTGAAGGGAAAAAACGATTTAAAAATAAGGTATTTTTCCCGGGCTATATCCTGGTTCAATTAGATGCAAAAAAAGATGTATTGGATTTTGTAAGGAATATTCCTGGGATTACAAATTTTGTAGGTAATCCAAATAATCCCCAGCCACTTCGCAAAGAAGAAGTCGATCGAATAATAGGACGATTGGAAGCCAGCAAAGATAAAATGTCATTAGATACTCCCTACAGCGTGGGTGATCCTATAAGAGTTATTGATGGCCCGTTTACTGATTTTACTGGGTTTGTAGAAGAAGTAAGTGAGGAAAAGCAAAAATTAAAAGTCATGGTAAGTATTTTTGGTCGTTCTACACCGGTAGAATTGGACTTCCTTCAAGTAGAAATAGAACAGTAAATTAGGTGATATTATGGCAAAAAAAGTAATTGGATTGATTAAGCTACAGCTACCTGCAGGAAGTGCTACTCCTTCACCTCCGGTAGGACCGGCATTGGGTCAGCATGGTGTAAACATAATGGAGTTTTGTAAAGCGTTTAATTCCAAGACCCAAGATAAGCAGGGATTAATCATTCCGGCGGTAATTACTGTATATGCTGATCGATCCTTTTCTTTTATCACAAAAACACCGCCTGCAGCTGTACTCTTAAAGAAAGCAGCTGGTTTAGAAAAAGGGTCAGGTGAGCCAAATAAAGAAAAAGTAGGTAATGTAACTTTAGATCAAGTTAAAGAGATCGCCGAATTGAAAATGCCGGATTTAAATGCTAATGATATTGATGCAGCGGTAATGATGATAAAAGGCACTGCTCGCAGCATGGGTATAGTGGTAGATCAATAAGTTGCTTTGCTTGTGAAAGAATATTCTCGAGGTAAATATGAAAAGAAGTAAACGATACAATAATCTGGTTGAATCCTTAGTAACCGAAAAAGAAATTGGCTTAGAGGAAGCGATAAAAATTGTTAAACGAAATGCAACTGCAAAGTTCGATGAATCAATTGAATTGGCTATTCGACTTGGTGTCGATCCTCGTAAAGCCGATCAAATGGTTCGTGGAACAGTTTCATTACCACACGGTATTGGTAAAACGGTTCGTGTATTGGTTTTAACCAAGGGGCCTAAAGCCAAGGAAGCTGAAGAAGCTGGCGCTGATATGGTAGGGTTCGAGGATTATATTCAAAAAATAAAAGATGGATGGACAGAGACAGATGTTATTATAGCCACCCCGGACGTTATGAGTGACGTTGGAAAATTGGGTAAGCTGCTAGGACCTAAAGGTCTAATGCCTAATCCAAAGAGTGGGACCGTAACAATGGATGTGGGCTCTGCAGTGAATGAAGTGAAAGCCGGACGAATTGAATTTCGTGTTGATAAGTATGGTATTCTTCATGTTTCCGTAGGTAAAGCCTCTTTTGATGAGCAAAAATTACTGGAAAATACAAAGGCGCTTATGGAAACATTGCTGCGATTGAGACCCGCATCTGCAAAAGGCCAATACATGCAAAGTGTTTCTATTTCTTCTACAATGAGCCCCGGAATTAAGCTAGACCGTAGTTTGATTATGGCTGAGCTTCGTTAATTTGTGTTAATAAATAAGTAATGTAAAGGAGTTAGGAAAAAACATGCCAAGACCGGATAAAGTAGCTATTGTGAATGCTACAAGGGAAGCGGCTGAAAAAGCTTCAAGTATTGTAATGGCCGATTTTAAGGGCTTGAACGTTGAAGAGATTACAGATCTTAGAAGAAAATTTCGCGAGCAATCGATCGACTATAGAGTTGTTAAAAATACACTTGCCAGGATTTCGTTAGAAAGTTTGGGATATACCGAGTTGCTCGATTACCTAAAAGGTCCTACAGGTTTTGCTTTTGGATATGATGATCCCGGAACACCGGTTCGAGTTATTTTGGATTTCAACAAAAAAACGGAAAAACCAAGAATCAAAGCAATTTGGTTTGATGGACAATTATTTTCCGGCGAAGATGCCAAAAAAATAGCTGAATTGCCATCGAAGGATCAATTGATAGCTAATTTTGTTAGTGGATTAAATGCGCCAATTAGTAATTTTGTAAGAGGGTTGAACAATATTTTGCAAAACTTTGTTGGCACATTAGCTGCAATACAAAGAGAAAAAGAAAATAACTAATTATTTTAACATTTATGGAGGTTGGCGAAATGGCTGAAAAAACTGATGAAGCTGTTGTTGAAGAAAAAAAAGAGGCAAAAAAAGCAACAAAAGCGAAGAAGTCAAACAGTGGCTCTAAAGTTACAGAGATCATTGAATCTGTGAAGAATATGACAGTGATGGAACTATCTGAATTGGTTAAAACATTGGAAGAAGAATTTGGCGTTACTGTAGCAGCGCCAGTGACTATGGCGATGCCTGCTGCCGGTGGTGGAGCTGCCGAAGCAGTAGAAGAAGAACAAACCGAATTTGATGTTATTCTAACCAATTTTGGCAGCAATAAAATCCAGGTCATTAAGGTTGTAAGAAGTCTAACAGGACTTGGCCTTAAAGAAGCAAAAGATGTGGTTGATAGTGCTCCTAGTACTGTTAAAGAAGGCATTGGCAAAGATGAAGCTGAAAAGGTTCAAAAGGAACTTGAAGATGTCGGCGCCACTACTGAATTAAAGTAAAGTTATCTTATAAATAAATATATAAATATTAACATTGAAAATTTGATGGGAATATATGAATAATTCCAGTAATGGCCGCAAGTCATTCGCAAAAATCCCGGTTTACTCAGAAATGCCTGATTTTTTGGATGTTCAATTGAAATCCTTTGAGGATTTTTTACAATCAAAAATATCACCGTCAAAAAGACAAGATAAGGGCTTGGAAAATGTTTTTAGGAATGTGTTTCCAATTTCTGATACTCGCGGAAACTACATTCTTGAGTTTGTTGAATATTATATAGAGAACCCTCGTTATTCAGAAGGGGAATGTAAAGAACGGGGTGTTACTTATTCTGTTCCGCTTAAAGCCAAGTTAAGACTCTCTTCAAAAGATAAAGATAGTGGGGAAGAAGGTGCATATACGGACACGATCGAACAGGTGGTATACCTGGGTTATATTCCTTTGATGACAAGAACCGGAACATTTATAATAAATGGTGCCGAGCGAATTGTTGTCAGTCAATTGCATCGATCTCCTGGAGTGTTCTTTGACGAATCCAAACATCCCAATGGTACAAGTTTGTATTCAGCTCGTGTGATTCCATTTAGAGGCTCCTGGATTGAGTTCGCAACGGATATTAATGACATCATTTATGTTTATATCGACCGAAGAAGAAGATTCCCGGTAACCATTTTACTAAGAGCATTGGGTTATTCCACAGATGAGGATTTGCTAGAATTGTTCGACATGATCGATGTGGTTAAAATAACCGGAAAGCAAAAGGAAGATAGTTTCGGCAAGAAGATCTTTGGCGATATCGTGGATGTTACTACTGGAGAAATTTTAGTTGAAAAAGGCGCCGAAATTAATGATGAGATGTTGGGAAAAATTAAACATCTCAAACTAAAAAAATTAAAGGTTGTCCATGAATCCGAATATGGCACACCACAGCTGATCAGCAACACCCTTGTTAAGGACACAACAGAATCTCAAAAAGCTGCATTGGAAATGATCTATCTCCAATTTAGATCAGGGGATACTCCGGATGCTGAAGCAGCAAAGGCTCTCATTGATCGATTATTCTTTAATTCGAAAAGATATGATTTAGGTGAAGTAGGCCGTTATCGTATGAATCGAAAGCTGAACCTTAAAATTGATGAATCAACCACAGTATTAACGCGTGAGGATATTGTCGCAAGTCTTAAATGTTTAATTGAGCTTCACTCAGGACGGAGAGCTCCAGATGATATCGATCACTTAGGGAATCGTCGTGTCAAAACTGTTGGAGAGCAATTGGCTGCTCAAATGAATGTTGCTTTTTCGCGAATGACAAGAATGATAAAGGAAAGAATGAACCTGAGGGATCAAGACAAGCCAACCCCTCAAGACTTAGTAAATGCGCGAACCATTTTATCAGTAATTAATACATTTTTCGGGACAAGTCAACTTTCTCAGTTTATGGATCAAACCAACCCCCTGGCTGAGCTTACTCACAAAAGAAGGTTAAGCGCTTTAGGCCCGGGTGGACTTACAAGAGAACGAGCTGGATTTGAAGTTAGAGATGTTCATTATACACATTACGGAAGACTTTGCCCTGTTGAAACACCGGAAGGTCCAAATATCGGTCTTATTTCCTCACTAACTACTTATGGACGGATCAACGAGTTTGGATTTGTGGAAACTCCATATCTTAAAGTTGAAAACGGGGTTGTATCAAAAAATATTGAATATCTGTCAGCTGATGATGAAGATCGCTTCGTAATTGCACAAGCTAATGCGCAGGTTGATGAAGATGGGAAATTTGTTAAGAACAAGGTTAAAGCGAGGTTTAGAGGAGAATTTCCTATCGTTCCACCCGAAAAAGTAGATTACATGGATGTTTCGCCGACTCAGATGGTGAGTGTGGCAGCCTCCCTAATTCCATTTTTAGAACACGATGATGCGAACCGTGCTTTAATGGGCTCCAATATGCAACGCCAGGGAGTTCCAATGCTAATCACAGATTCACCGATTGTTGGAACAGGTATTGAATCTAAAGTTGCAAGAGATTCTCGAACACTTCTTATATCTGAATTTGATGGAATTGTGGATCAGCTAGATGCTACTAAAATTGTTATTAGAAAACGCCAGAAAAAAGACGGTAAATTAAATCTCCAACAAATTTTAGATTTTGATGAAGAAGATACCGTTACTTACTATCTTAGTAAATTTTCCCGCACCAACCAAGATACCATGGTTAATCAAAGACCTATTACTTCCCTGGGCCAGAAGGTCAAAAAGGGAGATGTTATTGCTGATGGTTGTGCAACGGATAATGGCGAATTGGCTCTTGGAAAAAATGTGTTGGTGGCTTTTATGCCATGGTATGGTTACAATTTTGAAGATGCGATAGTCCTTTCAGAAAGAGTTGTGCGGGATGATGTGTATACGTCCATTCATATTGAAGAATTTGATATTGAGGTTCGAGACACAAAAAGAGGTGAAGAGGAAATCACTCGTGAGATTCCCAATGTCAGCGAAGAAGCGATAAAATATCTCGATGAAAATGGGATTATTTGTAACGGTGCTGAAGTTCAAGCGGAAGATATTCTCGTTGGGAAAGTTACACCAAAAGGTGAAACAGAACCTACTCCGGAAGAAAAATTATTAAAAGCCATTTTTGGTGATAAAGCCGGCGATGTAAAAGACGCGTCTCTTAAAGCCCCTCCTGGAATGAAAGGGGTAGTTGTAGAGAGCAGACTCTTTTCAAGAAAAAAGAAAGATTCAAAATCTAAAACTAGGGAGAAAAAGCAGATCGAAGAAATCGATCGAGTGCTTTTGGAAAGCGAAGAACGATTACGAAATGTGCGTAACAAAAAGTTGCTTACTATCCTCGATGGAAAGGTTTCCGCTGGCATAAGAGACGAGATTGATGCAAAGATTTTAGTTCGTGATGGAGTTGCCTTGACAGAAAAAGTCTTTTCAAAAATCAATTTTGATAGAATTAACCCATCGGTTTCCTGGACAAAAGATGAAAAAGTAAACGAATTAGTGACTCTTATCTATGAGAAGTTTCATAGTAAACTGAATGGGTTACATGAACGTGCTGAGAGAGAAAGGCTAAAGATCCAAATTGGTGATGATTTAGCTCCAGGAATCGTTCAAAAAGTAAAAGTCTATGTCGCCAAAAAAAGGAAATTAATGGTTGGTGATAAAATGGCTGGCCGTCACGGAAATAAAGGTATAGTAGCAAGGATCGTCCCGATTGAAGATATGCCATTTTTACCGGATGGTACTCCGGTAGATATCGTGTTAAATCCGCTGGGTGTGCCGTCACGAATGAATCTCGGCCAGATATTAGAAACTATATTAGGCTGGGCTGGAAATAAATTGGGGATCAAATATGCTACACCGGTATTTGATGGCGCTAGTATTGATGAAGTAAAGGAAGAATTGAGAAAAGCCGGCCTGCCTGAATCCGGTAAAATTAAATTATTTGATGGCCGGATCGGAGAGCCATTTGACGAGGAAGCACTGGTTGGGTATATTTATATATTAAAACTATCTCATCTGGTAGAAGATAAAATTCATGCTCGGTCAATAGGGCCTTATTCACTTATTACACAGCAACCCCTAGGTGGGAAGGCGCAATTTGGTGGTCAAAGATTCGGTGAAATGGAAGTATGGGCACTTGAAGCTTATGGCGCGGCTCATACATTGCAGGAGATTCTTACCGTAAAAGCGGACGATGTTAAAGGCCGTTCACGAGCTTATGAAGCAATTGTAAAAGGTGAAAATTTACCTGAACCTGGTGTTCCGGAATCATTTAATGTGTTATTAAAAGAACTCCAGGGTCTTGGCTTAGACGTTGAACTAGAGTAAAATGATTTGGGAAAACCATAATCTTATGGAGGTTTACCCTTGATAAATTTAAATAAAGATATAAAGAGAATCGGCTGGCAAAGATATAGCAGGCTGTCTATAGGTTTAGCATCGCCGGATAGGATTTTAGAACGTTCCAATGGCGAAGTCTTAAAACCGGAAACGATAAACTATCGGTCTTACAAGCCTGAAAAAGATGGTCTCTTCTGTGAAAAAATCTTCGGGCCTGTAAAAGACTATGAATGTCATTGTGGCAAATACAAACGGATTCGTTACAAAGGCATTGTCTGCGATCGTTGTGGTGTTGAAGTAACCACTAAAGGTGTACGTAGAGAACGGATGGGCCATATTTCTCTGGCTGTGCCTGTAGTACACATATGGTTTTGGAAGTCTCTGCCATCAAAAATCAGTTACATTCTTGGAATTTCAATAAAAGATCTCGAGAAGGTTATTTATTATGAGTCATATATTGTTATGCAACCCGGTAAGACAGACTTTAAAGAGAAACAGTTAATTGGTGAGGATGAATACTACAATATCCTCAGCGAAGAAGAACCTGGAGGCGAAGATAGTTTTGTTGCCAAAACCGGTGGCGAGGCAATTTTAGACATGTTACGAATTGTTGATGTTATTTCTTTGTCACCAACTCTTCGGGAACAAGCTCGAACAGAAACATCTCAGCAAAGAAAGACCGAAGTGATGAAACGACTCAAAGTCATTGAAGCTTTTAAGCCGAAAGACGGAGGTCGTATAAATAAACCGGAATGGATGGTGTTGACGGTTTTACCAGTAATACCACCTGAATTACGTCCTTTGGTTCCATTAGAAGGCGGGAGATTTGCGACTTCGGATTTGAATGATCTATACCGCAGGGTAATTATTCGGAACAATCGACTTAAAAAATTGATGGAAATCAGAGCTCCGGAAGTCATCCTTAAGAATGAGAAACGAATGCTTCAGGAAGCGGTAGATTCCTTGCTCGATAATGGGCGAAAATCTATTGCAGTGCGCGGTGATGGAAATCGAGCGCTCAAATCCCTTTCAGATATGTTAAAAGGGAAACAAGGCCGATTTCGTCAAAACCTTTTGGGTAAACGAATAGATTATTCCGGAAGATCCGTAATCGTAGTAGGACCGGAATTACAAATACATGAATGTGGTTTACCGAAGGAGATGGCTTTAGAACTCTTCAAACCGTTTATCATTAATAAATTGGTTCAGCGCCATATGGTAAAAACCGTTAAGAGTGCAAAAAAATTGGTTGAGCGAAGAGGACCTGAAGTATGGGATATTCTTGAGGAGATTATTGAAGACCATCCGGTTATGTTGAACCGTGCACCAACGTTGCACAGGTTGGGTATTCAGGCATTTCAACCCATCCTGGTAGAAGGCAAAGCCATTCGAATTCACCCGCTTGTCTGCTCAGCCTTTAACGCTGATTTCGATGGTGACCAAATGGCGGTTCATGTTCCACTTTCCTTCGAAGCACAAGTGGAAGTTTCCATTTTAATGTTAGCCAGTCACAATATTCTTTCTCCGGCAAATGGTAAGCCTTTGGCTATTCCAAGTCAAGATATGGTTATTGGATGCTATTATTTAACCAAGGCCAAAAATGGTGATCTCGGTGAAGGAATGTCATTCAGTTCAAAAGATGAGGTGTCGATTGCTTATAACAATAATAAAGTTGGCCTCCATGCCCGTATTAATGTTCTTTTGGAAGGTGAGACAATCGAGACAACAACCGGCCGTGTGATTTTCAATCAGTGTGTGCCGAAAGGATTTGGTTTTGTGAATGAACTCCTCACTAAAAAAAGAATCGAAGAAATTGTTGGTGAGGCCTACCTAAAATTAGGCAACTTTGTAACAGTAAAATTCTTAGATAGATTGAAAGAAGTTGGTTTTTATTATGCAACCCGGTCTAGTGTCTCCATTGGCTTAGAAGACGTACAAATACCAGAAGCTAAAGATGAAATAATTCTTAAGGCGTATGAAAGGGTTGATAAAATTCAAAAAAGGTATGAAAAGGGTGTTATAACAGATGGTGAACGGTATAACCAGATTATTGACATTTGGACGAATGCTACAAATGCCGTTGCAGAAAAAATGTTCGATCATTTGAAGGATTCATACAAAGGATTTAACCCTCTGTTTATGATGGCTGATTCCGGCGCTCGAGGCTCAAAGGAGCAGATACGCCAGCTTGCAGGAATGCGGGGATTAATGGCAAAACCACAAAAGAAAATGACTGGTTCGATTGGCGAAATTATTGAATCACCAATTACGGCAAATTTCAAAGAAGGTCTATCGGTTCTGGAATATTTTATATCAACTCACGGTGCCCGTAAAGGTCTTGCCGATACGGCATTGAAAACAGCGGATGCAGGATATCTAACCCGAAGGTTGGTTGATGTTGCACAAGACGTAACTATTACTGTAAACGATTGCGGCACTATTTTGGGGTTAAAGGTTTCTGACCTTAAAGAAGGAGAAGAAATTATTGAACCGCTTCGTGATCGAATTTTAGGACGGGTTTGCGTTGAAGATGTATTTGATCCTGAATCAGGCGGGGTATTAGCTGAATCAGGCACATTGATTGATGAATATATTGCAGATCGTATTTCTGATGCAGGTATTGAAACCGTTTATATCAGATCAGTGCTTACATGCGAAGCATCCCGGGGTGTGTGCACAAAATGCTATGGAAGAAACCTGGCAACCAATAGAAATGTTGAAACTGGTGAAGCCGTTGGGGTTATGGCGGCTCAAAGTATAGGTGAACCCGGCACACAGTTAACACTAAGAACATTCCATATTGGTGGTACCGCAAGCAGAATTGCAGCCCAATCTCGTGCAACCGCAAAGTCTGAAGGTACGGTTCAATTTGAAAACTTACGCTTAATTGATCAGGCGGAGAATACAAAGGTAACATTACGTAGAAATGGCAAGATAAAAATTGTTGATGATAACAACCGTGTAACATCACAACTAATAGTCCCTTATGGTGCGAAAGTACTTGTTCAGGATGGTGATAAAATCCAACGCGGAGATGTGCTTTTCTCGTGGGATCCATATTCAGCTTCAATACTAGCCAATAATTCTGGCAAGGTTGTTTTTCGTGATTTGATTGAAAAGGTTACATATAAAGAAGAATTGGATGAAACTTCAGGCAAAAAACAACAGGTCATCATCGATACTCGTAGCCGCACACTGAGTCCTCAGATTGTTATCGTTGATAATAACGGTGAAGATTTGGAATCTCATATTTTACCAACTGGCGCTTTCTTGATTTGCCAGGATGGCCAAAATATTAGGGCTGGTGATGTTTTGGTTAAGATCCCCCGTGAGATAGCAAAAACCCGCGACATAACCGGTGGGTTACCAAGAGTTGCCGAATTATTTGAAGCCCGGAAACCAAAAGATCCTGCAATAGTTAGTGAAATCGATGGCGTTATTAAGTTTAGCGAAGTTCGCAAAGGTGTTCGGAAAATGACCGTAACATCACATGATGGTGTTGATGAAAAATCATATAATGTCTCTTATGGTAAGCATGTGTTGGTACATGAAGGTGATTTTGTTACGGCAGGTGAAAAACTAACAGAAGGATCTGTTACTCCACAAGATATTCTAAATATTTTGGGACCCAATAAGGTGCAAGAATACCTGGTTAACGAAATCCAAGAAGTATATAGATTACAGGGTGTTCGGATCAATGACAAACATATTGAAGTAATCGTGCGCCAGATGTTGCAGAAAGTTAGAGTGGAAGATCCAGGAGATACCCAATTTCTCGAGGGAGATTTGGTAGATAAATTTAGATTTCTGAATGATAATGAAAAACTTATGAAACAAATCGTTATTACAGATCCTGGAGATTCAAAATATTTCCCAGGTGAAATGTTAGATCCGGATGAATTGACACAAATCAATGAAAGGTTGGAAAAAATTGATGGAAGAAAAGTAACTGCCAGGCAACCTCATCCGGCAACCTTTAAACCTGTATTATTGGGTATTACCAAGTCTTCTTTATCGACGGAGAGTTTTATTTCAGCTGCTTCCTTTCAAGAGACCACCAGAGTTTTGGCAGATGCCGCGATTGCAGGAAAAGTGGACAACCTGTATGGGCTTAAAGAAAATGTGGTTATGGGTAATTTAATTCCGGCAGGTACTGGTTTGAAAGACTATTCAGAAATATATGTTAGCGGTAAAGAAGAAGAAGATATTGAAGAAGAAACTACTGTGAATATTGAAGATATGATAGAAGAAGAACAAGAAATACTAAAGTTAAAGAAGTGAAATAATTAGCTATTTATCGTTGACAACTCGTTATTATTTTATTAGGTTTAATGTCTGTTTTTTTTGGAGGGCAATTTGCCAACTATTAACCAGTTAATCCGGAAAGGCCGGAAAGTTGTTACAAAGAAAAATAAGGTTCCTGCGTTAAAGGCTTGTCCGCAGAAGCGAGGTGTTTGTACGCGTGTGTATACAACAACTCCCAAAAAACCTAATTCTGCTCTTCGAAAAGTAGCCCGTGTAAGGTTGACTAATGGTATCGAAGTTACTGCATATATTCCAGGTGAAGGGCATAATTTACAAGAACACAGCATTGTGCTCATCCGTGGCGGAAGGGTGAAGGATCTTCCTGGAGTTAGATATCATATTATCCGAGGAGCATTGGATGCCGCAGGTGTCGAAGACCGAAAAAATGGTCGTTCGAAGTATGGCACCAAAAACAGCAAATAAGTTTTTTTGCAGATTACAATTTCAATTTAAAGCTCCCCAATTTTTGGGGAGTTTTTATGTTATGAATAATGAGTCTAGAATAATTTGGAGTATAAATGTCAAGGCGTAAAAGGATTTCAAAGCGAGAGATTTTACCCGATCCTAAGCATAACAGTAAAACGGTTGCGAAATTTGTGAATAACATTATGCGGCAGGGAAAAAAGAGTACTGCCGAGAATATTCTTTATGATGCTTTCGATTTAATCGAACAGAAAACAGATACGAATAGTCTCGAAGTCTTTCAGAAAGCTTTAGAGCATTCTCGACCCCTGTTAGAAGTTAAATCAAGAAGAGTTGGCGGTGCTACCTATCAAGTTCCGATGGAAGTACCTATGGAACGAAGTATAGCACTGGCAATGAGGTGGCTAATTCAGTATGCGAAACAACGACCGGAAAAAACTATGGCAGAAAGATTGGCTGCAGAATTATTGCATGCATTTAAAAAAGAAGGCGCAACAATTAAAAAACGTGAAGATACCCATAAAATGGCGGAAGCGAATAAAGCATTTGCCCATTTCCGATGGTAGTAATGTATAAAAGAAATAAAGGTTATTAAAGTAAATGGCACGAGAATTCAGTATAGAAAAAACCCGTAATATCGGAATAATGGCGCACATTGATGCTGGGAAAACCACTACAACCGAGAGAATACTATATTATACCGGAAAAATCCATAGGATGGGTGAAGTGCACGATGGTGCGGCTACCATGGATTGGATGGAACAGGAGAAAGAAAGAGGAATTACAATTACTTCGGCTGCGGTCACCTGTTTCTGGAAAGACAATCGCATTAATATTATTGATACTCCCGGTCACGTGGATTTTACAGTTGAAGTTGAACGGTCACTTCGAGTTCTTGATGGAGCAGTTGCGGTGTTTTGTGCAGTTGGTGGAGTAGAACCACAGTCAGAAACTGTCTGGCGGCAAGCTGATAAATATCACGTTCCCAGGATTGCGTTTGTAAACAAAATGGATCGTGTAGGTGCTGATTTCTTTAATGCATTAAAAATGATGAAAGAACGTCTTGGAGCAAACCCGGTTCCTATTCAAATTCCCATGGGAGCCGGTGAATTATTCAACGGATTGATTGACCTTGTTAAAATGAAGGGGGTCATGTATAATGAGAATACTCTTGGTGTGAATTGGGATGAAACTTCAATTCCTAACGACTTGGTTCCGTTAGCGGAAAAATACAGACAGAAATTGATCGAAGCTATTTCCGATTACGACGATGAAATCATGATGAAATATTTAGAAGGGGAAGAGATTTCGCAACAGGAAATAAAGGTTGCAATTCGAAAAGCTGTACTTGATGTCTCCTTTACCCCAGTCCTCTGCGGTTCCGCTTTTAAAAATAAAGGAATTCAGCGATTGTTAGATGGAGTGCTTGATTATTTACCGGCGCCTTCGGATATTCCCTCTGTCCAGGGCATTCATCCAAAATCTAAAAAAGAAGAAACTCGTGATCCGGGTGATGACGAGCCATTTTCTGCCCTTGCTTTTAAAATTATGACAGACCCTTATGTTGGCAAGCTGACTTATTTTAGGGTCTATTCTGGTCAAGCTAAAGCTGGATCTTATATCATGAATACAGTATCCGGCAAGAAAGAACGATTGGGTCGAATTCTACAGATGCAAGCAAATAAGCGAACCGATTTGGAAGAAGTATTCACCGGCGATATTATCGCCGCAGTTGGACTGAAACAAACTCGAACCGGCGATACGCTTAGTGATGAGCGACATCCTGTCGTGCTGGAATCAATGGTTTTTCCAGATCCTGTTATCCGGGTAGCAATCGAGCCCAAAACGAAGGCGGAAAGTGATAAACTAACTGAGGCCCTCGTTAAACTGGCGGAAGAAGATCCGACATTTAAGGTGAAGGTAGATGAAGAAACGGGACAAACCATCATTTCGGGAATGGGTGAGCTTCATCTTGAAATTTTGGTTGATAGATTATTAAGAGAGTTTAAGGTGCAGGGAAATGTAGGCAAACCACAAGTAGCCTATCGTGAGACAATTACAAAGAAAGTAAGTGTCGAAACTAAATTTGTTCGGCAAACAGGTGGCAGAGGACAGTACGCTCATGTACTAATGGAGTTTGGACCATCAGAGAAGGGAGAGGGTTACGTATTTGAAAATAAAATTTTTGGTGGTGCGATTCCTCGAGAGTTTATTAATCCTGTAAAAACCGGTATAAAAGGTGCGCTTGGGAATGGAGTAATTGCAGGTTACCCTTTAGTAGACATTAAGGCAACATTACTTGATGGCTCGTTTCATCCGGTAGATTCGTCGGAAGTTGCCTTTAAAACTGCTGGGTCCATTGCTTTAAAAGAAGCGGTTATTAAAGCAAACCCGGTCATATTGGAACCCATTATGGATGTTGAGATTGTAGTTCCCGAAGAATACATGGGTGATGTTTTAGGTGATATAAATTCGCGAAGAGGTAAAATTGTTGGAATGGTCCCCAGGAGCGATGCCCAAGTAATTTCAACGGTGGTTCCCTTGAGTGAAATGTTTGGTTATGCGACGTCCCTTCGATCCATGACGCAGGGTCGAGCCATTTATTCAATGCAGTTTTCTAATTATCAGCCACTGCCAAAGGGATTGGCAGGCGAGCTGGTAGAAAAGATGAATATGTCTAACGTTGCAGTTTAATTTTAAAGAAATTTAAAGGAGAGAAGCGATGTCTAAGGCAAAGTTTGAACGTACGAAGCCCCATGTGAATGTAGGCACAATAGGTCATGTTGATCATGGGAAGACAACCTTAACAGCAGCGATGACTTTATATTTGAGCGATAAAGGGTTGTCCGAGGTTCGGACATTTGATTCAATAGATAATGCTCCAGAGGAGCGCGAGCGTGGCATAACGATAGCGACTGCCCATGTTGAGTATGAGTCGGTAAATCGTCATTATGCTCATGTAGATTGTCCGGGTCATGCTGACTATGTCAAGAACATGATAACAGGTGCAGCGCAGATGGATGGCGCCATATTAGTAGTGAGTGCGGCTGATGGCCCCATGCCCCAAACCCGTGAGCACATATTGTTGGCTCGCCAGGTAGGTGTGCCATTTATCGTGGTTTATATGAACAAAGTAGATATGGTTGATGATCCGGAATTATTGGAGTTAGTGGAGCTGGAATTACGAGAGTTGTTAAACAAGTATGAATTTCCCGGAGACGATATACCAATTATTCAAGGCAGTGCTTTAAAAGCATTGGAGAATCCCGGAGATGAGCAAGCGACAGAATCAATCCAGAAGTTATTGGATGCTTTGGATGAATATATACCGGTTCCCGAGCGGGAGATTGACAAGCCGTTTCTTTTGCCGGTGGAGGATGTTTTTAGTATCACGGGTCGTGGCACGGTAGCCACAGGCCGTGTAGATCGTGGTATAATTCGTGTGGGAGATGAGATAGAGTTGGTAGGTTTGGGCGCCAATCGCAAGACGGTTGTAACTGGAGTGGAGATGTTCCGGAAGTTGTTGGATGAAGGCATGGCGGGAGATAATTTAGGATTATTGCTTCGAGGTATAGGTAAGGAAGAGATTGAACGAGGGATGGTGTTAGCGATTCCTGGCTCGATTACTCCCCATACGGATTTTGATGCGGAAGTCTATGTTTTGACGAAAGATGAAGGTGGCCGTCATACCCCATTTTTCAATGGCTATCGTCCTCAATTTTATTTTCGCACGACAGATGTAACAGGTTCAATCCTGCTTCCGGACGGCGTAGAGATGGTGATGCCGGGTGATAATATCACTATGAAAGTAGAGTTGATTTCGGAGATTGCCATGGAACAAGGTTTGCGTTTTGCGGTTCGTGAAGGCGGTAGAACCGTTGGCGCTGGTGTTGTTAGTAAAATTTTGAAATAATAGAATAATAATTGCCGGCACTTATTGGAGATAATTTAAATGGCAAGTCAAAAAATTAGAATCAAACTAAAGGCTTATGATCATCGCTTGATTGATCAATCGACGGATAAAATTATTAAGACTGCAAAATCCACAGGAGCAGCGATTTCCGGACCGGTTCCATTACCCATTAAGCGATCGGTTTATACTGTATTACGTTCACCACATGTTGATAAAAAATCAAGAGAGCAATTCGAAACACGAATTCATAAGCGATTGGTCGATATTTTAAATTCAACTCCAAAAACGATTGACGCTCTTATGAAATTGGAGCTTCCTGCAGGAGTTGATGTTGAAATCAAGGTATAACGTTAGTTAGATAAATTAGAGGAAAGAACGAATGATTGGTTTGCTTGGTCGCAAAGTTGGCATGACACGAATTTTTGATGAAGAAGGGCGTGACTTTCCTGTTACGGTGTTAGAAGTAGGCCCATGCTATATAACTCAAATTAAAACGGAAAATACAGATGGTTACTCATCTGTTCAGTTGGGATTTAAAGAAAAAAAAGAAACTAGAGTTAGTAAACCATTACTAGGTCATTTCGCCAAAGCAAAAGTGAAACCTACTTATGTTTTAAGAGAATTTCGTGATTTTAAGTTGGACAAAGAAATTCAGTTAGGTGAGACAATCGATGCAAGTGTTTTTGCTCCTGGTGATATTGTTTCCGTTTCGAGTAAAAGTAAAGGTAAGGGTTTTCAGGGAGTTATGAAACGACATGGTTTTGCAGGTGGTCAGAAAACTCATGGGCAAAGTGATCGATTGCGAGCACCTGGATCTATCGGGCAGTCTTCTTATCCATCAAGAGTTTTTAAAGGGATGAAGATGGGCGGAAGAACTGGGAATACCCGCAAAACAGTAAAAAATCTTGTGGTCGTGAAAACCATTCAAGAACAAAACCTGGTATTGGTAAAAGGAAGTGTTCCAGGCTCTGTGAATAATATAGTAGAAATTAAGAAAAACTAGAGGTTATAAGTGAAAGCAGATCTCTACAAAAATGATGGAACGACAAACGCAAAAGCTGTAAATGTGCCTGCAGATATTTTTGGGATTGAACCAAGTGACGATGCAATATATATGGATGTAAAATCAGTTATGACAAATTCCAGACAGGGCATTGCAGCTACAAAAAATCGTTCGATGGTTCGAGGCGGTGGTAAGAAACCGTGGAAACAAAAAGGCCGGGGTGTTGCCAGAGCCGGAACTATTCGTTCACCAATTTGGCGAGGTGGTGGAACTATTTTTGGTCCGCAACCGAGAAATTTTCATATGAAGGTGAATAAGAAAGTAAAGGCACTTGCCAGGAAATCTGCATATTCATATAAAATGAAAGAAGGATCGGTTAGAATTATTGAAGATCTTAAAATGGAAAACCCCAAAACCAAAGACTTGTTTGATCTTTTGAAAAGCTGGGATATTGAAAGTAAAAAAATTACAGTTTTATTAAGCGAAAATAAAAAAAATGTGTGGCTTTCCGGAAGAAATATTCCAAATGTATCGATTTGTCTTGCAACCAATGCTTCAACATATGACTTGCTCGACAATGAGATTTTATTGGTTGAAAACGATGCAATTAAAAAATTGCAAGAGGTGTTTGCATGAATAAATCCTTTCAAATAATTCAAAGACCCTTGTTGACTGAAAAAATCACAAATCTTGCTGAATTAAATAACCAATATGCATTTGAGGTTGCTAAAACTGTAAATAAAATCGAGATAAAAAAAGTAATTGAACAAAGGTTTAACGTAACCGTTTTATCTGTTCGTACAATGTTGGTTCGTGGGAAAAAAAGAAGAATGGGACGTTTCGAGGGAAAGCGTGCCCAATGGAAGAAAGCTATCGTATCTTTAAAAGAAGGCGATACGATTGATTTCGTTGAAGGTAGCGATTGAGCGTAGAGTAATTGGAGAAGTTTAATGCCATTAAAAGCATACAAGCCTAAAACACCGTCTTTACGGTTTCGAATGACTCCCAGCTTTGAGGAGCTAACCGATACCAAAAGAGAAAAATCTCTTGTTGAACCTTTAAAGAAAAAGGCTGGACGAAATAATTTAGGTAGGATTACCATGCGTCGCAGAGGTGGCGGCCATAAGCGACAGTATCGTGTAATAGATTTTAAAAGGAATAAAGATAATATCTCTGCTAGAGTTGCATCCATTCAGTATGATCCTAATCGATCTGCCTATATTGCACTCTTGTTTTATAGCGATGGAGAAAAACGTTATATCATTTATCCGCATGGTTTAAAGGTTGATGACACAGTAATATCTGGAAATCAAGTTGAGATAAAGATCGGCAATACAATGTTGCTTGATAATATTCCTTTGGGAACATTCGTTCATAATATTGAAATGAAAATTGGTAAAGGCGGACAAATGGCCAGAAGTGCGGGAACCTATGCGCAATTGATGGCCAAAGAAGGTAAAAACGCTCATCTGAAATTGCCTTCCGGTGAAGTGCGGTTAATTAATTTAAATTGTCGTGCTACCATAGGTCAGGTAGGAAATTTGGATCATGAAAAGGTTGTATTGGGAAAAGCCGGGGCAAGCAGGTGGCTTGGTAGAAGACCTAAGGTTCGCGGGGTTGCTATGAACCCGGTCGACCATCCCATGGGTGGTGGTGAAGGAAAAAGTTCCGGAGGTAGGCATCCGACTTCCCCATGGGGATGGAAAACGAAAGGGTGGAAAACCCGGAAGAAAAAACAGTCGGATAAATATATTGTGAAGAAAAGAAAATAGGTTGATTGATTAAGGAGTTTTTATGCCACGATCCGTTAAAAAGGGTCCTTTTATTGACGAAAAACTTGCGAATAAAATTGATTCTTTGAATCAGTCGCGTGAGAAAAGAGTTCTCAAGACTTGGGCAAGACGTTCAGTAATTCCTCCGGAATTTGTTGGGCATACACTTGCAGTTCATAATGGGAATAAATTTATCCCAGTATTTATTACTGAGAATATGGTCGGTCATAAATTAGGTGAATTTGCTCCTACAAGAATCTTTAGAGGCCATAGTGGCAAAAAAACTGAAAAGGTTGTTGGTAGAAAATAATAGGATTATTGGAGAATTTTGACGATGGAAGCAACTGCCCAGACAAAATATATTCGAATGTCTCCACGAAAAGTACGTCGTGTTGCGGACTTAATTCGTGGCAAGAATGTGGATTCTGCAATTAACATTTTGCATTTCACACCCAAGGCTGCTGCAAGGCCATTGGAAAAAACATTGAGATCAGCAGTTTCTAACCTGGTTAATAATCAAGATTCATCAGGCAAGATTGAACCTGAATTATTATTTGTTAAAGAAATAAAAATTGATGAAGGCCCTACTATGAAACGGTTTCGTGCTGCTTCTATGGGTCGTGTTAGTAGAATACGGAGAAGAACAAGTCACATAAAGATATTAGTAGCTGTAGAAGAATAATTTTTTATTGGAGGTATATTTTTTGGGTCAAAAAACACATCCTATAGGCTTCCGACTTGGAGTAATAAAAAATTGGTCGTCAAATTGGTTTGATGAGCGAAATTTTGCTGCTACTCTGGAAGAAGATATATTTTTAAGGCGCTACATTAGGAAGAGATTACAGAATGCCGGTATTTCCGCAATTGAAATCCAAAGAACTTCGAAGCGTGCCACTGTTATCATAAACACTGCGAAACCGGGCATCGTAATCGGGCGAAAAGGCCAGGAAGTCGATCAACTTATGGAAGAATTGCGACGGCTAACCAACAAAGATGTTCAAGTTAATGTAAATGAAATCAAACGCCCTGAGCTTGATGCTTATCTTGTAGCTGACAATATTGCTCGTCAATTGGTGGCCAAGATATCTTTTCGACGGGCAATGAAAAGAGCTATAACAGCAACGATGAGGATGGGTGCACAGGGAATTAAAATCCAGTGTTCAGGTAGATTGGGGGGAGCTGAAATGTCGAGAAGATAAAGTTATAAGGATGGTGTGATTCCATTGCATACTTTACGGGCAGATATTGATTATGCAATTGCCACTGCAGCTACCACTTATGGAGCCATTGGAGTTAAGGTCTGGATTTGTAAAGGTGAAGTAATTGGGTCTGCTCTGAGTTAATGTTCATTTTAGGAGTACTTCGGTATGTTAATGCCAAAAAGAGTTAAATACAGAAAACAACATCGAGGAAGAATGCGCGGTAAAGCCATGGTCGGTTCTGAAATTAGTTTCGGTAGTTATGCTCTTAAATCACTAGAACCGGCATGGATATCCAGCCGGCAGATAGAAGCAGCTCGAATTGCAATTACGAGGCATGTTAAAAGAGGTGGTAAGTTGTGGATCAGGATATTCCCTGATAAGCCAGTCACCAAAAAGCCAGCTGAAACTAGGATGGGAAAAGGAAAAGGAGCGCCTGAATTTTGGGTGGCTGTTGTTAAACCTGGTCGTATTTTATTTGAAATGGAAGGAGTTTCTACAGAAGTAGCAAAAGAAGCAATGCGATTAGCATCCCATAAACTGCCAGTTAAAACAAAATTTATTGTTGCAGAAGAAATAGGTTTATCATGAAACACCATGAATTGAAAGAACTTTCGTTAAATGAGATTCAATTCCGGCTCGAAGATTTGGAAGAAGAAATGAGTAACCTTCGTTATCAGAAAGCACTCGGTCAATTGAATAACCCTTTAAGAATCAGAATCGTTCGTAGAGAAATAGCTCAAATAAAAACTGTGATTCATGAAAGTGAGTTGGGTTTACGAAAGTTTGCTGGTGAAAAGGAGAAAGCATAAGAATATGGAAAAAAATACAACTACGGAAGATAAACGTGGACGTCGTAGGGTTATACGAGGCGTGGTAGTTAGTGATAAAATGGATAAAACAAGAGTCGTAACTGTTGAACGCCAAGTTCGTCACGCCGTTTACAAAAAGTATATTAAACGTAGAAAAAATTTTATGGCTCATGATGAAGAAAACCAGGCCAATGTTGGCGATAAAGTGATACTAATGGAAACGCGTCCATTAAGTCGCCACAAAAGATGGAGATTGGTAGAAATAATCGAACGAGCCAAATAATTTAAAAAGTTGTAAGGATTTGGAAAAATGATTCAAGAATATTCTCGGTTAATTGTTGCGGATAATACAGGTGCAAAAAAAGTGATGTGCATACGTGTTTTGGGTGGGACTAGAAGAAGGTATGCCAGAATTGGTGACATAATTGTTGTATCTGTAAAATCAGCCATTCCTGGGGCTGGTGTCAAAAAAGGTGAGGTAAGTAGGGCAGTGGTTGTGCGGACTAAAAAAGAAATGCGACGACATGATGGTTCCTATATCCGGTTTGATGAAAATGCTGCAGTATTGATTACTGAACAAAACGAACCAAGAGGTACTCGTATTTTTGGCCCGGTTGCACGAGAGCTAAGGGAAAAGCAATTTATGAAAATTGCATCATTGGCACCGGAGGTTTTGTAATGTTCAAGAAAAAGAAATTAGGTTCCGGTAAACCAATGTTTGTCAGAAAAAACGATCAAGTGCTTATCTTGTCTGGTGAAGATAAGGGAAAGCAAGGGAAAGTACTTAAGGTTTTACCGAAAGAACAGCGTGTGATTATTGAAGGTGTTAATTTCATAAAGCGACATACAAAACCAAGTCAAACCAATCCTAAAGGCGGGATTGTTGAGAAGGAAGGTATGGTTAACGCATCAAATGTCATGGTTGTTTGTGGGAAATGTGGAGAACCAACTCGGGTAAGCTTTAAAGTTATATCCGATGGATCAAGAATGCGAAGCTGTAAGAAATGTGGGGAAATGATTCAAGCAGCTTAACATAAGCTAGACTAGGAATATGGAGTAATGAAGTGAGCGATTATAAACCAAGATTAAAAAGTCAATATAAAGAATCAATTATAGCAAGCCTGATGAAACGGTTTAGTTATGAAAATGTTATGCAAGTTCCTAAGCTTGAAAAAATTGTTACCAATATTGGCGTAGGTGAAGCAATACAGAATCCAAAAGTCCTTGAAGGAGCAGTTAGCGACTTACAGCAAATAACGGGACAAAAACCTTCAATCAGACGAGCTAAAAAGTCCATTTCTAATTTTAAGCTTCGCGAAGGAATGGAAATTGGCTGCATGGTTACATTGCGACAAAATTATATGTATGAATTCTTGGATAGATTTATAAGTATAGCACTACCACGAGTTAGAGATTTTCGCGGTTTATCGGATAAATCCTTCGATGGGCATGGGAATTATACTGTTGGCGTTCGTGAACAGATTATTTTTCCGGAAATAAACTATGATAAAGTAGATCAGGTTCGTGGGATGGATGTTACCTTTTGCACAACTGCAAAAACTGACGAAGAAGCTTTTGAGCTTTTAAAAGAGTTCGGAATGCCATTTCGCACCAGGTAGAGAGAAAGGATAGAGAATGGCGAAAACATCTTTAGTGGTTAAAGCAAAAAGAAAACCAAAATTTAAAGTTCGAGGATACACACGTTGTAATCGTTGTGGTAGAACTCGTGCATATTTGCGTAAGTTTGGTTTATGTAGAATTTGCTTTAGGGAATTGGCTTTAAAAGGTGAAATTCCAGGTGTAGTAAAGGCAAGTTGGTGAATAATTCATGATTTGTTTTAGGAGTAAGTAAATGTCAATGACTGATCCAATTTCGGATTATTTAACTCGAATTCGAAATGCACAAAAAGCTGGCCATAAAAAGGTCGATATTCCTGCTTCTAATATTAAAAGGAATATAACTAAGATATTACTGCAACACAAGTATGTCCAAAATTATATTAATATCGACGATGGCAAACAGGGATTAATAAGAGTTTATCTGAAATATGTTAAAGATGATTTGCCACTTATTCAGGGTTTGCGTCGAATTAGCAAACCGGGTCGCAGGGTTTATGTAAACAACGAAAATCTTCCCCGTGTATTGAACAATTTGGGGATTGCCGTAATGAGTACTTCACAAGGTGTTATTACAAACAAAGAAGCAAATAGGCGCAGCATCGGTGGAGAAGTATTATGTTATATTTGGTAGCTTTTAATCCGGAGGTTATTCAGTGTCTCGTATAGGTAAAGCTCCTATTCCGATTCCGGAAGGAGTTACAGTTGATATCAAAAAGAATCATGTCACCATTAAAGGTCCAAAAGGAGAACTGGGATTAAAGGTTGATCCGGTTATATCTTTGAAATTAGATGATGGATCTTTAATAGTAAACCGATCATCAGATTATCGGCAAAATCGATCCTACCATGGATTGTACCGGGCCTTGTTAGCGAACAATGTTACGGGCGTTACAAAAGGATTTGAAAAAGACTTGGAAATAATCGGTGTGGGTTATCGTGTGGAATTAAAGGATAAAGCCGCAATTTTTAGCTTAGGATTTTCTCACTCTATCATCATTGTTCCTCCTAAAGATGTGGATATCGTCGTAAAAACACCAACAGAATTTACAGTATCTGGAATCGATAAACAGTTAGTGGGAATGGTCGCGGCAAAAATTCGGTCCTTTAGACCTCCCGAGCCATACAAGGGCAAAGGGATTCGCTACAAAGGTGAAGCTGTAAGAAGGAAAGCTGGTAAATCAGCTGCATAAAATAAATAATTTTAAATCGGTATTTTAGATGAAAAATAAAAAAGTTTATAAAAGTAAAAAAAACAGAATCAAAAGAAAATTGCGTATTCGACACACTGTTTCCGGGACTGCTGAAAGGCCACGGTTAACGGTTTACCGCAGTCAAAAACACATATATGCCCAATTGGTTGATGATTTGGCTGGAAAGACAATCACAGGAATATCAACCCTCTCCCCTCAATTGAAATCCGCAGTAGAAAAAGCGAAAGGAAAAGGAAAAGTAGAGTTGGGTTTTATTATTGGAAATGAAATTGCTAAAAAAGCAAAAGATTTAAAAATTGAATCTGTTGTGTATGATCGGAATGGTTTTATTTTTCACGGTCGAGTTAAAGCAGTTGCTGAAGGAGCTCGCAAAGGTGGGCTTAAGTTTTGATTAATTTGATTGCATAAGCAAGGAGGTCTTTTGGATAGGATAAGTCCAAGTGAACTTGATTTAAAGGAAAGAGTCGTTCATTTAAACCGTGTTGCTAAAGTTGTTAAGGGTGGACGGCGTTTCAGTTTTAATTCCATAGTTGTGGTTGGAGATGGGAAAGGACATGTGGGTGCGGGATTTGGTAAAGCAAACGAAGTAACAGATGCTATTTCCAAAGCAACGGAAAATGCGAAAAGATCGTTATTCCGAGTTCGGATTTTAAAAGGAACCATTCCCCACGCTTTATTGGCAAAATATGGTGCAGCACGTGTTCTGCTAAAACCGGCTTCCCCGGGAACTGGAGTAATAGCAGGTGGGGCCATTCGAGCAATTATGGATTCTGCAGGTATTACCGACATCCTTGCAAAAAATATTGGTTCAACCAATCCTCACAATGTCGTAAAAGCGACTTTGCAAGGGCTTGCAAGTTTACGTGATGCTTTCATTGTTGCCAAGCAACGTGAAACGGATATAGATTTTATTTTCTCTTAATAGTTGATTTGGATAATCGGAGCATTTAAAATGCCAAATAAGAAATTACGTGTAAAACAAATACGAAGTACAATACATCGACAGAAAAAACAAAAATTAACCATGGCAGCACTTGGAATTCGAAAAATGAACCACACTGTAGAGCATAATGATACTCCGCAAATCCGTGGTATGATTCGCGTGGTTGCTCATCTGGTAACTGTTGAAGAAATTTAATCGGGATTATTGAGGATTTTATGAATTTATCTAACCTGACATATCCAAAAGGTGCAAGACAAAAAAGGAAACGTGTAGGCCGGGGACAGGGTTCCGGTCATGGCGGAACATCTTGTAAAGGTCATAAAGGACAAAAATCACGATCCGGGTATAAAAATCGTGCCTGGTTTGAAGGTGGCCAGATGCCGATTCAGAGACGTTTACCGAAGCGTGGATTTACTAATATATTTAGAATAGAATATTCAATATTGAATTTAAAGGATCTAGCTCGGTTAGAAAAGATTGAACAGGTTACTCCTGAAGTTCTTGTAGAAAAGGGATTAATACACAATTTAAGAAAACCACTTAAGATATTGGGAGAAGGTGAACTGGCCCGCCCTATTGAAATTTCAGCAAACGCATTCAGTAAATCGGCCAAAGAAAAAATTGAAGCTGCTGGTGGAAAGGCTGTTGTTATATGATCGACCAATTTCAGAACGTTTTTAAAATTCCTGAACTTAAAAAAAAGATTCTATTTACTTTGGGAATTTTGATGGTTTATCGATTAGGCGGCCATGTGCCTACCCCGGGAATAAATACGATCGCACTAGCTGAGTTTTTCTCTAGCTCCCAAAATACTCTTTTTGGCCTTTATGATATGTTTGCTGGTGGTTCGTTTCGAAAAGCTACTGTATTTGCCCTTGGAATTATGCCATATATATCTGCATCCATTATTTTGCAGTTATTAGGTGCAGTCATGCCATATTTTCAAAAACTTCAAAAAGAGGGTGAAGAAGGTAGAAAAAAAATTATCCAGTATACTCGTTACGGGACTGTGTTTATTGCATTAATGCAAGCCTATGGTGTAAGTGTATTTCTGGAAAGTATTTTTACCCCATCAGGCCTTGCGGCCGTACCAGCTCCCGGTTTTGGATTTAAATTTTTAACAATGATTACACTCGCTACCGGAACTATTTTTATCATGTGGTTAGGCGAACAGATAGATGGCCGAGGTGTTGGAAATGGAATTTCACTAATCATTTTTATTGGAATTATAGCACAATTCCCCAATGCAATTTTAGATGAAGTTCAACAGCTTATGGCTGGAAACCGTGCAATAATAACCGAATTGGTATTAGTTGCAGTTATGGTTTTTACAATAGCGGCTGTGGTACTAATTACACAAGGAACGAGAAAAATTCCGGTACAATATGCAAAGCGTGTTATTGGTCGAAAAATGTATGGCGGACAAAGCACACACATCCCGATGAAAGTTACCACTGCGGGTGTTATGCCAATCATTTTTGCTCAATCAATCATGTTTGTTCCAAATACGTTTACCCAATTATTTCCGGACAACGAAATAATGCAAACCATCGGTGGCTGGTTTGATATTACATCCGGCGTTTATTGGTTCTTTTATGGAATGTTAATTGTTTTCTTTACTTATTTTTATACAGCCATTGTTTTTAACCCGGTTGATATTGCGGATAATATGAAAAAATACGGCGGTTTCGTACCAGGTGTGAGACCAGGCAAAAAAACATCAGAATTTTTGGATTATATCTTAACAAGAATTACATTGCCGGGATCAGTCTTTTTAGCCTTAATCGCGATTTTCCCATACTTCATTATGAAGTTTACAAATGTGAGTTATAACTTTGCTTCATTTTACGGTGGCACAGGATTATTAATTGTAGTAGGTGTAGCGCTGGATTTTCTCCAACAAATTGAATCGCATTTATTGATGCGGCACTATGATGGTTTCATGAAAACAGGTCGGATAAAAGGTCGACGATTTTAATGGTGAGCACATTCAGGATTATTATTTTGGGTGCTCCGGGAGTAGGAAAAGGGACACAAGCAAAAAAGATTAGTAAGAATTATTCGATACCACATATCTCCACCGGAGATATGTTAAGAAATGAGGTGAATACCAGAACTAAATTAGGTCAAATAGCTAAATCTTACATGGACAAAGGTAATTTAGTTCCAGATAGCTTAATGATTGAAATGCTGTTAAATCGAGTTCAAAAGAATGAACAAACTTCAGGTTTCATACTGGATGGGTTCCCAAGGACTATTGCGCAGGCAGAAGCTTTGCAAGAAGCATTAACCAAACTCAATTTATCGATAGATGCTGTTATCGAAATTGATCTCGATAATGAAGAAATTGTTAAAAGAATCTCAAACCGGCGTCTTTGCCCAAATTGTGGAACAGATTATAATTTATTGAATAATCCGCCTAACAGCGGCAAATGTTCAAAATGTGATGAGACGGTTATTCAGCGAGAAGATGATCGAGAAGAAACTGTAAAAAATCGACTAAAAGTTTACAATGAGTTAACGAAACCGTTAAGTTCTTTTTATGCGGATCAATCTCTTTTGGCGAAAGTCAATGGAGCACAATCTGCGAATAATGTATACGAATCGATTGCATCGATTTTGCAAAATATATATGCCGAAAGATGATTCAAATAAAGTCAAAAATACAAGTCGATCGAATTCGTGAATCCTGTAGAATTCTTGTTGAAACATTTAAGGTCATTGGAAGAAACATAAAAGCCGGTGTAAAACTGATAGAAATTGACAAAGAAATCGAAAATTTTATCCTGTCTAAAAAAGCTGTTCCGTCTTTTAAAGGATTCAATGGGTTTCCTGGAAGCGCATGTATCTCCGTGAATGAAGAGATTGTACATGGCATACCCGACAAGAGAGTATTGAAAAACGGGCAGATTGTTGGAATTGATATCGGTGTTAATTATGACGGCTATTTTAGTGATGCAGCCTATACTTTTAAGATAGGCGAAGTTGAACCTGAAATTGACAAGCTACTAAAAGTAACAAAAGAAAGTTTATATTTGGGAATTAAAGAAGCCAAATGTGGTAAGCGCTTATCCAATATTTCTCATGCTATTCAAAAACATGGGGAAGCAAATCAATTATCTGTCGTACGAGAATTAGTCGGACATGGAGTCGGTTTAGACGTTTGGGAATTGCCTCAAATTCCAAATTATGGAAATCCTGGCAAAGGGCTCAAATTAAGAGAAGGAATGGTATTGGCGATTGAACCTATGTTTAATCTTGGGACCTTTGACATAGAGACAAAAAAGGACGGTTGGACAGTGGTTACGAAAGATAGAAAACCATCGGCTCATTTTGAGCATACAATAGTAATCGACAAAGATGAGACTCAAATATTAACCGAAGGAATAGGTGAAAATTCATTTCAATGAAATAACTTAGGATCTTTGAATTAATGGCAAAAGAAGAACCAATTAAAATGGACGGCACCATTGTTGAAACTCTGCCAAATGCAACTTTTCGTGTAGAGTTAGAGAATGGTTACAAAGTTTTGGCTCACATTTCAGGAAAGATGAGAATGCATTTTATCAAAATATTGCCGGGTGATAAGGTCACTGTTGAATTATCACCATACGATTTAACAAGAGGTAGGATCACATATCGTTATAAATAGAAGGTATGGAAATGAAAGTTAGAAGCTCTGTAAAACGCATTTGCGACAAATGCAAAATAATCAAGAGAAGAGGTGTTGTTAGAGTAATTTGTAGCAATCCTCGTCATAAACAAAGACAAGGATAGTTATTTTAGGAGGTCATATTGGCTCGTATTGCAGGAATCGATTTACCAAAGAGTAAAAGAATTGAAATAGGATTAACTTATTTATTTGGCGTTGGCCTAACTACATCGCGAAAAATATTGGAGGCTACCGAGATAAATCCGAATACGATCGTCCAGGATTTAACAGACGAAGATGCAGCGAAAATTCGATCTCATATTGATGGCCATTTTAAAGTTGAGGGAGCGCTTCGCACGGATATCAATATGAATATTAAAAGACTAATGGATATTAGTTGTTATAGAGGTCTTCGACATCGTAAAAAATTGCCAGTTCATGGACAAAGAACCCGTACTAATGCTCGGACGCATAAAGGGAATCGTCCTCAAATTGGGCAGAAGAAAAAGAAAAAGTAAAGATTTAATTAAATTCATAATCGGAGGTAAAATTTGGCTACAACCAGAAGACGTGGCAAGAAAAAAACATCTGTAGATTCAAATGGTATTGCGGTTATAAAAGCGACTTTTAATAATACCATCATTTCTTTAACAGATACATTTGGAAATGTGATTTCATGGGCATCAGCGGGCAAGGTTGGCTTTAAAGGTTCAAGAAAGAGCACTCCATTTGCTGCTCAAATGGCGGCAGAATCTGCGGCACGTGAAGCAATGGATCTAGGAATGCGGAAAGTGGAAATTAGAGTTAAAGGGCCGGGTTCTGGAAGAGAAGCGGCAATACGCGCTCTTCAGGCGGCAGGTATGGAAATTTCAGCTATTTGGGATGTTACACCAATCCCTCACAATGGCTGCCGTCCACCAAAAAGAAGAAGAGTATAATTTTGAACATTTGGAGGTTATTAAATGGCTAGGTATACAGGCCCTGTTTGTAAATTATGTCGTAGAGAAGGCGAAAAACTTTTCCTAAAAGGACTGCGGTGCAATACGGTTAAATGTGCATTTGAGCGTAAAGGTTATGTTCCGGGTCAACATGGGAAAACCAGCCGCCGTAAAATATCTGACTATGGAGTACAACTTCGTGAAAAGCAAAAGCTACGAAGAATTTATGGCTTATTGGAAGCCCAATTTCACAAATACTTCAAAGAAGCAGAGCGTCGTAAAGGTATAACCGGAGAAAATCTTCTCATTATTTTGGAAAGCAGATTGGATAATACGATTTACCGGTTAGGGCTTGCCCCTTCACGGAATGCTGCACGTCAATTGGTTTTACATAGGCATTTTTTGGTGAATGAGCGACAGGTGAATATTCCATCATTTCAGGTCAGAGTGGGTGATACTATTCAAGTAACTACGAAAAGTCGGAAAAAAGAGATTTTCCATAGTTCTTTACGCAGAATGAAAGATAGTAAGTTAATGCCCTGGCTTGAATTAGATAAAGCCAAGCTCAGTGGGAGATTAATTGAAAAACCGAAACGAGAAGAAATACCGGTTAATATTAACGAAAATGTGATTGTAGAGCTTTATTCCAAATAGCATTAATAAAAAAAGCTAACGAATTAAGAGGATTTGAATGAGCGTTTTAAACTTACAGATGCCAGAACGCATCGAGCTTGATGAAGCATCTTATACTGATAATTTTGGTAAATTTATTGTCCAACCGTTAGAGCGAGGGTTCGGGGTTACTATTGGTAATTCGTTACGGAGAGTATTATTGTCTTCATTACCTGGAGCAGCAATTACAATGCTACGTATAAACGGTGTAGTACATGAATTTACAACAATTCCAGGTGTTATTGAGGATATGTCCGAGATGATTCTTAATTTAAAAAAAGTTAGGATCAAACTGATCGCTAAAAAGCCTGACAAAGTTACCATTAAACTTAAAGGCGAAGGCGAATTTAAGGCTGCAGATATTGGTGACGCAACATCTGATTTTGAAGTTCTAAATCCGGATATTCATATTGCAACTTTGAATAATGAAGCAGAATTTGAAATTGAACTGAAAATCAGCCGTGGTCGGGGGTATGTTCCAGCGGAAGAAAATCGATTACCTGATCAACCAATTGGAATCATTCCGATTGATTCAATTTACAGCCCTGTGATAAATGTTTCCTATCGAGTTGAAGAAACTCGAGTCGGGCAACGAGCGGATTATGAAAAATTGATCCTTGAAGTTACTACCGATGGAAGTTTAACTCCTGATGATGCATTAACCTATGCTGGCAAGATCCTAAAGGATCATATTGAGTTATTTATTAATTACGAAGTTGAGTTGGATGAGGAACAGGTTGTTGAAGTTGATGAAGATGCTCTCCGTATTAAAAAATTACTAAAAATGAGTGTTGATGAGTTAGAACTATCCGTTCGTGCCAGCAATTGTTTAAAAGCTGCTAATATTGATAGTATTTCTGATTTAGTGCGAAGAGATGAACAAGAAATGCTGAAATTTCGCAATTTTGGCAGAAAATCCCTGAATGAACTTGGAAAAGTGTTAGACAATTTAGGATTGCATTTCGGCATGGATGTTGATAAATACTTAAAAGAAGATGTTTCTTAAAATTTTCAACTTGTTTTTATGAAGGATGAGATAGATGAGACATAGAAAAACAGTAAATAAGCTAAATCGTACGGTAGCTCATCGTAAAGCGTTATTAGCGAATTTGGCAGGTGCGTTATTTGACCATAAAAGAATTGTCACAACTCATGCCAAAGCCAAGGCTGCACAACAATTTGTAGAAAAGCTGATCACTTTGGCAAAAGCGAATACGGTACATGCAAGAAGGTTAGCCTTGAGAAGAGTAAGACACAGATGGGTTGTTCAAACTTTATTTGATGAAATAGCTCCCGTTTATCTCCAGCGAAACGGGGGATATACCAGGGTCTTAAGAATGGGTCAAAGACAAGGCGACGGAGCGGAAGTTTCGGTTCTTGAATTAGTTGATTTTGAAGAAGCCATCAACATAAAAGCTAAAGAAAAACAGGAGAAAAAAGAAGTTAAAGAAAAAGCTAAAGCTGAAGAACAAAAAGAAATGGAAAAATTGGAAACTGAAGAAACTGTTGCAGAGGCAGCAGAAAAAGAAAAAAAATAAGAATAAAACTCAATTATGTTAATGTCTAAGGGCGTCTTTGTGCGCCCTTTTTTATTATGTCCAAATGTGAATGATGTTTTTATCGAATATTAAATTTTCAATGACTTAGTTTTTTAGACTAATGTATATTCATAAAAATAAAATAGATGACTGAAACACAAACAAAATATGAGTTGAATTATGGCTCCGGGACAATTGAATTTTCTCTTCCTGATTCTTTAAGTTGTAATGTTTTAACCTTGCCTAATCATTCACTTCAGATCAAAGAGCAAGATATTTTGGACATTCGCTTGAGAAATCCGATTGGTTCACCTGCATTAAATGATCTGTTAGCTTCTAATCAACGTATTTTAATTATAGTCCCTCATAAAACACAATATGCAAAGCTGGATTTGGTTTTTTCGAAAATATTGATAATTTTACAACAGAAAAATATAGCGGATGACCGAATTACTATTTTATTTGCTAATGGAAGTTATCCACAGATGACAGAAGAAGAAAAAATAAAAATATTGGGTATCGATATTTATAACAGGTTCAAAGTCATTGAGCATAATTGCCACGATGCTGTTGTGGAAAAATTAGGCAATACTTCTCGTGGTACACATATTGTAATAAATCCGTTAGTGAAAAGGCATGATAAAATTATCACGATTAATTCGGTTTCTCATCATAATGTTTCCGGCTTTGATGGAGGACCCAAAATGATCATTCCCGGACTTGCTGCTTTGAATACAATTTGGCATAATCAGCAAGTAGCATTAATGCCTCAAAAATTATCTTTGCATCCTGCATGTGAACCTGGAAATATTTACCAGAATCCGGTTTATGAGGATATTATAGAAGCGGTTAAGTCTGTTCCTGTTGATTTTTCGATTAATCTGGTGTTTGGTCAAAACCAGAATTTGATTGATGCATTCTGTGGAAATATGAACAGCAGTTTTCAAAAAGCCTGCATTAAAATAAGTCAAACCAATGTTGTAGCGATTCCAGAATTGGCAGATGTTGTCATTGCCAGTGCTGGTGGTTGGCCAAACGATATAAATTTAATTCAGGCATATCAATCGATTCATTTTGCGGTGCGTGCTTTAAAGCCAAATGGTGATTTAATCATTTTATCTGAATGTGGGGAAGGATTCGGGAACAATGATTTTCTTTCATGGTTTGAAAACTATAATCAAAATGAGCTAGGCAAAACATTTAGTAGTAATTTTAAAATGAATGCCGATACAATTATTTCACTCAAACATAAATTGGATAGTTACAACATTTATCTCATTAGTGAAATGTCTGATGCAGACGTAAAAAAAATAGGATTTTTTCCTATTAGCAATATTCAAGAAGCTTTTGAGCAGGTTTTTTCTTCTGACACCGAAGCAAAGAAAGTTTATATTATTCCGAATGCATCTGTACTTTTACCGGAGATTCAATGAATCGTTTAAATACTATATCTTTGGTTTTAATTTTATATCCTCTCATTGGATGTTCCGGTCTCAAACCTAAACCAATATATATGACAGAAAAGGGCGAGAAAACCAGTACTCCGGATATAGATAAAGAAGTAAGCCAACCCACATTAGTTGAGGAAAAAAAGGGTTTTCCAGTTCAAATCGATAGAGAAAAGATGATGGCCCAAATCGAAAATCTACTGGGTGTTCCTTATCTTTTCGGCGGCTCTACAACACAAGGAATGGACTGTTCCGGATTCGTTCAGTTTGTATATATAAAAGCTGTTGCCCATCCATTACCCAGACAAGTAGCAGCTATGGTGCAAACCGGGCGTCGTGTTGTTGGGGATAAATTGCAGTTTGGAGATTTAGTATTCTTCAAAGACATAGAAGAAAAAGGCACCTCCCATGTCGGCATTTATCTTGATTCCAACCAGTTTGTTCATGCAAGTGTTTCAAAGGGCGTAATTATTTCCGGGTTGAATGAGCCTTATTACAACAGCCGTTATGTCAAAGCCAGACGAATTACAGTAGAATAATAATTAGCTTTCTCAATAAAGTACAGTCCAAATATTTCAAACTAAACAAACCACCACCTCTCATTATAAATTATTATAAATGCTTACTATGGAGTATTTATGAGACGATTTATTTTAATACTCACTGCAACATTTTTTCTAAATACTAATATTCTTGTCGGCCAATCGATCTCAGGATATTATCAACGAAACAGTTTCTTGTTGACTTCTCCAGTCAGCTTTGGATATGGGTTACTTGGTTTTACAAATCCGGCTAATCTTGCCATGATATCCAGGTTTGAATCTCGTTTTGATTGGGCGACCGAAGGCACTAATTTGTCTTCCTTCAAAGATTGGGGGTTGTTTTTAGCTGCAAGAAATATTGGATTTTCCGCAGTAAAACAAGAATTTGGTCAACAATCAATCACAGACTATAAGGTTTCGATTGCGGAAGGTAACCGGAGGGCTGCCTTTGGTTTAAGTTATGGCTGGTCATCCAGTAGTTCATCGATCAAGAGAGAGAAATTAATCACAACAGGTTGGCTTTTTCGTCCAAACAAATATTTATCGATGGGTCTTATCGGAAATTATTCTTTGCAAAGTAAAGATAAAGAGGGAATTGTTGATATTGGATTTAGACCGTTTGGCAGTTCTTTTCTGACAATTTTTTCTGATGCCGCTCTACAAAAGACGCAGAAAATCAAAGATTTGAAATATAGTACTGGGGCAGCATTTGCTATTTCAAAGGGTATGTTCCTGGTTGGCCGGTATTTCGACGATAATTCTTTTTCCCTGGGAATTTCGGTTAACTTTGGACGAGCAGGTGTAGCTTCCCAAACACGCTATGACACTAACCAAAACTTTGCTTCTAACTCTTACTCAATTCGAAGTGGCGGCATGCTGCCAAGTTTCATTTCAATATTAGTGAATAAGAACCGTAAATATATGTCATTTAATATGAAAGGACGAGTCGCGTACCACAAATATCAACTGTTTGATCAAAATACACTTCCTTTGTTTTCATTATTGAAGGACATTGAGGCTAGTATAAACGATCCTCGTGTAAATGTCATTGCTCTCAGTCTTTCAGGTTTGCGTATTCTCCCGGAACATGCCTGGGAAATTCGGGAAGCGCTTAAATCAGCAAAGCAATCAGACAAAAAGGTCATTGTCTTTATCGATAATGCCGGAATGAGTTCGTATCATCTCGCAAGTATCGCAGATCAAGTTGTGATGGATCCCGAAGGGAGTTTATTGCTGCCGGGGTTTTCCACGTCACGAACATTCTTAAAAGGGACTTTGGAAAAATTAGGTCTTGCCTTTGATGAATGGCGATTTTTCGAGTATAAATCAGCAGTGGAAATTTTAAGCCGCGAACAGATGTCCGATGCAGACAGGCGACAAAGGCAAGATTACATCGACGACAAGTATGAATTGGTTCGTTCAGATGTCAGCCGCTCAAGACAAATAACTGGCGAACAATTTGATGCGTTGGTCAATGATAAAGTGTACTTAACCGCAGATATGGCGAAAGACGCAGGACTTGTGGACCATGTAGGACGCTGGTCCGAATTAGAGGAACTCATCGAAGAAATGGCTGGCAGCAAATTGGAAAAATTGCAGAGAAGCGAGCTTTTTATAAATTCCCTCAAAACTGAACAGTGGGGTGAACTGCCCAAGATTGCGATTGTGTATGGGCTTGGTGAATGTGCAATGGATACCGGTATTCGCGCAAGATGGCTCGACAAAGTATTTCGCCGGCTTGCTATTCACAAAGATATCAAGGCTGTTGTCTTTCGTGTAGATTCTCCTGGTGGTGATGGCATGGCAAGTGATGTTGTGGCTGAAGCGCTTAGAAAATTCAGCAAGTCTAAGCCTGTAATCGTCAGCCAGGGCCAGGTTGCCGGATCGGGTGGCTATTGGATCAGCATGTATGGAGACACAATTCTTGCAGCTCCCAACACAGTCACCGGCTCAATCGGAGTGATTGGGGGCTGGCTCTACGATGCAGGATTCTCTAAAAAAATCGGCATGACTGCAGATATCGTTAAACGAGGCGACCATGCCGACCTCTGGCGCGGGATTGATTTACCCTATTTCGGTACAGTTCCGGTCAGAAATCTAGATCCGGAAGAGCGCAAAGTAATGGAATCCATAATGAAAGATCTCTACCAAAGATTTGTAACAAAGGTGGCTGAAGGACGAGGTATGTCTGTCGATGAAATAAAGAAAATAGCAGAAGGCCATTTTTACTCCGGAGTAGATGGAAAAGAGATTGGACTGGTAGACGAGATTGGTGGGTTACTCAGAGCTATTGAAATCGCAAAACAAAAAGCCGGGTTAACAGAAGAAGATGAATATGAAATCGTTGAAATCCCAAAATATAAGGGGTTGATTAATCTTGGTTTGCCTTCATTACCTGTTGCGATAGAAGCAGAGATGGATCCGGTAATGACATTTATAAAACTATTGAACAAACATCGGGGTAAGCCTTTGGTGATCATGGAGCCAGGGAGTTATCCGGTGGTGGAAGAATAGTAATATTAGTGCAATTCCTTAACCCCGGGGTCTCAAAGACCCCCGGGGTTTTCAATTCTTAACCACCAAAAAATAAATGCTAAAAAATTAGCAACTTTTTCTTGACAACTGCATATATAAGTGCTAAATTAATAGCACATGCTAATAAATTAGCAGTAACCATTTTAATCGAATCGAGTATATAGAGGAGATCTTATGAACAAGAATTCACTATTACAGCTTAGTCGGCGAGAACGCCAGATTATGGATATTATTTACCAGCATGGCGAGGCGTCGGTTGCCGAGGTTCTGGAAAATATGCCCGATCCACCCTCCTATTCAGCGGTTCGTGCGATGGTGCGAATCCTGGAGGAAAAAGGACATCTGAAACACCGCGTCGATGGTACCAAATTTATCTTTAAACCTACACTTCCGACCGAAAATGCAAAACGCTCGGTACTTAGCCATCTTGTGCAAACCTATTTTGATGGCTCTGTCGAGCAGGTGGTTGCGGCATTGTTGGATTCTTCGTCGACAGAATTATCTGGATTGGAATTGGATCGACTTTCCCAGTTAATCCAGGAAGCCAGGAAAGAAGGACGTTAATTTTAGTGTTACTTAATTTAATAAGTAATTTTTATGATGAGAAAGGATGAGTTATGAATTCTTTATTTAATTTAAATGAATTGCAAGTAAGTGGCGGAATAAATCTATTGTTAGATTTATCAATTAAAGGAACTATTCTTCTGTTCATAGCCGGGATGGCGACCCTTATCTTTAGGCGGGCGCCCGCATCCATGCGGCATTTATTTTGGTTTTTGGCGTTAGGCGGTTTGATCTTGTTGCCGGTTTTATCCTCTATTTTACCAACCTGGCAAGTGCCGCTCATTCCAAAATCAACCACTGATAATGTACTTATTGAAAAGCAGACGGCATCAAAAGAAACAGAAAATAGTTTGAGTTTATCAAAAGACAAACAAGGTAAGAGTTTAGCAGAAGCAGTTCAAAAACCAGTTTTAAATGAACCTACAATTCTCAAAAACACATCTACAAATCAGAATGCTCAATCGGCAAAAAATGGATTCTGGAATGTCTCTCTAACTGGGACTCAGTGGTTACTCGGTCTCTGGTTTATAGGCGTGTTCATTCTGGTTTCTCGATTTTTTATAGGTTGGTTCAAGATTTCCAGGATCGTTCAAAAAGGACAACTCCCGGATAGTGATCATTGGAAAAAAACTGTTGACAAATTATCTTCCGAGATTCAAATAAAAAGACCAGTAGTTTTGCTAAAATCCGATCAAATAAATCTGCCCATGACCTGGGGCCTGTTTGAGCCGGTTATTTTGCTTCCGGAGGATTCGGATGGTTGGTCAATGGATCGATGTCAAATTGTTCTTTTGCATGAGCTCGCTCACATCAAACGATTCGATTGGTTGAACCTGGTGATCTCAAATTTTGTTTGTGCATTGTATTGGTTTAATCCGTTGGTTTGGATAGCATTACACCAGATGAATAAAGAACGTGAAAAAGCGTGTGACGATTTTGTTCTCCGTACAGGTACAAAAGCATCGGACTACGCTGATCATTTATTGAAAATTATTCGTTCGGTACAATATTGGCAATGGACATCCCCGGTTACGGTTTCTATGGCGCGCCGTTCCCAATTGGAGGGCAGGCTGCTGGCTATACTTAATCCAAAATTAAGTCGAAAATTGATGTCTCCGCTTTTAGCCATTTTAACAATAATTACCATCTCATCTTTAGTCTTTCCCCTGGCTGCCATGGATTTATGGAAGATTCCTGAAATTCCGGCAGAAAGTATTCTGCAGCCATCTCAAAAGGAGATCAAAGTATTTGGCAATGCTGCAACAGTTGTTGCCAATCAACCCTTAATTATTAAAGAAAAGGGTGAAGCAAAAAATGACGAGAATTCAGAGCAAAACCAATCCAGTGATGCGAATAAATTAGAAAGTAAAAAGGCGAAAAATATTCTTGAAACTCAAATGTACAAACAAACTCAAGTCCAAAATGGAATAGAGCAAGATTCTTTGGCCATTCAATTGTTAATCGATGCCTTGAAAGAAGAGGATTGGGAAATTCGCAGAAAGGCAGCATGGGCATTGAATAAAATTGAGAGCCCTGACGCGGTTAATGCATTGATTGTTGCCGCATTAGATGAAAGTCTTTATGTACACAAACAAGAAATTTGGCCATCAGGCTATGAAGATCGTGGCCGGGAAGAACAGCTGAATAAAATTTTAACCAGAATGCCCTATTGGCAGATAAAGTCCGCATTCTTGACAATGTTGAATATTCCACAGTTAATAAGTAAAGAAACAGAAAATATTCTCGGATCAAAAAATGAAAAACAAACCCGATTGCAAAATAAAGCTGACCAGGATTCTTTGGTTGTTCAATCGTTAATTGAAGCTTTAAAAGATGAGGATTGGGAAGTTCGCAGACAAGCAGCCTGGGCATTGGGAGAAATAAAAGATCGAAGGGCAGTAAAATCATTAAGTGAGCTTTTGCTAAATGATGAAAATTGGAATGTCCGTCGGAAGGCTGCCTCAGCTTTGGAACAAATTAAAGATCGTGGGGCTGTAGATGCTTTAAGTACGGCATTGACGAAGGATGTGAATTGGGAAGTGCGAAAAGAAGCAGCTGAGGCCCTTGGACAAATTGAAGATCACAGTGCCATCGATGCGCTTGAGTCGGCGCTGAAAGATGAAAACAGGATGGTTCGGCGTGAGGTTGTAGAGACGCTTGGGGAGCTGGAGGATCATCGAACTATCGACGCTCTGGTTGGCGCTTTGAAGGATGTTGATTGGGAAATTCGCAAAAAGGCAGCATGGGCACTTGGGAAAATTGAGAGTCCCAATGCAGTAGAAGCATTGATTGCCGCCACACAAGATGAAAATCCTTATGTGCGAAAGCAAGCTGTTGCGGCGCTGGGAGATATTGAAGATCGTAGAGCAATCGATGCGCTTAAAAAATCTCTAAAAGACGAATTTTGGGAAGTACGAAAATATGCGATTGATGCCTTGAAGGATTTAAACGACTTTCGTGTAGTGGATCCGTTAATCGAAATTTTGCAGAATGATTCTCATCGTGAGGTGAGATATGAAGCCGTTGAAGCCCTGGGAGATATTGAAGACCGCAAAGCAGTAGAACCATTAATTTCCGCTTTGACGGATCCTGATTGGCAAATCCGTAAAAAAGCGGCCTGGGCATTGGGCGAAATTCAAGATAGGCGGGCCATCCAGGCCTTAACAAAGGCACTGAAGGATTCGAACAAAGAGGTCCGCAGCAAGGCAGCCTGGGCATTAGGCGAAATGAAAGATTATTAATCTGAAAATGATAATTAAACGCTGAGAGCGCTGAGTGGAGATTTTTTAATTTTCTAAAACTTTGTGCCTCTGTGCCTCTGTTTCTCTGTCTTAATTTATTTTCGATAAAACTAACAAGGAGTATCAGAATGAAATCCTTTAAAATAAACAGTTTACTATTCTTATTTCTTTTTTCCTCACTATCGTTCGCTCAACCGAAAATCCCAAAGAGCCAAATACCGAGAAATCTTTCTGCAGACATTAAACAAAAAGTGCAGAAATTATACGCTCCTGATCCGACAGAAAGGGCAACTGCTGCGTTGCAGCTGAGTGAATTTGGCGCGAAAGCGAACCCCGCAATTCCTTTTTTAGTCAGTATGCTGGGTGACGATGTTCTGATCGATCCGGTTGACGATAATACCAACTGGTGGTCTTCCAACTACGAAATCATTTTGAAAACATCGCCTAACCGGGAAGCGGCAAAGACTCTGGCCGTTTTTGGAGAAAAGGCAGTCGATCCTTTGATTAAAGGATTGATGGATATGGATTGGAAAGTCCGTGCCAAGTCAGCGCACGTCCTGGGCAATATCGAAAGCTATCGAGCTGTCGATCCGTTAATCAAAGCGCTAAAGGACGATAGTTGGCAAGTGCGGAAAGAGGCAGCCGGCGCCCTCGGCGATTTAGAGGATGCTCGATCTCTGGAGCCGTTGGTGCGATTGCTAAAGGACCAAAGCTGGCAAGTCAGGTTGGAAGCAGTCCAGGCGGTTGGTGAATTTAAAGATACCAAAACCGTCACTCAAGTCATTCCCATGTTAAAAGACGCCAATTGGCAGGTACGAGAAGAAGCTGCGGAAACACTCGGTGATATTGAAGACAAAAGAGCAGTGCGTCCTTTGATCGCTGTGCTCAAGGATGATCACTGGCGGGTGCGAATGGAGGCGGCCGATGCCCTGGAAGAAATTGCAGATCCTGCTGCACTGGATCCTTTGATTAATGCTCTTAAAGATAAAAATTGGCGGGTTAGAAGAAGTATTGCAGACGCGTTAGGGGAATTTAAAGATGTTAAGGCGATTGGCCCACTTGCTAAATCACTTAAAGATGACATGTGGCAGGTTCGTGTCCATGCTGCTGAAGCATTGGGAGACATTGAAAATCGCAGAGGGGTAAATCCTTTGGCACAAGCCTTAAAGGATGAGAATTGGCAAGTGCGCAAAGCCGCTGCGGAAGCGCTTGGGGATATCGAAAGCCCGGACGGAATTTTTCCACTGAGCAAGGCTCTGAAGGATGAGAATTGGCGTGTCCGAAAAGAAGCTGCATCAGCGCTGGGTGAAATCCAAAATGTGAAAGCGGTAAGGTCTCTTAGCCAGGCAATGCGGGATGAAAATCCTAAAGTTCGCTATGAAGTGGTGCAGGCATTGGGTGAGATAGAGGGCCGGGAATCCGTTCAACCGTTAATTAATGCCTTGCAGGATAATGTCTGGCAGATTCGGGTTGAAGCGGCTGATGCATTGGGGAATATCGAGGACCGGCGTGCTGTGAAGCCATTGATCAAAATGCTTAGAGATGAAAACTGGCAAGTTCGATGTGCGGCTACTGAAGCGCTAGGTGACATCGAAGATCCAACGGCAGTTCAACCACTCATCGGGGCACTAAAGGATGAACATTGGCATGTACGCCAGCATGCCGCCGAATCCCTCGGCAATTTGGAAGACCCGCGTGCAATGCGCTCGCTTAGTTTGGCGCTAAAAGATGAAAACAAGTATGTGAGGAAAGAGGCTGCCGAGGCTTTGGGGGAGATTAACAGGTAAGGTAAGGTTTGGCAGGTCTTGTAATATAACGAGAATGGCACCATGACTCATAGACTTAAAGAACTGCTGGTTGGTTTTGCCCTTCTCCAATGTTGTTATTTTTCTACGGTTTTTGGTCAAGAAGCGGCTAAAGCAGATTGGTCGGGAGACGTAGATTTCTTGTTAGATAAAATTCTCACCGTTCATCCTAACCCATTTCGCCGCCATACCCTTAGCGAGTGGCAGCATGAGGCAAATTAACTCAAGAAGCATCCGCCGGATAACGATGCCAAAGCAGCTTTAAGTCTCTATAAATTTCTGGCTATGGCAGCAGACGGCCATACCGAAGCAGCTTTTAACTCTCCCGCCCTCAAAGGATACTGGCTTCCTCTGCACATTCGACGATTTAGCGATGGCTGGTTTGTTCGAACGGGACATCCGCGTTACCTGGCTCTTTTCGGCAAGCCCATCACTCATGTCGGAGGCACCACCATAGACGTTCTGATAGAACGTTTACGGCCATTTGTTTCCTGCGATAACGCTCACGATGTGCTGGTAACAGCAAGCCTTTTTAATGTGAGAAAGAACATTCTTGCATTAGACTTAATGTCCTGCGAGGAACCGCCCTGTCCCGGCTAGCCGTGATGCGGGGTGGTGTCTGGAGGGTGGGGGAGAAAATCCCGCCCTTACCCGATTAGCCGCCGTCTGGAACTTCTACAAATTTGTAATGACGCCAAGTACTCACGCAGGATAGAGGAAAACCATCCGGCAATTGAAAACCAAATTGATAGACTGAAGTGTCCGGCAAACTCAACTTCAATATGACCTCACTACCTCCTCTGATCGGAATACCACAAATAGATCCCACCTGTGGGAACCACATATGGATAATTGGAAGATCCGAATTTTTCAATACACCTGCTAAAGAGTCGGCAGCAGTGGTGTCAAAAACTCCAACCCAATTTGAGTTGTGTTGGTAAAAAGTAGAACCCCAACTGGATGGAATATCAGAATAGGGTATAATCTCTAATTCTATTTGAAGTTGGAAATCTCCATCGTTTGATTCTGTAGTTTGTTGGCACGATACCAGATATGAGATTGCAAAACATAGTAATGTTCTTACAAAAATTGATTGAGCAGATTTCATATCCCAATACTTTGTTCTAGTTTTCAAGGCGGCTAACGTTGCCAATAACCGGCTGGCTTTGGAGCGTAGCGGAAAAGCCAGTCCGTGTTGATTGGCGTGTTAGATTGATTGATATTAAATCCATCGCCGAACTTCAGATTTATACCGCAAGTACTCATCACCAAATTTTTGCTCCAAATACTGTTCTTCACGTTTGATAATGCCCTGATCCACAACAACAAGCACGGGTACCATGAGCAATAGAATCCATAATGAGTTAACCCAACAGGCAATGCCCAAATAGACGAATGCTAAAGAAACATACATGGGATTTCGACTCAATCGGTAAATACCATCAGTCACAATAGCTGTCGTAGGCTTACGTACATCTGGTGATGTCTCAGCTCGCTTCAAAGCCAGCACCGCAAATAACGCTATGGGAATGGACACCAGAATAAATAGGACACCGAACCAAACCGATACGGATTCCGACAGAAATCCGATGGGATAAAAATAGTGAATCAAGAGCCCCAACAATAGGCCTACGAGATAAATAATCGGTGGAATCGTAATAACGCCAGCATTATCAGATGTATTGTCGTTCATTGCTATTGCTACCATTCAATCTAACTAATGTAACTAAAACACAAGACCTTAACAAGTGCAAAAGCCCCTGCGGTCGAGTTGATGCGCTTGGTATATTGCATCTACAGCTCGCGTACCTTTTGCCGTAGTGAAATCATGCTTTTTATGGTAGTCTAAGCGCAACGAGTTCCGCAGGCACATTTGAGCCCCCTACAGCTACAACAATGTACTGCCGCCCATCGATCATATAGGTCATAGGCGCTGCCGTGACATTGGCAGGAAGATCGATCTCGGCTACTAACTCCCCGTTGGCCTTATCGTAGGCTCGAAGCGTGGGGTCCAAAATGGCCGAATCAAACTCAATTGCAAAACCACGCCTCGACGGCCGATCCCCTTTTCGTACGCCTTCCTGCCCGGCAAAGAGTAACGATTTCGTCAGGAGCACGTGGATTCGAAAAGGCCAACCAAGTGGAGGCAAATTGAGGGCGTTTACCGCCGGGTGGTTGCGAGGACCTTCACCGACGGGAACCATCCAACTGTGTTCTCCAGAGGTCAAATCGATAGCTGTTATCCGTCCGTAGGGTGGCTTCGTTAAGAAGAGACCCCACGGCCCAGGAAGATATTCAAAACTCCCTGCATAGCGAGCCTTAGAAGCAAAAGGGTTGGGTTTTTCAAGCTTGAGCGAGAATGGCAATGTCGCGGAGGGCACATAAAGCCATCCGGTCTCTGGGTCAAAGGCAGCCCCTGCCCAACTTGCACCGCCTCCCACACCCGGAAGAAGGATCGTGGGTTTCTCCGCGGACGGAGGTGTAAAAACAGGTCCGTGGTTGTGCTTCTGGAGGATCGCTCGTGCTTCCTCCCGAAGCCGTGGCGTAAAATCAATCAAGTCCTCGGCCTGGATACCTTGGCGATCAAACGGAGCGGGACGAGATGGAATCGGCTGCGTTAAAGAAGATCGCTCGCCTGGGACTGTAGATTGAGCCACCGGCTGTTCCTCAATCGGCCAGAGAGGGGCTCCCGTAACCCGGTCAAGAACGTAGCAGAACCCCTGTTTGCTGACCTGTGCAACAGCCTTGACCTCCTGGCCTGCTATCTCGAGGTCTACTAGATTGGGAGCCGCTGGCAAGTCATAATCCCACAGTCCGTGATGAACCATCTGAAAATGCCACACCGGTTTTCCAGACTCCGCATCGAGCGCCACCAAACTCTCTGCATAGAGGTTGTCGCCCAGACGGTGACCGCCGTAGAAGTCGTTTGTCGGCGTACTGACTGGGAGGTAGAGATAGCCCAGTTCCTCATCACAACTCATGATCGACCACACGTTGGTGTTGCCGGTGTTCACCCAGGAACTGTCTTCCCAGGTTTCGACGCCGGGATCTCCCGCTTGCGGCACG
>CAYXGW010000020.1:0-62388 GCA_964464595.1 uncultured Deferribacteres bacterium
TCCATTCCGTCGCCAAGGCCCGACTCAAAAACCACGGTCACCGAACCCTCACCCGCCAATGCATAAGTTACGCGGTTACTCTGGAGTTCAGTCACGAACTTTGGTGACAGCGTCGCCGCACATCCAGTTAAAAACACGAATAGAAACAAAATTCTTTTCCGAAACATGGCACCTCCTTCATAGCAACTTATCATAGGTATGAACGAGTTGTTCAACCCATTTATAGATGATAAATTAAGTTGTTTATCCAAATAATTTGCAAGATAATCGAATAAAAACATTTTATTAACGGTTAAAATAACCTGCGTTTTTATGCTTGGATAAGAAGCTCTCAACATCCTTATTAAATTTCAAAGTAGGCTCTATTTAAACACGTTTTGGCGCTCAAATAAGTTCTCTAAATATTCTTTATCTTCCGCATCATGAACAAGAAGTTGGCGTTTCCAACCTTGACTTCGGGCGATTGCAGCGACTCTACCTTGACCATTGAACAAAACATCCGGAACGATCGAAGCGATTGGGTCTGCATATGCCTCCTGAGGGGAGATAATCTTCCAACCCCGGGAACGAATATGTTCAACCAATTCACCAATATACAAAGCGGTTATATCATTTTCGTGAACCAGTAAAATATGTTTGGGGGAACGACCAAGTGTCTTTCGCGCAATGGTGTCATAAAAGATAATAGTCTCCCAAAGAGTTGTAATGTAAACTTTCATTAGTGCTTCATAATCTACTTTCTTTCCTTCAGCCAGAGCATTTTGAAGCAAACTATTCATATACCATTCATAATTATCTACAGTGACATACCCTATTCCATAGCCAAGGTTTTGTAAATGCTCTCGAATACGGTCTCTTGTTTCCCGGCTATTTCCATGATGCAAATACGGATATCTATAAAGCGGAATAAAGCAATCAAATTTCTGCAATATTTCATGCGCTTTGGTGATATCTTCCAAATATAGTTCCACATCTTTATTATTCGCAGAAAAGTGACTGTGACTATGACTTCCAAGGTGAAAACCAGCCTCTTCATACGCTTTTAGGCGCTTCCTTGAATTATCATTTATTTGCCTGGTTATTACAAATATCAACACATCAGGCACTTTGGCTTTCTTAAGATTATCGATCAACATCCGGGTTCTATCGGTTCCGCTAAATAATTGTGAATCGTTGCGGGGTGCGTCATCAATGGTGATGGCTATTTCCTGGGCATTGCTTACGGAAATGAAAAATAGAACGACAAAACTTATTAGATATCTCATTATTTGTCTCACTTATCAGGCGCTGGCTGCAACTGAAGTTTTGAATGGATACTGCACTATTAGGGACGTCATTTGAAATAATTTGATTTAGTGATTTGATATACGAAACTGTCATTGCCGTTGGCGTCAGGCATTATACCAACACGAGTAGCACCAATTTTTAAAACAGCTCGCTGAGAACGAATATTTTTGGCACCAACCAGGAAGATGACACTATTTACATAATTAAATGCATGCTGCAGCATAAGTTGTTTCATTTCTTTGTTATAAACGCCACCCCAATGCGACCGGGCCAAAAAGGACCAGCCAATTTCAACTTCGTTTTTATCGGGTTTATATCCGTGGTATCTGGACGAACCAATGACATTATTATTATTTGAGTCAATAGCAATTAGCGCTCCACCAGAATTCAGAGACTCGCTAAAATATTTTTCAAAGATCGTTTTCTCATGTCGATTTTTGGCTGGGTGTTGTTCCCAGATAAGGGGATCTGAAGCCACTGTGAAAAGATCATCGAAATCCCCGGGTAAAAGTGGTCGGAGTTCAACGAGATTACCCTTCAATTTCGGTTGTAGATCAAGAAGCATTTTTTCTTTCGTATTGCATTCGATTACCTCAAAATGTATGCCTAACATAGGTATGAACGAGTCACTTATGCCATTTATAGATGACAAATTAAAGCAATCTTGCAAATCATTGATACATGGGTATTACTTACGGAAATGAAAAATAGAAGAATGACAAAACTTAATAGGTATCTCATTTTTTGTCTCACTTATTAGTTACTTAACTCCGCGATGTCCGAACCATTGCCTTGTTAAGTTTGATGCTCTGCTCAAGGTTCTCATTGCTTTCGTAGAACCAGTAATCATAGCCACAAAACTATTTTTAAATACATAACGTAAACTCTCGTCAGATATAGTCATGCCTCCGAGCAACTGAATTGCCCATATTGACAGACCCTCATCAATTTCGCTCATTACCCCTTTGTATCTGACTGTATCATCGCCTAGTTGAACGTCTACACGCAAGTTTGAAGACATCTGAAGTAGGTCTGAGACAATTTCCATTCCTGACGGTGATGGAGTAAAGACTGTAAAACTGAAATTCAAAGGTAGGTATTTACCCCAGTGATGCCACATCAGACCTCTTCCGATAAAGCCTACCAAATCGTGTAAAATTTCATAGTCAAGATTTACAGCTTGTCTCTCTTCAAATCCTCCTTTTTCTGAGGGGACCCGCATATAGCCAAACCCGTCCTTCAGTTTTTTATGTAGCTTACGGTTTCTATCTAGTCTTTTTGCAGCATCAATAGAAAGAGCTTTTTTAGCATTGGAGTGTGTCGCTCCAAAAGGTAATACCGCGGTCAAGTAATGTTCAAGCTTTGACTTCTCATTGTTGCATTCTTCGCATGAAGGAACTTTAGGTAGTAGATCTCTTTGTTCAACCTGAAATAACTCTCTAGGAAAAATATGATCAGCAGTCGTAGATTTATTGCTACGGCAATATACACACATCTTATCCTTGAATTTTCTGCTGCCTCCCAAAATTTCTCCTTAATGAAACATAACATAGGTATGAACGAGTCGCTCAACCCATTTTATAGATGACAAATTAAGTTATTTATCCAAAATATTGATAATAATTATTAATATCATAAAAACAAATATTTAATACATTTCTATTACTTTCTCATACAGTATAGGTGACTGATCTAAACCGGTTCGGGCGATCAAAATGGCGCGGTCATTTATGAACGTGATAGAAATGGTATTCGAAGGATTAGATGATTATTTATTTGAATCATTAAGAAAGTGCGTCTCAAATGAATGCCTCAAAGTATGGCAGCTAACTACTACCGCTGGCCAGCGCAATCCGGGTGAATTTAATTATCGCAACTCCATTAATTCTTCGATAACCCCTTTCCCTTATTTACGCTAAAATGAGTTGAAAGCACCTCTATCAAAGTAACCTAATTTTTCATGTCCACTTGGTACATGAAGAATCTGGCCTCCTTTTATGTTCGATTCTACTGTTTTTATGGATATTTTTTTCCATTCCGTTTTATTTTTTGGAACTTTGGCTTTAGGATCAATCCAAGTAATGACGCCATGATGATCCACCTTCGAATTAATGAGGACATCCCCAACTTTTAGAAGTTCGTTAAATGGTCGATGTTTTAATTTGTTTGCCAAACCGCTTACCCCAATTTTCCAGACCAAATCTGTTTGCCCAGCTATTTTGAGCCAATACATAGCGACTATTCCACACCAAGATATTCCATTTACTCCAATTATTCCGGAATATTATTTTCAGAACTGCTTGTCCATTTAAACCTAGGTTTGGTATCCTTTAAGAATAATTCAGGAACTTCTTTCTCCTTGTTTTCTTTTCTTAAAGAAATCAAATCACGCCATACACGCTCTTCCCAAACAGTATTAATTGTCCCAGCCTCAGCGAGATTTTTAAGGTCGAGATATGTGAATTGCCCTTGAGATGCTAAATAATGACGTACTGTACCACGATAGATATCTGAGATACCCTTATGAACAATCCATGCCCATTTAAGCAACTCAGGTTTGTTGATTCCTTCTAATAAATGGTCGAGCTCATCTGCATAAGGTATTATAACTCTCGACTCATTTATTAGCCCCGCCAAATGAGTCGTTAGAATTGATTCTAATCTAACTCGCTCATGAAACTGAATATAACCAATCAAGAATCCCAATATCCCAACGACGAAAGAGACGAGGGATAGAACGTCAAAAAGAGTAGTTGGCATTAAGACTTCTCCATTCATTGTAGTCATTATCTAAATTGAGTATCGGTATAACATAGGTATGAACGAGTCGCTCATACCATTTATAGATGACAAATAAAGTCGTTCATCCAAATCATTGATAATAATTATTAATATCATAAAAACAATATTTAAATATAGGGCGATGATTTGTTTTGATACAAAGAAAAACTTTTACTAAGCTTGCAATAAAGATTCTACGCAATTTTTTGATTTCGTACCATATTCGCCATCTACCTTTAATCGGTTGTTAGCCTGCAACAGTCTTAGCGCGACATCAGTTTTTAAACCAAAATCTCCATCCGCATCACCACAATTATAAGTTAGGTGATTCAGCACCAATTGTAGTTTAAGTACTTTATGTCCTTTGTTTCCTTTTTTGAGTACCGGCTCCGGAATACTTAGTTTTGGTATCTCTTCAAGTCTGCGATAGCCAAGTACTTTTTCCGTATCATAATCAGCAATAGTTACTGCATCACCCTGGTTTCCGCCAAGACAAAATATCCTGCCGGCATCGTTATTGAAACCCAGGAATATTCCAACATGTCCTTTCCAGGAATGAATGCTCTCTCTCCAAAACACAACTATATCGCCCGGTTCAGGGAGTTGAGGAGTTGTTCCTATACTTATCCAAGATCGGGCATTGGCTTTACCAGACATTGGGAGTCCTGCTTCTTTGGCACACCAGTTCACAAAGGTGCTGCACCAAGGTACTTCGTCATCATCAATACTTGTAATACCGGTTTCTTGTGCATATTTTACAATCTGTGGATTATCTTCACTACCTCTTATTTCTTTTGTGCCCAATTGAGAGGCTGCTATTTTTAAGATGTTCATAGTATTAGTTTCCTTTTTTTTAATTGTTACTAACGGTTTGTAATTATTTATTGTGACATATACCACCTAATTGATGGGATACAAACAGTAGTTACTATTTTTCATTTACAATTCTATCAATTTTTTCAAAAAAAATATCTATCGAATCCTTATCATGTCAACTATGTGGATAACTTTGTCATTTTCACCTCCTTATTCTTTTTAGATAATAATAATGTTTAAGAATATTTTGTGAATATCTCCTTTATATTATTTGTGATTTGAAATTGAATATTTAATAAAATAATTGGGGCAGAAATTTTACTATTGATATGTTTATTCGTTACACCTAACTATTAATTAAACCTGCAACAACAAATATTGTAATACATTTTTATTATTTTCTCATACGGTATAAGTGACTGCCACAGACTTACACTGACAAAAACATCCATAGAGACTGAGAGGCACGGGGGGAAGGTGTATTATTATGTTTTTGCTCTAATGTGTGCTACTTCCTGAACCGGTTGTGGCCAATATTATTTTAAACAATCAACAGGACTGCGAACTCTATGAGGATACGACGAGCAATTAGAAATATTTGATTTTAATTTAACTAATTAATATGAAAATTGCTTTTCTTTGCTTTTAATTTGATTAGCAATTAATTTAGGGTTAATCAAATAAGATATTGCTATGCGTAGAACAAAAATCGTTTGCACCCTGGGCCCCTCCAGTTCGTCAACCAAAATTCTTGAGAGTCTCCTCAAAGCCGGTATGGATATAGCGCGCATGAATTTTTCCCACGGAACGCATAAAAAACATGCGGAAGTTATAAAGCGGCTCCGGGAGATTTCTGCTAAAATTGGAAAACCTGTAGCCATTTTGCAAGACCTGCAAGGTCCGAAAATACGGGTCGGGAAATTTGGAAGCCAGGGGATTTTATTAAAAAAAGGCCAAAAAATTACCGTAACCACACGAGATGTTTCCGGCAATGACCAAACCATCCCGGTCACCTATGCAACTCTCCATAAGGACATAAAGAAAGGAGAGCATATTTTATTGGATGATGGTCTTTTGGATTTATTGGTTGAGAATATTGCGGGGCAAGATATTGTATGTAAAGTGGTTGTCGGCGGATTATTGAGTTCCAATAAAGGCATTAATTTACCGGGTGTGGCTGTGAAGGTATCCAGTTTAAGTGAAAAAGACCGAGCAGATTTAAAAATTGGCCTGGAATTGGGAGTTGATTTCATCGCCCTTTCCTTTGTGAGATCTGAAGAAGATATTCATGAACTTCGGCGGGAAATTAATAAGTTGGGAAAGAGCACACCTATAATTGCAAAAATCGAAAAACCGGAAGCGGTAGATCATATCCTTGAAATCATAAATACTGCAGACGGGATTATGATCGCCCGGGGAGATTTGGGTGTTGAAATGGGTCCGGAACGCGTTCCGATTATTCAAAAAGACATCATTCATCGATGCCGGGAATCCAATAAACCAGTAATAACGGCGACGCAAATGCTCGAGTCCATGCGCACTAATCCAAGACCCACACGTGCGGAAGCATCGGATGTGGCGAATGCTGTTTTTGATAACAGCGATGCGCTTATGCTTTCCGGTGAGACATCCGCAGGCAATTATCCAACTGAATCAGTCCGGATGATGGACAGAATTATTCGCTGGTCGGAAAAACATGCAATTAAACAAGCCGGGTTTGCCCAATTTCGGCAGAAATATGGTGATTCATTCGCAGAAGCGATTAGTGAATCTGCTTTTTTCGCAGCTTATAAATTGAAAGCAAAGGCCATAGTCGCCTTTACGCAAACGGGATTCACTGCAAGAAATATTGCCAAAAGACGACCGGAGACTGTTATTTTTGCTTTTACTCCTGATGAAGTAGTGCAGAGACAAATGCTGCTCTTTTGGGGAGTGATCCCGATTCACTTGCCATTAATTCATACAATCGATGAAATGATTCAAAAAGTGGATAGTAAGCTTTGTGAAAATAAATATGTCCAACCGGGAGATATTATATTGATTATAGCCGGAGCGCCAATCGGTGAGCAAGGGTCCACAAATATGCTCACGCTTCATAGAATTGAAGATCATAGTTCAAATTAAATCGGAAAGGAACCATTTATCAAAAAAATTCGAATCCTTTGTTTGTTTATAAATTAGGATTTAGATCAACTAAAACTAATTAAAAGAAGGGGGTGAATATGACCCGAAAATTATATGAAAATGCCATCGCAAATTGGCCGGAAGAAGATAGGCCGCGTGAAAAGCTGTTAAAGAATGGTGCCAGGCAGTTAAGCAATGTTGAATTGCTGGCAATTCTATTACGTGTGGGTGTTAAAGGAAAAAGCGCAATTGATCTTGCCAGGGGAATTTTGCAGAAGCTTGGAGGACTTAGGGCATTGGAGCAGTGGGAAACTGAAGAAATGTGCTCATTGCATGGTTTAAGTCTTGCAAAGGTTGCACAGATCAAAGCAAGTATTGAATTGGGTAAAAGAGTGCTTACCGAAGCAAAAAAAACCTTTGGAAAAGTATATTCTTCTCAGCAAGTATACGATTACATTATGCCATCCATGCGTGATTTAAAGCGAGAGGAGTTTAGAGCTCTTTACCTGAATGCCAGGAACCAGATTGTAAAGGAAACCACAATAAGCAGGGGTTCGTTAACCTCTAGCGCCGTTTATCCAAGAGAGATTATGAGTGAGGCTTTCCGTGTAGGCGCGGCGGCAGTCGTTTATGTTCATAACCATCCGTCCGGTTCAATAGAACCAAGCCATGAAGATCGACGAGTGACCCGGGAATTAATCGTTGCCGGTGAGGCATCGCAAGTATCGGTTGTCGATCATATCATTGTGGGTGAAAATGGCTACTTCAGTTTCGCGGATGAAGGAGTTATAGAAGCTAACAAGAATGAATACAGGCAATTTGTTGGAAAACTATGATTTAGTTTATTCATCTCCAAAACTAGTTCCAAGAGATCTGGCGGTCCGAACCAAGTCCGAATTTTGTTGAACAAGGCGCTGTTTGTTGGCTATGTCTTTAATGGGTGTGGTTTTTATATGTGTTCCAATAAGTCCGACAAGAACTCCAAAATTGGCTTGAGCAACCTGGTGCATTGCCTCGCATCCCAACTTGGTTGCCAATACACGATCATAAGCAGTTGGGGTTCCGCCGCGCTGCAAATGACCAAGAATTGTTGCCCTGGAGGAAATTCCGGTTAAAGATTCGATCTGCCTGGCCACCCAAACACCAATACCGCCCAACCGGATTGGGTCGTGACTTAACTCATCGCGATGCTTAATTTCATAATCACCAGAGGGTAATTTCACGCCTTCTGCAACAACAACAATGCTGAACCGGGTACCGCGGCGATTACGTCTCGTTACGAATTGATTAATGGATTCCAAATTATATGGAATTTCAGGGATTAAAATGATGTCGCCGCCACCGGCAACTCCTCCACACAAGGCAAGCCAACCTGCATACCTGCCCATTGTTTCTATTACCATTACGCGATGGTGTGATTGAGCCGTTGTATGCAGCCGATCGATGGCTTCCGACACAATTTGAACGGCAGTATCAAATCCAAAAGTGACATCTGTTCCGTAAATATCATTATCAATGGTTTTGGGAACGCCAACAATTCCGATGCCTTTTTTCATCAATCTATCAGCAATACTCATAGTACCGTCACCGCCAATACACACAAGAGCATCCAGGTCGGCTTGATGAAAATTTGAAACTGCATCATCCGAACGATCTGTTTTTGTAATTTTACCCGATTCATTTTCTTCGGCAAATTCAAATGGATCGGCACGGTTTGAGGTGCCTAGTATGGTCCCTCCCATGGTAAGAATACCACTAACGTCTGCGTATTCAAGATTTCGCATTCTATTGCGCACAAGCCCGTCAAAGCCATCTTCGATTCCCACGACGGAACAGCCATAATCATTCATAGCTGTTTTGGCCACCGCCCTGATGACGGAGTTCAATCCCGGACAATCTCCACCACCGGTTAAAATGCCGATTTTTTTGATTTTGTTATTGATAATAAGCTCCTTTTCCAAATCATTCTAGTCACTTTTTTGTTTAATTAATGATAAACCAATAACTACAAAAATTGCAAATAAATAGTCAGCTAAAGCGTATTAGAATTAGAAATAAATTACAACGAATTTATGACTTTTCCAAAAAAGTAACTAAATTTGAATAAATCCAAACAATAGATAGTTTCTCTTCAAATGGTAACAAGATGAACATAAGTTACGATGAAACAGTCTTACTTCCTCTTTGATTGCCATAATCATAATCAGTTTCAATAATAACGAGCGCAGCTGCTAAAAGTCATAATTTGCTTGACATTCAAAGATAGGTGAGTTATTATAAAAAAAAAATTTTAGGATGTGGTGGAGTAATGAAAACAAATAGAACAAATTCATTTCCTAAACTTGGCGAGGGTGTTTATACAGTTCCTGATGCTTCTATAATTTTAGATTATCCTAAGACAAAATTAAGGAGGTGGGTTAATCAATTTTGGAAAACAGATTTTAGGTATCAAAAATATCTAACAAACAATAATTCTTATATCTGGGGAAACGGACAGGAAACAGCATTTAATTTTTTTACTCTAATTGAGATTTTCACAGTTATTTCACTTAGACAACTTAGGGTTTCATTCAAAACAATTAAACAAGCCCGCTTGGAATTATCTGAAGTATTTAATACTCATTTTCCTTTTGCTTCACAACAACTAATGAGTGATGGCAGGAAAGTCATTGTCGAGCTTGATAAGACAAAGTTGCTCGAGCTGGGAACAGGAGGTCAGATAGCATTCAAAAATATCATTGAACCATTTTGTCAAAAGTTAGACTTCAACCAGGACACTGAATTAGTCAATCGATTTTGGCCTCTTGGGAAAAATCGTTCCATAGTGGTTGACCCTAAACACGGATTTGGTCGGCCAACAATAACAGGTACTAATATATCAATAGAAGTGATTTACAGCCTTTTAAATGCGGGTGAGGAAAAAGATACAGTTGCAGACTTGTATAATCTTACGAATGAACAAGTTAATGACGTTTTAGTTTTCCAACAAAGAATTGCGGCATGAAAATATTCTTTGATGAGAATTTTTCTCATTACCTCTCTAGTGGATTTTCAATGTTTCAGAATGGACGTAAAATTGAGAGTGTAGATGTTTATCATGTGGCTAATTATTTTGGAAGGGGCACAGAAGACAAAGTTTGGATTCCTAAAATTGCTCAAATGCATGGAATAGTTATTACTCAGGATTTGTTACTTAATCCAACTTTGTTTAGAATACAAATTGGGGATTTTCTTTTTTAAATCACCAAAGAAAAAAAGCTATACGTATTGGGAGTGGATTGAGCTAGTTCTAAAAAAATGGAGTTTAATAAAAGAATACTCAAAAAAATCTCAAAAGCCTTTTTCTTATTTGATAAGACCTAATTCAGTAAAACCTGAAAAATTATAATTTTGAATTTCTGAAATTTCAACTGTAATTCTAAAGTACCCACGCATAACCCAGTTTAACGAAAAAGGTTCGATCTGTTTTTGTTAAACTAATTTCCCGTTCAGATAGGGAATTATCCGAATATCCTACATAAAGTGCGGTTTGGGGATTCAATTTATAGGAAAACAGCAGTTGGCTGAATAGCCTGCGACTCTTTGAATCCACTTCGGATTCATATAAATCTGCATTGCGTCGGACATCTGAATATTGTGAGATTACCCGAACAAAAGTGCGAACATTGAATTGGTATACTAAAGTTAGCTGAGTGAGATTGGCGTGAAATAATCTTCCGCCATCGATACCAAATCCCTGTATTCATGCGATAAGTCGAGACGAAGATGTCTGCCAAAGTTGTAACGAAGGTCGGTTGTGAATTGTAAGCGTTTCCCGGCTCGGGTTTCTGCAAAATCAATATCATCTGCAAAACTGACAAACGTGTTCAGGTAAAGATCTCCAATGGGTCTGAATTCAAAGTACATGTGGATAAAATCCTGGGTGAAAGTTATGCTATCAAAGACCCGGGTTCGGTGACCAATATCTGTGAAGAAAAAGGATTGCATTGGACCGCTAACAGTGATAACGCCTTCAAGCTCCCGCTCGATCAAACTTCCGTTTTGTTCTTCGGTTTGATCCCAGTCACCACCCAGGGTAATTCTGCTATACCAATCTTCGCGATCGCCCCACCACCGAAACTCACCTCCAATGATGGCCTGGCGATAATTTGCCCGCGGTATGAATCCCAGGTCGGCGCGGAAATCTTCACCAATATCTACATAATTGGCACGGGCTGTCCAGTTTCTGGTGGAATGTCTGTAACTTGAATTCAATGCATAATCTTTGAAATTATTGTCAGAGATTGAAGTTGGATATTCGGTTTGCGACCCAAGGACATTGAAGCGGAAGGTATCTGTCGGTTTGATGCGCCACAGGCCATCAAAACCTGCGACACGATTGTGATAATCTCCAGCCTCCCGTACGGTAGCCAATGCGCCAATGGTTGAATTTCCGGCCACATCACGGCGGTAACGGAAAACACCCGCTTTTGAATTCCTATCCAAAAATTCGAAAGACGATCCCTGGCTGCCGGGTATGAGAAGGGTTGTTTGTTTGTCTTCAGCGACAAAAAAACCAATTGCGTTCTTGCCTTCTTTACCGGTCAGTTTTGCGCCAAATGTTGGATCTGCTACTGCTCTTGTATGCACAGCGTTCAAAGGCGTTTCAAAGAAATCGGCTCCTTCTAAAAAGAAAGGCCGTTTTTCCGAAAAGAATAATGCAAATTGTTCATTGATATCCAGCTGCGCAACATCCGCTTCCACCTGGGAAAAATCTGGATTTATGGTTCCTCCCAAAGTCAGGTTCGGAGTGATACCCCAACTGGAGGTGAATCCGAAATCATAAATCCGGATTTCCATCCTTGAAGTTTCCATTTGGGAAATCGTCTAATTCATCAGTTCTAATAGCGGTAACAGTTGGAGACAGTTCAATGTTTCGGCCCGGAGTGGCGCCTTCGAAGCCCTGCACTTTTGCTACTTGGCAAAGATAGCAAGAAGTAGCCCTGTCGCGCGGCGAAAGAGCAATAAGGTAGCGGTGATCCCGCGGGTAAACTCGGACAATATCAAGGCCCCAGGTCTGTTTTCCTTCTCCTCTCTGGAAACGGAGCGAGGTGTAGGGAATTGCCAACTCGACTATATATCCTTCATCTGTGACTCTACCCGCAGAACTCCAGATGGCGTCCCAGGATTCGTCTTCGTTGCCGCTCACATCATCCTGCACCAAATCCATCTGCACACCCACGGGGTTGACAAAGAATTCAAAAGCTCGTCTTTCGTCATTAAAAGTGTCCAGGACCAGCCCGACGAAGTCATCGGAAAAGGCGCGATCGCGATCAGACAGGCGACCACGAATGGCTGATGGATTTGGATCGAAAGCTCGAAAAGCGGCATACAATTGGTCATTGTCGAAAACCAGCAGACATTCGGTGCGAACTTTTGGCTTAACATTCTCAGCGGGTCTAATCTCGTAATTCAATTCCAAACGAAGTGCATTCTGCCATGCTGGTTCATCGAGAATCGCATCAATTTGGATGGCAGTCGAAGCTCTTGGAATTTCATAAGGGGAGACTCTTGCGGCAACTTTCACATTGTTGCCATTTGATTGGAATGCAAAAACGACACTGACGTTGGTGAATGCAAAAATCAAAATATATAAAGAAAATGAATATACGCGTTTCATAACAAATCCTTTCAAAATGATATTGGTTGGGGTTATAACCGATCACTCATTAAGACGCAGAAACCGAAGGTTTGGTTACAATTATAATTTCCAGAACTTTGGCAATCGACACCTCGTCACGCAGGTAGATGATATCCGTAATCTGGTGTTCTTGTCGACTAGCTGTAGTAGTGAGTTTTTGTTCATAAGATCTCCTATGTATACTCAATTTTTTGGAATAATTACTGCTAAATTATTAGCATGTGCTATTAATTTAGCATATAAATATGGAGCTGACAAGAAAAAGTTGCTAAATTTTTAGCATTTTTATTTTGAGAGGGTAGAAAAATGAAAAATCCAGGGGTCTTCGATACCCGGGTTTGGAAGAGTTACAAAATTATTATTTTCTATTTCTCCACCCCAGGATAACTCCCCGGTTCCATGTTCACCATTGTGAATAAATTTTGTGTAGGATGAGGTAGGAAGTCATGATCGTTAATAGCATCAAATCGTATTTCCCCAGCAAACCAATTTTCTCCTTGACTTTTATCCTAAAAATTAGTCTTTGATACCTAATTAAAACAACCCCATTTCTAACACTAAATTCTCAATGCGGAGAAAACCATGGTATCAGATCCAACCACGATAATCTTTATTCTTGCGGTAGTTGTTTTTATTTCTATTTGGCTTGAGGGACGTTACAAAATGTTCCGCTCGCTTGGAGCCGCGCTGGTCGGGATTCTGTTTGCCATGGTACTTTCCAATGTTGGAATTTTGCCTGGCAATTCTAGCGCGTATGAGATATTGGTCGGACCTGTTGTTAGCGCCGGTATTGTTCTCATCTTGCTCAGTGTGGATATTGGCTCTATCCGTAAAGCCGGTCCGGTTATGCTCAAAGCGTTTGCCATTGGCGCGGTTGGAACCGCTATTGGCGCAATTGTCATGGGTTCGATTCTTGTGTCATCGATTGGTGAGGAAACCTGGAAATTGACCGGCCAGTTCACCGGCACCTATACCGGCGGCGGTTTGAACTTTGCGGCTGTGGGACAGGCGCTCGGCACCAGCAGCTATCTGTTCACGGCGGCCATCGCGGCGGATGTTCTGGTTACTGCCATCTGGATGATTGCCTGCCTGTCGGCGCCGCTTTTACTGGGCAGAAAAAACGCCAAATCTGATAACGATGTTCAGACCAAATCAGATTCTCAAGAGGTGGAGAAGTTCACCCTGGCGCGGTCACTTTATAGCAGCGGCAGATCCGTTCCACTTCTGCATTTTGCGGCTTTGGTTGCAATCGCAATCGGGGCATTATGGGGTTCAAACTTGCTGGCTTCGTGGTTTTCATTTCTACCCCAAATTCTATGGTTGACCACAATCGCACTTGTAATCGCTCAAATACCTGTTATCAAAAAGTTGTCCGGCAGCGCCATGCTGGGGAATTACCTGCTGTTGTTGTTCCTGTCGAGCAATGGCGCTCAATCAGTGGTTGCAAATATCATCAGTGTGGGACCTGCGGTCTTCTACTTTGCCATTGGCGTAGTTACCATTCATGGCATCGTCATTTTCGGTGTTGGCCGGCTATTTAAAATTGATGCCGGCACTTTGGCTGTGGCTTCCCAGGCAAATGTCGGCGGACCGGCATCAGCCATGGCTTTAGCAAGTGCCAGGGGTTATACGGATCGTTTCCTGCCTGGAATAGCAGCGGGACTGCTGGGGTATGCGGTGGGGAGTTATTTGGGACTTATGGTTGCGAATATGATGAAAGGATTTCTCTAAAAAGAGAATACTCAAATAACAAATCACAAAATCCAAATAAATCTCAAAAAACAAATTCAAATGATCAAAAAAACGAATATGATTAATTTATGAAATAACATAAATTGTGAAATATATTTATTTTAACTAATTATTCATTGTTGATTTATAAATCATTTAATCTATTTTCTCTTGACTTTTATAAAGATGCTTGTTATACTTAGTTATTCAAAATAGAATAAACCATTGGGGAAACTATGGTAACGTTGCATGACACAATTTCAGAATCTAAAGAGCCAAAATTACTGGAGGAGGTTTGGGTTGCTTTTCGTACAAAACAGAGAAAAATTTTTGTCCGAAAGCACATCCAAAATTATAATTATGTAAATTCGTGTAATCAATACCAAAGTCCTTAAAGATTTTTGTAGGAGGTAGAATTTGATTAAGTATGTGCAAGAATTTGTTGTTTGAGCTGTAAATTGAAGAAAGCTTTCAAATTATGATAATACTTTCTCATATAAAAAATATTTTTATTTCCTAAATAAATAAGAAACAAGGCTAAAAATTTTTCTATATCTAGAAATATATTTCCTATGTCATAAAGATAAATTAATGAAATAGTGGCAGTTAAAATAATAGCTATGCTTGTATGATTACTCGTACAAAATAAAAGAAAATATTTTAAATTTAATACTTATTGCATTCAAAGCATAAAAAAGGAAGTAAACACACCCTATGGAAGATCAAGGAAAAAGTAAATTCTCTCTAACAAATAATACAATACAAGATCTGATTACAATTCAAATTGTGGAGGAAGCAAAGCAACGAATAATAAACTGGATACAGAGAGAAGGCAAAGTTATTACAATCTGTATCTCTTTTATAATTATTGTGTTATCCATACTGAGTTTCTTCGGGATTAAATCTCTATACGATGTTAAGAGTCGTGCTAAGGAAGCGAGTGAAATAGTAGAGAAAACCCTCCCAAAAGTTTCAAACTTTGCAGACACTGTGGACTCACTTAATATAAAACTTTACGAAATTGCTTCACAAACGGAGTCTAGTAATTATGAAATTGATAGACTTGAAGGACAAATTTTGTTTTTAAGAGAGGAATTAATGCAGAGTGCGGAGGCCTTACGCGACTTACTAGCAGTTCAAGCTGAGACAAGTAATCAATTAAAAAAAACATTAACTAAGTATGAGCACGAAATAATAGATTTAGAACAGAGGAAAACAAAATTTCAAGAAAATCAATCAATTAATATCTTAATTCAATATGGCAGCGATACTAAAAAACGTGCTCAAAAATGTAAAGAAATCTTGATAAGAAATGGTTTTCAAGTCAAATTAAGCGAATTGAGTAAACTAAGATCAGCATACTTTAAGGATCGAAATTTTTCTGAAAAGGTTCGCTATTTCAATGAAGAGTTATCACATAAAGCAGAAGAGGTTTCCATTCTCCTTAAAACATATGGAGTTTTTCAGGTAGAAGAGGAAAAACTTAGCGAAAAAGGTGAGTTTTCATTTCTTATTTGGATTTTAATTTGACTGAACTTTCATAACAAATCATATAATTTAGGTTGTTTGACTAAACTAACGAAAGTTTCCATATTAGTACATAAATCAATGGAGTAAACAATGAAGAAATTGGCATTATTTTCTGTTTTACTATTTACATTACTTGTAGATGGCAATGCTCAAACGACATTGCCGCCTATCAAATTTACATTTACTTTGGAGGATTCATTTAAAAATTTTTCACCAAGCTTCACAAATGCCCAAAAGGTTGCATTGAAGTTTTTACCAAATGGATTTCAAGCGATAATCTTCCCGGATTCGGTGCAAAATTTATCAGAATGGACGCTTACATTTGATGCACCTTTAGATTTCTTTATCATAGAAGGGAAGGATGGTTCAATCAGTCTTAGGCAGAGTCTGCGAAACATCAACTTCAGCATTACAGCTAATCGCCAAGTAAATGGTGAAGGAGACACAATCGTTGTATTTGAAAACAGACAGTTCTCCCGAATACTTAGCTCTGCTTTAATTCCTGGTGGGGCAAGATTCAAGAACGATTCTATAATACTTGGAATTGTTGTAGGTGCCCTTGAGATTGTTCCTATTCCGCTCTGGTTTTATTTCAATCATAAAAGAGAAGATTATTTTGAAAAATCGGTTGATTGGGCTAATAATTGGGAGTTTGCTAGAGCGGATTTCATTAAGAAACAAATTGATTACAATTATGACAAATCACAAGATTACAGACGTTACCAAAATTTATCAGCCAGTGTTTTTATTGGAGCATTCCTTTTCAATTTTGTAGATACGGTTCTTAATATCAAAACGCACATAGGCTTTAGTTCGCAGGATCTGCGAAGGAAAAAGGGACTTATAATCCGTTCTGATTTCAAAAATGGTGAATTGCTTTTTCACTTTGAAAGAATATTTTGACTCATTAAACAATGAAGCTTAAAAGATAAATGAAATAACATTTTAAAAAATGGAGGTAGAAATGAAATTCCTAAGTTTTCGATTTTCAGATATAGTATCATTATTTATTTCGGTGGGATTTATCGTAATAGGAATCGGATGCAAAGATGGTAAGAAACCGACTCCACCAGAAGAACCTATTATCAAAAATCTTACACTTGACACAATACCTGGTCTGAAAATAAGAATCACTTCACCTGAAGATAATTCCAGTGTACCAAGAGTCAACACTGTTAAAGGCACGGTTTATGGCTTGCCTTCTGAATATTTACTAAGAGTTTTTGTAAATCCTCAAAGTGTTGGGTTTTGGTACCCTCAACATGCTGTTGTTATGCTTACTGATAGTACATGGTCTGCCACAGCTTATGTAGGTGATGAGCGGGAAACTGACGAAGACTTTTATATTGGTGCAATGGCTGTAATTGAAGCGCAAAGAAAGATTATAGATGCTGATATTACAGGTAACACTCAATTCATCATAAGTGGAACAGCTCCAGCGGTAATAACAGTAAAAAGATTTTGAAATGAAATTTACACAATCTTTCAAATTCTTAATTCATTATTATCTCAATTCATAAGAAATGTATTAAATAAACATAATTAAAACAAAGGAGACAAATCATGGGGTACAAGAAAATATTAAGAATTAAATTAATTATTTTAACATCAATTTTGCTATTATTTACAAGTTGTTCAGAATCTTTAATCAAAAAAGATTTTGAGAACCTCAAAATATTCACCTTGTATGATACTGATACTTCAGGTACAAATTATAGAATTGACTTGTCAAACACCAATGCTATACCGGTTTTTGAGAAATATAATATTGATAATAACGAAACATATATAAAAGTAATATTAGACCTCAAAGATGCACAAAACTTCAGATTTATTAAAAATATCTTAAATAAAAATATTGAAGGTTATATTGTTATTAAAGATCCCAAAGGACGAGATATAGCTCGTCAAAAAATTGTAGTTTATGACGATGATTTGATTGAGATAAATAAAACCCGCAGACATGTTTACACTGGAGAGTTGAGACATTATAATAAAGAAGAAGAAATTCAACGTTTTACCTATGATGACACTCTTAGATATTTACCACAATATGTCTTCATTAATGAGTCTTTGGTATTTGAAGATGAAATCTATATTTTATATATTCAAGGAAACTTTTGGAAGGAAAATAAAACTACTTTAATGAATATTTGTACTAGTCCTAAATTTATCTCAATCGAATCTAAAGATAAAATTATTAGTTTTGACAAGTATTTTGATTCGATTAAGTTTTTTGTCACTGGTTATTATCGTCCGTCAACAAAAGAAAATTTATTTGACTTAGAGTTAAAAATTCAAGAAGGAAAGGTAAACTTACCAATGGACAATATTACCCAAATGGACCGTGAAAATGTAGTGCATGTTGAATACGCTTTTGATACATTATATAAGGCAGCACAAAAGGTTTTTGAGATATATATAAAATCAAAAAAGAGCGAACATTTGCTTATCGAATTTGAAGGGCGTACTGATCCTCGGCTCATCTCTGCAAAATATCTTGAAGAGACTGTGGAATTTAGTAATAACGATATGAAATATCCTGATATGGCGATAGAAAATGGAATTACTATGAATAATTTTATACTATCACAATTGCGGGCATATTATACAATGAAACATATTGACGCAATATTTTCTAAAAGTATCCAATATCAACAATTAAATACTCAGGGTAGAGTACATTTTAGAGTTATAGGTAGTGGTCCAGTTGATCAATCTCCAAACGCAGATCAAAAAGAAATGGCACTAGCAAGAAGAGTAGAAGTTCGTATTATAAGAATACCACCACCAGAACCAGATTCTCAATAAAGTGATATAAAATAGCAAAAAAATCAAAACAACACCTGGTTATTGGTTTGAGATTTGGTTCTTTGAATTTGTGATTTATTTGTTATTTGGTTTTTGTCTTTTGGGATTTATAAGAGAATGCTCAAAAAAACAAATAAGTTTATTGCATGAAATAGCTTAAATTGTGAAATATTTTTTAAATTATATTTTAATCATATAATAAGAAGCGAGGGAGTTGACAAAAATATTTTCTTCAATTGCAGAAAAATCAAAATAAAACCGAGTCATTAGTTTGGTTATTGGTTCTTCGAATTTGTGATTTATTGTTATTTGGTTTTTGTCTTTTGGGATTTAGTTGGTCGACTTTCCAATGATCAAAAAATCAAATTAATATTAATTTATGAAATAGCTTAAATTGTGAATTATATTTATTTAGCTTTATTGGATATTACATTGTTCGGTAAATTAAATAATTGGGTCTGATAACCTATAGTTATGCGAGGCAGATTAATTGGAGTGAAATGGCAAAGAAAGAATATCTCATCGAAGAATATAAAGTGACTCAAGAAGTTGTTTCCCATTACGAGCGACTTGTGTGGTTCATTGGATCTATTCTCAATGCAAGTGTATTAGGTTTCACCGCCTTTATGATTAAAGAAAAACCGAAAACATCAGAATTGCTTTTATAATATCTCTAATATATTCTTTGATTTGGTTTTTTTTTAATCGTCGCTATCGACAAATCATCGCTTTGAAATTTGAGCGACTGAGAGATTTAGAAAGGAAACTTGGTTTCAGGCAGAATTTATCAGTTTATGAAACTGACGAACGAAAAAAACCAATACGTGGGTTTTATCTAATGACGGCAATGGCTTTTTCGAAACCTACTTTTCTATTCTTATATTATATTTTTCTTTTTGTGATAGAATTATTATAACTTATGTTTCATGAGGCATCAAATAGCCTTTTAAGAACAAACCAAGGGATACAAATTCATGCAAGAGAGTAATCTCAAAAAACAAGAATACAGGAAGTTCAGAGGTAAAAACCCATTCGCATCGCAAGCTAAATTGCTGTGGCATTTAGATAGACTAGCAGAGTGGAAGCTAATGGGAGATTCATTCCCAATTCAAATTGAAATTAATCCAACGAATTACTGTAATGAAGCTTGCCGATGGTGTATATCCGGTTATAGTCATGTATTTAATCCATCATTGACGAAGGAGGAAAAGGATCGAAAGCTACAGGAATTGAACTCAAAGTCAGTTATTTCAAATCATCCAGAGCGACGACGTGGTTTAGAGATTGATTACCTTAAGAATTTTCTGCAGGATGCAGTAGAAATGGGATTAAAGGCAGTGACTTGGTCAGGCGGTGGTGAACCAACGGCTTATTCATCTATTAAAGAGGCTGTCCAATATAGCTCGGAATTAGGATTAGAGCAGGGAATGATGACGAATGGACTTTATTCTAAATCCTATATTCGGTTGTTCGGTGAGAATCTAAGATGGATGAGAGTATCTCTTGATACATTGGATCAACAGAAATATGAATATCACAAATTCACAAAAAGTTTCAATAGGGTCATTTCTAACATTCAAAAAATTATCGATTATCCCGTGAAACTTGGAATCAATATGAATCTTGCGGATTGGAACGTAGATGAAGTAATGAAAATGGCAGTTTGGAGTCGAGATGTAGGAGCAGATTATTTTCAGGTTAGACCTATACTTGGACTTCCGTTTGAAATGAAATATAATGCCCCATATCGCAAGCAACCAAAACTAGATTGGCTAAAAAAGGTAAAACCGCTTCTGTTGGAAGCGGAAAAGATCAAAACGGATGGTTTCAGAGTGATTGTAAGTTGGGATAAATTCAATGACCTTCAAGATATTGAAGGGAATTTTGGTAGAATCTATTCAAAATGTATGTATCATTTCTTTTTCTGTGTAATAAATGCTGATGGAGATTTAACTGTTTGTATGTATCATTTAGGAGATAAGAAATTTTCTTTCGGAAATATTTATGAGAATTCTTGTGCGAAAATTTGGAATAGTCAAAAAAGAAAGCAAGTAATAGATATGTGTGCAAACAATTTGGACTTATCGACGTGCCAAGTGTGTTGTAAGGGCCATGAGATCAATAAATTCATTCACTTCATCGAAAACCCAAATCAGGAGTGGGATATAAACTTCCTTTGAATCGGTTCATGATACGCTCTTATTGTTAAGGAATGCATTTAATGAATTAGTTTCTCCGGAGTTTTTCTTGATAAAATACTATGAGTGGACTTTGGCTGCAATGAAAGAGCCTTATGACTGACGGTAGAGCCAAAGATTTGAATTGATAACATAATAATCGTTTTTCAGTACATTGCTCGAATCAAAGACATGATTGGCATAACCATTTGCTTCAGCGGACTGCAGACAACTGGTGGTAAAATCAGGAATTAGCAAAAAGTCTTATGCAAGAAGCGAGGGAGTTGACAAAAATATTCTCTTCAGTAGCAGAAAAATCAAAATAACACCAAGTCATTAGTGGTGCGGAAACATATTTCAGAACTGATATTTCGAGACATTTTCACCACAATTTTTGTATATTATTGATTTGAATTGAAATTTGAAGATTAGATTGTTTTCGAGAAAATACTCATGAGCAAGTGGATTTTTATTTTGATGATCATGCTCCTGATAGTAAAGAGCTCTATGGTTTATAGCCAGAGTTTCACAAAAATTACAACTGGAGATATTGTGAATGATAAGGGAAATTCGGGAGGCAGCAGTTGGATAGATTTTGATAATGATGGATATTTAGATTTGTTTGTGGCGAACGGTAACCAGGATAATCAAAGTAACCAATTATACCGCAATAATCATGACGGTACTTTTATCAAAATAATTACAGGCGAATTGGTGAATAATGGCGGCAGTTCGATTGGAGGTACTTGGGGTGATTATGACAATGATGGTGATGCTGATTTGTTTGTCACGAACAGAGCTCTGGCATCTGGCACGGCAACGAATAATTTTTTATACCTGAATAATGGCGATGGTACATTCACCCGGATTACCGACGGCGTGATTGCCAATGATCCCGCTGATTCAAATATTAGCAGTTGGATCGACATTGAAAATGATGGTGATTTAGATCTTTTTGTGGTGAATTTTAACCAAGCTAATTTCTTGTATTTGAATAACGCTGATGGAACTTTTACCAAAAAACTAAATGGAGTTATTAATCAATCCAGTTTTTCGATATGTGCAGCTTGGGGAGATTATAATAATGACGGTTATTTGGATTTATTCATTGGCAATGGTGGAAGTACAGCAAATCTGTTATTTAGAAATAATAAAGATGGAACTTTCACACAAATTACAAGCGGCGCTCCGGTTACAGATATTGCATCTACACTAGGTTGTAGTTGGGGAGATTATAACAATGACGGAAACTTAGATCTTTTTGTAGCTAATTTTCTAGGAGCTAATAATTTTTTATACTTGAATGAGGGACCACCCAATTATACATTTTCAAAAGTCACCGTGGGAAATATCGTTAATGATGGCGGTTTTTCAGTTGGTAGTGCATGGGGGGATATTGACAATGATGGGGACTTGGACTTATATATTGGTAATTTCAACCAAAATAATTTTCTGTATTTAAATAATGGTGATGGCGCTTTTCAAAAAGTTTCTAATGTAAATATTGTTGAAGATGTTGGCGCAACCTTCGGTGTCAGCATGGCAGATTATGATAAAGACGGGGACATTGATTTGTATGCAACAAACCAGAACAATCAAAGCAACTTTTTTTATACGAATGATGGAAATCAAAATAATTGGATAAGGTTAGAATGTATTGGTACGAATTCTAACAAATCAGCGATTGGTACTAAAGTCAAAGTTAAAGTTAACTCCGGAGATATCGATTCATGGCAGATGAGGGAAATTACTTCACAATCGGGTTATAATAGCCAAAATAGTTTAGTAGCAGAATTTGGCGTAAAGAATGCCACTGTCATTGATTCTATTAGAATAGAGTGGCCTTCCACGATAGTAGATATTTATACCGATGTTCCCATAAATGCATTCTACCAAGCGATTGAAAATACCAGTTTAAAACCCATTATAACTTTTGTGAATGACGAATTTTTAATTCCTGAAGATTTTGAATTATATCAAAATTATCCAAACCCGTTTAACCCTTCAACGGAAATTAAGTATGTTTTGCCGAAGTCTGGTTTTGTCGATTTAAAAATTTATAATATCCGGGGAAGGGAAGTTAAAATATTAATAAACGACTTTAAATCAGCAGGCACTAATTCTGTGATATGGGATGGCAAAGATAGTTTTGGGGAAACAGTAAATTCCGGGATCTATATTTTCGAAATTCGGGTAGGAAAATTAACAAAAACCCAAAAAATGATGCTTATTAGATAGAATATAGTGAGAATATGGCATGGGGAATATGCGTTTTATCATAATAAAAAGATTGTTAAACTCATTTGTGATATTCCAAAAATAGCAAATACTGATTAATTTATGAATTAGCTTAAATTGTGAAATATATTAATGGCCAATACTCATTTTAAGAATTAAAAATAGATTGATTATTTTCATATATTTGATTATAATAAAACATTGATTTATTGAACAATACAATGGCCAGTTACCTTAAATAATTAGGTCTGATAGATTTTGTTAGGTGGATAAAGGATTTGCATATGGCAGATAAAAAGACGAATTGGGTTCGAGACCTTCTGCTTGTTCCATTAATTGTTGGTGTGATAGTAGCTTTTGCATCTTTCGTCTTACCGAAATTTTTCGATAAAGATAAAGAAATTAGCTATTCAATAGAAACGCCTATTGAATACCTTGACCAAGATGCTGTGAAGAATATCGATATCCAGGTAAATGGAACGCATGTTACTTCGTTGATTGCTTACAAAGTTCACATTTGGAACTCCGGTGATATCCCGCTCACGGTACTGCCAATTCGATTTGTATTTGATACTGAGCATGATGATTTTACGGTATTTAATACATCTCATAATACACAACCAAAAGAAGAATTTGGAAAGATTTTGGAGGAAGGTAGCAATGTAAAATCTAAACGTTTTATCTACGAACTTTTGAACCCTGATGATAAAGATATTGTAACATTCTTATGTAATCAATTGGCTACAATTGAGGTGTATACAAAAGCTGAAGGCCTCAAGAAAAAAAAGCATAACCCGAAGAAGGTCAGGTGGTATGAGTTGGCAGGTGTTTCCTTGCCAGTTCTTGGTGTATTCTTATCACTCTTCTTTAACAGATTGAAGAAAAAATATCTCAATTTGAGAGCTTGGTTAAGGGTAGCTAAAAAATCAAAATAACATCAAGACATTAGTTTGATCATTGGTTCTTTGGATTTGTGATTTATTTGTTATTTGGTTTTTGTCTTTTGGGGTTTGTTTCAATAAAAATTATCCACATCAAACACATTCCGTAACGGCTGATCGGCAAGAAATCGGTTTAAATTATCGCAGAACAAATCGGTCAATCGGCGGTTCTCGCGATCGCTGGTGCTGGCGGAGTGGGGACTGATCAATACATTTGGCATTTCCCATAAGGGGCTATTTTCCGGCAATGGCTCGTTTGCAAAAACATCGAGACATGCGCCGCCTAGCTGGCCGGACTGCAGAGCTTCAATTAAAGCGGGTTCATCCACCAAGGCACCCCGTCCGATATTAATCAGAATAGCGCCCCGGGGCAGCAACGCCAGTTCTTCCGCACCCAGCATGGCCTCGGTTTTATCCGTATGCGGTGCGCATAAAACAAGGTTGTCGGCCGATCTTAAAGCAGAGTGGAGTTCGTTTGGAGCATAAAGACGATCCATGTTCAGGTCAGAAGGATCGATGCCGGAAATTCTCCGCTTTACACCAATCACATACATGCCTAGAGTTTTGGCACAACGCGCTACTTCTGTACCAATTGCGCCGGCACCTATGATCAGCAGGGTTCTTTCGACCAGATCGGATCCGGCAAAGCGCTGCCAATGTTTGCGTTGCTGGTCGCGAGCCATGATAAAAAGTCCGCGGCTGAATAGAGTCATAGCCATCACACAAAATTCAGCCAGTGGTCGTGCATGAATTCCCCTCGCTGTCGTCATTATGGTTTTGGGCAAACGAATATTGTAATGCCAGCGCTTTACGAGCTGCCCGATTCCGGCGCTGGTGGCTTGTATCCAGAGAACATGAGGAGCCAATTCCGGTAAGTCTTCGAGATGGCTGCGGTCAAAATCAAATAATATATCCGCTCTTTGTAACAGTTTTTGCCAACGGATTTCCTGGTCAGGTGTTCTTGTTAAAGAATTGCCAATATGATCAGCCGGATAACGAGGAGTGGGAAGCAATTCCGGTTCATATAATACATTCAACCGTTTGCTGACAGATCGAATTCGATCAACATGCTCCTCTTCCAAGTAGCTGGCAATGACTAGATTCAATATGGATTTATCTGAAAGCATTCGTTTATGAGATTAAAACCTATTTAGAGGCTTCTGAATAAATAATTATAATGTTGTCATTTCGAGGAGTTCACGACAAGAAATCTTTTGGTCCTCCAAAAGGAACTTGTTAAATTTAAGATTTCTCCTTGCTTCGCTTCGTCGAAATGACATTTAGTTAATTTTTTAGAAAATTCTACTTACTATAACAGATAAAATGTTAAACAGATCGCAGTTTTGAATATCAAATCTACCTGCTCTTTTTGTCTCCACTCATTTTCTTTTCACGGTTCATTTCAATAAGGTCTACTGAGTCTGCGTAATTTCCAATCAAATGTTTGCAAAAATAATCAGCTCTTAACCAGAAAAAATATTCATTCATATTGCCATAACCATGTCTCTGACCCGGAAATACAAAGAAATCAAAGCGTTTGTTTGCTTTGATTAATGCGTTTGCCAACCGAATTGTCCCGGCAGGATGAACGTTGTTATCGATATCGCCAGTGGTTATTAGCAAACGTCCTTTTAGGTTTTTTGCAATTTCCGAATTCTTTTCAATATCGTATTCAAATTTAATATTGCCATCTTTATCCACAATTTCTTTAACACCATGGTGTTTTTCACTCCACCATCGATTATAGACATTATTTTCATGATTTCCTGATGACGAAACCGCCACCTTAAAGAAATCCGGGTAAACAAGCAATGCGGCTGTTGACATAAAACCACCGCCGGAATGACCAAAAATTCCTACCCGATCGATATCAATAAAAGAATAGCGATCCGCCAGTTGTTCTATGGCTGCTTTCTTGTCCGCCAATCCATAATCGCGGAGATTGCCATATCCATAGTTGTGGTACCATTTTGAGCGGCTTGGATGGCCGCCGCGGTTGCCCACAGTAACGACTATAAATCCAAACTGTGCCATCCGATCGGTTCTGTCCATTCGTGTAGAAAAAGATTTGCTGACTGCCTCAGTCTGGGGACCGGGATATACGTACGCAATGATGGGGTATTTCCTGGTGGAATCGAAATCGAAAGGTTTATATATGACGCCGTATAAATCCGTTATACCATCATCTGCTTTCACCCGGTATGGTTCTGGAAATTTGTAGCTGGCTTGAATCAATAATGACAGATCCGCAGCCTCCAAGTCTATAATTTTGTTGCCGCGATTATCCCGCACTTCTGATTTTGGTGTGGTATCCACACGGGAATATGTATTGACAAAAAAGCGGTTGGAGTCACTGGGGCGAACCGTGTGGTTGTAGTTGCTAGGATTCAAAAGTGTAAGTCCTGTACCGTTAAAATTTATTTTATATAAATGCCTGTAGTAAGGGTCCTCGTTGGATTCATGGGCATTCGCTGTAAAATAGAGAACACGATTTTCAGCATCGATTCCTGAAATGTTCTCACAATGGAAGGGACCGGAAGTAATTTGGTTTTTAAGATTGCCGTTACCATCATAAAGATAGAAATGTGCCCAACCATCCCGTTCAGACCAATGAATCAATTCGTTGCCGTTGTTGACGAGTCCAAGCCGGCGGGTCTCCACATAAGTGTTGAGTCTTTCCTCAATCAATACTTTTACTTCACCGGTTGATGCGTCTGCTACACAAATATCGATTCGATGCAGGTCGCGGCTGGTTCTAGTGAAATAGACTTTATCCGGTGTTTCAGCCAACCAAAGTCCGGGTCGGTTATCATCGTCCCGATTTTTTGCTAGTCGAGCTGCTGAAATAATTGCAACCTGTTGATCTTTGAATTCATCTTCCTGAACAACAATTTTTTCTTCTGATGATAAATCAAAAACCAGGAGCTCAATCTGACCAGCTTCCGATTCACCTGGCAATTGGTATTTATAGGTTTCTAATGTAGGCCTTGGGTTCGCGACAGAATTTATAACCCATAAATCCTTAACTTCACGACTGTCGGAACGAGTCATTGCAAACTTACTGGAATTTCGGGACCAGATAATCCGGACAGATTTGCGTTTATCTTTATTTTTGACCTTGTCAACGTTGGTCTCACCACGGCTTCGGCCCTGGTAACTATAATACTCTTCGCCGTCAGTCGTTAATTGGTGCTCCACTATGGTTGAATCCTCTTTTGTAGAATCCTCTTCGCCCTCGACGGCTTTCAGGTAATTCTCCATGTCCATCCAAAACAGGTTGTAGTTTTTGGAAAAGATAACGACTGAACTATCTGGAGCTATAGATGCCCAATCCGGTCTTTTTTTCGGTTTTTTATAATTTTCGACGATGGTTAGTTTTCCGGTAGAAAGATTGTATTCAAAAAAGAAGATCTTTTTCTTGGCTTTTTTGTTCTTGCCTTTTTTTTGATCATCCTTTTTTTCTTTCTCTTTGTCTTCTTCTTTGTTTTTTTCTTTTTTCTTCTCATCTTGAGAGCTTTCAACTTCAAAGAATATTGCTGTTTCATTCTTTATGAATTTGATTTTATCAATTGGAAGGTGTTTGGCGTCATAAGGGTCTTTGGTTATCCGTGTGAGCCTGGCAGCCATTTTAACATTATCAAAAATCGGACGCCTTGTACGTTTAGCCGAATCAACTATGTAAAATGTCTTTCCTTCGCTCGTTTCAAATGAATACCAAAAACGGTCGCTAAGTTTCAGCCAATGTGGATCTACGGATGTACTAAAAACCATTTTTTTCATCTTATTTGGCGAAAACTTGGAAGCTAACAGGTAGTTGGCTTTATCTATGGGTTTATTTTGGCCTGATAAACTTGCAGCTTGAAATACAAGAACTGTCAACGCGATTACTAAAATGAACCTTCTGTTCATAGCATACTCCTTTCCAAATCGATTAATTGTTCAGGATTCAATAATTAAGGGTAAGTATAAGGTAAGATTCTCATTCTCATTCGAAATTCAGTTCACTTAATAATAAGAAAGAATATCTACTAAATTAGTCAACGAATTAATACTAATAAATATGTATTCACCAAATAATTGTGGAAGTTGGTCATTAAATAATTCAGGAAAAACTATCCATAAAATCCGAAGAATTTTGTTTTGTGTTTATGCCACAAGCCGGCTTTTGAAATTTAGTAACATAATTGTAACTCTTCAAAATTGGTACGCAATATACTTGATTTCCCTAAAAAAATACTTGTGAAATTGGTATCTAATTTCTATAAAATATGTTTCAAATTGAATCATTTGTAATTAAATCGAGCAATTATCCTGTAAATATTGTTTTAATTTGAAACAAATTATTATCTTTCTCTAATATAAAAAAGCAATAGAATCAACAATTTCATCACTTTTTCACCTCTTGTCTGCCCAAATATCGACCAACCCACCAATAGTTGCCTAATATTTCCCTATAAAAATAGAAAATTTGATCGAATTAGTCAGGTTCAAAGTAAAAAAAGCATTTATTAAAATATTCATAAGCTAATAAATAATAATAAGTTAAATCAACACATATTTAACAAGAAAATGTAGATTTTTACAATTTATCAATATGGCATAATCCTTGCTTAACCTTCTCGTAAAAGATGTTTTGAATTAAGTTTTAGTAGTGGATAAGAAAATGAATATACCCCAATACAGGGTTCTGATAGTAGATGATGAAGAAGATTTAACCTGGAGTATCACTAAGAGCTTAAAGAGGGAAAATCGTACTTTAGAGGTAATCTCTGTCAACTCAGGTAGCGAAGCGTTAGAAATTCTACAAAATGAAAGAGTAGATCTATTGGTTACTGATCTGCGCATGCCTGGAATTAGTGGTTTTGAGCTTATCAAAGATATTCAGGAAAAGAAATTAAACACAAAAATCATCGTTATGACTGCCTTTAGATCTGAAGAAATTCTAAATCAAATTTTATTGGATGATAAGTACAGTTTCATAGAAAAACCATTTGAGATGAGTAGTTTGAAGCAAAAGATCTATAAAATTCTTGAGACTGTGCCTTTAGAGGTTGAGAACGATGCAAGCAGAAAAATTCTTCATCTCTTAGATACAACAACGACAATCGATGATCTTCGGGTAACTTTGGTCAATGGGAGTAAGAAGGGTCGCTTATACATTTCAAAAGGGCAGATCTATCAGGCAGAATTAGGATATTTGAATGGAAAAAATGCACTAGATGAAATGCTAAATTGGGATCATTGCAGATTAGAAGTTGAATCTAGTCAAAACCATAACTTTGTCGAAGAGTAGTTTAAAAAACCTGATGAAAAATAATTAGGGATTTAAGGAAATCTCTAATTGTTTCCGATAACTAGAATTAATAAACCAAAAATGTTTAAGTGAATTCCAGGAGTAGTTGCATGGGCGAAGTTGTTTCAATTGCAAGTCAAAAAGGTGGTGTTGGTAAAACCACAACAACGGTAAATTTGGGTGCTGCATTTGCTCATCTCAATTATAGAACATTATTAATAGATTTAGATCCGCAGGGAGGTATAGCTTCTAGTTTCGGGATGAGTCGTTATGATATAAAGGGTGGAATTCTTGAAATATTCACAGAAAACATGCCTATTGAACAAACAATCCATTCTACTGAAGTGAGTAATTTAGATTTAATTCCATGTAATGTTTGGTCAGATGAAGATGAAAAAAGGAAATTAATTGGATCATCCGCAGAATCAAAACTGAAATCTTCTTTACGTTCTATTAAAGAAGATTATGATTATTTTCTTATTGACTGTCCTCCAGCTTTGGGGAATCTAACTTATAATGGTTTGATTGCTTCAGATTCGATAATTGTTCCAATTCAATGTGAATATTATGCTTTAAAGGCTTTAGGGCGTTTTTTAAAATTAACAAGAACAATCAAAGAAGAATATAATCCCTCATTGAAGTATCGTGGGTTCTTGCTAACCATGTATGATCCGAGGAATAATTTAACAAAACGGGTTGTAGAAAAAGTTAAGTATACCCTAAAAGGGATGGTATTTGAAACGGTTATTCCACGAAATGTCAGACTGGCAGAAGTGCCTTATTATGGCCGGCCTGTTATACTTTTTGATAAAAAGTGCAAAGGTACTCAAAGCTATCTTCAGTTAGCAGAGGAAATAGTTGCTTCGAGTCAAATTCAAATTAAGAAAGAAGTTGCTTAAAAATTGAAAGGTCAACGAATGGTCATACGATTTCTTAGACGTCTCACGGTTTTGGTTGTGGTGGCGGTGGCGGTGGCGTTGGGAATCAGTGCAATTGGGTTCACTTTAAACCGAACTGAAACATTTCATTTTTTTACGTTTAGCAACAGAATAGAGGGCACTATAAAAGAAATTGAAGGCTCTATAAAAGTCGATCTACATCGACAAATTGTAACAAGTAGAATTATTAGAATTATTGATAAATATAATCCTGCAATGTCAACTGAGTTAAAGCAAGTATTGGCAGATTTGATTTATAAAATGGAAGTTAAGTATGATAATCTGAATGTAGATCTAATCTGTGCAACAATTACTCATGAAAGCGCTCGAACATGGGATCCAAAGGTTATTTCACCGGTAGGTGCGATGGGTTTAATGCAAATCATGCCTAAGACTGGCCAATATCTAATTGAATATGAAAATTTAAAGTGGACTTCGGCAGAAGAAATTCTCAATAATCCAATTTATAATGTTCGTATGGGATGTAGATATCTTTCGATGTTAATTGATTTTTATGGCATCGAAGGAGCTCTAGCAGCTTATAATGGAGGAGAAAAACGAGCTGCAATGTGGCTTGCTAACAATAAGGCTGATGGGATTTTATGGGAAGAAACTCAGAATTATGTACCAGCTGTGATGAAATTATACCGTAAATTTCAGAATTAAGAGATACGTATTATGTCGACAATTCAAACTTCTCCGGAACAAACTAAAGAAGCAGATTTTAACGAATCTTTATTGGAACGCTTTTTCAACCCCAAAAGCTATTTCCTGCAAAGTTTTATGAATTCTCTTGGTAAGAGTGGTTCTTCCGTTCCTGAAACAGCGCAGGCCGTTACAGTTGGTTTAATGATGGATGAAATCATCAATTCGGAAAATAAACTAAGGTTATTTAAACAGCTAGATCAATTTGATGAATTTCGCAGATATCATGAGCAATTATCTAATGGTATCGATTGTCTGAAAAATTCCAGGTTGACTACCCAGCAGATGATGGATATCGTAGGAGCTCTTGGGCAATCTCTTTCTTCAACACTTCTGAACCTTGTATCAAAAGAGTCTACTAAATCTGTTCTACTTGATATACTCGGATTAGAATCAAATGGAAATGGAAATGACAGCGATCATTCTTCAAAATCCAAAGATTCATTAAATGATGAGATAAAGAAAACTGATGATTTCCTTTCTTTTGAGTCATTGTCATTTAAAGATGAAAATGAAAATCCCCAACAAAAAGAATTAAGCTCGGAAACAGAAAGTGCATTTCTTTCTAAACCAAAACCTGAATTTCCTGTCCTAAAGGGAGACGAGAAAGAAACAGAAGAATTAAATATTGAAAAAGAGAATTCATTGTTTCCAGATTCACAATCTGAAATATCCTTAACTAAAATTGAGGAACAAGGACCAGCGGAATTAATTGATGAAATTGAAAAATCAATTTTTCTGGAGTTAAAATCCGAACCGCTGGTTGATAAAGTAGAAGAATCAAAGTTGGAAAAATTAACAGTTGAATCTGATAATCTGCAATTCACCGAATCAAAGATTGCACCACTCGAACCTCTTGGAGAACAGAAAACTGAGAATTTGAAACCGGTAAATGAACTATTTAATCCTCAAGAATCTGACGGATTCCCTTTACATTCCGATCTTAACGAACCAACTGGATTTAAAGAAAAGCCAGAAGAGCTAAATGGTAGCGAGATTATTCTGCAAGTTGCCAAATTGGATGAGATTGAAAGTATCGAATCCAATCCAACCGATTTACAACCTTGGTCCTATTTCCAAGAGGATGTAAGTATCAAATTAAGAAGTTTACGGAAAAATCTTGATCATTTCAGCTTGAATGCAGACGATTGGGAATCATTTAAAGAAATCAAAAATGATTTTAAAGATTTGCGCGATGGAGCGATGATCCAAGGTATTGAAGGAATTGAAGCGCTCTCATTCAAGGTATTGTTGTTATTTGAAACTGCATACATGAAAGGAATAGAAAAACGATCAATACTTAAGAATATTCTCAACGATGCCTGGGAAGCCGTTGCGGTTGTCAACAGCAACGGGAAAAGCAGTGAGAGATTGGACATCGTTAGATTGGTAGCCCATCAAATTGATAAACAAAGAGAAGTTTACCCGGAAGAATTGTTGGTCCAAAATGACATTACAGAAAAAGCCGCTAAAATAAATGAGGAAGTTGATGTCAAGGAAAATTCAAATAATTTCCCCGAAAAGACAATCGAAGAACCAACTGTTATTCTGAATAAACCTGAACTTGAAGAAATCTACGAGTTCAATGAACCCAAGCTTTCAATAAATGAAACAGAAATACAGGATGACCCTATTGACACGGTTGAATTTAAATCAATCCGTGAATCCGAACTTCTTTCCGAACTTATGGAGGAACAATTAGAGGCTGAGGAAGATTCTGGAAATAATTCCCAATTAACTGAAAATCAAAGTATTGAAGAACATCCTAATTCGAACTCTGATAGACAGATAGATTCTTTAAACAATGTATCTGATACAACAGGGGAATTAGATTTAGTAGAATTAAGCGATTCACCACTGACAGAGCCGGAAACATCTTCTGTTTCCAAAAAGCAACAACCCGTGGAAATGAATTTGCCAGGAGAATCTGATGAAGATTTGCTCGAAATATTGGAAGATATTAAAAATGAAGAATTACAACTAGACTTAGATAAACCGGTAAATGGCGAATCCCAAAGTGAGCAAATAGAAGTTCAAAATGAATCCAACTTTGATTTTTACATAGAAAAGTTGCAGAAGGATTATGAAGCCAGTCAAACTCAACATTCTGAAAATAGCAAAAATGGTCATAATGGCTCTTCACAAACTAACCCGGGAAATAGTGAAATTAAAGGGGACATGGAGTCGAGTGACACAGGGGATGGCTATGATTTTGTTTCGGAATCTGATATGTATTTTTCTTTTGCCAGAAAGTCTCTTCAAAACTTGATGAGAAATCCTTCTGATTCACAATCATTGGAAGACATTGAGCTGGCATTTTACTCATTAAAAACATTGGCCAAAAAACTTGGTTATAAAACCGTTTATCAGTTGATGGCTTATGCGGAAAATTTGGTAAGCAGCAAAAATGACAATGATCCTTCTATGAGCGCAACCCAAGTAAATGGTCTATACACCACTGTTTCCGAAATTGAACATGCTTGCAGAGAGAAAAGATTAAACGAGCCGGAAAAGCAATCCTGGATTAATCAGCAAATAAAGACCATTAAAGGATGGGGTGGAATTCCCGCCACATTAGAGAAAGATGAAATCGAAGTTTCACCTGTTCAACATGAGAAAAAAGAAAATGCATCAGATGATCCATTAGATTTTTTATTGTTTGATGACACTTCAAAATTTTTTAAACAGTTGCTAAGAGAGTAAGCAATATTAATAAAAAAATCACTTTCATGGATCCATGAAATCAAATGTCCAATAGGAACACAATGAACGAGGAAAAGAAAATTCCATTTAAAAAAGATATTGACAAAGAGCTAGAAGCGCTCCTTAAATCGCATAAAACGGTAATCAAAGTCATTGGAGCGGGGGGCGCTGGGAATAATACCGTTTCCAGGCTCTTAGAGGCAGGTATTGATGATGTTCAAACATATGCTATTAATACCGATGCACAGGATCTTCTCTTTACAAATGCTGATCATAAAATCCTGATTGGCAGGGAAGTTACAAGTGGCCTGGGGGCAGGGAGTGATCCGAAAGTGGGTGAACATTCGGCGGTTGAAAATGAGAATGAATTAAGAACGATTGTAAGTGATGCGGATTTAGTATTTGTCACGTGTGGATTGGGTGGTGGTACTGGAACCGGGTCTGCACCGATTATAGCCGAATTGGCAAGAGAAGCAGGTGCGTTAACCATATCTATAACAACATTGCCATTTTCAGAAGAAGGGGAGATGAGAAGAAATAATGCTGAGTATGGGCTGGAGCGGTTAAGAAAGAACTCAGATACCCTCATTGTAATTGAAAATGACAAATTGTTAGAGATTGATCCTGATGTGTCTTTAGATGAGGCGTTTCATGTAGCTGACGAAATTTTGGTAAACGCTGTCAAAGGGATAACTGAGCTGGTTACGCAAAAAGGCTTGGTTAACTTGGATTTTGCAGATATTCGAACAATCATGAAAGACGGCGGAACTGCATTAATCGGTATGGCTGAAAGTGAGTCACCGGATAGAGCCATAGATGCTGTTGAAAAAGCTGTAGCCAATCCCTTGATTGATCTAAAAATTGACGGTGCAAAAAGTGCCTTGCTCAATATAACCGGAGGCAAGGATATGACAATTAAAGATGCAAAAACAGCTATGCATACTTTGGCGCGAAAATTAGATAAATCTGCAAAGATCATTTGGGGGGCTCGTATAAACCCCGACCTAGATAAAAAAGTTTCTGTGATGGTTTTAGCCACAGGGTTGAACGAGGAGATGATTCCTTCTAATGTAGAATTGGTTTCTTATGTAAATGAATCAAAGAAGTCGGACAAGGAAACACCATACGGATCCAACACGTCTTCTCAGGTTCTTGATGAAGAAAACGATAATAGTAATGAAAATTCAAATACAAACGACGCACAAACTGTTGATGAAGAAAAACCAAATAGCTCTAAAAAGATTTTTTCAGAAATTATGGAAGAGGAATCTGATGCAGACTTAAAGATTCTTTCCGATGCTATCATGGAACTTCAAGAAAACATCGCTGACAGTGATCAATGGGAAGAACTAAGAAAAGCAAGTTCTTCACTAGCCGGTACAGCACAAATGTTTGATTTTGATGATATATCTAAGACGATGAGCTTGGCTGAAGATTTCTTGGCCAGTATTATTTATAAAAATTTATTTTTTGAGCAAATTCTCGAATTGTATATGGATCTCGTAAACCATTTGCAATTGATGATCCGGAATGAAGAGGATTCCATGCAATGGGCACAGGAATTTAATATTAAAGCTGATTCATTAGCGAAATCAATTCGCAGTAATGATATCTCAACAAAAGAGGATTTCGTAAATGAATTAGAGAAGATTAACAAAGATATGGATAAGCATTTGGTTGAATCCGGTTATGCTGCGGAATCGGGCCCAGATGCGCCAAAAGGCTCAGAAATGGATAGCGAAAAAACCTCGAAAGATATTTCGAATGTAAATGATGCAATGCAATATGTGAAAAGCTTATTGCACAAAGGCGAAAATCCCTCAAAATAAAATTGAGTTTATCATGTCTGAGAAAAAAGAAACCATAATTTCGAAGCCAACCCTTGAATTTATTTCCTACTATCAAAAAGAAATGCGTCGAAGCATTGCAAATATCCGTAACTTGATTTCTGAAGTGGAGAACCAGGAAGATACAGAAAGTTTACTTCAAGAAATAAAAAAAAATGGACTGGCTATGAGTGATCTGGCAATGGTCTACGGTTTTGAATGCGAAGAAGTAATTGGACGAACGATCGCAATGATGGTAGATACATACGATAAGGAAAATGATTCGGAAAAACTAATCTCAAATTTATTGGATTCTTTAAAAGCTGCAGAAGCCGTATTACTGGTCAGCGAAAAAGAAAAGAAAAAAAATGCTAATAAAATAATCAAATACAATGCGGAAGAAGATTCTGTAACAATTAACAATGAAGAATTTGATGACGGGGATGAGATTGAGCTTCTTTTTGATATTAAAGAAGATGAGAGATTGATCTCTTTCATTAAAGAAGAAGACTCGGTAACGTCGCTTATTAAGTCTACAGATTTAAATGATGATGGAGTTACTGAGAATTCATTTTTGCCGGAAAATCAAGTTCGTTCTTTGAATTTTGATATTCCTGATGAAAATGATTCCAGCTCTGAAATACAGAGTTCTTTTACTGAGCTGGATGATGTTTTGGAGATTGATTTAATTGAAAAGCCGGTAGTTATTCATAAAGAACAAAAGAGTATTTTTAAGAAATTCACCAACTTATTTAGTTCAAAAGTTTAAGAAGCCAGCAATTAATATTCTGCTTATTTGCAAACTTTACCTCCTTCCTGTTGTCTGTTAATTTCAAATTTATTCAAAACTTGCCGAATAATAAACTAGGGCTTCCATTGGTTGTCATAAAACTAGTTCAGTACTGGAAGAGGAAAGTGAAACATAATTTAGAAAAACAGGATCTTGTTGTTGAAGGTGAAATTCCAGGTCAAATAAAGAATAACCAAACCCATTATTTGCTGTTCAAAGAAAAAATGGCCAGCATGGAACAACTTGCCGCTGGGATTGCTCACGAATTACGAAATCCTTTAAGCATCATCGGGACTTCCGTTTATTATCTCAATAAAGTTCTAGAGAATTATCCGGAAGTGCGAGTCCACGAACATTTGTCTATTATGCAAAGCGAAATCACACGATCACAACGAATCATTAACAATTTGCTGGATTTTTCTCAGAGGACAAGTACGGAACGCGAAAGCGCCGACATAAATAAAATTATCCGACAAACTATCTCATTGATTGAGAAAAATCTACTGTATCAGGAAATAGAATTAGAATCAAATTTGGAGCAAGTGCCTCTTTGTTTCATTAATGTTGATGAAATAAAGCAAGTTCTACTCAATTTACTTATGAATGCAATGGAGGCTATGTCAAGTGGTGGGTGTCTGACTATCCACACTTATGTTAAAGTAAAAAATAACTTAGCTGTTGAAATCACCGACACGGGGATTGGCATTGACCAGGAAGATTTGAACAAAATTTTCGAACCTTTTTTTTCAACAAAATCGGATCAAAATGGAATTGGCTTGGGGTTATCGCTGGTACATGCAAGTATTTCGAGGAATCGTGGGAAAATACATATTGCATCAGAAAAAGGAGTAGGTACAACGGTGACTATATTGTTACCTATTTCATCTTAAATATTATATGAACTATCAAAAAGAAAAAATATTGATTGTTGATGATGAACCAAATTTTTTGAGGGCATTACGGGATGCCCTCGAGTTGGAATCATTTGAGATTTTTACAAGCCTTTCTGCCCTGGAAGCTCTACCGATTTTGCATGAAAATAGAATAGATGCTGTTATTACAGATTTGCGTATGCCCAAAATGAGCGGAATTGAACTGCTACGTGAAATAAAACAAAAATGGCCTGGTGTAATTGTATTCGTATTAACCGGTTACGGCTCTATTCAACATGCTGTCGACTGCATGAAGCTTGGTGCGGAAAATTATATTTTGAAGCCGATCAATATCAAGGATCTAATAAGCAATCTAAAAACAGCTTTGATGAAATCTTCCGATACAGACAAGAAAAACGCGAGCAACACTGCTGATGTGGACTTTCCATTTATTGGCCAGTCAAGTGCCACTAGAGAGACAAGAGAATTGGTAAAGAAAATTGCACACTCCGAACTTTCAGTAGTAATCAAAGGCGAAAGCGGAACAGGTAAGGAGCTGATCGCAAATGCTATTTATCAGTACAGTAATCGTAAGAATAAGCCATTCCTCAAAATTAATTGTGCGGCTCTGCCACTTCATTTATTGGAAAGTGAGTTATTTGGCTATGAGCCCGGTGCTTTTACGGATGCAAAAAAACTTAAGCGTGGAAAGCTGGAGATTGCTCATCTAGGCACTTTGTTTTTAGATGAGATTGGCGATATGCCAATCGAAATGCAGGCAAAATTACTTCGTGTTTTGGAAGAGCACGTTGTGGAAAGGCTTGGTGGTAATCAATTGATTCAAACGGACTTTCGTTTGATTTCAGCAACCAATCAAAACCTGGAATTGTGTATCAAAAACGGTGAATTTCGCAATGACCTTTATTTCCGATTAAATACACTGCAAATCAATTTAAAGCCTTTGCGTGAGATTAGAGAAGATATTCAATTGATCAGTAATTATTTTGTCCAACAATATTCAATTTCGCAGAAAATTAATCAGCCATCAATACATTCAAAGACAATGGAAATTCTTTTATCTTACCATTGGCCTGGAAATGTGCGTGAGCTGAGAAATGTGATCCAAAGATCTGTGGTGTTATGCGATGGTAAAGTTATTCTTCCGGAACACCTTCCTGATCATATGCTTTGGCATGAGTACAATGATGTTGAAATTGATTCGACATCGCTTCTGTCTCTTGAAGATATGGAACGGCAGCATATTCAAAAAGTTATGCAAATCGCTTCCGGTAACAAAAATCGGACTGCAGCCCTCTTAAAGATCCATCGTGATACACTTTATAGAAAATTGCGGAAATACGAATTAGATTAAAACCCCAACCACACACCTCCATAAAATAAATATCAAATTCTAGACTTTCATTTATGTCGTGTTTTACCTAATTTGAAGACGATATGTAGAAATAATCTAATTCTAATAAAGTCATAAGGTTATCCTCCTAATAACACATCCACTGTCGTAATTTACGACTTTATACCGAATTCCTTAATTTTATAAATTCATTAGAACTCTGCAATAAAAAATCCATATAAGCTATTAAGTAACAAGGGGTTATTGCTATATTTTTTCCGGTTAGACAGTGGATTAGTTTTGTTTGGAACAAGACTTGCCAAAATAGGTTTGAAACAAATTTCGATGAATCTTCAGCTAGAACTATAATAGGGAAGATAGAAAATTGGCAAATAAATATTCGATTAAAACTTTATTAATTTTCTGTTTAATATCAGGTCTCCAGTTTGGGTGTTCTAACAGAGCTGGAATTAAACATTCGCAACAAAGTTATGGAAATGGATATCCCAGCCCATCTGCCAAAAATCAACCGTTTGTTCATTCGGAATATCAGTTAGGTTTTGGTGATGAAATAGAAGTCAGGTTTTTCAACAATGCACGTTTCAACGAAACTGTGACGGTGCGGCCTGATGGTCGAATTACATTGGAAAAAGTTGGCGACATTTATGTATCAGGAATGACCCCGAGTGGATTAGATAGTATAATTACAAATACCTATTCAGATTTGTTAATCAACCCGGAAGTAACAATATTCGTTCGACAATTCGGGGGGTATAATGTTTATTTACTAGGAGAATTGAACGTACCGGGGGGGTATCCAATAACACGCAATATGACAATTTTACATGCAATTGCACAAGCCGGTGGAGCCAAGGATGGCGCCAGGTTAAACAGTGTAATGATTTTGCGATTAGGTCGGGATGAGCAAATAGAAGCCATTAAAGTTGACTTAAAGCAACTATTAAAAGGCGCAGATATTCCAAACCAATATTACTTGCGGCCACAAGATATTGTTTATGTTCCAAAAACATTTGTTGCGGGAATTAGCTCATTTCTTAAACAAGTCTATGATGGAGTGTTTCCGCCTGTTGATGTTTATTTGAGGGTATTGTACTGGACCAAGTAAAGCTTGTTTTATAAGATTCTTAACGTCGAACAAAACGTATTTCGCAGCGCCAAGGAATCTCAATTTTATAATTTTTGGGACTGACTTGGCGGAGCTCTATTTAATGTATTAAAAACTAAATCAATGATTCCCGGAGTAAAAAACTAATGTTTAGCGAATCCAAATACGAAAACTCATTTTCATTAAGATATTTATTCAAGGTCATATTTAAACGAAAATTGACATTCCTGGTCGTTTTTCTGTTTGTCGTTACAATGGGATCTATTGTCAGTTATCTATTACCCAGAATATACCAGGCAAAAGCAACAATTTTAATTAAAGATGATACGGAAGACGAAAAGGCTATTTTATTCAAAAATAATGCTTATAGAGGAGTCGGGCAATTTGATTGGGTAAATTCCGAGGTAGAAATCCTTTTAAGTTATCCTGTCGCGGAACGTGTGGTTCAAGAACTGAAATTAGTGCAGGTTTATTTTAAAAATGATTCAAATAATCCTTACGTAGATCATAATACTTTTGTTAAAACAGTAAAAAGTGTTAGAGAAAATTTTAGTGTTGATGTTTCTCGCAACAGTAATGTTCTGGAAATTAGCTATAAAGCGAAAGATCCAATGCTTGCTGCCCAAGTTATCAGAACGTTTATAAATACTTACAAAACTTATCGCTCTGAAATATCAGAGCAGTCTGAAACTCACCAATTTTTTGAGGAACAACTCAAGATTGAAAACGACAAACTCCAGAAATTGGAAAGGCTGCAATCTGAATATAAAAAGAAAAAAGAAATGTTGTCGACAGAAGCAATGAGTGAAATTTTACGTAATAAATTGAATAATTATGAACAGAACTTAACACGAGTAAGGACACAAAGGATAGGGTTAGAAACTAAATTATCAGTTGTAAAGGTCCAGATGGATCGAGGCCAATATTTAAATATACCAACATTAGATGCAAGCAATAGTCCAAGCCGAGAAAAACATATTGCCAAATTAAGGGGAGAACTACTGGATTTAAAAATGCAAAAAGAAAAGCTTGAGCAAAAATTTACATCTCAGTACGTGGAAGTTATTGAGCTTACCAATTTAATAAATGCCACACAAGACCTCATAGAAAATGAGATTCAGCAAATCATCGAAATGGAAGAAGCTTCTATAAGGGCATTGAAAGCAGAAGAAATAGAGTTTCGGCGATTGATTGTTCAGATTACACAGAAAATCAAAGAATTTGCCCAACAAGAATATGAGTTTACGCAGCTAAGTCGCGGCATTGAAGATAATCGGGAAGTATATTCAATGTTGCTGAAGAAAAGAGAAGAATCAAGAATATCTTTGGCAAAGTTAGAAAGAGGAGTAAGGATTCGTGTAATCAGCCCTCCAATTGTACCAATAAAACCAATTTTTCCCAAAACATATTTATTTTTGATCGTTTCAATATTTTTAGGAATGGTAAGCGGTTTTTTCTTGATCGCTTTGCAAGAATACTTTGACCATTCTATTAAATCATCTAACGATTTAGAGCAACTCGTTGGAATTCCAAGCCTTGGCACTGTCCGAGAAATAGAACTAACCTAACATGCTGATTTAACCTTGATTGAAAAGGATATTATGCAAACCAATCATTCTATTCCTAAGGGATTAAAAGAAAAAATTCAACCAATATTTTGGGATCATTTTGGCATTAAAGAAATGCCTTTTTCAAGGACTGAGAATCCTAAGTTTGTTTATTGGAGCGCAGGGCATAAAGAAAACTTGGTATCTCTTAGAAATGCGGCGCTGAAAGGGCAAAATATTCTGTTCACCGGCAAAAAAGGTAGCGGTAAAACTTTAATTATTAATTCTCTTTTAAAACTTTTACCAGATGAATATCGTGTTGTAATAATAAATAATACTTTTTTAAATCTAGAGTATTATTTACGTAATATTTGCGAACAATTTGGTATTACATCAACTGAAAAATCCAGTTTTGAACTTATTCAATTATTATCTTCCGAATTAGAAGTTAATAGACGATTGAACAGAAAATCTTTGCTGGTCATTGAGGATATGCAATCTTCGAAACAGAGTGTTTTATTACTACTTGGCAAGCTGATGAATTTATTGCCAAATGGTTTGCTTCAATTTATTCTGGTGGGAACGAGTGAGATTTTAACAATATTAGGATATGAAGAATGGAATGATTTATCCGGATTGATTGATGTGAAATTGAATCTCTCTACATTGAATTATCAAGAAGTCGAGCAGTATATCAATCACAGGTTTGGTGTTGCTGGCAATCAAGAATGCTCAATTTTTAAGGGAGGTCCTGTAGATAAAATCTATGAATTAACGAAGGGAATTCCTTTAAACATAAATAGGGAATGTAATCGTTTGTTAGCTGAAGAATTCCTAAAAAGAGCAAAACAAATAACTTTCATCGATAAGGTTAGCTCTGATTCTAACTCATTAAAATTTGAGTTGAAAACTAATGACACTTCACTTCAATTCATGGAAGATGAAAAGCCAACAACAAGAGAATTGAAAATTGAGGACACTGAAACTAAACCCAGCAAAAATGAAAAGCAAGATAAAGTAAACCCTGAATTAGATGATGAAACAATCACAATTACTACTCCTGAAAATTCCATATTGCAGAAAACGGCCAAACATCTGGTTTTTCCACAACTAACCAATTATTCAAATGAAGTGTTAAATGATTTTCAAAAAATATTGGAGAATATAAGGATATCTGCTGGTGAAGATACATTGAATATTCTTGGAATTGTAAGCCCTATCCACAAACAAGGTACATCTACAATTGCAAGAATCTTATCTTTAGTGGCATCTGGATTGATTATCTCAAATGAAAATGAAAACCCAACGGTCTGTTCAAATAATGCCAATCAAAACAGGATACTTTTGATAGATACACAATTAAGGGCTCCGGATGTGCATAAACAATTCGAAATATCAACGAATTTTGGATTGATGGATTTCCTTACAAAAAATATTTCAATAGATGAATGCATTATTAAAATTCCTAATTCAAATCTCAATATAATTACTTCTGGTAATTGTAGTCCTTTTAATAGGAATCCCAACAGCTTTGAAAAACTTAAGACTGCCCTTGAAAAAATTAGAGATCAATTTGATTTGGTTTTGATGGATTTACCACCAATTTTAGAATACGGTGAATCGATTTTTCTTTGCCAAATGTGTGATGGGGTCGTTTTAATCGTAAAATTAGATGATTGTCGTGTTGAAGTTATAAAAGAATCAAAGAAAATTTTAACCAATGCAAATGTTAGTATAATGGGTGGTATTGCGAATCACCGAAAATTTTACTTACCACAATGGCTGTATAGCAGGATATAAGTTTGAAACTATACTGGAACAATTTTCATCAGGATTTGAATTAATGAGGTACTTGCAAATAGTTAAACCTTCTATAAATACTCAAACTTCTTCCAGAATAGCGAGTTGTAAAGAATTTAAGGCAACTATTATACAAGAAATTGAGCATGTTAATCGTAACAATCATATTTTTTCATTGATCAGTTATCGTATTGAAACGGAGGAGGTAAGATCAGAAAGCGGAAGGCGGATAATTGATATTATTTCAAGAAAAATACGCTCTTCAGATAAAATGGGAATCTTAGATGATGGTTTTGGTGTTATTTTATTAAATACTGATGCAGAAATTGCAAAAAAGCTTGCATTGAGTATATGCATTGACATCTCAACATTTAGGCTCCCACCGTTTTATACTATTTTTCCATATCCGGCGAATTGGGGAAACGATAAATCACAAGCTTCAGATTTTTTTAAACAGTTTGATGATTTAAAAATCAATAAAAAGAGTGCCATGGCTTCAAACCCAGAACCATCTGATGAGATCCATGGGAACGGAAACGGAAACTCAACAATCGCTCTTCCACTATCAAAACGATTTTCTTCCAATAATAGTTCAATTGGTAAGCCTAAATCGGATGGACGAAATTCCCAACATGTATTGATAATTGGCGCGAACCAGAGATCTGTGCAATTTGCTCTCGATATCGAATCAAACCCGGGTTCCGGTTATAAGATTGATGGTTTTGTTGATAATGAATGGGATGGATCCGTTGATTGCTTAAAGCAGGGGTTTGAGTTGGTAGCAAGTTTTAATCAGTTTTCAAAATATATAAACGAGCATGTGATCGATGAAGTAGTTATTGGTCTTCCAATGAATTCCCATTATCAAGAAGTATCTCGTATTGTATATTTGTGTGAGGAGCAGGGTATCAAAGTCAGGTTTCTGCCTTCTATGTTTAATTTAAGATTTTCTCGATTAAAAATTGCAAATATAGAAAGCTATGCTTTGGTTACCTTCGATCCAGCCAAATTAACAGGATGCAGGATTTACATTAAGCGCTTCTTTGATATTGTCATTTCCACGGTTTCTCTTTTATTATTTTCGCCGTTTTTCCTGGTAATTTTCGTATTAATCAAGCAGACTTCAAAAGGACCTATTTTCTTTGTTCAAGATAGAGTAGGTCTAAACAAACGAAAATTCTCGTTGTATAAATTCCGGACTATGATTTCTGGTGCTGAAGATATGATGCCCGATCTAGAATCAGCCAACGAACTTCAGGGGCCAGCATTCAAAATAAAAAATGATCCCCGAATTACAAGATTTGGAAAATTTCTCAGGCAATCAAGTCTTGATGAATTGCCCCAACTTATCAATGTGTTGCAAGGAGACATGAGTCTTGTCGGCCCCAGGCCACTTACACTTAGAGATTATGGTGGTTTTGAAAAAAACTGGCATCGCAGGCGATTTAGTGTACGTCCCGGACTAACTTGCCTGTGGCAGATCAAAGGTAGAAATAATATTCCATTCGATAAGTGGATGGAGTTAGATATGGAATATATTGATAAATGGTCTGTTTGGCTTGATTTGAAAATTTTATTAAAAACTATTCCGGCAGTAGTTTTAGGAAATGGGGCTGGGTGATTTCAAAATAAGGGGTAGCTCTTGATAGATTCAAAAAAACGATGATTTTTTCAAGCTTCTTACTCAAATGTAAAATAAAAAAAACGATATGACTTTATTAGTTAAAACTGAAGAAAGCATTCTCACTTCTAAATCATGGTTAGGTAGATTAATTGTACTGTGGCGGAGTCTGTTTGGCAAAACTGCCTGGAAGAGTGTCTTGGGTTTAACGGACCAGGCAATTGTTAGCGGCACTAATTTCTTAATAACCGTAATTGTTGGCAGGATGTGTGGAATAAATGAACTGGGCGTTTATTCCCTTGGATTTAGTATTGTTATATTGATTGTCAATATCCAAGAATCATTAATTTTTGTGCCTTATACAGTTTATGTTAATCAAACTGCCAAGGAATCCCGCCCACAGCATGCCGGAAGTATTTTCATCCAATATTGTTTGTTCTCTGTATTAGCCGTAATCTGTTTAATTGTGTCAGCAACACTTCTTTCAACAGTTTTCGAATATAATCGCATTGCATCTTTGATCTGGGTCCTAGCGGGAATTACTCCTTTTATACTATTACGGGAATTTGGCAGACGTTTCGCGTTCGCAAATCTAGATGTTGCATCAGCTTTAATCATAGACTTTGGAGTCGTGCTGATATTAATAAGCGGCTTGGTCTGGTTAGGTTTTATTGCTAAGCTATCCGCTATTACCACATACGCAGTAGTTGGTTTGGCATGTGCGATCGTGAGTCTGGTATGGTTGCTTAGATTTAGCAAAAGCATGAAAGTAAATTGGGGCGATGTAAAACGAGAGATAAAGCGAAGTTTGCAATTCGGAAGATGGGTTCTTGCGAGCCAGATAACCGGAACTTTACATGGGTACTTAATGTTCTGGGTACTAGCGCTTATGATTAGCACTTCTGCAACCGGCGCCTATACCGCTTGTTGGGCTATAGTATCAATTGCAAACCCCCTTATTTTAGGAATTGGCAATGTATTAGCTCCGAGAGCTGCTCGTGTATATGCTGAAAGTGGCGGCAAAGAAGTTCGTAGAGTGATATTGAAAACCACATTGCTTATGGGGGGTATTATGATTTTGTTTTGTGTGATGATGTTTATCTATGGCGGGGAGTTGATGTCTTTTTTCTATGGCAACGATTATGAGGGATTCGAATCCACAATTAGTGTATTGGCAATGGGAATTACAATAACCGCTTTGACCATTACAGCAGATATTGGTTTACGCATTATTGAGAAACCGAATAAAAACTTTAAGGCAGGTTTAATTGGTTTAGGAGTAACGATTGTTGTTGGGCCGTACCTGGTCGTTCAGTTGGGGGTTTTGGGTGCGGCTTATAGTATGCTAGCAGGCTCAATGATCGCCTTGTTAGTCAGATGGGTAGCTTTTATGCATCTTGTAGATAATTCATATAGTTCAAACTAATTATGAACCAAACCTCGACAAACATTAGATCAACGTTGCTCAATCAAGTGAATCCTTCTACGATGTCTATGTGGATTGGCGCCATTTTATTAAGCGCGGCTGTCTTTGTTAACAGCTTCAGCTTCTCGCTTACTGGTTTAGAAGAGGGAGCCCAGTTTTCGGTTCAGAATAATGTGATTTTCCGGTTGTTGTTGTGTGCAGGATGTGGGATCTATGGTTTATTCTATGTTAGAATGACGATTAAAGAATTGTTTCGCTTTCCAGGCGCATGGAGTTTATTGCTCGGCCTATGGGGGTTAGTCACGGTTCCGTTTGCAACCAATATCCTTTACTCCGCAACATCTTGTTTTGCAATCTTGTGTATTATTTTGTTCGTACCGGCTTTAATAATCAATTTAGGTTATCGGCGAGTGATGTTTTCAATCTTAGCGGGACTATTAATTTATTGCATAGGTTCCTGGGTTCTGTTCTTTGCCTGGCCTGAATTGGGGCGGTATTCCATAGAGACTACCCGGTTAGGCACCAACGCCAATGAATTAGGTCTTCAAATTGCGTTGGCGGTGGCAATAATCTTAAGTCTGAATTTAGCTGGTTTTCTAAGCAGGGGGACTATGCTTTTTCTTTTTGGATTTTTATGTATCACCCTCTATTTTACTGGAACCAAATCTGCATTGGTATGTGTGATGATAGTAATCTTATATTTTCTGTTCCGGAAAGTCAAAATTCCCACAAAAGTTTTTACAGCCTTTGGTGTTATAATTTTCATTTCGTTCATTTCGTTAGTTTATTCCAGCGGTTTGGTGAAATTGAATTCCAAAACGATACTTAAAAGCCTATCTCGATCAGGTGATGTGGAAGAAATTTATAACCTCACTGGTAGAACTGACATCTGGTCATTTGCATTGGATAAGGTGTTTAAATCACCCTGGGTCGGATATGGCTATGGCGGGTCTCGTTATGCGTTATCTGAATTTTCGAACCACGCATATAGCGAAAGCGATTTACACCATCCACATAATATGTTGCTTAATACGATGTTATGTGTCGGATTATTTGGCGTTATGATTGTGGTTGCAATGCTATTCACACAACTGGGCAAATTGTTTACAAGTCCTTCTATTTTTCCAGACCTTATACTGATCGTTGTGCTCATTATAGGATTGACCGAACCTGTGATATTTGGTCCGATGCCGAGGGGCAGTACTATTGTTTGGTTAATCGCCTTGTTTTGGCGTCAGCTTGATAAATTCTTACAACCTATTGATGGTCTTACGAAAAAGATTAGCAGTGCCCCAATGTTTATTCATACACCTGGTCAAACAATCAGTATCAACTCTTAAAATAAGGAATCTCCCATGAAAATTTTAGTCTCCCACAATCATTATCAGTGGTTCGGTGGAGAGGATCAAATTTATATTGATGAAACCAGTTTGCTGGAAGCTCATGGTCATGAAGTGGTTCGTTATACGCTTCATAACGACGCCATCGATGAAATGAGTAATTGGGAGATGTTACGAAAGACTTTTTGGAACAACCAAACTTACCATAAAATTCGAAGCTTAATCCAAAAAGAGAGACCAGCGATTATACATTCTCACAATACTTTTCCTCTAATCTCACCTTCTCTCTATTACGCAGCCAGGGCGGAAAAAATACCTATAGTTCAAACATTACAAAATTATAGACAATTTTGTTTGAATGGTTTCTTTACGAGGAAAGGAAAGGTTTGTGAAGATTGTTTAGGTAAGACGTTTGCATGGCCAGGAGTGCTAAGAGGCTGCTATAGGCAAAATAGGGCCGCTAGCACGGTTGCGGCAAGTATGATTGGCTTTCATAGATCAATCAACACCTGGTCTCAAATGGTTTCAAAGTATATTTCACCATCTAAATTTACAATGGAAAAATATTTTCAAGCTGGGTTTTCCCGTGACAAAATTGTATATAAACCTAACTTTATACACCCTGAACCAAGTGTCGGTAAGGGGAATGGAAACTATGTCGTCTACGTCGGTCGACTCTCCAAGGAGAAAGGGATAGACACACTGCTCTCTGCTTGGTCGCAATTACGGATGCCAGTAACCTTGAAGATAGTCGGTGACGGTGTATTAGCAGATAGTGTTCGTAAGGCAGCTAGCCGGGACAATCGCATAGAATGGCTTGGCAGCCAACCACAGAGCTCAGTCTATTCTTTAGTCGGAGACGCTGCTTGTTTGGCTATGCCTTCTATTTGGTATGAAGTTTGTCCCAAAACAATTCTTGAAGCTTTCGCCAAGGGAACTCCTGTTATAACTTCACGCCTGGGAGGTATGGCTGAGTTTGTGCAAGATGGCCATACAGGATTGCTCTTTGAGAGAGGAAATGCTTCCGATTTGGCGGCAAAAGTCGATCAATTTTTTAGTAATCCATTAAAAATAGAGCAAATGAGGAAAGTTGCTCGCGAAGAATATGAACGGGAATATACCGCGGAAACGAATTATAAGATCTTAATTGATATTTATAATGAAGTGTTAGGAAAAAGAGAAATACATCACAATCAATTGAATGAACCAATCAGGAAAGCATCGTAATTTGATAATCCGAAATAATCTAGATCAAAATGTGATATTTTTTGGATTAATCTTATTGAAGAACGCTTCATTTGGTAATGTAGAATTGAAATAACGAAAATATGAGTAGGCCGTATTAACGATTATTGATGGAAATCTATAAAGAATTTTTTGGGAATAAAAGAACTATTTCATAATCAACTGGAAGTCCATGTTCAATCTTCCAAACCAAGGGTAACTGAGTATATTTCCATTTTGAAAACGTTTAATCATAATTTGGGATAATGATGAATTTCAAAAACAAACCTAAGTTGAGTATCGGCATGCCAGTATATAACGGTGCCAAGTTTATTAATGAAGCCCTCCAATCACTTTTGGTACAAACATTTGAAGATTTTGAATTGATTATATCGGATAATGCTTCTTCGGATCGCACAGAATCGATTTGTCGCGAATATGCTAGCAGAGATAAGCGAATCAAATACTATAGACAGGAAACTAACAGAGGGGCAGTCTGGAACTTCAATCACGTTTTTAAACTTGCCAGAGGCAAATACTTTAAGTGGGCGGCATATGACGATATTTGTAAACCAACATTTTTTTCCCGCTGCATTGATGTACTGGATAAGGACCCGAGTGTGCTGTGGTGCCATACAAGAAGTGGAAAAATTGACGCAAGCAGTAAAGAGATTTTAGGTTGGAAAACTTGCCAAAATAAAGAACTACCCAGGAATAATTATAGTTCACTCAGTCCGCATAAGCGTTTCAAAGGTGTCTTGTTAGGAACAAATTGGTGTGTTGACAGCTATGCCGTATTCCGCGTTGATGCGTTAAAAAATACTCGAATGTTTCTACCTTACTTTGGAGCGGAGAAAGTACTTTTAGGTGAAATGAGCTTACGAGGATGTTACAAGGAGGTCCCGGAAAAACTCTTTTACCAGCGACTTCACCCTGATGCTGCAAGCTGCCTTGATTCATCGGTAAAACAACAGATGTATATGAATACTAAAAACACGCATCGGTTTGCATTTACAAGGCTTAAGCTTTTATTTGGCCATGTCGTTTCCGTCATAATAACAGATTTAACAACTGCAGAAAAGATGTGGTGTTTTTGTGTAATTTTTCAATACCTCTTTCAATTCAAAAAATGGCGTAAAATTTTTATTAAAATAATTTTTAGCAGCGGTCTCGCTGAAGACGACCAGTCTATTCAATTTAATTGTAAAGATAGTGTGAAATGGAATTCTTTTTCTTTGCAAAGTCAAAAAAGGAACCTATTTAAAGCATGAAAAATTTTCTTAAGTCAATTTTAAGTTACAGGCACAAATTGTTAAAGAACATTGCCGCTCTTCTAATTGGGATATCGATTTCATTTGTGTTGGCCGAATTGTTGGTCCTGTTGGTTGTAGGAGAGATTCCCAAGTTCCCGCGTCGGGTTGTAGAAGCTCCCTGGGGTATTCGTTACAACGACCCTGGCGCCAGGTACCGACACAAATCTGCAGACGGAACATGGCATTTCCGAATCAATAATCAAGGAATGCGTGCTGATCGCGATTACTCTTATCAAAAGCAACCTGGTGTAAAACGGATTCTCAGTTTGGGTGATTCGTTTACTTTGGGTTTTGAGGTAGATGGCGAAGATACTTATTCCAGTGTACTGGAACGAAATTTAAATTCTATGGGGATTCAAACCGAAGCGTTAAATACGGGTGTTTCCGGTTTTTCCAACGCCGAAGAATATTTGTACCTAGAGCGCGAATTGCTTAACTATAATCCGGACCTTGTGATCATATCATTTTGGAACAATGATTTAATGGACAATATACGCACCGGTCTTGTTCAGCTTGAAGGTAATAATCTGATTAGACAAAACCAGCGATATGTGCCTATGGGAAGTCTCGGTAATTTTTTCAATACAAACTGGTTTTGTACTTTTCTTTCTGAGCGATCCAATGCATTTGTGTTCCTAAAGCAGTCTTTTATAGGATTTGCGAAAAGATGGATTGAAATGCAGAACGAGAAAGAAATACAACTTTCACCGAAATCCGATGTGAATATCAATAATACGTATCTAATAGGTGATATTGAGGTGAGTGCTGAAAAACATAAATACGTGCGCAGGTTATCAGCAACTATTTTTGATCATTTTTACAACCTGCTTAGACAAAGAAATATACCAATGCTTATTCTGAGCATACCAACACCTTACTGGGATAGAAGTGATCCCTTGGTTGAAGATTTCCCTCTTGAGTATTTTGATATAGATCGTCCCGGTATCACCTTTGTTTCTGGCAAGGGTCTGTTAGATTCTCATATCGGTGATGAGTTGCTTTATTGGCAACAATCGCAGTTTCACTGGACACCTTTCAGTCACGAACAAGCTGGAAAGGCTATAGCAGAATTAATTCTGAATCATAATCTTCTGGGAAAAACTAATCATGCCGTAATTTCTCAATATAGCCGATAGCCGATTTTTGCGTTTTTTTAATCTTACTGGATCTAGGCATTACACATACCATATGAACTGGATCAAATCTAACCTCAAGACATTTTTTGATACACGTCTTTTCCTGGCGTTGTTATGTGCCGTTGAGCTTTTCATCATACAGGAGTTTACCTTCATTGTTGATAGGCCAATGGAGGCACATCAACTTCTAATGGGTAAGATTATCCGGTTTGGCCTTGATTACTTGATATTTATTGTCATTCTTTGGAGTTTCAACAAAATCCTGATCTACAGTATGTTTGTGGTTCAGGCCTTAGTATACCTTGGTCTTACAAATTACTTCTTGTACTTTAGGCGCCCACTTTCAATCATTACTTTGATTGGCCAGTTTGATGAAGCAATTATTGGGCTCCAGACAGGTTTGGTACTTGTCAGCTCTGTTACAGTCATAGTCCTAACTGCCGTGCTTATCTGTAAGATAGCTTTACTGAGATACACCCCCTTTACGGCTGCGAAGTTCAAGAGCAGAAGCAAAGCTGTAGCTGTAGTCGCGATCGTCTATTCAAGTATCATTATCTTACTGGTTCTTAAACTTGACCCTCTGAAGCAGTTTGAAACCCACGCTACGGTAAGCCGCATGGGTAACGTATATGGTTACTTCTGGACCTGGGTCGGGGAGTACTGGTATCTGAAAGATGAACGCCTTCTTAAACGCGCCATCGCAAGTGCGGACTCTTACAAGGCAAAACCAGTCGACATCCCGGAATTATCCATCGAACGCGATCTCGTCATGATTCAGGTCGAGAGCCTCGACTTTGAGGTTATACACAAGAAGGTTGGCGGAAAGGAATTAACCCCTTTTCTAAATCAACTAGCAATTTCTTCTATATTTTACAAAGCTAGAGCCATACATTTTAACGGCTCAGCGGACGCAGACTTTTCGATGTTGACAAGTCAGCATCCATCCACAGACATCGTTACTTACAAAATTCTCGATTATCCCTACGAAAACACACTACCTCAGAAATTGAATGAGCTAGGCTACTTCACTGCAGCCTACCACGGGATCCATGGTGATTTTTTCAACACCAAGAACGCTTTTGCAAATATGGGGTTTGACGATCTAAATTTCCTTGAAGACATGCGAATCCAGCCCGGTATTGAGCTAGCTTGGTGGGGTATCAAGGATGGCGACCTGGTCAAAATCGCTAGCCGGAACTGGAGGGATCAGAGAAATTTTCAGTTCCTCATCACTATGACCAGCCACACGCCGTTCAACCAACTGAAACCATCAGAGAACCTGTTTATTGAGCGGCCTGCTAATACTACAGAACGTTACTACAACAGCATTAACTATGCTGACAGGTGTATCGCGGGCTATATTGCCGATTTGCCAGAAGATACGGCAGTAATAATTTATGGCGACCACGAATCGGGAGTATTTCGTCCGGCAGGGATATCGAATCCTGGTGTTGAGTTCGTGCCTTTTATTTTTTCTAAAAAAGGTTACAACCTGGCAACCACCATTGACTATTCTTCCACTGAGGCTCTTTCAGGAGATTATTCTCTGATAGATTTGAGCCGCTTGGTTCACGGAATTATAGGAAAATGATTTGAATATGTCAGAGTTATTTCGATCCGCCAGTGTTGGTCAAAATAAAACCTCCATTCTTAAAAGCAATTCCTACAGAATAAATCCCAATCCAGACATCTATATTTAGTGTCGTATTTTACGAAATTTAACGAAGATATAAGTAGATTGATAACTCTAGTAAAATCAAATAGTTAACTTCATGATGATCAAAGTAGTGACGTAATTTACAACATTTCCTCACAAAACACTCTTCTCGCAATTAATATTGAATACCACCATAAATTATTAATATAACGTCATAATAAACAAATACTTAATAGGATCTCGTTAGCGTTCTTAATTAAATTAAATTTATTTGGAACAAGGCTTGCCAGTAATTTCAGTATGAAAACTCCAAAAATCACAAACACAAAATTTTCAAACAAGTTTACAATGGAGTATTTCCTCGGTTTGATATACTCAAGGGTTTTATTGCAGTCGAGATAAATCTCGGCTCACAAGATCTTAAAGTTGAATCAAGCACCATAATGTTTGCGCCACTGAAATCTCGAAAATCTTTAAATGGGATTGACGTGGCGGAGCTGTTCCTTCTGATAGAATATAGAGTGATTCGTTGCAGAGAAAAACTAAATTTTTTGATAACAAAGGATAACTTTTCATAATGATTAATATCGAACAACTTCAGCAAACTAAAACAAAGACTAAATCCGTGGTAATTGGATGTCCTGTATGTGGCTCTCTGGATCAAACGGATTTTTATAAGGTTAAGCGCCTTCCCGTCCATGTATGTTTACTTTTTGATAGCGCCGAACAAGCGCGAAATACTGTGACAGGCGATATTATATTGTCTTATTGCCACGGTTGTGGATTCGTTCACAACCGTATATTCGATCCCAAAAAGGTTACTTATGAGCCAGGATATGAAGCATCTTTAATCCACTCTTCAGTATTTCGCTCATATATCAACGGGGTTGCATCGCGCCTTATTGAACGATATGAAATTCTAAATAAAACTGTATTGGAGATCGGTTGTGGAGCGGGAGAATTCCTTTCCTTGATTTGCCAAATTGGAGGAAATATCGGAATAGGAATCGATCCAACTATTAAATATGAATATACTAGACAAGTAGGAGATGGAACAATAAGAATGATTCGTGATTTTTTTACGGAAAAATATGCAAATCTTCACTGTGACTTTATTTGTTGTCTTTCAGTTTTCGAACATATACCAAAGCCATTAAATTTTTTGAAAAATCTTAGAAAAATAATTGGCGACCGCAGTATTGGAATTTATTTTGAAGTATTCAATGCTTCTCATGCTTTCCACAATCAGGAAACCTGGAGTATTCATTACGAACAGTGTAACTACTTTACCCTTCAAGCTTATGTAAGAATATTCGAGCGCAGCGGATTTAAAGTCCTCGATTCAGGCGCTTGTTATGAAGGTGACCAATATCTTTTTGTGGAGGCAAAAACAGATAACAACACATCTTTGCTGAAAACAAAACAATCCTATTTAAATGGTAAGCTACCTCCTGAAATCTCCATGTTTGCTGAACATCACCAAAGAAAAATAAACAAATGGAAAGATCGGTTGAAGAATTATAAAAAACACAACAAGCGTGTCGTTGTTTGGGGTTCAGGGGGAAAGGGAATTGGGTTTTTGAATGCTCTCAATACCCAGGACCAGGTAGATTTTGTTGTGGACATTAATCCGAATAGACAAAATAAGTATATTCCTGGGTCTGCCCAGAAAATTGTTTCGCCCGAATTTTTAATAGAGCATCGACCGGACCTTGTGATTATTACAAACTCATTATACGAACAAGAAATAAAAAATCAGGTTCGTGAACTTGGCATCTCATGCAAATTTCTAATAGCATAGGTTTCCATCAGAATATGAAAATTAACGTCATTGATGGTAAGTGTCTAACGGTAGATCATGTCACAGCGTGGTCTCATTTACAGAATAAAGATTCTGCCATTAACAATCCGTTTCTTAGTCCCGAATTCATTATGGTTACGGCAAGTGTCTGCGATAATGTAAATGTAGCCGTCTTAGAGCAAAACGATGAATTTGTTGGTTTCTTCCCGTTTCAGCGTGTCAGACAAAACATTGGAAGGGCGGTTGCCTGGAGGATGTCAGATATGCATGGGATTGTCCTGAAAAAAAATGTTAATTTGGATGCAAAGCAACTCTTAAAAGAATGTAAGCTTTCTGCCTGGCATTTCGATCACCTGGTAGCGTCACAAACGATGTTTAAGCCCTTTCATCATTTTATTGAAGATTCGCCTTACATGGATCTTAGCGAAGGATTTAAAGGTTATCAATTTTCAAGGAGGCAGTCGGGTTCTGCAATGATATCACAGTTTATGCGTAAATCCAGAAAGATCGAGCGGGAAATCGGTCCCCTTCGGTTCGAAATGCATACAACCGAGACTGCAGCATTTAGAGCGCTTTTGACATGGAAACAGGAACAGCTCAATCGAAAGAATTATATCGATGTTTTTCCCTTCAAATGGGTTGTTGATTTACTGGATTTGGTCTGGCGCACTGAATCTGAGGGGCTGTCAGGCATGTTGTCCTGTCTTTATGCCGGGGATCAACTCATATCTGTTCATATGGGCATGCGTAGCCATCATGTTATTTCTTCTTGGATTCCTACTTTTGATAATAGGTTTGGAAAATATTCGCCAGGCTTGCTTCTTCACATCGAGCTTGCCAAGCATGCTGCCAAGATGGGAATCAAACAAATCGATTTAGGTCGGGGTTACAATCAGTTGAAGGCCAGTCTCATGTCTGGTTCGTTTCCAGTGGCCGTTGGTTCAGTCGAGTTGAGGCCGATCAACAGAATAATGAAGACAACCTGGTATGGTGTACGAGATCTGGTTTACTCATCGCCATTCCGCGAACCTACGCTTGGTATGTACCGCCGCCTGCGCAATTGGATGATGCATTAAGATCAGTAATAGTCAAAATTGCCGACCCGTTGCCGAAGATCACCCAGGGCAAAGCTTAATAATTCATTGATCTACTTTATGAAACAACTAAGGATAAATTTCGAATGAGCATCCCATTCGCCAACACTTTTGCTGGCCGTTCTGTGTTTGTAACCGGACACACTGGCTTCAAGGGAACGTGGTTGTGTATGTGGCTTAGACGCTTGGGAGCGACGGTCACCGGTTATGCACTCGAACCGCCTACAGATCCCAACAACTTCACGATTTCCGGGATTCGCGAATTCTTATGGAGACACTATGAAGCAGATATTCGGGATGATAAAAGTTTGCATAAAGCTTTACAAGACGCTTCGCCGGATATAGTTCTACATCTTGCAGCACAGTCTATTGTAAGAAAAAGCTACAACATTCCCAGAGAAACTTTTGAAGTAAATGTCATTGGCACTGCCAGCCTTCTTGACGGCGTCCGTAAACTCAAAAAACCCTGTGTGGTCGTTGTAATTACCAGTGATAAATGCTATGAGAACCGCGAGCAAGTTTGGGGATATCGTGAATCGGATCCTTTCGGTGATCATGATCCGTATGGGGGCAGCAAAGGCGCAGCAGAGATTTTGATCAGATCATATCGGCATTCGTTTTTCCCTCCAGAAAGGTCCTCTGAACATGGCATCAAATTGGCAAGTGCTAGAGCAGGTAACGTTATTGGTGGAGGCGACTGGACAAGTAACGCACTTATTGTGGATATTGTCCGGGCGCTTTCTCAAAGGAAGCCTGTGGAGATTCGAAATCCCGGATCATTTAGACCTTGGCAGCATGTTCTACAGGCGCTAAGCGGTTACCTGATGTTGGCGGCTCACCTCGTAAACTCAGACAATCCGGAACTATGCAGCGGTTGGAATATTGGACCCTTTCCAGGCAATGAGATACCGGTGAGAGACGTAGTGGAAATATTCCTACGGGAATGGGGCGAAGGATCTTGGGTAGATGTCAGTGATTCGTCGCAGCCACATGAAGCAAATATTCTACGCCTTTCAATCGATAAAGCCTTGTGGCAGCTAAATTGGAAACCTGGCTGGAATGTTGGTGAGGCCCTGAAGCAAACGGCAAGATGGTATCAACGATACTTCAAAAAGCCCGAGTCTATGCGGGAACTGAGTCTTGAACAAATTGCCAGCTACGAAAACACTCTTGCCAGGAACGGCAAGCCAGAAAATGACCGTGGCAAGGATCATGACGTCAATTTAATTGGAGATGATTTTTCATACGAGTGGACCCCAAAAGCTTTACAAAAGGCTACTTTCAAAAAAGTTGAAATAAAAGGGTGAATAAAATATGAATGGAAAACACAAAATAAGCGAAAAGATTAGGGAATTTATCCTGAACCAGTTTCCTTTAGCCCGACAGCGGTCGACCAAGGATAATGACTCACTGCTAGACAGCGGGATCATAGATTCTCTTGGCGTATTGGAGGTGGTAACTTTCATTGAGATACAATATGACATTACTCTTTCAGATGAAGAAATGCTTTCTGATAATTTTGAATCGATATCAACTTTAACAACCTTCATCCAAAAAAAGTTAAGTTGTGTGTGTTGAGTATGGATTTCTTAATACATCATATGTTGCGCACCAGTACCTCCCGATTTCCTGACAAAGAGGCTCTGGTCCACAATGATAAGCGACTGACTTATTCCGACCTGGAGAGACAGGTATCGGGTTTTGCTAGTGGTCTTCGAAACGCTGGGGTGGAGCGGTTGGGTCGAATTGGTGTTTTTCTAAATCCATCGATTGAACAGGTGGTGTCCATCCTCGGTATTTCCAAGTCCGGTGGAGTCTTTGTCCCAATCCACCATTCCCTTTTTCCGGATCAGGTGGATCATATCATAAATGATTGTAGTATAAAAGGACTCATTACTGACAAGTCCAAACTATCCGGCTTGAAATCAATTATCAACAATAGTACCTCGCTGGAATTCATTATAGTCCTTAATGACGGGAAATCGAGCGACATAAAACAGCCCGCTTATGATTTCGAAAAACTGTGCGAAACGACGTCATTATCGCCTTGGCGGGATGCTGGAATTGAAAAAGATTTAGCAGCTATTCTCTACACATCAGGCTCTACCGGTAAGCCGAAAGGTGTAATGCTCAGCCATGCAAACATAATGGCCGGCGCTTCGATCGTATCAACCTACCTCGAAATCACAGATTCTGACCGTACCCTGGCTGCGTTGCCTTTCAGTTTCGATGCCGGATTGAACCAACTCATGACAACTATTCAACAGGGCGGTACATTGGTTTTGATAAATTTTCTTTTTGCTGACGATATTGTCCGGATGCTGAAAAAGGAGAGTATTACTGCCTTGGCAGGCGTCCCAACACTTTGGAGTTTGCTCGCTCATAGCGCCGCCATGCATCAGAATCACTTACCTTATTTTCGCTATATCACCAACACTGGTGGAGCGTTACCACAGAATGTATTGGCTAGCCTTCGTAAAAGGCTTTTGACGACAAAAATATATCTCATGTACGGATTAACAGAGGCCTTCCGTTCGACCTACCTCCCTCCGGAGGAGCTGGACTTGAGACCCACCTCTATAGGAATGGCTATTCCCAATACCGAGATTCTTGTAATCAATGACAATGGCGAACGTTGTCGGCCTGGCGAGGTAGGAGAACTGGTGCATTACGGCCCGACGGTTTCATTGGGTTATTGGGGTGACCCGAAATTAACATCTCGTGTGCTCAGACCATATCCATTTCCTTTACCCGGCCTTATAGAAAATGGCAAAGCCTGTTATTAGGGTGACCTTGTTAAAATGGATGAAGACGGTTTTCTGTATTTTATCGGGCGCCGTGATAATTTAATCAAATCTTCAGGTTTTCGCGTCAGTTCAGGAGAAGTTGAAGATATGCTCTGCCAAAGCGGGATGTTACTGGCGGCGGCGGTTATCGGTATACCTGACGATGTGCTTGGCCAGCGAATCAAGGCATTTGTTGTCGCAAAGAATGGCAAACCTTTGGATTCGGATGCCTTGTTAGCCTTTTGTGCAGACAAGATGCCCAAGTATATGATACCTAAATCGGTGGAAATTCTCAAATGTTTGCCGAAAACCACCAGCGGTAAGGTCGACTATCCTAAACTCCGGCATCGTGAAAGCCGAAAACAACTCAACAGTAACCATATATTTAGCGAGTCATGATTGAATCCTAACATCCCTGCAAATGCGTCCATTCTAATTAGCAAGAATGTTCACGTGATAGACCTTATCGAGAAATATTTCAGTTCATCGGGTGGAGAACTTTACATTGGCGAAATACCGGTTAGCGTAATTGCCGAAAAGTATGGCACCCCTTTGTATATCTATGATCGTAGTATCTTGGATCGAAAGTTGGCTCTATTACGCGATGTGCTCCCGCCAGAATTCCGAATTTACTACTCGATGAAGGCCAATCCGAATCGTTCCTTTTTACAGCATTTCCTTATCAAAGGCTGCGGTATTGAAGTGGCGTCCGGTGGCGAGTTGCATCAAGCCCTGCACGCAGGCTGCCAACCAATCAACATCATTTTCGCTGGGCCTGGCAAGACTGACCCTGAATTGGAGTTCGCCTTGTCACACGGTATTGGCGAAATACATGCAGAATCGCCATCCGAGGTTGTTAGAATCGGAGCTATCAGTCAGCGACTGGGAATGCGAGGCAAAATTGCGTTACGGATCAATCCGAGTGGGGATGTCCAGGGTGGCGCCATGCGCATGGGTGGTAAACCTGCTCCATTTGGCATCGACGAGGAAAATCTTGATGATCTGATAGATCTGGTGCAATCGATCTCGTCTGTTGAGCTGCAGGGAATTCATCTCTATTTAGGCACCCAAATACTGGATTACACCATTCTGGTTAATCAGTACCGCAAGGGGATGGAAATCGGCAAACGGGTTGCTGCACGATTGAAGAAACCACTGCGGACACTTGATTTTGGAGGTGGCTTCGGCATACCCTATTTTCCGCATGAAAAAGAACTAGATTTTGAAATGTTGTCCCTAGAACTTGCTTCGTTGATGGCAGACGTCAAAAACGAGCCCCTTCTCGCTGGTACACAATTCATTGTGGAGCCAGGTCGTTTTTTAGTTGGCGAAGCCGGTATTTATGTCTCAAGGATTCATGAGATCAAGGTTTCTCGTGGGAAAAAATTTCTCATTCTTGACGGCGGCATGCATCATCATCTTGCCGCTTCTGGCAACCTGGGTCAAACCATCAAACGGAATTTCCCTATAGCTATAGTAAACAAGCTCGGATCTTTAGTCGAAGAAACAGTTGATGTTGTCGGTCCGCTCTGTACTCCTTTGGACGTCTTAGCACGAGCTGCTGCATTTCCCACAGCAGAAGTCGGTGACCTCGTTGGCATTTTGCAGTCTGGTGCCTATGCCCGCACGTCTAGTCCTTTGGAATTTCTTAGCCACCCAACACCTCCGGAAGTTTTGGTCGAGGATAAAAAAAACTATTTGATCCGTCGCCGCAGAAGATACGAAGATTACTATCAGGACGACTTTCTCCCTAATTCAAACTAACCCTGTAACAAACTTTATTAGCTTCATAAGTAAGCGTCACTGATGAAATGTCACCCCGCTGCTATTCAGCAGAGACTTATATTAATACTAAATTAAGGAAGATCAATTGCTAGATGATTCACAACTAAGTGTTTTCAATAAGATATACTCCACAGACTTGTTGTACTCTCAGGATTGCTGGAAGCTTTGTGGAGATGCCCACTGTTGTAGTTTTTCCCGATATAAAGCGAAATTTGCGCTCATCGGTAGGATAAAATCTCAAGAACTTCCACTCCTCCCCGGTGAGTATGAGTACCTAGAGAAAAGAGGGTGGTTGGACCAGTTTGGCACCTTTGAGCACAAGGTCATCGATTACACGCTTGATCACAGAACCTTGAGGGTTGAATCGATCATAAGCCATAAACCGCATTGTGCATGCAATCATGACACACGACCAATCGTCTGCCGATTGTATCCACTTCTACCTATTTTTGACATTGATGGTAGGGTAACAGGTACAGACATTTTTGGCATTTATGAGGAACTCGAAAAGATGGATCATCTGGAACCTGCATGTAAGCTGACTGAAATTTCTTTCAACGAGTTGCAGAAATTCCTAACTATTTCTAGTGCGATTGGACAATCTCCAGAAATGTTATATTACATAACTGCCTACCGGATAACGTTGAAGCATATAGCGCTATCCTTAAGTAAGTCCGGGAATGACAAGAACGGATCCTCGTTCGGACTTTTTGAGAAAGCATTGATACGCAATCAGTTGATCAACCAAAGTGAGCTGAAAGTACAACTTATCTCCTTGGCAGATGATTTTGAAACGCGCTACGGGATTCAATTCCAGCTTTGTAAGGCTCTGTAATGGTTGAAATAAAAAAAATTGATTCTTCAATGTTTCCTGAAATTTATCACACATTTTTGCAGGATGATGATCCATTCTCAAAAGAAAGCGATTGGAAAAACTTGTTTAATTACAAGTGGAGTAGTGAAGAAGAACATTTTGGCTACGCCTTAATTGACGGTGCCAGAATTGTAGGCATACTGGGAACTATGTTCAGTGAGAGAGTAATCAATGGCAGCGTGATGAGATTTTGTAATCTTCATAGCTGGATTGTGGAAGAAAAGTATAGAGCCAAGAGTCTACTACTCCTAAGACCCATATTGAACTTTAATCATACAATAACCGACTTTTCGCCATCAAAGCGTGTAATCTCCATATTAAAAAGACTCGGATTCAACGAATTAGGTTCGGGGTTAAAAATCCTTCTGCCATGCGCGAGTCCTGTAAGTAATCGCGATCTTGACAACTTTCAAATTACTCAAGATACCCAATACATCGAAAACAAACTCAATGAATCGGATTTGAAAATATGTCATGATCATTTGAGTTATAAATGCAATCATTTGCTGATTTATGACAAACGTTATTATTGCTATTTGATTTATTCGAAGGTAGTTAGACATTGGATGCCTTACTGTTATATTCATTACATAAGTAATAAAGATATCTTTGCGAAAGTTGATAAAGCAATTAGACTGTATCTTTTGAAGAAGAGCCATACACGGTTTCTAGCCGTAGATTCTCGGCTTTTGCCGAAAATTAAGCTGCCTTTTAGCTTTAATTTTCCTCTAGAAACGTGTCAGCTGTATAAATCACCTAATCTAAAGCCAGATCAAATTGACGCCTTGTACTCGGAGCTCACCTTATTGAATTTAACCACTTTCCCGGATTTGAGCGCTGCGTTTCGAACCTGGTTTCATGATCATGTCTGGTCACGTGGGGCCATTGCTAACCAAAGTGACCACGCGTTTTCAACACCATGATATATGAATCTTTTCCAAAGTTTGTTTGGGGGACTAAAATGTATAATTCAGAGAATTATTTTCGATTAAGGCAGGGTATATGATTACCACGATTTCAACAGAAAAGGGGAACCATCCTAATTTTACAAAATCTAAAGAGCTGCAAAGAAAAAGTCATGCTTTGATTCCCGGTGGTTGTCACACCTACGCAAAGGGTGATGATCAATACCCGGTTTTGGCGCCAGGATTTATAGTCAGAGGGCAAGGCTGCCATGTTTGGGATGTTGATGGCAATGAGTATATCGAATATGGCATGGGAAATAGATGTGTTACACTTGGCCATGCTTTTAGTCCAGTTGTAG
>CAYXGW010000021.1:0-4318 GCA_964464595.1 uncultured Deferribacteres bacterium
CTTCCACATCCATATCAATCCCTTCCAGATCTTCGAAGTGTTCCAGCCAAACAAAGATAACACGTGTGTGGATCCCTTGAACCCCGACACCTGGAAACCCTGCGAGAAACTGGCTCCGCCCTATGTCTGGTGGGATACTTTCGCGATTCCCTCAGCAAAGAACGTCACGCTGGACACATCAAAATACAAGAATTTGGAGGATTGCCCGGCAGAGATCCGGGATTACACCACGTGTTCAGGCGGCACGTGTACTGTCAAGATTCCCGGCCACTTCAAAATGCGCAGCTTCTTCGCGGACTTCACCGGCCAGTTTGTAAATCATTGTCACATCCTGGCGCATGAAGACCGGGGAATGATGCAATTGATACAGGTGATAGAGAAGACGAAAAACAATTACATCCACCACTGACATGCACGCCGCCGGCCCTGTGACATCGCAGACACGAGGAGCAGAATTACCGGCGGCCTCCGCATCAGCAATCAGTAGCGCCTCGCCACCGCGCCCATCTGCAAAAGGGCCACAACGTAAAGCAGCGCTGCCAGTAGGAGCAATGGCGCCACGCGAGTTCCAAAGCATAATGTCTCGCCGACGAGCCAGACGCCATGGCTGCATTTAGTTTGTTTTCTTTTCCGGCCAAATCCACTTCATCTGTTGAATAATCAGGGTTTCCCATAGCCAGCTCCGTGCATGCGGTGCGTGAAGTATAGGATACTATTCGGCTTTTTGCCATTTATTATAATCTTGTTAGAGTGGGGGGAGTGTTACTTTAGAATTGCAATTGTGAATCGATGGTTTGCTAGTTATGTGCTAAAAATCGATTTAATGTACTCACGCCGCATTCGGGCGATGTTACCGATTGAAATCCCCTTGGGACAAACGGCTTCGCATTCACCATGGTTTGTGCAGCCGCCAAATCCTTCAGCGTCCATTTGAGTAACCATCCGCATGACTCTACGCGATCGTTCAGGATCACCTTGGGGTAAATAGGTGTATTGCGAGATTTTGGCGCCAACAAACAACGATGCCGAGGAGTTCGGACATGCGGCAACACAAGCTCCACAGCCAATACAAGCTGCGGAATCCATGGCAAATTCCGCATTGTCCTTGGCAATTGGGATTTCGTTGCCATCAGGAGCGCCGCCGGTGTTTATGGAAATATAACCGCCTTTTTTAATGATACGGTCAAATGCGTTTCGGTCAACAACCAAATCCTTAATGATTGGAAATGAATTTGCCCGAAAGGGTTCAATGGTTATTGTATCGCCGTCATTAAATTCCCGCATGTGCAACTGACACACTGCAGTCAATTTCTGCGGCCCATGTGAAATACCGTTTATGACAAATCCGCATGTTCCGCAAATGCCTTCCCGGCAGTCGCTTTCAAATTCAATCGGGTCATCCCCTTTTTTTATGAGTCCTTCATTCACGACATCCAGCATTTCAAGAAATGACATATGAGGCGAGATATCCGCCACCGAATAGGAAACCATTTTACCCGGAGTCGTTGCATCTTTCTGTCGCCAAACATTAAGCTTGAGTGTCATGTTCTCCATGGGTTCCAACTCCTATTTGTAGCTTCTCTGGCTGGGTGCCACATACTCAAATCCTAGTTGTTCTTTATGCAAGACAGGCTTGCTATGATCGCCGGTAAATTCCCATGCGGCGACGTAACTAAAATCTTTATCATTTCGCAAGGCCTCTCCTTCTTCGGACTGGTATTCTTCACGAAAGTGGCCGCCACAGGATTCATTCCGGCTTTTAGCGTCGATAGCCATTAATTCACCCAATTCGAAAAAATCAGCCAGCCGGCCGGCATACTCGAGATTTTTGTTCCATGAATCGGGATCACTAGGGATATAAACATCTTGCCAGAATTCTTCTCGGAGTTCCGGAATTTTTCGTAAGGCTTTGTTCAAGCCTTCTTCTTTTCTGGACATGCCTACATGATCCCACATTGCTAAGCCGAGTTCCCGATGGAATTCCAGAACTGTTTTTTTGCCTTTTACCTTCATTAACCGGTCGACAAAATCAACAACCCCTTGTTCGCATTTTTTTATTTCGGGATGATCCATTTGAACCTGCGAAAGATCAGCGCCGGATAAATAATTACCTATGGTGTATGGGATTATAAAATAACCATCGGCCAAACCCTGCATGAGTGCGCTGGCGCCCAACCGATTGGCGCCATGGTCGGAAAAATTGGCTTCACCAAGCACAAACAATCCCGGTATGTTGCTCATTAAATTATAATCAACCCACAATCCACCCATCGTATAATGAATAGCGGGATAGATTCGCATTGGCGTATTATAAGGATTTTCACCGGTTATGCGCTCGTACATCTCAAAAAGATTTCCATAACGGCTTTCTATTTCATCCCTGCCAAGCCGCTCAATGGCATTTGCGAAATCCAGGTAAACAGCTAATCCGGTTTCACCAACACCGCGGCCTTCATCACAGACCTGTTTTGCATTTCGGGAAGCAACATCCCGGGGAACAAGATTGCCATAGCTTGGGTATTTTTTCTCCAAATAATAATCTCTCTCGTTTTGAGGAATTTCTTTTGGAGAGCGGGCATCGCCTTTCTTTTTTGGAACCCACACCCGGCCGTCGTTTCGCAGGCTTTCACTCATCAAAGTTAATTTTGATTGATAATCACCTGACACAGGAATGCAAGTCGGATGAATTTGAGTGAAACATGGATTCGCAAATAATGCACCTCTTTTGTAACAACGCCAGGCTGCTGTTGCATTTGAGTTTTTAGCATTCGTTGATAAATAGTAAACGTTGCCATACCCGCCTGTGGAAAGTACGACAGCATCCCCAACATAGGTCTCAATTTTGCCATTTACAAGATTTCGCATGATGATGCCTCGGGCTTTGCCATCGATAACGACGAGATCGAGCATTTCACGCCTGGGGTATATTTGTGTTCTTCCCGTATCGACCTGACGCATCAAAGCGCCATAGGCGCCGAGAAGTAGCTGTTGTCCGGTCTGGCCCCGGGCATAAAATGTACGGGATACCAGAACTCCGCCAAATGACCGGTTGGCAAGGTGTCCGCCATATTCTCTGGCAAAAGGCACACCTTGCGCAACACATTGATCGATAATATTTGTGCTTAACTGGGCCAGACGATATACATTAGATTCCCGGGCGCGAAAATCGCCACCCTTGATCGTATCGTGGAAAAGTCTGAAAATACTGTCGTTGTCGTTCTGATAATTCTTTGCGGCATTGATACCGCCCTGGGCAGCGATGCTATGAGCTCGGCGAGGAGAGTCTTGAATACAAAATGATTTTACATTGTAACCCAACTCAGAAAGAGACGCAGCTGCGGAACCTCCCGCAAGCCCCGTTCCTACCACAAGAATCGTATATTTTCGTTTGTTGTTTTGGCTGACAATTCTTAATTTATTTCTATGAATATCCCAATGTCTTTCAATTGGGCCCTGCGGGATTTGGTTGTTAAGAATTCCGTTTGATTTCATCGGTATCTTTTTTTATTAACTCCCACCGCCTAGTAAAACATAAAGGGGCAGAACTAAAAATCCTATTGCAATAACAATGGCTAAAACCACACCTAAACCATAAATGAGTTTTGTATATCTTGGATGCATTATTCCCAATGACTGAAATGCGCTCCAGAATCCATGCCGAAGATGAGTACCCAATATAATCATAACGCTAACATATACAATTACGTACAAAGGCTTTTGAAAAATCTCGACCACCAACCGATATAGATTCCGCATTTCACCGCTTTCACTGGTGAAAATGTAACCGTCTTCAAAGGATGGGCCATATTTAAAAGTCTTTAAGTGAATAATTATAAAGACAAAAATAACAACGCCTGTGTAAAACATGGATCTTGAAGATATAGTCTTCAAACTTGGAGATCCGGCATTCTTTATAGTTTTATATTTGACATTACGCGCGTGTGTATTCTCCCGATAGGTGAGAAGGGCAAATAACACATGAAAAATAAAAACAGTAATCAATCCTATTTCGACTAAATACAGTAAAGGACCTAAACTGGTTAGTTTATGTGAATAAGAATTAAAAGCATCCTGGCCGGCAAAAAAACTTAGATTCCCAAGCAAATGTACAGCAATAAAAACGAACAGTCCAAGTCCTGACAATGCCATTACAATTTTCTTGCCTATGCTGGAAGTTACAATTTCCAAAACTGTTTTGATGATTATCTCCTTGAAAGCAGGCCCAGTATTTCTTTTCTGACAACCACTTGAAATCACCCTGTAAATTGACAATAACTTGTTTTGAATTTAAAAGCAAAGGATATTTCGATTTTACAAA
>CAYXGW010000021.1:4418-59573 GCA_964464595.1 uncultured Deferribacteres bacterium
AATTGACAATAACTTGTTTTGAATTTAAAAGCAAAGGATATTTCGATTTTACAAATACCTTCAAAAAAATTGTTTATGACATATGATATATCACAGGAAAATCATAACTTCTTCTTGATTTCAAATTATAAACCACTTAAGTTTTTAAATCTTTTTTAGTTAATCCTTTTAAATAAGAATGACTCGTAAAAAACGATAATGCAAATTGAAAATCCATATCGAGTTCGGTTAGCTCGAACACCAATCCCAATTCAAAAGTTATCAAGGCTTAGTAAATACTTAAAAGGGCCATCAATCTACATCAAGAGGGATGATTTAACCGGATTCGGATTGAGTGGTAATAAAGTGCGAAAGTTGGAATACAGTATTGGTGAAGCCGTTCAAAAGCGGAGTGATATTTTGATTACTACCGGTGGAACAAATTCAAATCATGCCAGGGCCACCGCCGTATCTGCACGCCAATTGGGTTTGAAGCCTTATCTTGTTTTAAGAGGAAATCCCGAAAAATATCCGGATGGAAACCTGCTATTTGATACAATTCTTGACGCTGAAATAAAATTCATTACACCCGAGCAATATTTAAAGCGTGATGAAATTATGCAGGAATTAGCTGATGAATTAAGGCAAAAAGAACATAGACCGTATGTGATTCCGGAGGGAGCCAGTAATGCAATCGGCTGTTGGGGTTATTTCAATGCCGCAAGCGAAATTCGCGATCAATTATTAAATGAAGATTTGCCGGAAATGGATGCTATCGTCATAGCCGTTGGTTCCGGTGGCACGCAGGCCGGCTTACTTCTTGGGCTTCAATATCATCAATTAGACATTCCGGTTTACGGAATTAATGTGTGTGACGATGAAAATTACTTTCAACAAAAAATATCTGGACTCTTGAAATCGTTTGGAGAGAGTTTTTCATACCCTTTATCTTTGCCTACGGACATCAGGATCATCGACGGTTATGTTGGTAAAGGTTATGCACTCAGCAGACAGGAAGAAATTGATGTTATTTGCTTACTAGGCAAACTGGAAGGTATTCTGCTAGATCCGGTTTATACAGGCAAAGCGATGTTTGGTTTAATCGATCAGATCAAAGCAGGCAAATTCCAAAAAGAAATGAATATACTTTTTATTCACACCGGTGGTATCTTTGGGTTATTCCCGGAAAAAGAAGCTTTTGTTAAAAATCCGAATACAGTATCTTAGTTGACTGCCTAATTTAGCCCACATGGAATTCAAAGAAATAATGGATGTTTATGATGACCTTTTAAAACAGGTTGGTCCTCGAAATTGGTGGCCGGCAGATACCCCATTTGAGGTAATTATTGGAGCTATATTAACGCAGAATACATCATGGAAGAATGTCGAAAAAGCCATAATGAACCTTAAAAAGCAAAATTTTCTTACTGCGAAAGCAATTAATAAAATTAGCAAAGAGAAATTAGCTGATATGATTCGTCCTTCAGGTTATTACAATCAAAAGGCGAAAAAAATAAAAGAATTTGTAAAGTATTTTTACGAACAATACGATGGGTCAATAAATAAAATGAGAGAGGAAAGAACTTCCTCCTTGCGCAATGAACTGTTGGGAGTTCATGGCATTGGCCCGGAGACAGCCGATGCGATTCTATTATACGCTTTAGAAAAACCAATTTTTGTTGTAGATACTTATACAAAAAGAATACTGCAACGGCATAACTGGTTAAACGCAAAAGCAACCTATCAGGAAATCCAAGATCTTTTTATGATGCAATTACCAAAAAACACACAACTCTATAATGAGTATCATGCACTCATTGATTTTATCGGCCACAACTATTGTCGAAAGCAACCAAAATGTCAAGGTTGCCCTCTGGAAAAAAGATTGCCTCAAATGAAGGAAAGTTTATGATTATGTATATTGCATCAAACCTACTTGCTGTTCTATTTTTCCTGTTTTTTTCAATTCTTTCGATTCGGGGTCGATCTTTGTATCTGACATTGATTAACATCTTGGGAGTTGCTACGGCAAGCCTGGCTATACTGTTGGAATTTTCAGGTTCATTTGTTTTGAGCATGGAATTTCCCATCCAACAAGCTCAGAATCTTCAAATCTTGTTAATTTTTCTGGCGGTCATTATTTCTTTAGTACTTTTGCTTGACCTGACCAGTCTCATTGTAAAAATTGTTAAGTATAATAAAAACAAATTTGAAATGCCTGAAACGTGGCGGAGGGTAATGGAGGGAAGACCTTATAAAATGATATTCTCTGCGAAGATTTTTAATTCTGAATTAGAAACCTCCGGTGAATCAAAAATGACTGAAAGACTACAAGCGTTGCAAATGTGGAAGCTGGCGAATCAGGCTTTTAGTAATGCTGAATATGATGATGCTATTGAAAAGTATGATCTATCTAACAGGTGGGTTGCCACAAGCACTTCTTGGTTAAATAAGAGCGGAATCTGTTTCGAAAAAGGTGATTTTTATGAAGTTATAAAATGCACTGAAGAAGCCATTAAGCTTAATTCAAGCAAAGATGAATTATGGTTCAACCGGGGATTGGCTTATATGTCACTGAATGAATTTTCAAATGCACTTCAAAGTTTTGAGGAAGCTTTATCTATCAATTCCAATAGATCCGAGAACTATACGTACCATGGAACAGCTTTAAGAAAATTGGGTAAGATCGATTTATCAATCGAAAGTTATAATAATGCCATTAAACTAGATCCTGAATATTTGAATGCCTGGTATGAAAAGGGATTTGCATTAACCATAAATGAACATTTCGAAGATGCAGCAGACTGTTTTCGCAAAACCTTGGATATTGATAGGGGATTTGCTATGGGTCATTATTATTTAGCAAATACTTTAAATAGGCTCGATTGGAACCAGGAAGCTGTTCAGTCATACCGTCGTTCTTTAAAAATCAACCCGAGTTATCAGGAAGCTTGGAATAACTTAGGAATCGCACAATCTAAAATAGGTAAAATAAACGACGCTTTAAAGAGTTACAATCATGCCATATCGATCAAGCCGGATTATCAAGAGGCCTGGCTTAACAAGGCTCTAAGCTATGAAAGTTTGAAAAAGTACGCCCTTGCAATTGAATCTTATCGCCACTTTCTGGAAATATTACCAATGACATCGAATAAACATCGCGAGATTGCTCAAAAAAATATGACTGCTTTAAAGGCCGAATTGCAAAACATTGAGAAATCCGAAGCGCTTAAGAAGAAACCCAGAAAGAAATTCAATCAAATGAAACAAGAAAGTAAGCCTCAAAAGGTGAAAACCGATCCGGAGAATATTGAAGCATAATTAGCCGGGATTTTGAGTCTTAATTTTATAGTTCTGGAATAAATGAAAACGATAAAAGTTGATTTCGATGGAGCGTCGTTCCCGTTATTTATTGGCAATGATGTTATTGAGCGCTTGAGTGAATTGCTAATTCTATATCGCTTTCCCGACAATATAGCCATTGTTTTTCAGGAAGGAGTTAGCTCTCAATTTATTCCTGGATCTGAAACATTTGATGAGATTATTCTGCCCAAAAATATCAATTTAAGCGAACTGGAAACAATTGATCAATTCTATTCAGGTATTCCATGGGAAAGATTAGAGTCGAGTATTACTCTAATAGTTGTTGGTAATGAATTGCTCCTGAATTTTGTTTCTTTTGCTTGCCGACTTCTCACACTTTCACCGGTTATCGTGAATTTACCCACAACTTTATGGGCAATGAGTGAATGCGGGGTAAAAAATAGTTCTTTCTTAAACTGGAAAAAAAGACCTTCAGTAATTTCAGTTTCTACATGGCCACAAATGGCTATATTGGACCTTCAATGTTTGCAGAATACAGATAGTGACGAAATATTCTTATTGCATGCAAGTTTTGTAAGAAATCTTTCTCTAGCCAGTCCAGAAAAGTTCGCAAAATATGAAGAATGCTGGCAAAAGATTGGTTTCGAAAATGAAGAATTTCTGATAGATAACCTGGAACATAATGCAAAGACCCGGATGGCAATTTTAAAACAAGGTAATCAAGCCCATTATTTATTAGAGGATTTTGGTAATCGAGCAGTCAATATTCTAAAATCAGAAGACAAGTACCGCTTAAAACCAAGAGAAATTGCCTCAATGATCTTTTTAGAGTTACGATGGCGAATTAAATTGGCGGAGCAGTGTAATCTTGACAATTCAGAAGGATCCAACCGAGTTTTATTTTTGATTGAGAGAATTCTAGCGGCACATCATGTAAGACAGGAAGAGTGGGATAAAACAAGAGATTTACTACTTCAATGTTTTACTCCAACAATGTTGAATAATCTACATCTTCCTTCTGCGATTGGAAAAATACAAAAACTAAAGAGCATAGATCGAACTTTAGCGGAGCAGTGTTTAGTAGATTGTTGATTTATTAGAAAAAAAGCGGGCTTTACCCCACACGATTTTTAAAGATCGGTGAAATAAAGCCCTATCCCGGATTTAGGGGAGTTATGGGAGGGAATTTGTTTTAAATTTGCTAGAGTTCTAAATAATAATTCCCCTCCGAGTCTATTTTAATTTTGCCCGAACAAACTACAAATTCGGGACTGTCCGTTTTTAATAAATTGTTTAATTTTTCTAAATTCTCTATTTGCTTTACCGAATAACCTTTCTTATTGATCCTTGCTTTTAACCTTTGTCCAAAGTTCTTATCGTTCCCCAATAAAACTATCCTTTTCATCTTTTACCCACCTTTTTTATTCAAAGGGCATCTTGTCAAAAAACAACCAAATATTACCTTGCGAAAAGCATACCAAATAAAATTTTTGGTTTAATAATTTTAACTTCAATATAATTATATGGTTATGTTGCCGTGTAATTATGAAATGTAGTTTTATCTTATGACATATGTTACTTTTTGAGACAGAAGAGTTGAACTATTATTACAAAAGTATTTATACAACTATTTGTCGATAATATATTTAGATGATAAATACTCTGAACTATCGAATAGTTGGCTTGACACTATCAACTGAGAAAACTAAATTCTTAAAATAAATGATTTAATAAAAGTATTGTGAGGCAGGTCTAAGTAGTGAGTTGTTTTCGTCTTAATTTAAATAAATCTTTCCTGGCAATTTTCTTATTCATTTTCATTTTTCAAATCGGTCCAATTGTAATAGGATTGGGTAAAAAAGATTCCAGAACCTTTATTCAAAAAGAGAGTTTGAATTCAGCCCATATACCTGGACAAGTAATTATTGAAATAGAATATGGTGCTGCATTGCTGGGGAAGAAAACTGCTGCGGAAGTAATCAATCAATTACATGTTAATACTCTATTTATTGCAGTTTCAGATAAAATTGGTCTTCTTTCTATAGAACCAATAATTGATTATAAATTGCTTGCTGGTTTAAAAAACTCAGAGTCTTTAAAAAGATTTTTAGTCCTTCAATACAATGAGGAGCTTTCTTTAGAGTATGTTCAATTTCATTTAAGCAAAGTTCAGGAAATTAGATCTGTTGAACCTGCAATTAGTTATTCTATTCAGCTGGTACCCAATGATGCAGAATATCCTAACCAAGATCATCATCCTCAAATATCCTCTCCGGAAGCCTGGGATATTGAAACTGGAGATTCAACAATTATTATCGCAATTGTTGATAATGGATTTGATATGAGTCATATAGATTTGATTGATAATTACTATATTAATCAAATTGAGAAAAATGGACTTATTGGGGTTGATGACGACGGCAATGGTTTGATAGATGACATTTCTGGCTATGATTTTGTTGAGGATAATTCTGATCCAGGTTACAATACCGCCAAACTAAGCGGTTACAAGCATGGGACACATGTTGCAGGAATTGCAGCTGCTGTTGGAAATAATGCAATAGGTGTATCCGGAATATCCTGGAAAAGCAAAATATTGCCAATTAAAGTGGCCAAAGATACTGAACCCCAGGTTATTCCTTTAGTGCAAGGATTACGCGGGATTACCTATGCCATTGCTCAAGGAGCACATATAATCAATTTGAGTTGGGGAGGAGTAGGAAATGAAAGTCGCGCAGCACAAGAAGTCATGAATCTTGCTTACCAGGAAAGTGTAATTGTAGTGGCTTCTGCGGGAAATAAAAATGAAGAAGCATCTTTTTACCCTGCGAGTTATCATCATGTAATAAGCGTTGCCTGGGTTGATGGCAGTGATGCAAAAGCGTCTCTTGCAACTTACGGCAAATCTGTGGATCTTTCCGCACCGGGATCATCAATATTATCTCTTTTTCCTGAAAACCAATTTGGCAGAATTAGTGGTAGTTCAATGTCTTCTCCTATGGTAGCCGGAACTGCCGCTCTGTTAAAATCATTGCATCCACAATTAACGATTGAAGAAATGGAAAAACAAATAGTATTTAGCGCTGATCTCATTGAAAGTCAACTAACTTATGCCGATAAATTAGGCAGTGGCCGGTTGAATGTTTTGAATGTATTAACCGCAACAGAGTTGCAGCAACCTCCCGCAAAATTTGTCCTCCATAGCTTTTCTTTGAATGATTCTTTATTGGGTAATGACAATCAGATTATAGAACCAGGTGAAACCTTTCTTTTGAAACCTTTACTGTCTAATGTATCCCTTGGCAGTAGTCCTGGGATGGAGATTAGTCTTACTACAGATCAAAATAGTATTGTCACAATTGAAAATAGCAATTTGCAAGTTAATGTTTTACCCGATACTGAAGTTAAGTTATTGGAATCTTTTAAGATCCATGCTTCTTCAGAAGTTAAATCCGAAGTGGTTCAGTTCCTTTTAAGTTTTGCAGGCGACAATGTGCTTGCTGAAACCGAAACACTGGTAGTCCAAATAGGAAAAGCACCCATATTGGTAGTTGATGATGATGATGGCAACATTAACGTTGAGAGATTCTATAGTACGCCTCTTGAAGCGTTCAAAGCACCTTTTGTAAGCTGGAACCATAACCAATTGGGTGAGCCGTCTGGTGAATACTTAAAACAATTTCCAATGGTTATCTGGTTATGTGAATGGGCTTTCCCTAGTCTGAATCCAGCAGATAGAACAGCGATCAGTGAGTATTTGGAACTGGGAGGGAATTTATTTCTTAGTGGCCAGGATATTGGCTGGGATCTTTCTGATCCAGCTAGTATCAATGCGACAGATGATGCCCGGAATTTTTATGAAAATGTTATTCAGGCACAATATGTCTCAGATGATGCAGGAGATTCTCCTTTGGGTGGAATTCCTTTCAATAAAATTAGTAATAATCTTAAATTTTCCATATATCAGCCGGGAAGATCAAGCAGTGAGCAATTCCCAGATGTTTTTCAGCCAACGGATTCCGCTTCAGTTGTTTGGAAATATGAAAACAATTCCGGAGTTGGCGGATTACTCTTTGATGGAATTTATCGATTAGTGTACTTTGGCTTTGGTTTGGAAGCAATCAACGCAAAAATCAATACAAATCCAGTTGATATTGAAGATACTCGCTTTGAAGTCTTTGAACGAGTATTGAATTTTCTACATCCCTTGAAACATGAGCCGGTAATTGATCGAACTGTGGCACCCACTTCCATTCCAATATTAGCGGAATTCCAAGCGCCTGGTAACCTGCCTGACCAAATTAATTTATTGTATAAGTTGCCGGATGATACTCTATTTCAATCTGTGCAACTAACAGAGCAAGACAAATCGTTCATTGGCGAACTTGACTTACAAAACAAAGAAGGGCTATTTCAATATTATTTTGAATTGATTGATCCTAATTCCCAATGGTTTTTTCCCATCATGGGACAAAACCGGCCCTTCATGTTTTATGTTGGAAAGGATACGATACCACCTGCTATTTATGCAGAAAAATTGAATAACAGTTTAGCAAAAATGACATCCTACTCAATCACTGCATCGATTTCAGATAATGCCGGACTGGATTCAGCAAATCTCTTTATTTATTATCATAAATCATCACCATCGGTTGATTCAATTCAACTCAGTTTCGACCTAGAAAACAACCATTTTGTCGGTAAAATCCCAGGCAGTTTTTTATACGGTGATTCAGTAACATATTGGTTAACTGCAAAGGATAAGGCAGATCCTGCTAACCAGATAAAACAGGATACGGTTAACTTTATCATTGGATTGGATGATTTTGAGTCAGGTTTAGAACAATGGACCTTAAATTCAAAAAACTGGGGTTTGGATCAATCGGAAGTTTTTTCAGGAAAGTATGCACTTTCAACTTCACCAGGCCAAGACTACCCACAGAATTTAAATACTGTAATACAATCCAGGGATAGCCTAGATTTTGATAGTCTCAACCAAGCAAGACTGCTGTTTTATTCAAAATATTCTATAGAATCGGGAGATGCCGGATTCGTTGAAATGAAAGTAGGTGAAGAAGATTGGCAAATTATTGCCGGTCCACTGAGTGGTTTAAAAAATCAATGGCAGCTTGTAAATATCGATTTGCTGCCATTTTTGGGAGAAAGTGAATGCCGTCTGAGATTCCGTTTTTTCTCAGATGATCAAACGACGACGCCATTACCCGGGTGGTTTATTGATGATGTGCGAATTCTCCAGGATGATTATATCACAGGGATTTCTGAGGAGTCTATTGTTGAATTTAATATACCCGATAAATTAAATTTGTGGCCGATATTTCCAAATCCGGTTAGAGAACTAGCGATAATTCAGCTTGAGATTTCTAAAACTGCTACTATTTCTGTAGCAATATATAATCTGCTGGGTCAAAGAGTACGTGAAATATTTTCCGGTGTAATGAATTCCGGAAAAAAGGAGTTAACTTGGAGTAACTTTGACGATACGGGAAAGATACTTCCAGCTGGTATATATTTTTTGGAAGTAAAAAGTGAATACTATAAAAAATCTCAAAAAGTAATTGTTCTCCATTAAGTCCGCAGTTCGGAATTTATTGGTTAAATTATTGTAATATAAGAGGTTTAATTTGATATTTATTTGAGGTTATAATAAATTTCGAAATCAATTCAGATCAATTCAATTGAAAGTAAATATTACTATCCGGAATCCAAACCTAGCGGAGGTTATGCAATGAAAAATGTGCTTGTTGTTGAAGATGAAGATAGTTTGCGTCTTTTATATAAACAAGAGCTGTCTTTGGAGGGACTCAATGTTATAACCGTAGATACCGGAGAAGATGCTATCAACGAAATCAAAACAACCGATATTGACCTCGTTGTTTTAGATATTCGCCTAAATGGAATGAATGGGCTTGAAGCGTTGGAAGGAATGTTAGCCAAAAGGCGGGATCTGAAAGTTGTCATAAATACTGCGTATTCCAATTATAAGGACGATTTCAGCTCCTGGCTGGCTGATGCATATTTAATCAAATCTTCCGATCTAAGTGAATTAAAAACTACTATTCATAAATTGATGAATTAAACTTACCAGAGTTGTAAGCACTAAAAACAACTCCAACCCTTATACCTCATAGCCTCCTATTTGGGGAAGATTAGTTCTTCCCAAATTCTTCTTGATTTTAACTTCTCTATCTTGTTATTTTGTTTTATCCGATCTACGAATTCTAATGATAAGGTTAATTATTTTAATGAGTGACTCAACGCCATTAATGAAACAATATTGGGCGATCAAAAACCAACATTTGGAGCAAATTTTATTTTTTCGGATGGGTGATTTTTACGAACTGTTTTTTGACGATGCAAAAATTGCCTCAAAAGTGTTGGGATTAACCTTAACTTCCAGGGGACATGGAACGACCGGTGATGTTCCATTGGCCGGATTTCCATACCACGCACTGGATGGTTATCTAACTAAAATGGTCAAGGCTGGTTACAAGGTGGCCATTTGTGATCAGGTTGAAGATCCGAAAAAAGCCAAAACGATTGTTAAACGAGAAGTTGTAGACATCGTTACCCCCGGCACCATTCTTTCAGGGGATTTATTGGATAGCAAAAGTAATAACTTTTTAGTGGCAGTGTACTTTAAGAGCGATACCTGTGGACTTGCAAAAGTTGATCTTTCGACAGGCGAGTTTTCCACAATCGAATTTGATCGATCTGAAATAAAAGATTATTTATTGAATATCCAACCTAGGGAAGTATTGATTTCTGTAGAGCAAGTCGATTATCTCACATCTCAAATGAGTAGCCAAGCTGGCTTTACACTAACTAAACGAGACGAATGGTTGTTTTCATATTCGTTTGCATTTGAAACATTGATAAACCATTTCAAAACAACGACCCTGAAAGGCTTTGGCTGTCAGGATCTTGATGCGGGAGTATCTGCTGCTGGAGTAATCTTACATTATTTGAAAGAAACCAAAAAGTCCGAACTCGATCATTTTAAGAAACTTAGTCGCGAGTTTCCAGAGAACCACATGGTACTGGATCCTGCAACATTGCGAAACCTCGAAATTCTTTCAACTTTTTCAGGTGATCAAAAAGAAGGTAGTTTAATTTCAATTATTGATCGGACCATTACTTCAATGGGAGGTCGGTTAATACGCCAATGGACACAATATCCAATTCGTGATATACGTAAAATCAACGAACGCCTGGATGCTGTGACTGATTTTGTGCAATACTCAAGAATTCGTTCAGGTTTGCGAGGCACCTTAAAATCAGTAGGCGATCTGGAGCGTTTAATTTCCAAAATCTGTGTTCGTAGATGTAACGGTCGCGATTTAGTTGCTATAAAAAATTCACTTGAAAACATCCCGAAATTAATGGACGCTTTGTCCGGACTGGAAAATGTCTTAATTCAAACGCTAAACAATGAACTTAATGGGCTTGAGGGTTTGGCTGTTGAGATAGGAAAAGCTATTGTTGATGAGCCACCAATTTCCATTTCCGACGGAAGAATAATTAGGGAAAAATATAATCAAAAACTGGATGAGTACCGGGATTTGGCTTATTCAGGTAAAAAGTGGATTGCAAACCTGCAAGCTCTAGAGCGTGAAAAAACCCGGATACCTTCTTTAAAAGTGGGCTACAATAAAGTATTTGGATATTACATTGAAGTGACTAAAACCCATCTTGAAAAAATACCGGAAACGTTTATTCGAAAACAAACTCTGGTTAATGCTGAGAGGTTTATTACTCCTGAATTGAAAGAATATGAAGAAAAAATTCTAAGCGCAGAAGATAAAATGGCCGAATTAGAATATGAGTTGTTCGAACATATTCGTGCCAAAGTTGCATTTAATGCCGCCGCAATTCAACAAAATGCACAAATCATTGCGCAGTTGGATGTGCTTTCTTCATTTGCCGAATTGGCAGAATATGAGAACTATGTCAAACCCACTGTGGATAATCAAAGCCGAATCGAAATCCAGGAAGGACGGCATCCGGTGGTTGAAAAAGTCTTAACTGTTGGTGATGAGTTTATATCGAATGATACTTTAATAGATAATGAAAATGATCAAATATTGATCATCACTGGGCCAAATATGGCAGGTAAATCAACTTATATTCGCCAGGTCGGATTAATTACACTCCTGGCGCAAATGGGCAGTTTTGTTCCGGCTAAATCCGCTCAAATTGGGGTTGTAGATCGGATATTTACACGAGTGGGAGCTTCGGATAATTTATCCGGTGGTGAATCCACGTTTATGGTTGAGATGACGGAAATGGCCAATATCCTCAATAATGCAACAGATCGGAGCCTAATTTTATTGGATGAGATTGGCAGAGGAACCTCCACTTTTGATGGATTATCGATTGCATGGTCCGTTGCAGAATATCTACACAACAATCCAAAGGTTTCGGCAAAAACATTGTTTGCAACTCATTACCATGAATTAACTGAATTGGAATTAATTCTCGGCCGGGTCAAAAATTATAACATCGCCATCAAAGAATGGGGTGACCAGATTATTTTTTTACGTAAAATTGTGCAAGGTGGCTGTGATCATAGTTATGGTATCCAGGTCGCCAGGATTGCGGGGTTGCCGGATGATGTAATCAACCGTGCTCGTGAAGTACTTGCCAATCTTGAAGCAGACGAGCTAACTCCCTCAAAAGCTCCCAGGCTTGCTCGGCATAAATCTAGCACGAGTAATAATGGCAAATCTCAATTGGATTTGTTTAAATTAGAGGATTCAAAAATTCACGATGCACTTTCCGGTGTGGATATAAATCAACTTACACCGCTTGAAGCTTTGAATAAGTTGAACGAGCTAAAGAAATTAATGGATAATAAAGAAAAAGAATAAGTATATCTAATTTTTGGAATCATTTTTTAAGATTAATGGTTTAATCTTTCGATATAAGAACTATTTCATTGATATGAATCGAATCAAATATATAATAATTTTAATTTTTTTAATTTCTTCTTCTGTAATATTAGCCCAAACGCCCACTAAATATGCAGGCGAATTTATTAGCATTGGAGGCGGTTCCCGGCCATTGGGTATGGGCGGTGCCTTTGTGGCTATTTCGGATGAAAGTATTGCTTCATATTGGAATCCAGCAGGACTTATCCAACTGGATCATCCTGAAATTCATCTGATGTATGCAGAACGTTTCGGAGGAATAGTAAAATTCAATTTTATGTCTGCAGCCACGTCATTAAAAAATGAATCGGCAATAGCTGTTTCGATTATGCGCATTGGTGTGGATGATATCCCAATACCCGGTTTGCCCAATCCGGACTTACCAGTCGGAGGAGGGAATAGACCTTTCATAGATCGCAAAGTTAACGATGTTGAATATATTGCTTATTTTTCCTATGCAAAAAGATGGAAAGGTAAAAGTTCACTAGGGACAAATGTTAAATTCATTCGCAAATCAATTGGTGAAAATAGCGCCTGGGGAATTGGCTTTGATATTGGAATGTTGACATCAATAAAGGGAAAATTACAATTTGGAGTGAACCTGCAGGATATAACCACGACTTTAATCGCCTGGGATACTGGGACAAAAGAACTCATTGTTCCGAATGTAAAGTGGGGGTTTTCGTATCCTATTTTATTCAATTCTCTGGAATTACTGCCGGCGTTAGATATTGATACCAGGTTTGAGGGTAGAAAATTTGCCAGTCAATTGAATGAAGGAGAGATTAGTTTCGATTTTCATTTTGGCCTGGAAGCAGCTTATAAAAATCTCGTTTATTTGAGAACCGGTTCGGATATCGGGCAAATGGTTGCCGGCGCCGGTATTCAATTACCAAAAATTCGCTTTGATGCAGCATTTATGAATCACCAGGCATTAGGTGATACATATAGATTGTCAGCCACATTCCGATTTGAGAAGGATAAAAGCCAATAAGTTCAGAAACCTTATGGAATTGATTTGCGAAATGAATCGATTCCATTTAGCCCACCATTTAATATCCTTCCACGCCAACTTTAAAGGCAAATATAATTGTTTCAATTGATTATTTTTGATAACTTCGGTGTTGCCCAATTGTCAAACATTATTGGGTTTTTATGAAGAAACAATCAAAGGATGAGTAATGCTGTATAGTATGACCGGATTCGGACGTGGTGAACATGTAAATGGAGAAATTCACTCTATTGTTGAAGTTCGTTCGGTAAATAACCGTTTCCTCGACATTTCAATTCGATTACCTCGTGGACTTTCCGAATTCGAACCTCAAGTAAAAGAGTTAATTCGAAGTAAAATTAATAGAGGGAAAATAAATGTATTTGTTTCTATTCAATCTCCACAATTGAATAACGGAAACATTAATTTGGATATTGATGCAGCTAAATCTTACAAGACGATGTTATCAAAATTAAATGAAGTATTACAGATTAGTGGTGATATTCGTCTGGAGCATCTCTTGAATTTTCCAGATATTTTTACAAGTGAAAATGGCGGAGAGTTAGATGATCTTTTATGGAAGTGTGCCGGAGAAGCTATTGTAAAAGCACTTTCTGAAATGAACAAAATGCGTGGCCAGGAAGGAAAATTTCTCGCTGATGACCTGCTGAAAAGATTGGAAATAATTGAAAATTATCTCAAAGAAATTGTGGATTTTTCGAAAAAAAATGCACCTGAACAATTAATGGTTCTGCAAAAACGACTTTCAGATTTATTGGATAACCCGGATTTAGATCGTACGAGATTGGAAACTGAAATCGCCGTTATTTCGGAACGCCTGGATGTAACAGAGGAATGCGTTCGATTTCAAAGCCACAATGCATTGTTTAAGGAATTGATTTTCGGAAAACGGTTAGCAGGAAGAAGTTTGAATTTTTTGTTACAAGAAATGAATAGAGAGGCAAATACCATTGCTGCAAAAGCTAATCATGCTGAAATTTCTCACCGTGTGGTTTTTATAAAAGAAGAAGTTGAGAGGCTTCGGGAACAAGTTCAGAATATAGAATAATTGATTAGGATTTTATTATAGAAAAGTATATATGTCGGATAACTTAGGTTATGGCAATGGTTTATTGGTTGTAGTTTCTTCTCCTTCTGGTGGAGGTAAAACTTCCATAATACAGGAAGTGCGGCAGCGAAACTCAAAATATGGCTATTCAATTTCAGTAACCACACGACCTAAAAGGGAACTAGAAATAGATGGTTCTGATTATTATTTTAGAACCGATAAAGAATTTGACGAATATATTGAAAAGAAAAAATTTATCGAATGGGCTAATGTTCATGGATTCCGTTATGGCACTTTAAAGGAAACCATAGAGAATCAACTCGAAGATGACAAGCTCGTTTTGTTAGATATCGATGTAATCGGAGGTATGAATGTAAAAAAACAATTTCCTGATAATTCATTATTGATTTTTCTATATCCTCCTTCGGAGCAAGAATTGATGCAACGACTGAAAAAAAGAAATTCAGATACAAAGGAAGATATTGAGAGAAGAATTAGCCGGTTGCCAATGGAAATGTCTTATGTGGATAAATATGATGTGAAAATTATTAATTACAAATTTGTTGAAACCGTTCAACTGGTAGAACAGGAAATCAAGAAATATCAATCTAAACTGGAGGTTTAATAAATGGTTAAAACGATTGAATTAGATAAATTGACAGAAAATACCGTCACATTATACGAAGCGGTAATGATTGTTGCGAAACGAGCACGACAAATAAATAATGAAGAGCGAGCTAAAATGGAACTTAATCTTGGTACGGAGGAAATTGAAGATGAATTTGATGAGTTCCCAATGGAAATTCAAAATCAAGTTTTCGAACGTAAGATTAAACCAACCAAACAAGCGATTACTGAGTTAATTAATGGAGAAATTAATGTCATTCGTAAGGTTGATGAAGAAGAAGTTGAAGGTGAAGAAGAAGAAAAGTAATTATTTTAGAAATGAGTGTACTAACTAATAAAAAATTGATTATTGGTGTAACGGGTGGAATTGCAAGCTATAAAGTTTGTGATGTTATCCGGTCATTGAAAGATCTTGGCGCTGATGTTCAAGTTATTATGACTAGGAATGCTAACAAATTTGTTACACCACTTACTTTCGAATCTCTTTCCAATAATCCCGTACTAACCGAGATGTTTGCTGAAGATGAAAGCGTTGCTACTCGTCATATTGATATCGCAAGGGATTGTGATGCCCTTTTAATATGTCCTGCGACAGCAAATATAATTGGTAAAATAACAAATGGTATAGCAGATGATTTATTATCAACTATCATAATGGTAGCTGGTGAAAAAAAAACCATTTTAGCGCCAGCAATGAATACAGATATGTGGAATAATCCAATTGTTCAAAAAAATGTAAGTAAAATAAAAGATTTAGGTTACGGATTTATAGAGCCTGAATTTGGTTTGTTAGCCTGTCGAACGGAAGGAATTGGGAAGCTAGCAGCTGTTGAGCGTATCGTCTCTAAAATAAAAATAAAACTCCTGCAAACTGAGGAATTTAGAAATAAACATTTCCTTATCACCGCCGGTCCTACTCAAGAAGCTATTGATCCGGTACGATTTCTAACGAATAATTCATCTGGTAAAATGGGATTTTCTCTTGCGGAGGCTGCATTAAGCAGGGGAGCGAAAGTTACTTTGGTTTCTGGCCCTACTTCGCTTAATCCTCCTGAAGACGTTGATTTTAAAACTGTTCAAACAGCCGAGGAAATGAAGAAAATTGTTGATGAAGTTTATTCTTCATCAGATGTTTTAATAATGTCGGCTGCAGTATCGGATTATAGATCTGCGGCAATCAGTTCAACAAAAATAAAAAAGAACAGTAAAAGCCTAAACATAGATTTGGAAAAAACCACAGACATTCTGGCTGAACTTTCAACCAAAAAGAACAATCGTATTTTTGTCGGATTTGCTATTGAAACTGACAATATAATTGCAAATGCACACGAAAAAATGCTTAAAAAAAGCCTGGATATTATTGTTGCAAATAACCCATTGGTAGAAGGTGCGGGATTCGGAACAGATACCAATGTAGTTACAATTCTGAGTCAATCTGGCGATGAAATCTGTCTACCCAAAATGAATAAATTTGAAGTTGCCTTACATATTCTGGATGAAGTAGCAGTTTTATTGGAATTAAGACCACCTAAATTTAGATCCGCAATTCAAGTTTAGATTTTCAAATGTCAATATCACAAGAAAATATTAATGGGCTCTTCGTTTGCTATTTGGAACAACAGAAGGATATCTTTGGAAATGGTTTTATCATGTCCAGTGAACAACTCGATGTGATCGCACAAGCGATGCAACCACAAAATAGTTCACCTTTAAGTGAAAATAATTCGGATAAATCAACACTTGTAGAGTTTTATCATCAAATTAAAGAATGCCAGAAATGTTCTTTGGGAAAGACGAGGAAAAATTTTGTGTTTGGCAGTGGAAATCCAAATGCAGATGCCATGTTTATTGGTGAAGCTCCTGGTGCGGATGAAGATAGTATCGGCAAGCCTTTTGTCGGCAGAGCAGGTCAGTTGCTCACTAAAATGTTGGCGGCAATAAATTTCAATCGGGAAGATGTTTTTATTGCCAATATCTTAAAATGTCGACCCCCGAATAATCGAGATCCACTTCCGGAAGAAGTTAATGAGTGTGAACCCTATTTACATCGGCAAATTGAGCTTATTCAACCCAATGTTATAATGGCGCTAGGTAGAATTTCGGGTCAAACCTTACTTAGAACTTCAGGTTCTCTGCGAGATTTGAGGGGTAAACTACATTACTATTGTGATATCCCGATGATCCTTACATATCATCCTGCTGCATTGCTAAGAAATCCAAATTGGAAATACAATGCCTGGGATGACTTAAAGTATTTTAGAAAAGTTTATGATGTGATTTTGGCAGGGGATGATCCCAACGATGTAATTTTTGAATCAAATAATAAATAACCGGAAGGCGTATGGCAAACAACAGACAGAAGAAAGTGGACTTCACAGAATCTCAAGGACAACTAGATCGTATTCCGCCACAATCCATTGAAGCTGAAATGTCTGTACTGGGTTCTATGTTATTGGATCAGGAAGCAACGGGGAAAGCGATTGAAAATCTTGATGAATCTGATTTTTACAAAGAAGCTCACCGCATTATTTATTTGGCTTCAATAAGCTTGTATGAAAAAAGCGAACCAGTGGATATTATCACGCTCACTGAGGAATTAACAAAACGTAACCAATTAGAAAAAATTGGCGGAAGTTATTATCTAACTGAATTGGCAGAATCCGTTCCATCTGCAGCAAATATCGTATTTCATGCAAAAATAGTACTTGAAAAATCCTTGCTCAGGAAATTAATTAATATTGGAAATAATATTTCATCAGAAGGGTATAGTCCGGAGCAAGAAGTTTTTGATATAATCGATAAGGCAGAACAGGCGATATTTAGTCTAGCGGAAAAACGCTTACGAAAAGGGTTTTTAGATATCAACCCTATTATGCATGACACATTTGAAGAGATCGAAAAATTACATGGCCGGGAAGGTGGACTAACTGGTGTAGCTTCGGGATTTCCTAAACTGGATGAGATGACCGCGGGATTCCACAATTCGGAATTTATCATTATTGCAGGACGCCCTTCAATGGGAAAAACCGCTCTTGCTTTAAACATGGCTAGAAATGCTGCATTGCTCCATAAAACAACTGTTGGAATTATTAGTCTCGAGATGGCAAATTACGCGTTAGGAATGCGTCTTTTGTGCTCAGAAGCTCAAGTCGATGCACATTTACTTCGTACGGGTAGATTGAGCAAATCGGATTGGCCTAAGTTGAGTGATGCAGTCGGAAAGATTTCCTCCGCTCCAATATTTATTGATGATTCTCCAAACCTGGGAATATTGGAAATACGGGCAAAAGCAAGAAGACTCAAAGTTGAAAAGAACCTTGGACTATTGATTATAGATTATTTGCAGCTCGTTCAGGGACCGACACAAGAAGGCCGGCAGCAAGAAATCTCAGCGATTTCAAGGTCGTTGAAAGCCCTTGCAAAAGAACTAGATATTCCTGTAATCGCCCTATCACAGCTTTCTCGAGCCGTAGAGCAAAGAGGAGGGGATAAACGTCCTGTACTTTCTGATCTTCGAGAATCAGGTGCCATTGAGCAGGATGCTGATCTTGTTGCCTTTGTTTATCGACCAGCTGTCTATGATGAGGATGATCACTCACTTGAGGGTTATGCTGAAATCATAATTAGAAAACAACGTAATGGTCCCATTGGAACTGTTAAACTTACATTCCTAAGTGATTATTCTAAATTTGTTAACTATGCAGGTGAATATGAGATGACCGATTAAAAAAATAAAAGTATTTGTCTAATTTAATTATGCCTGAAGCTAAACGAAAAAAATTCCAGGAATACCTTGATGAAATAAAAGGATTGGTTGGTAATAATATCACCAACCAAGATTTGTTAATGATCAATAAGGCATTCCATTTTGCCAGGAGCGCACATAAAGATCAGTTGCGACTCTCGGGTGATCCTTTTTTTATCCATGTTCTTGAAGTTGGTAAGATCCTGGCAGAAATGGAAATGGACCCTATAACTATTACTGCCGGTCTTTTACATGATGTTGTAGAAGACACCGGGATTACGACAAAGGAAGTTGAAGAAGAGTTTACACCACAAATTGCCCAGTTAGTAGATGGGGTTACAAAAATCAGCGAATTGCATTTCAACAGTCTTGAAGATAAGCAAGCTGAGAATTTTCGCAAAATGATATTTTCAATGATTCAGGATATTCGGGTTATAATGATCAAATTTGCTGACAGACTCCATAATATGCGCACCATTGCACATATGCCAAAAATTAAACAAAAGCGAATCGCAATCGAAACTCGCGAAATTTATGCACCGTTGGCACATCGGTTGGGAATTGCAAGAATTAAGTGGGAGCTTGAAGATTTGGCTTTCAAGGTACTAAATCCAAAGTCATATGACGATATTTCCCATAAAATTAATGCTAAACGCAAGGAAAGAGAAACTTACATCAAACAGATGGCAGAACCGATTAAGAAAGAGTTAAAGAAGGTAAAAATCAAAGCTGATATTTCCGGCAGAGCCAAGCATTTGTTAAGCATCCATCGTAAAATAGAGATTCGCAATAAATCGTTTGAAGAGATATATGATCTTTTTGCCTTGCGCATTATCTTGAAAAAGGTTGATGAGTGTTACTTTGCACTTGGAATAGTCCATACTCTTTATACCCCGGTTCATGCCCGTTTTAAAGATTATATTGCTACTCCCAAATCCAACATGTACCAATCCATTCATACGACTGTTATAGGTCCGGAAGGGAGAATGGTGGAAATTCAAATTCGAACCGAAGAAATGAACAAAACCTCAGAAGCGGGAATTGCTGCTCATTGGAGGTATAAAGAAGGCGTCGTTAAGGAAGATGAATTCGATAAGCAATTAATGTGGCTTCGCCAAGTATTGGATTGGCAACGTGATGAGGGCGATCCTAAAGAATTTATGGAAGATTTAAAAGTCTCCCTTTTCCATGATGAAATTTTTGTATTTTCTCCAAAAGGAGATCTATATAAACTACCCCAAAATTCAACACCTGTAGATTTTGCTTTTACAGTTCATACGGATATTGGTATGAATTGTATTGGAGCTAAAGTTAACGGTCGTATTTTACCTCTGAACAACAGCCTCAGAAGTGGAGATTCCATTGAAATTATTACTTCAAAAAAGCAATCACCAAATCCCGACTGGCTAAAGTTTGTAAAAACATCGAAAGCCCGTGGTAGAATAAAAAAATGGATTAAGGATTCACTATTAGAAGAGAGTATAAAACTTGGAAAAGAGCTCCTTGATCGAAACATAAAGAAATACAGCCTGAAGGTAGATAAGGAATTGTTGACAGATGTTGCGCAAAGTAAGGGTTTCTCTAAAATTGAATATCTCTATTCTGCACTGGGAAAAGGTGATACATCACTACAAGGTGTTTTGGAAAAATTGGGAACAAAAGATTCCAAAGAAGTGAAGTCAGGTTCATTCCTCAAAAAATTTATCTCACGATCCACCAGACAATCGGTAGTTCGAGTACAGGGATTGGATAATTTATTAATTTCCTTTGCGAAATGTTGTCAACCTGTTCCTGGTGATAATATTTTAGGTTTTATTACAAGAGGCCGAGGTATTGTGGTTCACAGGTCTGATTGTGCCAATCTACTGAACTTATTTGATGAATCTGAAAGAAAAATTGAAGTGAAGTGGGACGTCGAAAATGATCAAAGATTTATAGTTCGTTTAAATTTAGTTGGTGAGGATAGAAAGAGGTTTTTAAGAGATGTTTCCGAAGCAATTGCGAGTTCGGATACAAACATTTTAAGTATGGATTTGACAACAGAAGATTCTTTTGTTAATGGTAGATTTATGGTAGAGGTTCGCAATCTTCAACATCTAACAAGAGTGATCAACAAAATTGACAAAGTTAAAGGTGTGATCCGGATTGAGAGATTAGACGGAGTTCAACATAGCGAAGAATCAGAAGACAAGCCATTTGTTATTTCAAATTTTAGCCAAAGTGAAAATTAAATATAATGATTGGCAGTAACATAAAGAGAATATTAGCATTAGATTTTGGCAAGAAAAGAGTAGGAGTTGCAATCAGCGATCCGCTCCATATTACCGCGCAACCCCTATCAACGATTGTTTACAAAAATGAAATGGATTTATGGATGAATTTAGATAAAGTCCTGCAATCACATAAGATATCTCATATAGTTTTAGGAAAACCGCTTAATATGGATGGCAGTAGAAGTGATTTTTTGCAAGAGGTTGAATCCTTCGGTAAACAACTAAAGAAACGTTTCTCGGTAAAGATTGATTTTTGGGATGAAAGATTATCATCCCGGGTAGCGGAAAATACACTTAAATTCAGTGGAAAAAGTCCAAGCCGGAATAGGTCTGCAGTAGACAAAATAGCTGCAGTTTGGATTTTACAAGGATACATGGATCGATTGAATTCGAACTAATTGATTGTATATATAATAAATTATTTTAGTCATAGAGATTTGGAATTGAAAGTATCGGCTTACCCTAACGATGACAGTTAAACGGCCATCTCCAGTGTGGATCCGTTTATATTTATGCCTTTTATTTGCGTTCTCCTTAGGCCTTGCGTTTCCACCATTACAACTAGGATTCTTTGCTTATTGGGCATTTATTCCTCTATTTTATCTATTTGAATCTTGTTCAATTAAACAGGCATTGAAATGGGGCTATTTAGCCGGATTAATTTGGAACTTATTTGTGCTCTATTGGATTTATGTCGCGACTCCTTTGGGACTCATTGGAGTGCTTCTTGTCTTGCCGTTATTTGTGATGATCTACGGTTGGTTTCATGTAACACTAAGAGAAAAACTTGGCCGTAAATTTATTTTTTTTATGCCGGCTATTTGGGTAGCTATTGAGTACTTCAGATCGTTAGGTTCCCTCGGCTTTCCATGGACTGCAATAGCCTATACGCAAACATTTTACACCGACTTAATTCAACAAGCTGAACTATTTGGTGTTTTCGGTGTCTCTTTCTGGGTGTTGTGGATTAATATTATTTTGTTTTTACTTATGAAGGAAAAACCACCTATCAAAAAAACCTTCGCTCTGATCGGAGTATTGATTGGGTTATTCTTAATTCCGTATGTGTACGGTAAATTAACCATTCCAAAATCCAAAAATTTTGAAAACAACTTTAGAGTAGCAATGGTTCAGGGAAATATCGATCCTAAATTGAAATGGAGTGATGGTTTTGTTGATAGAAATATTGCAATCTATGATAGCTTGACAAATGCCGTGTATGCGGAAGATGTGGATTTGGTTGTTTGGCCGGAAACTGCGACCGCCGCATATGTTAGGAATAAACCGAAAGTATTAAAATCAATTTATGATTTGACAAACAGATTAAATGTGCCAATTTTGACAGGATCGCCTGATTTTAAATATTTGGGTAACGGAAAATACGAAACCTATAATAGCGTAGTACTGTTTCAACCAGGAGATGGAAAATTCCAATCATATAATAAGATGATACTTGTACCATTTGGAGAGAGGGTTCCACTCGAGGATACATTTGAATTTATAAATGAATTTCTTGAGAAGTTTAATATGGGTGCAGGAGATTTTACACCTGGCAATAAATTGGATGTACTGAACGTTAATTTCAAACAAACAATAGTGAAAACCGGCAGTCTTATCTGCTATGAATCTGTATTTCCCGGGCATGTTAGAAAATTGGTAAAAATGGGTGCCGATCTATTAGTAATTGTTACAAATGACGGCTGGTATGGAAATTGGAGCGGTCCATACCAGCATGCTCAAATCGCCGTTTTTCGTGCAATTGAGAACAGAACAAGTATAGCAAGATGCGCAAATACCGGGATTTCTTCTTTTATAGATCCCTTTGGCAGAATACTTGAGGAAAGTAAATATAATGAAATTTATTATTCAGCTGCAGATTTGCCATTACGTAGTGAGTTTACAATTTATACCATCTATGGTGACTTTTTTGCGCTGATAATGGTAGGAATTAGTGGAATGGTTACAGTTGTTGCCTTTACCAGGAGAGGGACTTTTGTTTAAGAAATTGATCATCATTTTTCTAACATTAGTTTGTACTAACGAAATCGCAGCCCAAACAAAGGATTATTATTTTACTGTAAATTATGCGAAAGCCCGGCCTTTGGCATTGGGGGGTGCATTTATGGCCGTAGAAGGTGGATTGGCAACTATGTTCTTTAATCCTGCAACGTTCCGGCTATCAAGTAATAGACAGGGTATTCGAATTACCAGCTTTTTTAATCCTTTTGCAAGTGCTAGTTTATATTCTTACTATAAACGTGATTCAAAAAAGGGTATAAGCAATTTGGAATGGTGGAATATCGTAAAACTCTTTCCAAGAGCTATGGTTGTTTCAAGTGTAAATTGGGAACTTGCAATTTTAGTACATGAAGAATTAGAAACCAGAAGAGATATTCACAAGAACCAAAGATTTTTTGAAGCAGATAGTTTATTTAATTATTCACTGCACTCGACCCTATTAAAAATTCGACTTGCAAATCAGGTTTTTATAGGGGGTACTTTGAACTATTTCAATTCCCCACAATCTTTAAGTTTCAAGGAGCATGTCGGATTTAGTTATGGTATATATTTACTTCCCTCCACCAAGCTTGGGGTTGGTGTTGTTTTTACGGATGTTCCGAATGATTTTAAAAGTGTATTTCTTAATTATAATCGTATTGAAGATGGAAGTGTAAATGTTGGAATTAGATATAAACAAAATCCTAATAACAATATTTCAATCGACGTACGAAATATTTCTGAAGAGGATAAACCAACTACACGAGAATGGCATTTTGGAGTAGAGCAAAGTTTTTGGGATCATTTAGAATTGAGGTCAGGGTATTTTCGAACTGTAGATGATAAAATAAATCATTTTTCATTTGGAGTTGGACTGTTTAATCTTAATTCCAGCAAGTATGGGGTAAAGAAATTTATTAATTCGCTAATGGCTGTAAATTATTCTATTTTGTTTGAAAAAAATGGTGAAATAACAAACAGGTCTCATTATTTATCGTTTAATTTGAGTTATTAATGCGAATTCCATTAGGTATTTTAATAATGCTTATTTGTAATCATCTTACTTCAACTGTAGTAGGTAGTAAAACTATTCAAGCTCAGAACTCCCTTACAAATCAACAGATGTTGGATAATATTTTGGATTCAACTTTAACTAAAATGATAGATCAGAACGTCTTAAAGAATGGAGAAGTTATTCAAATTGAAGTAATATCAACAGATTCAAGTTTTGATAATTACCAAAGAACCTTTTTAAGGCAAAAACTTCTATCCAGACTTAACGTTATTTTATCGACGGGAAATTCAAAGGAATATATAGCGGATAAAAAATTGATACTTAAATGGACGCAATGGGATATTAATTATACTTTAACAAAAAAACATTTTTGGCAGAAGTCAAAATATCTACGAAACTTCTCAGCAGATTTTTTCGTTGAAGTTGAAGATTTGAACTCAAAAACTATCATCTTTGCTGAAAGGTTTAGATTTGATGAAAATGATACGATCAGTAAAAGTAAATTGAAAAGTATCCGAAATATTAATTTGCCATTTGCAATGGGTAATTTTACGAAGAAGAAAGGGATTATGGCTGGCTTGGTGGAACCATTATTTTTATTTGCGATTTCAGGAACTGTCGTCTATCTTTTTTACTCAATAAGATCGGAATAATGAGCAAGCAGAACAAGAAAGGAAATACATAAATAGTATGAAATGTGGTTTCGCAAGGGTGGTTAAGTATTTAATAATATTGATTTTACTGACTAGTGTAGCTTGCTCATCTCATAAGTTTGCTTCTAATATGGCAATGGATGAGAGGTTTGAAGAAGCAATGAAATTATTAGAAAAGGGAGAATATTTAGGGGCCAAAACGCAATTTACTATTTTGGTACTTAATTACCCGGGAACTAAAATAGCGGATAAAGCGCAATTCTATTTAGCTGAAAGCCATTTTGGTCTTAAAGAGTATATTATAGCTGCTGCAGAATACGCAAAATTAGGTCGCAATTATCCGCAAAGTAATTTTATCGATGACGCACAATATAAAATTGGGTTGAGCTATTATAATCTTTCTCCTGGATATGCTTTAGACCAAAATTATACCAGACAAGCAGTGAAAGAATTCCAACAATTTCTGGAAGAATTTCCAACTAGTGATATCCGTCCGAAAGTTGAAGAGTTACTTACGACCTCGCGTAATAAATTGGCAAAAAAAGAATTTAAAGCTGGAAATCAATATCGAAAATTGGGCAATTATCGTGCGGCTATTATTTATTATGATGAGTTCCTTAAGGTTTATTATGATACGGATTTTGCCGAAGAAGCGTTATTCAGAAAAGGCGAGAGCTTAAATAAACTTGAGAATTGGGAAGAGGCGCAAAAGACTTTCGAAGAGTTTGTTAAGAAATATCCGGAGAGCAAATTTATCACATTGGTTTATAATTCTCTAAATTTATTAAAGAGTAAAACTCCTACTAATGGTAGAAAATAAAAGCCATTTTCTTTAGCTGCCCATAACTTATCACTCTTACCAAGCAATTAATCAATGAAATATGGTTATTTTGGTGGAACTTTTGATCCAATCCATTCTGGGCATTTGTTAATTGTAGAAACAATTAAAAATTTATTACAACTTGAAAAAGTGTGTTTTGTCCCTGCTGGGAATCCCCCTCATAAAGAAAACCAAAAGATCACTTCCATAAATCATCGATTGGAGATGTTAAGGCTTGCAATTCAAGATAATCCGGAATTTGAACTTTCTGAAATTGAATTTAAACAAAAAGAAAAATCCTACTCAGTAAATACCTTACGATTTTTAAATAAAAACATGAAGGCGGAAAATATTTTTTGGATTATGGGCTCCGATAATCTTCACACGATGCACACCTGGCGAGAACCGGAAGCAATTTTTAAACTGTGCCAAGTAGTAGTGTACGAGCGAACAAATTATCCAATAGCTGATACGCCTCTTGAGTTTCGCGATCAGTCGATTATTTTAAACACACCAATTATCGATATCTCAGCTTCGAAAATTCGAAAAATGGTTAATCGAAACCAATCTATCAGATATCTTGTTCCTAAAGATGTAGAATTGTACATTGAAAAACATGAGCTTTATAAAAGCCAATAATTAAACTTTCGGTTTATTATACATAACGGGTTGCTTCTTTTTGGAAATTCTGGTTATTTTTTGATGGTTCTTATTCATCTCAGAGTTTTGATATTCAAAGCAATTTATTAAAATGAATCTTCAATTGATTTCCTTTTCAAAATATTCTGCAACCGGAAATGATTTCATCATAATAGACGACCGCCTATTGCAATTTCCGATTTCAAATAATCAATTTATTAAAAAGCTTTGTGCTCGCAGGACGGGAATAGGTGCAGATGGATTGATCTTACTTCACAAAAGTGATAAATTAAATTTCAAAATGAGATATTTTAATGCAGATGGAATCGAATCAGAGATGTGCGGTAACGGATCCAGGAGCATTGTGGATTTCGCCAGGAAATTGGGCATCATTAAAAATAGTGCAAATTTTGACTCAATACTTGATTGTCATGAGGGGAAAATCAATGGAGATAATATCAGCGTTAAAATGAATGTTCCACAAAATCTTCTCCTAAGGAAACCAATGATTCCGGATTTGGAACTTGAAGTTGGCGGTTATGTGGAAATTGGAGTGCCGCACTATATTCTTTATAGTCCTGAAATTGCTTCTTTGGATGTTCAACAATTGGGTGCCAGAATAGCTCAAAATAAACATTTTTATAAAGGTACAAATGTAAATTTTGTTCAGATAAAATCAAACATTGAAATTGATTTAAGAACCTATGAACGAGGTGTTGAAGCCGAGACTCTTGCCTGTGGTACGGGTGCAACTGCTAGTGTATTAATCACTGCAAAAATCCATCATTTAAAATCTCCGGTAAATGTGAATGTCTTAGGAGGATCATTAAAAATAGATTTCGATGAGGGATTGAAAGAATTTTGGTTAACCGGCACAGTTAATGAAATTTACCGGGGAGAAATTCAATTAAATCCATAACCAAAAAATTTTGGAGAAAGAGATGAGACGAAATTTTGTTCTGGGATGTTTAGTCATTGGTTCGATTTTACAATTTAGTTGTGGAAATAATTATCAAGCAAAATCATCAATCGAAAAGATTATAATTTCTTCAACGGATGCACCTGCAGCGATTGGTCCGTATAGCCAGGCAGTCCTTGTTGGCAATACGCTTTATTGTTCGGGGCAAATTGCATTTGATGTGAAAACGGGTGAATTAATTCAGGACAACATTGAAGCAGAGGCAAAGCAGGTGTTAAAAAATTTGGGAGCTGTTTTAAAAGCTGCAGAAATGGATTACGATGATGTTGTGAAGGCAACGGTCTTTTTACAGGATTTGAACAATTATAATGCGGTTAACCGTGTTTACGCAGAATTTTTTGGTGATAAACCTCCTGCAAGAGAAGCAGTGCAAGTAGCAAGGTTACCTAGGGATGCAAATGTGGAAATATCTTTGATCGCGGTAAAAAATATGAATTGATTCGGAATAAAAAGAATCAAATAAAAAAAGGCCCTTAAATAAAAAGGGCCTTTTTTATTACTGCTGGAGGGACAATCTCAATCCCTCAATTCATTCAAACTTAGTAAGACAAGCTGATACCTAAGTTGAAGTACATTTGCAATCCGAAGAAACTTCAGCGATTTCTTTTTAAGAACCTAGATTATATGAATTATTAATTAATTAATTAACTTATAAATCTCTGAAATTTCTCTTGAAAAAAGTTTATTCATCTGATTAAAATCAGCTGATCCTTTAGATCTTATATACTGCTCTTTGGCGCTTACTCCCACCAAATGGAATGTAAATTTTAAGATTGCTATTTCAAAATATAATTAATGTTGATTGTTTGAAAATGACAAAAGTAGATGCCGAATTTTTTCTAAAGAAATATTTGGAAACTTTTCAATAAAAAGAGAAATTATACCTGTAATGTTTGGGGTAGCATAACTATTACCTGATAAGTATCTCCTTTCATTATCTAACCAAAGTGCAAATTGATTTTGACCTTTAGCAATACATTCTATTGCCTCATTATTGTTAAAGATATAATAAAACGGATTGCTGAAATATGCTGAAGTAACACCTATTGAGTTTTCAAAAATAGCTGGGTAGCTCCAATTATCTGAATTTGAATTGGATGATACAATAACAATTCCTTTTCTTCGAGCAATTTCACATATCTTATAAAGTGGAATTAGAGCATCTTTAATTAGAGTACCTAAACTTAAGTTAATAATGTTTATATCATTTCGGATTGACCATTTTACTGCTTCGACAAGAATATCAATTGATGTTTCTAACCTATCCCCAAAAACACGAACAGGAAATATTGAAACATCTGGAGCAATTTGTAAAATTAAATCAGTAATGGCAGTGCCATGGCCAATTCTATCATTAAAATCTTCAGAAAGTGCCAATTCTAATTCATCTTTTCTACTGACCATACCGATTCCATGGTGTATACGTGAATCTATACAAGAACATTTCCACCCACTGTCAATAACTGCTACTTTTACTTTTTTGCCGGTAACAGATCCAAGTTCTTTTTTGAAAAAAATTGGTGGAATTGAACAAAATGTTCCGTCAAAATACTTTTGTTCTTCATTCATAAATAAATAATTGGTCTAGAAAAAATCATTAAAGTACCGTAATAATAATCTATAAATTTTACCAGATTTTGTAACTATTTTACCTTTTACACTATATCCAAATTTCAACTTTGATAAATTTAGTCTATTAATATCCTCATTATGTAATTTTGCTGTTACTCTATATAGCCCAGAAAAATTTGAATATATTTTATTATCCGATACCTGTTCCGCTGCCGTAGAAACCACCCTTGCGTCATAAAGCTCAAATCCTTCTGTAGATTGAAGAGCCTTAAGCTCTATTTTAACATGAGCGCCTTTTAGTACTTGATGAATATCATTTTCTCGCACAAATAATACAACATCCCAACTATTGATACTACCTATTTCAAAAAGCAATTCACCTTTTGCAATATATTTATTATTTAACTTATTTATATCTTCATTCAAAATTATCCCATTAACTGGAGACTTAATTACTGTGTTTTGTATTTTCTCTTCTATAATATCTTGTTTTGTGTATAGATTACTTAATTTGATACGCAAAGCTTTAATATCATATTCTTTTAATGCATTCATTTCTAATTCGAGATTTCTTAATTTAATGTCCCCTTTGGCAGTTAAAATTTCTGACATAGCATAATCAAGCGCAATATGTGAGCCAATTTGATAATTCTTGTATATAGAATCTACATTCGCATTTTTAATAAAGTTGGCTATCTTATTACGAAAATCAGCTTTTGCACGCATTAATTGTGTCTCAGCTTTATTTAGTAAATATTTGCTTTGTTGCTTTCTGAAATTAATATTTGCAAATTCAAATTGGTTTTTATTCTCAATAGAGGCAATTTCCGAGTGTATTTCAAGTAAATTTCTTTTTAAATCAACTGAATCTAGTACTGCCAACGATTGATTTACTTCAATTGTATCACCACTTTCTACAAAAATATTTTTAATAAAACCAGATTCTATTGTATGGATATAAGTTATATCCGATGGTTCTAATACTCCATTTGCATCAATAGTTAATTCCACATTAACTGTAAAAATAATCACCGATGCAATTAAGAAAACAAGAAGTAAAACCACAAATATCATACTTACAGCATTTCGAACAAACCGAATTGTAAAATTTTCTTTTACCTCAATTTCAGGTAGAGTTAATAAATTATTATTTATTTTGTTAATATTTTTTGAAAAAAGTTTCATTTCAGAATTTCACATCACATTATTTTTATTTTGAATACATTTGCCTATATTTTTCAGATCTATCTAAAAGCTGATTATGACTACCATAATCAATTATTTTTCCCGCTTCAATAAAACATACTTTTTCAGCTAACCTAGCAATTGATAACCTGTGAGTAACATAAATAATGGTTTTATTTTTTAGTTTATTAAACAAATTTTGAAGCATTTCTTCTTCTGTTTTCATGTCAATATTAGATGTGGCTTCGTCTAAAATATAAATTGGTGTATTTCTAATAATGGCTCTCGCAATGGCTAGCCTTTGTTTTTGTCCGGCTGATAAAGTAGCTCCCCATTCTGCAATTGGTGTATCTATTCCGTCGGGCAAAGAATAAATTAAATCATCTAATTTTGAAGTTTTAATAGCATTCATTATTATTTTTTCATCGATATCATTTATTCCTAGGGTAAGATTATCTCGAATAGAACCTTTAAACATGCTAAATTCTTGCCATATTACTGATATTTGTTTTCGCAATTCTGGTAATGGGATGGCATTGATTGGTTTATCATCAAATGTAATGCTTCCGCTCTGTGGCGTTTCAATACAAGTTAATAACCGTAATAAAGATGTTTTGCCTGAACCACTTGGACCAACTATTGAGATGATCGATGAACGCTCAATAGTTAAGTTAATACTTTTTAAAACTACTATCTTTGGATCATATCCGAAAGTTAGGTCTTTTATCTCAATATTTCCTGAAAGTGGATATGAAATTTTACTTAAAGGCTGATATGAGTTTACAGGATCAATTTCTGTTGGTGAATCTAAATATTCAAACATACGATTTAAATTTACCGCTGATTGCTGAAATTCAGAAAATAAATTTATAATTTGACTTAAGGGATTACGTACGTAAGCAATATATGATAAGAATGCAATATAATCTCCCAAACTCATTTCTTGTGATAAAATAAAGGTCCACCCTAACCAAGTCAATAAAGTAGTATTCATTACATTTAGGATGCCATTTGATAGCCCAAGTAATTGGCCTAATCCGGCTGCTTTAAGTTGTAATCTAAAAGCATTTTCATTTTGGTTTTTATTTTCTTGATATACATAATTTTCTAGTACCATAGATTTTACAGTACGTATATTAGTTAGCATCTCAAATTGAAATGCATTTAAATCTGCATATGCTTCCGATGTTTTTTTCCAGTATTTTCTTAGAAACTTACCCATAAAGGCAATAATAATAATTGTAAAAGGTATACTTATTAATGCAACAATAGCTAACTTCCAATTAAGAAGAAATAGGAATGGGGGAACTAAAAGAAGATATATCCCATTTACAAAAATTGTTTGTAAAACCTTATTTACCGTATTTAGTGATTTACTAACATCCCCAAAACGGCTCATTATTTCACCAACACGATGTTCATCAAAAAAACGGATTCTTAAATGTTGCAAATGATTATAAAACAATAAACTTATAGAGATATTCAATTTTGAATTAATATATAAATTAAAATAACCTTGTATTGAACCAACTAATACCGATGCAATACCTATGGTAAGTAATCCAATTACTAAAACATGCATTAGTTTTATATCTTGAGATGGATAGACCTGATCTATTAATAGTTTTGTTAAATATGGTGTAATCATTCCTAATAGACCCATAATAACACTAAGAGACATTCCCTTGGCTAATCTACCCCAGTAAGGTTTTATTAAGAATAATAATCTTTTAAAATATTTAATAGATTCTGAGAATGTAATCGTTTCTTTTTTCATCTTTTATAAATTAGCTTTTAATATTGGTTAACTCTTTTTGATATGTAAAAACCTAGTTAGATACCTCGGGGCTCTGCCCCGAGGAGCTTCATTTCAACAAATTATTGGAACAAGAATCATTGACAGGTTATGGATTCATTTATTTTAAGAAGTGCCGAGCAGATACTTCAGCAAAGCCGTTGTTAGTAATCAGCGATGGCCATAAAGGGTTAATAAAGGCGATTGTTGGAAGTTTTCCTAAAGCAAAACGTCAACGATGCATTACCCACAAAATGAGAAATCTTAATAATAAAATACCAAAAGATACTCAAGCAGAGATTAAAGCCCAACTCCATGCTATTTATTATGCCTCCGATAAAGAGGCTGCAGAAGCACTACCCAAAAAATTTATTGATAAATATGTGGATAAATACCCTGCCTTGATCCGCTGTTTTACTGAAGACCTGGATTCTTGTTTAATCCAATTAGATTTTCCTATGGGTCATCGTCGTTTAATTCGGACCACCAATCTCATTGAAAGAGCGAAGAAAAGCGGCGTACAAAGATTATTCCACAACATCAAAATGAAAAAAGAGCTATGAAACTTGTTTTTGGTGTGCTAATCCGTGCCTCTTATCGCTGGAGGAGAGTGACTATAAGCGATCTGGATTTAACCTTATTAAAGAATATTCGAAAAACTATCGTACCAGACAATAATGAAGAAAACAATAACCTGTTATCCCAGCATAACTTCCTATGATTTTTACACACAAAATAAGACTTGACCAAAGTTTTATATAAGTATTTTTGTTGCCAAAGAAATGAAGAATTAAGAATTTTTAGGAGTAGCGCGTGATGGATTTGAACCACCGTTTCCACGTGGAAGACGAGGCGTCCTAAAAAAACCACTAGACGAACGCGCTTAATTTACTAATTTATTAATCTGTGCAGCCAGGTGCGGGCCAGGTAGAGTGACAATGTTCTCCACATGTCTGTTCACAGGTACTGCCGCAAGTACTGCAAGTACTAGCGCAAGTATTATAACAAGTGTTAGGACAGGTAGCAGCATAAGTAACACACAAACAATCTGTTGGGTTTTCTGAATAGTCACAAGGTTGGAGTTCAGTAGGCTCGGCATTCCCTACAACCGTGCCTTTTGGTTTAGGTTGTTCGGGGGTTGTTTCAAAAGATTCAACCTTAAGATCGTCCAAGTTTAGCTTTAATTTTTTCATAACTGTCTCCTTTTAGTGAATGTGAGTTGATATTATACCTAACACATGTTAGATAATTTTTCCAAATCAGTATTCTTTGCAGAACAATCATGTAATACTTTTTTTAATAACTTATAAAATCCAAAGTTATTTTTTTTAATTGTTTCAAAAGAACATTTATCATCATTTTTACTTAAATTTGTTTTTTGGTTAGTAACAAACCATAAATTTATTATTGCAGACAGTCTGGTGTTTTGATCAAAAAAATAAGTTGTATTAAGATCATTTGCAAGTATTTTATTGTTACATTCTAGTAAATCTGTTTTGCAATTTTCAATTAATTCCTTATTTTCATTTTGAACTTTATCTATCAATTGTAAAACATAATTTTTTACATCCCTTAAATAGTTTTTAGGGTCATACAGAATTTCAGACATATAAATATAAGTTATATGTTGTCCATTAAATTGCTTAATCCAAATTTTGCATCGATTTTTAATTGTATCTGGATTAAAATACAATATGTTTGTTTCGATAAATCCATTTTTTAAAAAAACACATTGTTTATTACTTTTAACAGCTTTATCTATAACCAATAAATCTATATCGCTTTTTTTTGAATGCGACCCTAACGCTAATGATCCGGCAATACCAATACCACAATCAGGATATATATCTTTAATTTTATCGGCAATTTTTATTGTCCATTGTGCATATTTATCTAAATCCTTATTAAACCAGGGTACTGAATGTTCGTGTTTCATCATTAATAAATTTTCTATATATTATTGGTCAATAATATAATAATCTTTCAGGTTTTTAAAGGTTTTGCCAAGTAGATCTAAAAAATTTAAATATACTTTTTCTCTTTTTTTATTTGCTGATTTATATTTTTCAATATATATATCATAATAATGCAGCATATTTAGTTTCTCCAAATAAACAATCAAATTACTCATATACTGATCAATCTGGTAAAGTCTATACAGATTGTCCTTTGTGCTTAATATATGTTTTTTTGATGTTCTAAGTATTTGAAAAATTAAAGTAGTTGATTTTTCAAAACTTGATATCTTATTAAGGTTTTCAGATACAGCATCTTGGGAAGTTTGAATAATAAAATCCTCATATAAAACATTTTTTTCAAAAGATATAAAATTCGCTTTATACATTTCTTTAAGCTGATCGGTAACGAGTTTCATTATGTAATCAAGATTAGTTTGAATTTCGTTATTAAGTAATTTTGAAACACCAACTACAATGTTCTTTAGGCTATTTCCTTTACCAATTAAATCTAATATAGAATAAACAAAGGGTACTATTTCCCTAATTGTGTAACTGTTTTGATAACGATATACTATAAAATACTTACTATCTGTATTATTTACGTGACTTTGCCCAAAGCTTTGATTGCACCTAAAAATTTCTGTAGTTGGCATTAATCTAATAATTATATTATTCCAGTCAATACTCTCCGGATTTTTTTTAACAAGATTATATAAAAACTCCTTATAGAAACAGGTCAATCCGATAGATAATTCGTATTTTCTTATTTCAATTTGAGATAAATCTTTAATATATTCATTATTAGAACTTTTATTTTTTGAATGTGCATATTCATTAATATAATTGTAAATCTTTGTAACATCTGAAATATTTTTTCCAATTTGGAAATCTAGATTGAATAAAGATTCTGCATTAGGGGATTCACTTTTTTTAATCGATTTAATGGTATTTCCAAAATAATAGTCGATATATTTTTTCTGCAGACTTTTGTAATTTTTAATGAATTTTTTCTTTTTACATCTTTCACTGGTTAACAGTAAGACTGATGGCACATTCTTTGAATACAGCCTGAGATAGAAATAACCTATGCCAGCTTCACCTAACATTAAACTTGTATCTGATACTGATTCTAAAGTACCACACGGCCATGTTTTTTCAGCTTTTTCAAAATTATTATAACCTACAAGTCCAAATTTCTCCGCAATTTTATAATATTTAGGTTCATTATAGCAATATGCAGCTTCAATTAATGCGTCGCAATTACCTGCTAATCCGTGGCATAGAGAATAATTTGAATCTTTTTTGATTTCCAGAGAGAGGATTGTACCTTGAATTGCGTTTTCTGCTTCTGTTTTATAAACTTCCGCCTGTGTAATTTTATTCGCCCTAATTCTTGATAAAGCGACTCCTGGGGCGCCATGGCACCAGGCGTTCATATATTTGGTGCTATAAGGAATAAACAGGTTATTATTTAATGTAGTTTTAAGTTTATCCAGTTCATTGTTATAAATGAATTCATATAATTCTACATGTCTAAAATCAGGCCAGTTAAAAATTTCATTTTTAAAAAATTGTCTTTCATAAAGAAATGCTTGTTCGGCAGCATATAAAAAATAGTCAGATTCTGTCGCATGAAAAAGTTCTATAAATGCATGTCCTATTCCAGCAGATCCGTGGGCATATCCCAACAAATTTCTATAAATTGATTTATTATCAGAATCCCATGACCAACCTGTTGGTTCCATATGTGCTTTTGATATCAGATTTTCGCCTAAATTAATGGCCATATCAAGACAAAAATCATCCTTAAATATATTGTGCATTTGCAATAATATAGGAATAGCTCCGGCAGCTCCACCTATAATATCTATACCCAAATCAGAAGTTTCATTTCCTTTTAATGGTGTCAGTATTTTTTTTGCAATAGGTAAATATTTTTTTTCGTTTAAATATAATGCAGTTTTTTTTACGGCAAAGGCTATACCAACCCTACCAGAATAAAAACTAAAGCTATTAATAGGTAATTTATCTGCAAAATTTATTGAATAGTTTATTGCGCCCTTTATTGTTTTGCTTAACTCTTCGTCTTTTTTAATTTTATATAATTCTAATAAAAAAAGAGCAATTCCTGCTGCTCCTTGGTAAATGGTACCACCCGCTTTAACTTTCTTGGCTTTTCTACTTTTCATGTTTATTATTTCAGCTTCCATGACATACCATGTACATTCTTCACCAGACCAAATAGCATTTTGTATAAGACGGTTACCGATGCGTATAGCAGTTTCTAAAAATATATCTTTTGTTTTCATTTATTCTCTATATAGGTGAATTAACATTTTCTAAAGATCGGTGTAATATATGAGCTAAGTAGGATTCATCTTTTATAGATATTCCTAATCGATTATTCATCATATGAATATAACTGGGTATAATTTTATGTATTGAAATATTCCAATTTTTAAAAATGTGCGAATTCCATGAAAGTAAGTTTTTATTTTGTAAATCGAATAAATTATTTTTAATGCAAAGTAATTTATTTTTGTATAAATTTAATATTGGGTTAATGTCTATATCTTCTTGTAAAGCTTCCCAAATTGTAAGCGTATATTTAATCATGCTTTCTGATTGTTTATAAAATCCATTATTAAAAGCATTTGTCAATTGAATAATCTCTTTTTCATTTTTTGCAAATGGTTTAATATAATTTTTCCCATAATTGTGTATAAAAACAGAAGCTTCTTGTTGATCTTCAAAAAATATATATAATAAAACTAACATTGAGACTAATCCTTTTCCAAGTCTATCTGAACTATCTCCATCTACCATAGTCTTTATTAATTTTATGCTGCACAGAGTTGAATAATAAAAAAAATCCTCTGCTATTGTTATTCCATATTTTCCACCATACCTATCTATTTCTGGTTCATAATCTATCCATAAATAATTTTTATCTGTTTCTATACCATATGGAATATTAAATAATTGTAATGGAAAACTGTCCACAATATGTTGTTCAAACATTTTAATAACTTGATCATTCAATATTTTTTTGTCACCATAAAGCCTAAGTCTCATATGAGAACCTAACTCATTGTATCTTACAAAAAAGAATTTTTCTATTATTTTTTCACTTTTAAATTTATTAATAAATGTATCGATAACTTCTAATATTATTTTATCACAATGATTTGAATAAATATCACCTTTAAAAAAAAGATGAACACTGATCCAAGTTTTTTCATTTTTTTCCACAAAAAATCTCTATATTATTCTGATTATATATTTACCTGAAAAATCTGTTCTGTTACGAATTTTTTTCCATTATATTCAAAAAGGTCATTTTCATTGGGGTATCTTTCTTCAAGGTGGACCTCATAGTTTTTTAGGTTTACAGTTATTCTACCAAAAAGATTTACTAATAATGGATTTCTAAAATCTATGTATTGGGGTTTGTAATGATCTCTAGAGTATTTTTTTCGTTTTTCTTTGTCTTCTGGATTTTTCTTTTCAACCTCTTTCTCAGATTTAATAATTTCAGTAGTCTCTTCTTTCTTATTTGTTAATAATTCAGAAGACTCCTGACTTTGTTCAATCTCATCATTACCGTTAACTAATTGCTCTTTCGCCTGAATCACATTTATTTTTGCGTAAACTTCTTCAGGAATTTTATTATCCCTAGTCCATCTGTTAATTCGTATAAAATAATCAACATCATTTTCATTTTGTCTAATAGCTGGGAATTCAATTGAAGGTATTATCCAACACCTTCTTTCAATAATAATATTATCATTAAAAACTATTCTTGGTCTATAAACAATTTTTGGAGTATCAATTATTTTCTTATTTTTATCAGAGTTATTATTCTTATTTAATTGGGGTATTTTATTGGGTACTGGAAAAGTATAGCTATTAGGCGGTGAAAATTTTGATAATAACTGATATAACGTTGGTCTCATCATTGGATTTAAAAATCCAAGATCAAAAGGTAAAATATATTTTTCTTCAGTTAAATGTTTAAGTACGAGTGATGAGTTATTAATAGGATGCTTCTCAACTACGATATCTGTTATTTTTATTTCATTTTCTGTTGATCCTCCTTCAGAAGTAGGATAGCCTATCTCCCATTTAAATAAAGGGGGATGAAGATTTGCATTAAAATTAGCATCACCACATATTTCGGCAGATATGATATCATTTGACTCAATATTATTTTCAAACAATTCCTTCTGTTGTTTTTTGCCAAATAAATACATAAATCTCGAAAAATATTTACCAAATCCAAGTAAATATTTTCCTCCGGATATGACTATTTGAGTTTCATTCTTTTTAGAATTTGTAAAAAATAATTGTGAAAATAATGAAACTGAAAAAGGAGAGTTTGGTACCTCTCCTATAGATTTAGTTATTTCACCAAGTTCTTTTGAACTAATTGTTATTTTTTCAGCATCAAGGTCTTTCGTCCACTTCGTTAGTATTAGATTATTAATCCTTTTGCTTGCCTGTTGTATTATTTCAATTTCTTTAAGATTAAACGGATTATTAATATTATAATTTTCTAATTCTCTATTTGTTTCTATATTAAAATAATTTATCTTTTGTAATTTTTCTAAATGATTTTTATAGTGATCTTTATAAAAATCTCTATAAAAATCAAGTAATGTCACTTTTATATCTGAATTTTTGTATTTCTTTTCAAAAAAATGACGCATTGATATTTGTTCCATTCTTGGGTACGCCATTTTTCTGGTCATTTTTATATAATCTATTAAACTTTTTTCAATACAATCAAATTGATTATTTATATATATGTTTGCTTTGCAATCGGCGGTTGCATCTTCGTAGAAAGGAAGATCGATTCTTAAATCTGGGATAATATTTAATTGGTTAAAAGTTTTTTCAATTTTTTTGTTTAAATAATGTAATATTTTTTTTCTATCATTGACATCTGAAGTTTTAAATTTCTTGGTTTTATTTATTAATTGTTCTAATAAATCAACTATTTTTTTTGAATTTTTATCTTTTAAGTTAGAAAGAATACTTAATAATTTTTCAGTCCAATTTACCTCTTGTTCAGGAATACCAATTTTGAAACGAATAAATCCAATTTCAATTAATCTATCTATATACGATTCAATTTCTTTTTCTTTAGCATCTATTTTTTGATTAGATACAATTAATTTAAAGAGTTTATCATATGTAATTATAGAAATTCTTTGTAGTTCATTAATTAATAACTCTAAAACAGGGTTATTAGCAAGTTCTTGAAATATTTCTTGACCTTTTTGTTCGGTCAAAAAAGATAGAGATTCCTTTTTATATTCTATTGTAGAATTGAGCTCAAGATTCAACCATCTGTTTATTCCTTTGTGATTCTTGCAATATTCAATCAAATTTCCATAAAGTTCTTTATTTGTTTGTAGTAAACTTTCTTTTTTTTGTGGATCTGCATTAAAGTATAACCTGTTAAGTGTATTCTTCCCTGAGTTGCTCAGTATCTTTCCGGGTATAATACTACAGAATGTTCCAAAAGGAGTTGCTTTCATTACCATACGTGAAAAATACCGGATTAATCCTCTCTCTATTTGCTCTAATCTTCCATTTAAGTTATTATTCGAAGATTCCAAATAAAGATTTTGAGTATTGTAAAGTGATGAGCTTGATATCAATAAGCCCTTTTGAAAATCAGAATCAATTATTAAAGATTTTAATTTTTGACGAATTTCGGAAGTTTCTATAAAATAATATCTTTTTATTTCTTCTTTTAGTTTAAATTTAGATATTAAGAAGTGATTTAAATCTTTGACATTTTTCCATTTTTCAATGGGGATTAATTTTTTCAAAAGAGCTAATTCATTTTCATTAATATTTATTCCTTTTAATAATTTCCTTTTTGTGTTAAGTAAAAATCCCCTATCTTTTGTTTCAGTAACCAATGCGACACAATTAAAAAAAATTTTAGAAACTGTTTGTTGTTTATTTTGTATTTTTAATTCAATATCAAAATATTTAATCAGATTATTGAAAGTTAAGTTTACTCTTAAACTTTGAAAAGTATTTGAAGGTAAACCACCAACTCTACAAATAAAATTTTTAAAAAAGGAGCTATTATTCATAAATTCAAGCCCAATTGTTTCACACAAAAACCAGACGTTTTGAGATATTTTAGTTTAGTGCTCATGCTACTTTTTGTTTAAAAATTCTAGATTCATTTAGTTGTATATTCCATTTTATTCGTTGTTCTTTTGCTCTTTTTTTTGTTTTCTTCTTATAAATATTTTTTCTTCTTTGCCTTTGTATTACAATCTTTGCACATCAATGACTGGTGATACCATCAAAGCCGCAACTCAACAAGCATTTAAAACAACAAATAAAAAACCGAAAGTTGTTCAATCCGATAACGGCAGCTGTTATCTTAGCCAGGAGTATCGCAGCTATTTAACAAAATCAGAAATTAATCACCGTCGTATTCATCCCCATTGTCTGATAGATCCAATTTGATCTCCATACTCAAATGACGGTATCTGCCTAATTGGCAAGTTATTTTTTAAGCTCTAACACCTCTTCTGTGACAACGGCTATGATATGATCCTTGCGCTTTAATTCCTCTTCAAGATTATTTATCTTGCACTCCGTTGCTTTGGGTAGTTTTGTAAATAGTGCGTCTGCATTGGTTATCATTTGCTTTGTCATTCATTGTCATTTGGTCAATGACAAAATGACTAATGACAATTAAATAACGCACTTAAATCAAAATTTGATAATTTCTAATAACCTTTATGGATTTATCTTTACTGACTTTTTATTAACCAATCGCAAGCATTCTTTCTACAGCATCATAAGCTTTGGCCCTTACATCTTCCGGAACTTCAATAACGTATCGATTGAATTTCAAAGCATTCAAAGTTTCTTCAAGTGTAATTTGATTCATATGCGAGCATCTGACACTGCAAAACCGCAGCATTTCTTTTTCCGGGTTGGCGGCGGCCACATTATCTCCCATGGAACACTCCGTTAGCAATAAATATCTCTTTGCAGCAGTTTTTTCCACGTACTTAATCATTGCAGTTGTGCTTCCGGAATAATCGGAAGCTGACACAACTTCCGGGCTGCATTCCGGATGAGCCAAAATAACCACATCTTCAAATTGGGCACGGGCATTTTTTATATCTTCGACAGTAAATTTATCGTGAACTTCACATAAACCATTCCACCCGATGAGCTGGAAATCATGATTCTTCTCGGAATGTCCGTTATCGTTACCATTTGGGAAAATGATTTTTTTGCCGGTCTCTCTTGCAACATTCCTGGCTAAATATTCATCCGGGAGAAAAATGACAATATCCGTATCCAAAGATTCTACAACCGCAGCTGCATTCCCGGAAGTACAACAAATATCAGACTCGGCCTTTACGTCTGCATAAGTATTGATATAAGTCACCACCGGAATTCCCGGGAACCTGCTTTTCAGATTGCGAACATCTTCCGCGGTAATGCTGGCGGCTAAAGAACAACCCGCCTCTTTGGCCGGCAACAAGACCGTTTTCTCAGGATTTAATATCTTGGCAGTTTCAGCCATAAACCGGACACCGCAAAATATGATAATGTCTTTGTCGGTTTCCGCTGCCTTGCGGCTAAGCTCTAAAGAATCCCCGCCATAATCCGGGACAAAATGGAACAATGCCGGCTCCATATAATTGTGGCCCAAAATTACAGCATTTTTTTCCACTTTCAATCGGTTGATCTCGTAAACCAATTCCGCTTTATAACGCAATTCAAATTCCGGGACAATACGATTTAGTTTTAATCTCATTTGTTCGTAAAGTTTTTCAACCGACAACATTTTTGCCTCCATACTTTTCAAATCATTCGATAATTTGTGTCAACCTAATTAAGTTACAACTTACAATCTTATTAGAGGTCTAACGTTAAACAAAATACTTAGTTTTAAATCTATCTTAAACCAGACCAAGTCTCCCAACTGTAGCTGAATATCTCAATATAATTTGAGTTAAAATAATAATAGGATAGCATTAATAATAATAAAAAATGATTTAGTTAGTCAAACTTTTTTTCAATGAGCTGTGGAAATCGGTCCGTATAGAATTGGAAAACTTTGTTTCATTTTAATCAGTGAAAGGTGCAAATTACCATTGAAATATTGATTTCTCAATTTAATTAGATAACTTAGTTATTTTGAAATAGATTTATGATTACGAAATTTTTGAATTTAGCTATTTAATTTCCAGGAGCCAAAATGTTTGCTGAATCACAAGTCGAACAGATTTCATTTCATTTGAATGGTAAATTTGTTTCTGTCGAAACAGGGTTAGAGACGAATCTATTAGAAGTTCTACGAAATCAGTTTGACATTACATCACCCAAGAACGGCTGTAGCCCGTTGGGACAATGCGGCTGTTGCGTGGTCCTAATTGATGGAAGAGCCATGGTTGCCTGCGTTGTGCCCATCAGCAAAGTTATTGGGAAATCGGTTGTAACCCTGGAAGGATTTACCGAACAGAAACGGGAAATTTGGAGCCATGCCTTTATGGCGAAGGCGGGTTTGCAATGCGGATTTTGCATTCCCGGTATCGTGGTGAGAGGGGAGTCTTTATTATCTCAAAACCCGAATCCGACTCGAGAGGACATCGCCAAATCATTGAACCAGCATATTTGCCGCTGTACCGGGTTCGTTAAGATCGTCGATGCCATCGAGACTGCCGGCAAGATGTTCCAGGGCGAGGCGCCCCCAGAACTGGATTATTCGGGCAAAGTCGGGACCTCTTTACCACGGGTTTCAGCCGCCGAGTTAACGTTAGGAGATCGACTTTACATCGATGATATGAATGTTGAAGGGATGCTGTATGGAGCGCTGTTATTTTCTCCCAGCCCCCGCGGTCTCTTGAAAAAAATCGATACAACCCGGGCTGAAAACCTACCCGGTGTTCATGCCGTGATCACTGCTAAAGACATACCCGGGCAGCGATACCAGGGTTTGATCACGAAAGATTGGCCGCAATTTGTTGCGGAGGGTGAAGAAACCCGCTGCGTTGGAGATATTTTGGCAGCTGTGGCTGCAGAGTCAGAAATTATTGCCCGCGGTGCCATCGAAGAAATACAAATCGAATATGAAGAATTACCACCTATAACCAACCCTCATGATGCTCTTGAAGAGAATGCCTACAAAATCCATCCCGATGGGAATTTATTATCTAAAACAGTTTTAAAACGCGGCGATGCAAAAAGCGCTTTTGCGAATTCCGCGCATGTGGTCAGCCATACATTTCAAACCCAAATGATCGAGCATGCATTTCTTGAGCCGGAAAGTTGCCTGGCGATCCCTGAAAATGGCACAGTGAATTTCTATAGCCAGGGACAGGGGATTTTCGACGATCGTGCCCAGGTTGCTTCTGTCCTTGGGCTAGCAGAAGATCAGGTGCATGTTACTTTGGTTCCTAACGGCGGCGCTTTTGGCGGCAAAGAAGATTTGTCCATTCAGGGGCAAACAGCGGTACTGGCAAAGATTACAAATCGTCCTGTTAAAATAACCTTATCCAGAATGGAGAGTATTCGATTTCATCCCAAACGTCATCCTATAGAAATGGAATATAAAGTCGGCTGTGATGAAGATGGCCATATAACGGCTGTTTTCGCCCGTATGATAGGCGATAAAGGCGCTTATGCATCGGTTGGCGCCAAAGTCTTGGAAAGAGCGGCAGGCCATGGCTGCGGCCCTTACAAAGTCCCCAATGTTGATATTGAGTCACTTGCGGTCTATACGAATAATCCGCCATGCGGCGCTATGCGGGGATTCGGCGCCAACCAAGCTGCATTTGGCATTGAAAGCATGCTGGATATTTTGGCGGAAAAGGTTGGTATTGATGGTTGGGAAATACGCTGGCGCAATGTTCTGGATGTAGGTGATATGTTTAGCACCGGGCAAGTATTAAAAAAGTCAGTCGGAATGAAAAAGACGTTATTGGCTGTTAAGGATCAGTATCGTAAAGCAAAGTACGCTGGGATTGCATGCGGCATCAAAAATGTTGGAATTGGAAATGGCATGCCTGAAAGTGGTCAAGCCCATATTGTCATTGAAGAGGATGAAACGATCACCATTTACTCGGGCTTTACTGAAATGGGTCAAGGTTTATTGACCATCATGGTGCAAGTATTCTGTGAAGTAACAGGATTCGATCCTCGTAAAGTGCGAGTGAAAATTGACACTTCAAAACCTGTTCCCTGCGGAATGACAACCGCTTCTCGTGGTAGCTTGTTGGCGGGTAATGCGGTTAAAATGGCTGCTCAGAAATTACGAAATGATATGGAAACTGCCAATCTAAAGGAACTGGTTGGCAGGGAATATATCGGCGAAGTAGTCGATGATAAAACCACTAAAATAGATGACATGTCGCAAGAACAGCGAACGCATATTACCTATGGATTTGCGACGCAAGTTGTCATTTTAGATAATGATGGAAAAGTCGAGAAGGTGATAGCAGCCCATGATGTGGGTAAAGCACTAAATCCCCAGTTGTTGGAAGGACAAATCGAAGGTTCTATCCATATGGGATTAGGATATGCTTTAACGGAGGAATTACGATTAGAAAATGGCGCTCCGCAAAAGTATGATTTGCGTTCGCTGCACATTTTGCGAGCGAAGGATATGCCGGAAGTTGAAGTGATTGTGATAGAAGAAACGGAGCCGGAAGGACCCTTTGGTGCTAAAGGAGTAGGGGAGATCGGTCTGGTTCCAACTGCACCTGCAGTTGCAGCCGCACTTCATAAATTTGATGGCATTCGCCGGTTTTCATTGCCAATGAAGGATTCACCAGCTGCAAGAGCGATAATTGGCAAACGAAAAATAGCGTAATAATATTGGGACAAGCTTAGATACTCATTATCTACCAAGGATACGCAGAAAACGAAGTTCAGTCCCAACTATTATTTGTCCTTAATATTCTTCATGTTTGAATAAGATGTACGGATTAAATTAGAAACGGAGAAGATATGGCGGGAGATTGGTCACGAAATCAGAAAATAGCAAAAAATATATTCGAAACAATAGGTCAGACACCACTTCTTAAACTGAATCGAATTCCTCAACAGGAAAATATCAACACCACTATTCTGGTAAAATTAGAATGGTTTAGTCCGAGCGGGAGCTTGAAAGATCGTATCTATTATCACATGTTTGAAAAAGCAGAAGAAAGTGGAGAACTGAAACCAGGAATGACCATTCTTGAATGCTCAACAGGTAATGCCGGTATTGGTTGTTCTTTTGTATCGGCGGTAAAAGGCTATTCATGCGTCATCATAATGCCAATGGGAATGTCCGAAGAACGCAAAAAGTTAGATCGTGCTTATGGGGCAGAAGTCATCGAAACACCCGGTGGCGAAAGTGACGTTGACCTTGCTTTAGTTAAATTGGAGGAGATCCGAAGCCAGGATCCTGAAAAATATTGGGTACCGGCCCAATTTGATAATCCTAATAACATAGATGCACATTATCTCACAACCGGCCCTGAAATCTGGCAACAAACAAGCGGCGAATTTGATGCATTTATTGCAACGCAAGGGACCGGCGGTACGATTTCCGGTGTAGGAAAATATTTTCGTGAGCGCAATCCTGCCATGCAATTATTTGCTATCGAACCATCCGAGTGTCCTTTGTTATCGAATAGAGAATGGGGCCCGCATGGCATTGAAGGAATTGGCGATGGCTTCATTCCAAAAAATTTAAATGTCAGCATCCTGAATGGAATAATTACCACCACAACAGAAGAAGCGCTGGAAATGGCTCGAAGGCTATCGCGTTCTGAAGGCATATTTTGCGGTATTTCCTCAGGAAGTAATGTTGCTGCAGCATTGAAACTGGCGAAAAAACATCCTGAGATGGAAACAATAGTCACAATGATTAATGACACCGGTCAGCGCTATTTCTCAACAGAGCTGTGTGGAGATGCAAAAGAAGTTGAAATTCCTGAACGTGAGCATCCTATGGATGCGTATACCATAGCTGAGTTAGACAAATACCAGCATACATGGGAATTGATAGGATAAAACAATAACCAAATATCAAAATACAATATTCAAAAAATCACAATATCAAATGTTTGAAATATTTTGTTTTGAATTTGAAACCTAATATTTAGTTGTCATCCTGAAAGGATCTTGTTAGATATGATCGAAAAAGCTCTTAAGCAAGCATAGTATAAAGGGCCAAATAGGTCCCTTCTGGATGACAGCATTAGTACATATGGATTTCGAGATTAATCAACAGCAAAGAATTATTATTTATAGGAATATTTATGAATTATGATTTCCTGAAACTGGCTAAAAAACTTGAACAAGAGTGTCTTAACTTTCTTTTGGATCTGATTGCAACGAAATCGATGTGTAGTGAAGAAAAAAATGTGATTCAGCGTATCAATCAAGAAATGGAAAAATTAGATTACGATGATATTACAATCGATCCTATGGGCAATATTTTGGGTCGGGTAGGCAATGGTCCTATAAAAATTGCGCTAGATGCCCATGTAGATACAGTAGATGTGGGAAACCTATCATTATGGGAGAGAGATCCCTTCAAAGGAGTAATTCAAGAAGGAATTGTCTATGGCCGGGGAGCTGGTGATATGAAAGGTCCGCTAGCATCGATTGTTTATGCCGGGGGGTTGATCAAAAAACTGGGATTGACTGACGGTATTTCGTTATATGTAACTGGAACCGTGATGGAAGAAGATTGCGATGGTTTGTGCTGGCAGTATATCGCCAATGAGGATAAATTGCGGCCGGATTGTGTGGTGATTGCCGAACCGACCAATTTAAATATCTATCGAGGGCAGCGTGGTCGTATGGAAATGAAGGTGGTCACAAAAGGTCTTTCCTCCCACGGTGCAATGCCGGAAAGGGGGGTGAATGCCATCTACAAAATGGCGCCTATTATTGCCGATATCGAGCAATTAAACCAGCGATTAAGACAGGACGAGTTTCTTGGCAAAGGCACGATAACAATCTCTCAGATTAGATCTACTTCTCCTTCATTAAACGCAGTAGCAGATGGCGCTACCATCCACATTGACAGGAGACTTACAGCAGGGGAAACCCTCGAATCTGCAGTAAACGAAATAAAATACTTGCCAAGCGTTCAACAAGCTCAGGCCGAAATTATTGTCCCGGTTTACGATACGCCCAGCTATACCGGCTTAAAGTATCCGACAAAAAAATATTATCCGACCTGGGTCATCGCGGAAGATCATTACACAATTCAATCCGGGGTGAAAGCCTATCGGCAGGTTTTTGGTGATAATCCAATTGTCGATAAATGGAATTTTAGTACAAATGGTGTGGCAACAATGGGGATGCTTAAAATTCCAACCATTGGTTTTGGGCCGGGAAATGAAATTTACGCTCATTCACCGCAAGACCAGGTTCCAGTGGATCATTTACATAAAGCAATTGCATTTTATACTGCTTTCCCACAACACTTTAAGAATGAAAAGGAAGAGTTAGAATGACAGAAGAATTACGGGGCAGAGATTTTATCTCAACGCAGGATTGGACTGAGGCAGAAATAGAAATTGCTCTTGAGACTGCAATTGAATTGAAGGACAAATTCAAAAAGGGTGAACCGCATAAATTATTAACGGACAAAACGCTCTTCATGCTCTTTTTTGACAAATCAACCCGAACCAGAAATTCGTTTGAAGCAGGTTTAACCCAGCTTGGTGGCCATGCTCACTTTATAGATTCCGAAACATCACAAATTGCCCATGGGGAAAGTCCGAAAGATACCGGCACTATTATGTCAAGTTATGGACACGGTATTGCAATCCGTCATGATTTGGTGCCTGGTGAAGGTAATGCATTTATTCGTGAAGTCGCCCAATGGGCTGATAAGCCGGTTCTAAACATGCAATGTGATATCGACCATCCCTTTCAAACTCTTGCTGATTTGATGACGATCAGGGAGATTTTTGGCAATGACCTGCGAGGCAGAAAAATCGCCATTTCCTGGGCTTATGCACCCAGCTATGCCAAACCAATGTCAGTACCACAAGGTTTGATTATGCTTATGACGCGCTTTGGACTTGATGTAACTTTAGCACATCCACCTGAATATAAACTTATGGATTCGACATTAAAACAGGCACAAGAAAATGCTAAAAAATCCGGTGTTAAATTTGAAATCGTCGACAATATGGACGCAGCATTCGAAAACGCTGATATTGTATACCCGAAGAGCTGGGGTATAGAATCTCTTTTTCATAAGCCTAAGGAAGCTTTGGAAATCTCCAAAAACTACCGCAATTGGATTTGTGATGATAGAAGAATATTAATTGCAAAAGATGATGCGATTTACATGCATTGTTTGCCGGCAGATCGAGGCAATGAAGTAACGGATGAGGTAATCGATGGGTCGCATTCTGTCATATATCAGGAAGCTGAAAACCGATTACATACATGCAAGGCAGTTATGGCTTTGACCATGTGAATATAAGAAAGATAAAATAAACCGCTTAGTACAAGAAAGACTAGGACAAAATTGTTCACAAATCAGGCATGTCAACTATTGAGATTTTAACTCCATGAAAATCCTGATCAAAAATGGAACAATTGTCACTCCAAAAAGGAGTTATAACTCAGACATGTTGATTGAGGGTGAGAGAATTGAGGGGATCATTGATCGTTATACTGGAGATTATGATCGCGTTGTTGACGCACAAGGAAAATATATTCTGCCTGGTATAATTGATGCTCACACCCACATGGGTATCCCAATTATGGGCACCTGGTCTTCCGATGATTTTGCATCCGGAACTAGGGCTGCAGCATTTGGCGGCGTGACAACAATCATGGATTTTACAGTTCAGAAAAAAGGCCAATCATTACCTGATTCGCTGCGAGAGAGGATGCAATTAGCCGAAGGTAAATCTTACGTTGATTACACATTTCATTGTAACGTTACGGATTTTACAGAGGCAACAACGAGTGAGATGGAATCAATTGTAGGCATGGGGGCTTGCAGCTTTAAGACTTTTATGGCTTACAGACATGCTGGGATGATGTTGCAAGATGACCAACTCTTAAAAGTTTATGCAAAAGCAGCAGAATTAAATACAGTTGCCATGCTCCATGCTGAGAACGGTGACCTTATTGATTCTGTGACAGATCGGTTAATCAGTCAGGGTAAAGAGGCAGCTTCTTTTCATCCGGTAAGTCGGCCAGTAGAAGCTGAGATAGAAGCAGTTCACCGTGCGATAGCTTTGGCAAAAGCTTCCGGGGTTACACTATACATTGTTCATTTAACTTCAGCCAGAGCTTTGCAGGACATCCATCAAGCAAAAGAAAAGGGCTTGCCTATTGTTGCAGAAACTTGTCCCCAGTACTTGCTTTTTTCGGATGAAAGTTATTCCGGACCAGATGGCCATTGTTATATTGCAAGTCCTCCATTTCGCAAGAAAAGTGATTGCGAATTACTGTGGCAGGGTATACAAAAAGGTTGGATTAACACAGTTGGTACGGATCATTGTCCTTTTACCCGTGAACAAAAGGAAAGTGGGCAGCGCAAGTTTCATGCAACACCGAATGGTATTCCGGGAGTGGAGACAGTATTGACCCTACTTTTTAGTGAAGGTGTTCGAAAAAACAGATTGACTATCAATCAACTTACAGATGTATTGTGTGAAAACCCTGCTAAAATGTTTAAATTATATCCGAGGAAAGGTTGCATTCAAGAAGGGTCAGATGCTGACCTGGTTATTTTCGATCCTGACAAAGAAGTAACTCTCAGTGCTGCGATGTTACACAGTAATACTAATTGGTCTCCTTACGAAGGATGGGAAGTAACAGGATATCCAAGTCAAGTGTTTCTAAGGGGCAAAGAAATCGTTAGTGGAAATGAGTTATTAACAGCAAACGCAAATGGCAAGTTTTTGGTGGTTTGATTATTAGTGGTACTTCCAAACCTGTTTAGCAACCCTGAACCAATTCTCCCCCAAAATTCCTCGTATTGAGTTTTCTGTATAACCTTTGTCAATCATTACCTGGGTGATTTCCGGCCACTGTTCCGGTTCAACAAATCCGACAGATTCATAATTTTTGCCAGGAGGGAAGATTTCCGGATTACTTTTCAAAAATAATTGTAGTTCTTCTTGATCAAATACATAATCAAGTCCTAAACCAACATGCTGCCACCCAACCAAGCTAACAATATAGTCAATATGCTCAAACACCCTTTGACTGCTGGTGTCATTGTATCCCAAAAATATTCCGATGCCATTGATGCCAATGGCTCCGCCGGTATTTGCACAAGCCTTAATTTGATCATCCCGAATGTTGCGATCATGTTGGCAGAGAACCAGTGGATTTGAGTGAGAGAAGACTAAGGGATCAGTGGAAAGTTCCATCATTTCCATGCTTGATCGAAATCCCGTGTGAGAACAATCGACAATCATTCCGACACGATTCATTTCTTTCACAATCTCACGGCCAAATTCGGTAAGCCCGTTATCTTCATCCTGGCATCCAGCGCCACCACGGTTATTCTTGTTATAGGCCATCAATATTTGTCGAACGCCAAGCTCATAATAAAGAGAGATCATATCCAAATTACCATCAAGTGGTTCTGTACCTTCCAGGTCAAAAGCGACAGAAAGCAAGCCATTTTTTTTAGCTTCTAAGATTTCATCTACAGTACGAATGAGAACGTATTTATCTGAATTTGATTTTAAGAAATTGCGAAAATAAGCCAGGGTTTTGAATATACCTGCAACTGCATTAAAATCCATGCCAATGTTGATCGAGACAAAATCAACACCTGCATCATTATATCTTTCGAGCATTGGACCAATATGACCGCCAGGCCGCAATGGCAGGCATCCATGTGAATCCCATACAAGGGATTTTTTATGAAGATTTGGGATTGGTAATGTATCGCTCATTTAGTTTTCTGAATCAATTATTTTGTGACCTAAAAATAAAACTATGGAGATAAACCAGAAATAATAACATGGCGATCAGAAGCCTGGTAAACGGATAGAAAATCCAAATTCGTTTCTTTTAACTGATCCTTGATTTCGTCAATTTCGTAAGCTGCTAGAAATGAATTGAAATAATCCAACTTAAGAATCCAGGACTCTTCTCTTGCATATTTCTCAACCAGGTTCCTGGCAATTTGTTCATTGGCAGGTCTGAATAAATCCATGATGAAAATGGGTGCACTCCCATCGGCATAAGATTTAATCGTTGTCCAAAGATCTTGAGGATTTTTAAGATGATGTAATATACTGTTGCTGATAATAATATCATACTGATCTCTTGGAAGAGTAATACCAGGGAGCAATCCATGGATCAACTTTACGCGCTCCTGGATGTCATATTTCTTTGATAGGATTTTATGTCCATAACCCAGCATAGCTTCGGAACCGTCTACTCCATGAACAATACAATCATTAAATTCCCTGGCAAATCGGAAAGAAATATCACCAGGGCCGCAGCCAAGATCAAGTACATATCCCGTTATTTCAACTTTATTAAATTGGTCTTTAAAAAGCTGAATAAAATGATCATGCGGTTCTTCAAAATCAGCTTCGGCATAAGCTCGCGCTTGTGCGTCATCTGTCATTAACTCTGGTTCAGGGGTTCTTTTCAATTCATTAAATCCTGACTTTTAGTTATTGATCTAAACATACAGATGTTAATTAAAATGTCAAGACAAACTTGTTTGTATTTGGAAGGAAAAGAAACTAATTTATCATTCAAAATTGAAATTCATTGATTAGGTTTTGTATGTGTACTATATTTTTTGATTTTGACTCCACCTTGATTTCATGCGAAAGTCTTGAAGAGATTATAAAAGCAAAAATAGGTAATGAGTCAAAGATTATTGGAAAAATAAGTAAAATCACCCAAATGGGCATGGTTGGCCATATTAGTTTTAATGAATCTTTACAAAGACGCCTGGAATTAATTGATTTATTAAAATCAGAAGTCGTAAGATTTGGCAGTCAAGCAGAAAAATATATTACCGCAGGAATGAAAGAATTAATCCAGGATTTGCACGAGAAGAATGTTGATGTACATATTGTCAGCGGTGGACTCAAAGAGGCAATTTTTCCCGTCGCAGAGGTACTAAATATATCTCCTGATAATATACATGCGGTTCAATTAATATGGGATTCAGAAGATAATTTTATAGACATAGATGGTGATAACAAATTCAGCCAGTCAAAAGTGGAGGGAATCAAATCCGTTTCAAAAAGTTGGGCGAAGCCGAAAATAGCGATTGGAGACGGAATAACAGATTTAGCTCTTTTGGAGCAAGGTTTCGTCGATCATTTTATCCTATTCACTCAACATGTACGGCGAAGTGAATTAATGAATAGATCTGGCAATGTTGTCGACAAAGTGGAGGAATTGGTGAAACTGTTGGAGCAATGGATATGAAAAACACGTTATCGTTGAGTAAAGAGAAGATCAAAATATCTATTTTCGAGGGCATACATTCTTCGGCAGTAACCACTTTCGAGAATAATGACTACCATAAAATAGAAAGGTTTAACCATTCACCGGAACCAGAAGAATTAGTAGAAAAACACAAAGATACCCATATCTTAGCGATTCGTTCCCGAACAGAAATATCAACAAAAATATTACAGCAATTGCCTAAATTATTAGTAATCGGGTGTTTTTGTATTGGGACGGATCAAGTTGATTTAGAAGGCGCAGCACGTAAAGGTATTCCGGTTTTCAACGCACCGCATTCTAATACTCGTTCAGTTGCAGAATTAGTGATTGGATTAACAATTATGCTTCTCCGCGAAATTTTTCCCAAAAGTTTTGCCGCCCATAAACACGGATGGCAAAAATCCATGAAACAAAGTTCTGAGGTTCGCGGCAAGACAATGGGAATCATTGGCTATGGTCATATAGGCTCACAGGTTTCTGTCCTGGCAGAATCCATGGGAATGCAGGTAGTCTATTATGATATTCAAACCAAACTCCCACTCGGTAATGCAAAACAGGTAGACTCAATTGACCAGTTGTTATCCACTTCGGATATCGTAACGATCCATGTCTCTGAAAACGATACCAGCCGGAATTTGATGAATCGGGATCGAATCAAAAAAATAAAAAAAAATGCTTACCTGATAAACGCAAGCAGGGGTAGTATTGTTGATTTAGATGCATTGGCTGAAAGTCTAAAAAAGAAGCAACTTCAAGGCGCCGCTATTGATGTTTTTCCAAAAGAACCTGGCTCAAAAACAGAAAAATTTGAAAGTCCGTTAATTGGTTTACATAATGTGATTTTAACCCCGCATATTGGTGGTTCAACCGTAGAAGCCCAGAAGAATATAGGAATAGAGGTAGCGAATAAGCTTGTTTTTTTCAGTGACCGGGGCGCCACAGAAGGGGCTGTTAATTTTCCGGGTGTAAAGCTACCGGCCAATGAAAATGCCCATCGGGTCTTACATATTCATGAAAACAAACCGGGAATTCTGAAAGAAATTAATGAGAAGGTAGCGGAGAAGGGCATCAATATCCACGCGCAATATTTGGAAACAAATAAATCGATTGGCTATGTCGTTCTTGATTTAGATCCTATGGTTTCAAAACTCCAGCTAAAAATATTAAAACAAGAGATAACAGAAATCAACGGTACTATTCGAACCCGAATGTTGTATTAATCTATCGCAAAAGACTTAAAGTTTACAAGTTTGTAAAAAATAGTTTGTCAATCATCCTGAAATTGTCATACATTGAACTACAATTTTCATATTTCGAATAATTTTCTCAACATTTTTATCATTTAATCGGCAGGCCATCATGAAAAATAGCAAAAAATTAACCTTATTTCTCATTTTTTTATTCGTTTTATCATCCAAGCTATATGCACAAGGTGGTGTGGAGATCCTAATCAATCAATATGATTTTAATCGGGACTTCATGATGGCTTATGCATCCGATAAAAATGTTCAAGAGCCGGGCAAGCTGAAGAGCCTGTTTTTAGGGGCGGATTTGAAAGATTTACTCGCTTATGCTAAACAGAATAACTTCTCCACCGGATTGGATAAAACCACGTTCCGGGCCCAGGGTGATTATGCCAGGATGGATATAAATTCAGAAGGGCAAAATATGAGCATCGTGTTTAACCGGAAAACCGGTGATGTCACAATTGTCAGGCATGATCGCAAACAAAAAGCGACAACCAACAAAAAGAAGATGAAAGAAATGCGCAAAAAAATGATGGGTGGAATGAAGCTGCCGGCTGGAATGCCGAATATTAATATGGAAGAAATGTTGAAAAACCTGCCTGCAGATAAACGAAAAGCAGCCATGGAAGCCTTCAAGAAAGCGCAAGAAGGTGGTTTTACCATGCCAGGTGGAATGATGGGTGCTGCAAAACCTGACAGGAAGAAAATAAAAAAAGGAAAAGGCAAGGTGAACGGGTACCCATATGTTGAAACCTGGATCACTGAAGGGGATAAAACAACAGCCTTCTTGAATACTAAATCCTTGCCAGAAGTAACTAAAATCTATCATGAAATTTCAGATGAAATCGGTCAAATATTTAGTATGGGCTCTGAAAAAGATGACGATAATTTGGACGATGAATTTCCGGATTCAATCCCGGTTGTTAAGAAAACCTTTCGCTTCAATATGTATGGCAGCTCGAGTCTGGAAATTGAGGATATGGCATCGGTGAAAAAGAAAAATATTGCTAAGAAGGTATTTGTCGGTTTCAGTGATTATAAAGATGTACCATTCATGAATTTGATGATGCCATAGCGCAAATTACCAACGTTGCCATTTTTCAAGCAATGGCATCGCTATAGCTCAATGAATTCATGTGTCATCACAAGCGATAACGCTGTAATCACGTTCTGGGTTGCAGGAAATAGTTTCTCTTGCCCGGGAGGCTATTACAGAGAGATTTTTTTGAATATTACATAATTCAGCAGTATTCAAAAATTTTAACGATTAAAATCAAAATGACTTATTCACAATATAAGTCCGGTGGGATCACTTAAAATAAAGGGTATAGTCATGAATAATTTACTTTCAGGCTTATTGAAAGAAACGCGTAAAAGTGTTTTGCAGGCATTATTGTTAGGAATTATGCTTGGTTTTGCCGCCGGCGTTCCCGATGCCTGGGCGCAACCGACTTTTACAAAAATCTTTGACCCGGGCTCGCCCGATGCAGGAACAGGGCGCACGGCCATCGGCCCCGGCAGCACCACGACGCTGCGGTTCACCATCGACAATTCCGGGTCGATGGACCTGGTGACCGACATCGCGTTCCCCGACGTCATGCCGACCGAGATCACGATCGCTGACCCGGCGAGCGCCTTCACCGACTGCGACGACGGCGGCCTCATCGCCCCGGACGGCGGCACCACCATCAGCCTGAGCGGCGCCCGGCTCGGCGCCGAGGAGACCTGCATTGTCACCGTCAACGTCACGAGCAGCGTCCTCGGCACGCACGACAACACCTCTGGGGCGCTGATGTCGAGCGCCGGCTCGCCCGGCAACGCCGCCAACAGCCTCACGGTCGACCCGAAGCTGCCGGGGTTTTCCAAGAGCTTT
>CAYXGW010000022.1:0-59456 GCA_964464595.1 uncultured Deferribacteres bacterium
CGGCCAGTGACGGTGTTATCCCAATTCTCCAGAAAAAGCCGGAAAGTCTGCATGAAAGGACACCACTGTTCATTGGCAGTAAAGAAGAACTAAAACTTGTAGAAGCGTTTGTCCAGGGCAACAGATAAGTAATTCTTGAAATGCAAAAAAAAGGCCAAGTAATTCAAAGCTGCTTTTTTTGGCAAATATAAATCCAATGGAATTTATCGGGGCGATAACATGCAACAAAATATTTCGTCTTAAACCTGCAGGTCTAATCGCAATAACCAATCCCAAATAGTTGACAATCACACTCAAAATTTGTATCTATAGTCAAATTTTATTTGCAGGCTACCGCCTCAGGTAAGATCCGATCTTGCAGGCATGCAAAACAAAGCAGTTCTATCGTGCTGGATTCTAACCATGGAACAAGATGAACAATCGAACCAATGACACCCCGGACACACCCAATAACCGCTCCAGTCTTGCCCGCGATATGGGAATGCTGGGCCTGGCCGCAACAGGAATTTGTTCCATGTTGGGTGCAGCAATTATGGTGATCCCGTTCATGATTCAACGAAATGTACCCGGCATAGGGACATTCGTACTGCCTGCTTACCTGTTTGCTGCCATCCCTGCGATTCTTGCCGCTTTTGCCTATGCCATCCTCGCATCAGCTATGCCAAGGGCCGGAGGCAGTTATATTTATGCGAGCCGGGCACTCAATCCTTACTTGGGATTCGTAGCCAGTTTCTCCCAGTGGTTCGGCCTTTCCATCGCTATAGGAATAGTATCCTACCTCCTGATTCCTTTCCTGCGGGACATAGCAGCGGCACTGGAGTGGGTGGCTCTGGCCAATACTCTGGATACGGGATCCGTTCGGGTTCTCCTGGCATTGGCTTTCCTATGGACTTTCGTTGCAGTAAACTTGCGAGGGGTTAAGCTGTATGAGCGTACCCTTGTACCGTTGATGTTCCTGATGTTTGCTCTTGGCGCGGTTGTCATCGTGGCGGGATTTTCCTTCGATCAAAATGATTTTGCTTCTGCGCTTATGGAACGGGAAGGTCGAACAATTCCGGAAATCGAAACCTCACCGTTCAACTTTGCCGTTTATCTCGCGGCTTCTGCAATCCTATTCTCAAGCTTTATCGGCTTCGATTCCATCGCACAAGCGGGTGGTGAAGCGCGAAACCCGGGTCGCTCACTCCCCCTGGCAATCGGGATTGCGGTATTTACGGTCGGGACATTCTACATATTGTTTACAGCAGCTGTGTATCACGCTGTACCGTGGGCTTACATCGCTGAAGAAGCCTTGACGCGAGATCTTACCGCACCCGGACTCCTTGGCTATTTATTGCCGACAGGCTGGACGGTGGCTATCGTAGCCGGTGCTGCTGTCGCCCTGATCAATGATCTGCCGGCAATGCTTCTCGCTGTTTCACGGCTGATGTTTGCGTGGGCGCAAGATGGAATTTTCCCTCAACAAGTTGCGAAGGTTCATCCGAAATGGCAAACGCCGCATGTCGCAATCGTTCTTAGCGGGTTTATGGCATCGATTGGAATTGTAGGCAGCCATCTTGCCGGTGATTTCTTCCTTGGGATAGACATCCTGGTCACGTCAATGCTGGTGAATTTTCTCCTCATGTGCCTTTCGGTACTGGCGCTTCCTAAACGAAACCCTGATCTGGCCCTGCAAGTGCGCGTTGTGACTTCACGAAAGATCCAGGTGTTATTGGCATCGTTAGGTGCAACTGTGCTTGGGGGATTCCTTGTAATTCATATTTGGAAAGATCTTTCCGGAACTGCCAGCGAGTGGTATTTTCATTCGACACCCATATGGGTGGCAGTAATGGCGGTAGCGACCATCGTCTACATTCGCAAGATGGTCGGCTTGCGTCGAAGTGGCGTCGATGTAGATGCTGTTTTTTCAACCTTACCATCGGAGTAAACCGTTCTATGAAAACTACAGTAGAGCGCTGCGAATTGGCGCCAGGTTTCAGTATTTCCCGTATTTTAACAGGGTTGTGGCAGATTGCGGATATGGAACGGGATGGCCGTAAATTAGATTTCAAAGCAACAGCCAGTACCATGTTACAATATGCCCATGCCGGTCAAACAACGTTTGATATGGCCGATCATTACGGATCGGCGGAAGAAATCGCGGGTTTGTTCCAACGGCAAAAAGGTTCGGGATCGGTGCAGTTGCTGACGAAATGGGTACCCACTCCTGGCCCTGTAACAAAAGAGGATGTGCGAACTGCGGTGCAGCGATCCCTCCATCGTTTGCAAACAAACAGCATTGATCTTCTGCAATTCCATGCATGGAACTACGCCGACCAGAACTGGCTTGATTGCCTGTTCTGGCTGCAAGAGCTCAAAGAGGAAGGGCTCATCCGCCATCTCGGTCTGACCAACTTCGACACCGCGCACCTCAGGATCGTAGTGAATAGCGGTATTAACATCGTGTCAAACCAGGTGTGCTTCTCATTACTCGATCAGCGTGCCGGAAATGGGTTGACCAAATTGTGCATTGAACGCGGAATCAAGCTGTTGGCTTTTGGTACAGTTGCAGGTGGCTTTCTTACGGAGCGATGGCTCGGGAAGCCCGAACCGGATTGGGATGATTTGGAAACCTGGTCTCAAATGAAGTACGGACGGTTCATCAAAGTAGCTGGCGGTTGGGAAGTTTTTCAGGAGCTCCTCCACTCTGTAGAAAGTATTGCCAATAGATACGAGGTCTCCATGGCCAATATTGCATGTCGCTATATTCTTGAAGAACCGGCTGTTGGTGGAATAATCATCGGCGCGCAACTCGGGAAAAGAGAACATATTCAAGATAACCTGCGACTCTTCCAGTTCTCTCTTGATGAGAATAGTCGTTCCATGATCAGGGATATCCTGACAAAGCTTAAACCCATTCCAGGCGACTGCGGGGATGAATATCGTAAACCACCATTTTTGACAGCAACCGGAGATTTAAGCCATCACGTGGAGTCATTTCCGCCACCTTACGAAGCTCAAACGAAAGTTGATGGTCGCAGTATTGTACTGAGTGGTACGCCATGGGAGCAGATTGCCGGTTATTGCCGGGCGGTGCGTAGCGGCGATCGAATACTTGTTTCCGGAACAACAGCGACACACGGTGACCGGGCCATCGGAGGAAACGACCCTGCAGCCCAGCTCCATTTTGTGATCGACAAGATCGAGGGTGCAATCCAATCCCTGGGCGGGCGCTTGGAGGATGTCGTTCGAACCCGTGTTTATATTAGCCATATGGAAAACTGGGAGGCTGTGGCCCGTGCGCATGGAGAACGGTTTCAACATATTCTACCGGCAAACACATTGATCCAGGCAAAACTCATTGGAGACGAGTACCTGGTCGAGATGGAAGCAGAGGCTTTGGTGAAAGGCGGTGGACAATGAAAATTAATATAGAATTAAACCAATGATACTCGTAACAGGCGCCGCGGGTAAAACAGGCAGAGCGGTCATTCAAGCTTTGATTGCCGGAGATCAAAAAGTTAGGGGATTGGTGCACAGGAATGAGCAAGTAGGTTCATTAAAACAACTTGGTGTCGAGGAAGTTATAGTCGGAGATATGTCTGTTGAGAATGTGATAACCTCAGCTGCCAGGGGAACCAGGGCGATTTATCACATTGCGCCAAATATGCATCAGCAAGAAAAACTCGTTGGACAAATTGCCATCGAGGCCGGGCAATCGGCTGGTGTGGAGCATTTTGTCTACCACTCGGTTTTACATCCTCAGATCGAGGCTATGCCCCATCACTGGCAAAAGCTGCGGGTGGAAGAGCGCTTGTTTGCATCCGGTTTGCCGTACACGATCCTGCAACCTGCACCTTATATGCAGAATATACTGGCATATTGGAGTACCATTCTGGATCGAAGTGTTATCTCCTTTCCGTATGCTGCAGAGACACGATTGAGTATGGTGGATTTACAAGATGTGGCGAAAGTCGCCGCTATTGTATTGACCGAACCAGGACACCTTGGTGCAACCTACGAGTTGAGTGGGTCGGAGGTACTTTCACAGAATGAAGTAGCAGGGATTATCGGACAAAAATTACACCGTTCAGTTCAACCCGAGGTTGTTTCTCTCAAAATTTGGCAGGAAAAAGCACGAGCTTCTGGTTTGGGAGATTACCAGGTCGAGACACCGTTGAAGATGTTTCAGTATTATGAGCGGAATGGATTCCTGGGAAATTCCAAAGTATTGGAATCTCTATTGGGTCATGCGCCAACTACTTTCCCTGAGTTTGTGGCGCGTATTATCCGAGAAAAGTTTTAGTGGATTACTTAATTTTCACGTTTAAAAGGTAATAGATGAAAAAAGTAGATTATAAAAAAGAACTTAAACACTTGTACAACCCTTCACCCAAAAAAGTGGAGGTCGTCGAAGTGCCAATCATGAATTTTCTTAAGATCGATGGAGAAGGCGATCCGAATACTTCACAATCTTTTAAAGACGCAACTGAAGCCTTATTCAGTTTGTCGTATACGCTAAAGTTCATGGTGAAAAAAGGCAACCTGGGAATCGATTATGGCGTTTTGCCGTTGGAGGGACTCTGGTGGGCTGATGATATGTCCCGGTTTAATGCAGAAAACAAAGAGAACTGGAAATGGACCCTAATGATCATGCAACCCGAGTATATAATAAAGGAATTGGTTGAAAAAGCAACGGAGCAAGTAAAGCAAAAGAAAAATCCGGTCGCGCTAGCGCAAGTTAGGTTTGAATCTTTTGATGAGGGCAAAGCAGCGCAAATCATGCATATTGGACCGTTTTCGGAGGAAGGTCCAACCATTCAAAAAGTGCACACTTTTATTGAAGAAAATGAAAGCCGGCTAACCGGCAAACATCACGAAATATATTTGAGCGATATTAGAAAAGCAGCACCGGAAAAATGGAAAACCATCATCCGGCAACCGATGACATAAAAAATCTGAATCTATTGACTTAAACCAGTAACTAATTAGTGTTGAGCGAAACACCAAATCTGTCATTCCCGCATGTTTTTAGCGGGAATCTTGTTACTCAGGCCTTTAGACCCCCGATAAAAGTACTCGGGGGTGACATTTTTGGGGTTCTTGGACAGCCTGAAAAATATTAGAGTATGACATTTTAGGTAGTACCTGGACATCCTGGCTTTTAGCGGAAATCTACCCTGCTTGGAATGAGATTCGGGCTCAAAAGATTACCAGAATGACACAAGTTGTCGAGCTTTCGTTAGAGACACTAATTATAAATTAAGTGTCAGAAAATCAAATGAGAGGATATTCTTTATGAACCTGCTAGAACACATTGCCGACCAATTGGGGCGGATCTATGATGGGGACGCCTGGCATGGGGATGCCATTAAACCTATTCTTAGTGGTGTGGATTCCCAAAAAGCCAAACGAAAACCCATTGCAAATGCTCATAGCATTTGGGAAATCGTAAAGCATACCGCTGCCTGGCAGAATACTGTAATGACCTGTTTACAAGGAGCGGCATACCATAACCTTGATGGAGAAGAGGATTGGCCGCCCATCGAAGAAACCAGCGAAGAAGAATGGCAAGCCGCTTTAAAGGCTTTGGAAAAAACAACCCATTCGCTTAAAAGTTCTATCCTAAACTTTTCAGAAACCAGGTTGCACGAAAATGTCCCCGACAAAAATTATACTTTTTATGTGCTGTTACATGGTGTTATTCAACATAACCTCTACCACGCCGGACAAATCGCATTGCTAAAAAAAGCAGAAGGTTAAACAATGAGCAAATTAGCAATGCACAATGATCAAATAGCAAAGGTAGCTTTTGGACATGCGGCGAGAGGGGCAGGCTTTCGCACCCAACTTTAAGGACAAACCAGGTGAATTGGACACAAAATATAAAAAATGCAATCACTAATGTTGATGAACTTTTAGAAACTCTTGACATCCAAAAAAAGGATTTGCCTGATACTATCGATGAAATTCGAGAGTTTCCGCTGAGGGTTCCGAGAAGTTTTGTCGCCAGGATGCGGAAAGGCGATCCCCATGATCCACTGTTAAAACAGGTGCTCCCGCTTTCTCTGGAAACCAAAAGTGCTCCCTGGTATTGTACCGATCCACTCAACGAGCAGGAAGCAGCGAGCGAGGCGGGATTCCTGCATAAATATTTTGGCCGCATTTTGCTAATTGTTACCGGGGTTTGCGGGATTCATTGCCGTTATTGTTTCAGGCGCCATTTTCCATACGCTGAGTACTCCTTAAAATCCTCGCAGTGGGAAAATGCATTAAATTACATTGCTTCAAATACAGATATAAAGGAAGTTATCCTCAGCGGAGGCGACCCGTTAACCATTGCGGATTCAAAATTAAAAAAGCTTGCCTGCAAACTTGCATCTATACCGCATATCGAATTCATCAGAATACATACAAGAATGCCGATTATCATTCCCGAAAGGATTAATTATGAGTTATTGGATTGGCTTACCAGAACCCGCCTTAAACCGGTTTTGGTCGTTCATGCCAATCATGCCAATGAATTTGATGGAAGTGTAAAAGCTGCAATGTGCCGTCTAAAAGAAACCGGGGTCACCTTGTTGAATCAATCCGTTTTGCTCAAAGGAGTTAATGATAGTGTAGAAGCACTTCGCGATTTAAGCTACGCTTTGTTCGATTCAAACATTCTTCCCTATTATCTCCATCTGCTGGATAGAACCCAGGGAACTGCGCATTTTGAAACAGATGAGCAGAGGGCAAAAGAATTGTATCAGGAGCTTATGAATTGTCTTCCCGGCTACCTTGTGCCGCGCATGGTGAGAGAGGTTCCGGGTGCAAAGGCAAAGGTCCTTGTTTTAGGTTCGTCTTAAAAATGAATACCTGATCTAGGGAAAACTTTTTGACAGGATCAACAGGATTAACGTGATTAATCCAGAAACCGCCAAAGCGGTTGAAAAACTGAACAATCCTAATAACATCTGATTTAAATCAAATTTTAATGACAAAAAAAGCACCCCTTTCATTCGTCTTCTTTTTTCATCTGTGTTAAATCCGGGTGAATCCGTGGCTAAAACCATTTTTTCACAATCTTAAGACATACGGAAATCATTCCACAAAAAACAATGCCTCCCAACTATAAAAAGATAGGAGGCATTAAAAGATTGTCTCACCCCGAATAACTGCAAGTATTTTACAAAGAAAGCCACCTGTTCACTTTAATCAGGAAAACATTGTCCGGGTAAACGTTAAACAGGTCATCAAGGTCGTTTTTGAACGAGAATGCACCGTTTGACTCAAACCCAGTTCGGCTTTGGGACCACACCAAAAATACGGTCGAGCCGGGACTATACTCCCATCTGACTACGAGATTGGAACGTAATTGGCGAAAATTGAAATCAGGCTGGCCGATGGTATAATCAACGGTTCCATCCAAATTTTCATCGATCTCATATTGATCATCAACAGAGTTGAATCCGATCTCATCGCCGGTAAAGGTATGAAATCGATCTTCATAGTTGTCGGCCCGCGGTGCGGTAATCCTTTTGAATTTTGAATATTCTCCTGCCGAAACAAATGGCTGGCCATAATATTGAATGGACAGGTTGGGTGTGATGCTGTAATTGAGCCGGAGAGTAACGCCAAGGGTTTTTTGATCTATTCGCCCAAAAAGGAAGCGATCTTCGCCGTCCATTGAATTTGTTTCCAGGTATTGCAAGTCAGATTTCCTGGTATTGTAGAATGGATTCACGCGAACGGAAATCGAATTATGAGGACGAAGTGTCATCGAAAACCGGTAGTTGTGATACCCGGAATTGCCTTCATCTTCCCAGCCATTGGAGCCGCCGACACTAAAACTGATTGACTTACGTCGGTCCGTTGAGAGATTATACCATTGGTTCAACCCTGCTGGAAATTTCATCGCTGGTCCACCGCGTAATGCGCTTGTAGACAAATTATCGCCTTCTCTTCCGATGCCAAACCATAAACTCCAGTAATTCTTGAATTGGCCGCCGCCATTTATATTGCCGCCCGTAAACACCGTTTCACCACCAAAATTTCTTCCAAGCCATTGGTTGACATTGACATTCAGAGAACGAAAAATACTAAAGGGTTTAGTGACCCGATAACCAGCCCAGGTATACTGCAGAATTCGATCTGCCTGGCGCATGAAGCCGACATCATTCAATTCAAGACCTGGCGAGCGCCACATCCCGCCAACAGAGTATCTTAGTGAGCTATTTCCACCTTTGCTAAAATTAACGTAGCCGCCATGGCCCGAGAGTGAAGTTCGGGACGGATCGACGGATACATAATCCGCATCCGGCCGCTGGTAATATCGCGCCGAGGATTCTTGCAGGTTCAAGATCGCTTCTTCATCACCCTGAACATTACTGAATGAACCTTTCACTTCAAATTTATAGGTTTTATCCTTCCATTGGTGTCTAAAATCAAAACCACCGGAATACGCTGCTTTATTTAAGAAATTCAGGTTTTCAGTTTTAATGTCACGATTTGTTGCGGTTATCATACCACCAATTGCCGTATTGCCGTCGTTATAGTCTTTTTGAACCCGGCCGACAAAATAGTTGGTTAAGGGTTCGACAGCTACTTTGCGTCTCTGACCATTCAAATCGATCAAAGCATTTTCTTGACCCGTAACTGCATCCATGATACCTATTGAAAGCCCACCGTTGGTTTTTCCGGTAAGTTTTACCGCAGTCTCAATAGAGGTGGCATTTGGCATATCCAAGAATTCATTATCGCCAACCTCCTGGGTATACCGAGGCGATCGTCCGATTCTCCTGGAATAAAACAAGCGATCGTTCGAAAATCCCCCGTCGCCGCCCATTAATCTAAAATTAAAAATATTCTGACCTTCAATAAAAAACGGCCTTTTTTCCGAGAAAAATGTTTCGAATGCAGAAAGGTTCAGTTCCGATGGATCGGCTTCCACCTGGCCGAAATCGGGGTTGACTGTAAAATCAACGGTCAAATCGCTGGTAAGGCCGATCTTGCCGTCCAGACCGCCGGATATTCTGCTGTTTTGGCCGTCTCTAAATGGATTTCCTGCTTCTTTTTCGAATCGATTAACGTCACTGACGGAATAAGGTAAAAGCTCAATCCGACGCGATGGCTTAATGCCTTTTATTCCGTGCAATTCGCCAAAGTAGCTTACCCAGCCTGAGGCCTTTCTCGGAAGAAACTGCCATAATGATCTCTCTTCTTCCCTGAAAAAACGCCGCTGAACCTGAAGCCCCCAAATATGTTCCTCTTTGTTGGCGAATCGAAGCTGGCTAAATGGGATACGCATTTCTGCAGACCAGCCTTTATCGTCTTGGGACACACCCGCATACCAGATCGGGCTCCAGTTACTGTCCCAATTGTTACCATCATTGGAAATGGCTTCATCGCCTTTTACACCCGCTGCAGTAAGTGTGAAAGAAAAGGCAGTGCGGTGATCGAAATAGCTATCGATATTGATTTCAACCCAATCACCATCAAAGCCATCTCTGCGTGTCACACGTTTGACAATCTTATCAGGTTCGGTATCGTACGCGCGAATCGCAATATATAAGTTCTTGTCGTCATAATAGATTTTGAATTCGGTGTTCTGGGAGGGTTCTTTTCCTTCATTAGGTTCCCATTGGGTAAAATTACCGGCCCATTCATTTTTCTTCCAAATCTCATCGTTAAGCATTCCATCTATCACAGGGGGGTGAGGGTTTATCTTATTAGCGGTATATATCCTCTTTTCAATCGGAGCTTGCATGGCAAAACCATTGGATCCGAATAAAACGAGCATAGCGATAAAACATATTCTCTTCACGATATTTTCTCCTGGATTATTTTACGCGGTTCAAAGTTACTTTATTAATTGCTTTTAAATTAAGACGGATTTATTAGAAAAAGGTTACAGGCAATCAAATTTTGTTGAGGAATTTGGGATTTTGAGGTTTGGTAATTATGTTTTCTATGGTTATATATTGCGTACTATTCAAAATTGATTTTTACTTAAAACACCTTGACAATTTCAACTTAATTTTGTATCTATAAGCATAAATTCAGGGTTGCATGGAACCTCAAAAGAAACCCGGTTTTGAAGAACACTCCGGGAAAGTGTCCGCTGTGATTATGATATTGACATGCAAGCCGCCATACCAGAAAGGAGTAAGAAAATGAAAAGAATAGTAAAACTTTTATTTTTTTCTTTACTAGTAATTGTTGCCATTTCAGCAACGGTATCCGCACAAGAATTAATCTCCAAATCACCGGAAAAAGCAAAGGTGTATTTCATCGAGCCCCAGGATGGGCAAACAGTTCCCCGTACTTTTTCAGTAAAATTCGGTTTATCAGGTATGGGAGTAGCGCCTGCCGGCGTTAATGTGGAAAATACCGGGCATCATCATATTCTTGTTGACTTGGATAAATTTCCTGATAAGACCAAACCATTAATGATGACAGACACCATCAGGCATTTTGGCGGAGGACAGACCGAGACAGAACTAACCCTTACTGCCGGGAAACATACCCTGCAATTGCTATTGGGGAATTATCTTCATATTCCTCATGATAAACCGGTTTTATCAAAGAAAATCACAATCATTGTCAAATAGCTTCAAGATATGATTGTATATGGATTTCAGACAATTTCCAAAAGTTGAACTTCATCTGCATCTTGACTGCTCATTGAGTTTTGATGTTGTTTCAAAAATAAATCCCGGTATTACATTTCAAGATTATACAGATAAATTTATTGCACCTTCAAAATGTAATAATCTAGCGGATTTCTTAACAAGGGCCACCCAGGGTATCCGGTTAATGCAATCTGAAAAAGAATTGGGACTGGTGGTTGCTGATTTATTTGATCAACTTAAAAACGACAACATTCTGTATGCCGAAATTCGTTTTGCCCCGCTTCAACATATCGAGAATGGTTTGCAAGCTGAAAACGTTGTCGAAATTGTTGAAGAAGCCACATCAAAAGCAATCGAGTTAACAAGTATTGATGCAAGATTAATTCTTTGCACATTGCGCCATTTTTCAGAGGCTCAAAGTTTGGAAACTGTGAAACTTGTAAAGCATTTTCAAGGAACCCGGGTTGCCGGATTTGACATTGCTGCCGATGAAGCCGGTTTTCCTATTGATGAACATTTGGCGGCATTCCGGTACGCATTCGATAACAAAATTCCTTGCACAGCACATGCGGGAGAAGCGCGGGGACCCGATAGTATTTGGGAAACCCTGGAAAACTTTCGCCCCTTAAGAATCGGTCATGGTGTGAGAAGTATAGAAGATCCGGAACTTATCGAATATTTAAGAAAGGAAGACATCCATCTTGAAGTTTGCCCTAGCTGCAATATTCAGATTGACGTTTTTGACCAATACGAAAATCACCCTATCAATAAATTATACGAACTGGGTATTTCTCTCAGTGTGAATACGGATACTCGAACGATTACTAATATCAATTTAAGCGATGAATATGAAAAACTGCACAATGTATTCGGATGGGGAAAAGACCATTTTTTGAAATGTAACATCAATGCGATTCGGTCTTCTTTCATAAATCAAAATATAAAAACAAGTTTGATGGATCAACTTATGAGTAAATATCATGGACTGGATTTGTAGGCATAGTTATTCCCTTTCATTTGTTCGTTGTGTGATCTGTAATTATACTATCTCTATTGATAAAATAAACCCCATAATTTCATAAAAAAACCTCCCAGGTTATTGATAAACCCGGGAGGTTTAGCTGTTTATTAGGGCCTATGTTGCTCTGTTACTTTGTGCCTTCTTTTACCTCAACACCGTCAACTTCTTTACATCCGTAAAAGCGCCTGCCTGAATACGATATAGATAAACTCCGCTAGGCATATTGTTGCCGGCATTGTCTTTGGCATTCCAGGTAATCTCATGGAATCCTGCTTGCTTTCTATCGTTTACCAGCTTCCGAACCAGTTGGCCTTTGAGATTATAAATGTTTAAGGTTACCTCTGCAGCCTCAGGCAGCTGGAATCTGATGGAAGTTTCCGGGTTAAACGGATTTGGATAATTCTGCTGCAGCGCAAAATCTGTCGGTATCTGGATTTCTACAGGAGTAGGCTCCTCCACATTCGTAATGATCGATTCGATGGTCACCGTACCCTTATTAATATCAACAATAAACAAAAATGATTGCGCGATATTCGTTTTGGCAAATGAACCGGGAGCTACCAACGAGCCCAATACCTTCGCTTCGAAAATAAAGTTCTCTAGCCCAAGATCATCAAATATCCATGTTTTAAAACCGGATTGCTCGCCCGTATCAAGCTTGTTATCCGGGCCAATGGCATCACTGTAATTGAAACCGGAGCCCACACCGGTTCCGCCAAAATCCGCATTGTTTACGGTTACCGGAGTTCCGCCCAGCGGGACGGTTTCTATGGATGTAAACTGAACAACCAATGGTATAAAGATAGGACCGCCATTGGTATTCGTAATAGCCAGATCAAATTGAAACTGGTTTGTGATAAAGTTGAAGAATACAAATAGCACGTCCACTCCTATCTTGTCACCAACATCCGGGGGTGGATTGATCGTCAACGTATCTATTGCCGGGACAGCCACAAAAAGGCCAATCTGTGTGAGGTCGCTTGTGGTGTTGATAAAACTTCCCGGAGGCGCAGTATCCGGCACTAGCAGCTCAACATCGAAAGTGCATGATTCCTCGGGCTCAAGACTACCGCCGGTAAATGTAAGCAATTGGTCTTCGTCAACAGCAATTTCAGAGACATCACCGCAAGGTTCAACCGGTAATGCTCCTATTACCGAAAGCCCGGGAAGAGTAGCATTGAGATTGTCGTTAAAATCGAGGTCAGCTATGCCGCTAGACGCATTCTCGTTTGTTAAGGTGAATGTCAGCATTATCGTGCTGCCGGCATCGACCGTGTCTTCCTCGAATACTTTGGTAAATGTCAAAGCGTTGATCACAAGATCGTCGATTGCGGGATCGCCGTTAACCGGGAGGTCGGTAATCTCGCCCTCCACATCGGTGGTGGTGTCGGGGTAAACCTCTGCAACCGCAGCAACCGGAATCTGCAGTGTGGCGCTAAACGTACATTCGGCTCCCGGCGCCAGGATGCCGCCGGTAAATTCCAGAAGGCCGGGTGTGTTTTGGGCAAGAGTTCCGGAACTGTTACAGGCATCGCCGGGATCCGGCAAAGCAGTTGCAACCAGGCCCGTAAGCGTAGCGTCGAGATCATCATCAAATTTAATTAAGGATGCCTCATTGCCGGTATCGAGGTTTTTGAGTGTAAATTCCAGGGTTACCAGATCACCCGCCAAAACTGGGTCGTCGGTGAACTCCTTGGTTAATTCCAGTAATTTGGAATTGACGACCAGAGCGTCCGTTGCGTTGTTGAAAAACATAAAACCGCCATTGATAGCGATGAAGGATTTCGTCGTGTTGATGTAGGTGTCGGACGTGGTCCCGACCGGCACTTCGAGCTCGACGTCGAAGGTGCAAGACTCTCCAGCCAACAAACTTCCGCCGGTAAACTCCAGTCGTGGGGGGTTCGGCGGAAATGGGGAAGGCGGATCCGGGGGATCGAATTCGACGAGCTCGGATCCGTCTCCGCAGACGTCGGCGAGTGGCAGACACACCGCGGAGAGGCCGTCTAGGATGAGCCCGATTTCGTCGGTGAACCCAATGGCGGTGAAGTCCGCGACCGGGTCGGCATTGTCGATTGTGAAACGCAGTGTCACGGAGCCACCGGGGATCACCGGATCATCGATGAATTCCTTGGTGAGCATGAGACCCTGAATCTGGAGGTCGTCAGTAGCCGCGTTGCCGGTTACATCCAGTTCGCCAATGGTGGCGGTGATGTTGCTCGTCGTGTTGGTGTGGTTTCCGGCGGCGGCCGCGGCGGGCACATCGAGGGTTACAGAGAATGTACATGATTCGCCCGGTGACAGCGATCCGTCGGCGAAAGTCAGAAAGGTGTTATCTACAGTTCCGATCAAGGACGAGCCCGGGCCGCAGATGTCTTCGAGGGGCAGGCCGGTTGCTGCAAGGTCCGCTAAGGCTGCATCGAGGTCGTCTTCGAAAGCGATATCCATTGCGGGTAAAGTGGATTCTTCACTATGACTGATGGTGAATTCGAGGGTGACGGTTCCGCCCGGGACGACCGGGTCGTCGGTGAAAGTCTTGGCTAAGTCAGGCGGCGCCACGACCTCGAAGCTGTCAGTGGCCGGCGGTCCTGTAAGGGTTTTTGAATCCACCTCCGCCGTGATTTCCCCGCTTGTGTTGACGAATATGCCGGTAGGAATGTCCGCGGGGACATCGAGCTTGAAGTCAAAGGAGCACGACTCTCCCATTCCCAACTTGGCGTCTGAGATCACGATTGTCGCGGGAATGACTGGATTTTCCGGGATATTGATGAGTGCTGTGAATGTAGCTGTCGATAAAGGTCCGCAAAAGCCGGCGGCTGGCGTCATACTTGCTGTCGGCAGCTGGACGGGGAGTTCGTCCACAAAAGCGATATCCATTGCATCGAAGGTCGGGCTGGTGTTGGTGATAGTGAAGCGGAGTATGATATCGTCACCGGGGCTGACCACCGGGTCGGGGGCCATAGTCACTGCGTTAAGGAATTCCTTGGTCAGGAGCGGAAAAGATTCCACAAAAAGGTCATCCTCTGCCGGGTTACCGGTTTCACCGGTTCCATTAATCTCACCGGTAATCATAGACGAGGTATTTGTGAAAGTGCCGTCCACAGCGAGTGCCGGCACATCCAGGGTAACACTGAAGCTACAGGAACCTTCCGCAGGGATGTCGCCGCCGGTAAAGGTAAGTTCGGTCCCTATCAATTCCAGTAACGAGCCCAGGCCGCAGGAGTCGTTCTGCGGCAGGCCGGTCGGCGTGAGGTCCGTAAGGAAGCTCAGATCGTCGGTAAATTCGATATCGGTAGCTTTAAAATCCCGGTTAAGGTTGTTAATCGTAAACTCCAGTTCCACTGTCCCGCCCGGGGGTACCGGGTGGTTGGTAAAAGCTTTTTGCAGTGCCAGTTCGGACACATTAACCCGGAGCGTGTCGCTCGCCTTGCCGATTGATACACCACTATTTAGCAGGTTTCCCGTGATATTACCTAACGTGCCAATGCCGGTGCCGACCACGTCGACGGTGACAGCGCAGGTTGCCCCGCTGGCAACAGAGCCGCCAAAAAGGTCGATGACTGTCGTTCCGCCGACGGCGGTGAGAGTACCATCACAAGTGTTGACAGCATTAGAGGGATTGGCAACCTCAATTCCGACAGGAAGATTATCGGTGAAAAGTAAGAAGCCTGATACCACTGACCCAGGTTCATCATTGTCGATAGTAAAGGTCAGCGTGCTTTTGCCGCCGAAATTGATTGCGTTCGGTGCGAAGCTTTTGCTGAAGCCGGGTAGAGTAGCCACTACATTCAGGTCAGCCGTGGCAGGGCCGGAAATGCCGAAATCTGAAGTCAGGTCGCTGGATGTGTTCATGTGGGTGCCTACGGTGCCGCTGGTTACATTAACCACAACGGTGCACATGCCGGAAGCGCCTAGCTGTCCGCCGGCAAAAGTAATCGTCGTTCCGCCGACTGGTGTGTCCAGACTGCCGCCTAGTTCAAAATTGCAGGTGGTCGAAGCGTTCGCTGGGGTGGCGATAATCACATTAGCAGGTAAAATATCCGTGAAAGCCAGGCCGGTAACAGGGAATACAGAGCTGGTGTTGGTGAGGGTGAAGGTGAGCATGCTGACGCTGCCGGGACCGATGGGATTCGGGCCGAAGGCCTTGGTAATTGTTGGCAGGTCATCCACGACATTTAAATCGGCTGTAGCCGGGTCGCTGTCCGGAGCCGAAGACGTCAGAACGCTGGTCGTGTTCGTGTGGGTGCCAACTGTGGCGCTGGTGACGTCTACAGTGATGGTGCAGTTGCTGGATTGTCCAAGATGGCCGCCCGTAAAAGTAATAGTCCCTCCGCCGTCGGGCGCGTCCAGACTGCCGACGCTGCCGAAGTTACAGGTGGTAGAGGAATTCGACGGTGTGGCAATTATCAACCCTGCCGGCGTCGGCAGGACATCCGTAAACTCGACATCTGTCAAAGCGTTCACCTCGTCATTATTAGTGATAGTGAAGGTAAGCGTGCTGACAATGCCGGTACCGATGACGGCCGGATTGAAGGATTTGGTTAACGTTTGTTGCGCCCAGGCATTGGAAGCCCCGGCAGCAAGACTGAGTATAAACCCTAACCCTATAGCCCATAAAACATTTTTACGCGTTTTTTTCGATAAACCAATGAATAATTTACTCATTCCAAATATCCTTTAGTTTGGATGATTTCTCCCACCGGATTTACATTGTGAATAAGTCGGTTGGATTTTAATCCTTAAAGTTTGAAATACTAGTTATAGCTGTTTTTAATTTAAAGACAATAGTTAGCAGGAAACGATACTGCTGTTCGCCTAAAAAGTCAAACAAAGAATTTGTAATAGATTTCAAGAAATTGTCACAATGGTTGAGCTTAATTGTTAGATGTTTCATGATCGACATATTCGAAATAAATTTATGTTTTAAACTAAAAAAACCTGAGTCAAACAATTGCATCCTTGCTTGATTCAGGTTCTTCTAATTCAGAAAATAAAAGAATATTTTGTACTACTGTAATACTTCTGTCACATTGTGAGACACGTAAATGTTTGTCCCAGAACACTGAAGTTTATTTAACTTCAGCTATTTAAATGATATAAGCTTAAAATTATAAAAGAACCCAAATGACTTCCTTATCGCATTCATTATTAAAGCTATATCTTTATATTTATCCAGGCAATAAACGTGCCGGTTGTGGGTGCTGGATGGTGGATGCTGGATACTCGATGTGTCAATTAATTGGATTCATGCTTCATTTTAAGTCCCTTTGACCTTGAGCCCCTAAAACGTTCGGGAATGACAGATTGGAAGTTCTTGAACAGCCCATAAACATTCATGGTAACAGGTTTGGAGTCTCGGACAGCTTGCAGGCATTCGGGAATGATATTCTGCAACTAGTTGGGAATTAAGATTAACCGGTAATTCACTTCTTCTTCGCCATCACGCTCTTTGTGGGCAACAACGGGACGATTTCACGTTCAAATAGTTTGTATGACCTGGGGCCAACGTACATTTGCTTGATATATCCATTACTGTCAATCAGAAAAGTGGTTGGGATTCCTCTAATGCCTCCGTAAGCCCTTGCCACGTCATGACCGCCCATGAGGATCGGATAATTCATTTTCCATTTTTTGGCAAATTTCTTTATTCTCTGTGAGCTGCCGGATTCCAAAGCGATTGATACCACTTGAAACGATTTATCCTTAAAGGTTTCGTGCAATTTTACCAGGTCAGGGATTTCTATTTTACAGGGGCCACACCAGGTTGCCCAAAAATTTAACAGGATGACTTGGCCTTCAAAATCCGAAGAGGATACTTTATTGCCGTCTACATCGATCAAAGTAAATGGCGGCATCTTGACATCACCGGAGAAACAGACATCCTGATGAAAACAAATCATCAGAAAACAAATTATAACGAAACGTTTAGGGTTTTTCATATTGTTCACTCATTAATTTGTGGCGCTGCTTACAGACAAAATCTTATCCATGGAGCCGATAAAGATTTCTGCTTCAATAAAACCAACTTCTCTTAATTCTTTTAACTCGTTTCCCTGGTTATCTATAAATATTAAAGTTGGCATTCCGGTTACCTGAAGTTTCTCCATGAAATCCCGAACGGTACTATTGGGTGCGGTACAATCCACTTTTATCATTTTAAAATTTGGCGCTAAATCAATAACTTCCTGTACAGTAAAAGTTTTTTGGTCCATTTCTTTACAAGGGGCACACCAATCCGCATAAAAATCGAAGAAAAGCGGTTTGCCTTCAGCGAGTAAAGTACTTACATCCTCATAACTATAGAGATGCCAGTCAATATCTTGCGCCTTTTCTTGAATGGAATTGCCGGTAATATAAACGCCAAAAAGAATAGCAGTTGTTCCGATTAGCCATTTAATTCTCTTAAATCCTTTTGTATAATCCTGTGGCGAATCCAGAAACCCAAGCAATACTCCGCCGAAAATCATAAGTAATCCGAAAAAATATCCTTGTAGATCCGGGATGTGTTTTGCTTGGGGAAGAAAAAAGTATAAAGCGACGCCAACCAGCATGATGCCGAATATTTTCTTGATCCATACCATCCACATACCGGATTTCGGCATTTTGTCAAGCAAAACCGAAAAATTTGCCAAAATCAAATAAGGCAAGCCCAAGCCCAATCCCATAATAAAAAACAACAGGGTTCCTTCTACTACAATGCCCAGCTTTGCGACCAATCCCACAAGTCCGATAATTACCCCAGCTGCACAAGGAGCTATTACAACACCGACGGTTAGCCCCATTAGAAAAGCGCCAACCGGACCTTCTTGTGAACGGCCAAACTTATTTAATAATGAAGCCGGAACCCTTATTTCAAAAGCGCCAAACATGCTGGCAGCCATCGCTAAAATAACAACCGTAACAACAATCACAAACCAGGGATTTTGGAAAAGAAATCCCCACTGCTTTCCGGCAAGTCCGGACAATAAACCAAGCACCGCAAAAACAATGGCTATGCCAAACACGTACAAGACAGACTTGGAAATTGAGCTTCTTTTATTCTCATTCGACTGGGCGCTGAAATAGCTAACGGTAATAGGAATTACCGGGTAAACACAGGGTGTTAAATTTAGCGCTAATCCAAACGCAAAAAATGCGGCCATGGCGTAAAAAAAGCCTTTTTCCAATACTTCTTTGGCTTGTCTTTCCTGCCTTGTTAATAACAGCTCATTTCTCTGATTTTTGCCGAATTCTTTTAGAGATGAATAATCCTTAAAATATTCTTGGTTAACAACGGACGCCGTTTCATTTTTACCGATAATCTCTATAGAAATTTCAAATTCCTCTCGGGCGGGAAGATAGCATATCTTGTCATTACAGGCTTGATAATCAAGATAACCCGCGAGTGTAATTTTGCCGGGAATTAACTGATCGGAAAGTTCTACTTCTGTAATAATAGTAATTTGATGTTCATAAATAGATAAATCTGAAATTGCAAATTCGAATTTTTTAATTTCACCTTCAGGGTAATAGACTTTCCCAAATGACACCCCATCAGTAAGGGGGTATGAGACCAGGGTTGCTTTGTATGCTTCTTCTAACGGTTTATTAGAATTGATATGAAAACCTGGTTCAATATCGACGATTACCGCAATCTGAAATTCGCCCCCCGCTGGAATACGGTCGGATGAACTTACCGCCCTAACCGTTATAGTTTGAGGCTGAAAAGCGTTACTTAAAGATGAACCGATCAGCGACAAAGCAAAAACGAAACTATATATTATTTTACTTTTCATTTCAGTGTAGTAAGGTTAACAATTACTATTAATCGAATTAAATATACTTAAAGAGAAGATTTTAGCCCCAAAATCAAAACGTTTTAAACTCGATAAATTGATATTCTACAATCTCAATAATTTTACCATCATAAAAGAGCTTTCCGGTTATTTTGATTTTTTTTCCTATTTGATTGCCATCATGCAATTCTTTTTGATTTGAATTCGGATAAAAAGACCAAATCGTTCCATCCGAAACCCGGATACCAACAATATGTCCGTATTCCGGACAGGTTGGTTTTACATCGCGCAATTTAGCCATCTCTTCAATGATACAAACCAACTTCCCTTCCACATCCATAAGACTATTGTCCGGTTTAAGATTATTTTGGCTCTCTTGAGCCATGATAAATACCGGAAAAAAGCAAACCAATAAGACCAGGAGTGTAGATCGATAAAACATAATTTTCCTAATTTTGATTGAATTCTGAAGGATTAATATCGGCCACATCCGATTCGACAATCTTGTAGCTTTCAATCTCAATAAAATTCGATTGATAATAAACCCAGCCACTTACCCTTATTTCCGAATCAACGAATTTTTGCTTTAGTTCAGCGCTTTTTTCGTTGGGTATAAAAGAATATACTTCTTTATTTTCCGCCATGATTGCCGATGAATGACCGTATTTGTCGCAGAAATTTTCAGAATTTTGATATTGAGTATAGTAACATCCGATACATTCAATATGTCCACTCAAATTTTCAACGTATGAAACGTCAAAATAGCTAACCGGTTTGATTATTTTATGGCTTTGAAAACCAAGAAACGCAGACACCAATACCGTTAGAACCGCCGCAACTGCTAATCTCGGCTGGCTGAAAAATCCAAACGGAAAAGTCTCTTTTCGATTGTCTTTTGAAATTGCTTTGCGAATTTTTCTTTTGAGTTTCCCCGGCGATTTATGAGTATAAACGGCCTCTTGAAACAAAAATTTCATTTCACTACTTGATTCAAAAGCTAACCTGCACAATTCACATTCAGAAAGATGAGCTTGAATCTGATGCTCCAGTTCATGCTCCAATTGTCCATCGATAAAAGATGAAATATGGATTTTAGTTTCTTTACAGTTCATTATAAAATTTTCAATAGCAGGATTAATCTGTTTTGTTTTTATTTCTTTCGTCTACTTTCTTCTTATGATTAACTTAAAAAACCTGCAAAAAATTCCTATTATTGCTATTTTTCCATCAACTCACTTTGTTTTTCTTTAAGAAATCCCTCTTTCTTTGCATAATCCAAAAGAGCCTTTTGTAAAAACTGTCGCCCACGCGATATCCTGGACATGACTGTTCCAATTGGAATATCAAGCATATCGCTAATTTCTTTGTAAGAAAAGCTTTCCAGATCGCATAATAATACCGCAATTCTGTAATTATGCGGCATTTGTTCAACCGCTGAAACCACCTCGTCGTCAAATAAATCCTTATAATTATCTTTATTTTTAAGGAATTGCTTTAATTCTTCCGGTTCAGGGACAGCTTCGATAGAAAATTCGACTTTTTCGAATTGAACAGACTTTGGCGTACGCATTTTTTTGTGATAGCGATTAATAAAAGTATTCATCAATATCTTAAAAATCCAGGCCTTAAAGTTAGTACCCGGTTCAAACCTGGAAAAAAATTGGAAGGCTTTCAGGTAAGTGTCTTGAACAAGATCTTCGGAATCTTGTAGGCTTTGCGTTAAACGTAACGCGGTACTATACAAAGAATCAATATGCTCAAATGCAATTTCTTCGAATAAACCACGGCGATCTTGACCTAGTTGTTTAGAAGCCATTCAGAATTTGGTAATTTCATCAATCCGATTATTTAGAATTCCGCACCCAAAGACCAATAGGACCTTGGCTTATCGCTGGTTTCGCTAAAATTTGTTTTCCAGGCTAAATCGTAGCGCAGTAGGAAGAATCCCAAATTCACTCTCATGCCCATACCAAAACCTGCAATGGGAGATCCTAATTTGGGAAGTAAGCTACTGCCGTCATCTTTGGCAAAGAATCGAAATTCATCAGTCCACGCAGCACCCATATCATAAAAAAGCGTACCGCGGATGTTTGAGAAAAATAATGGTGGGATACCCAAAATAAAGTATCGCACAAACGGGAACCGGATTTCTAAATTTGTCAGGAAAAAACGCGTGCCAACCTGTTCATAATATTGGGATCCCCGCAACGGCATTTCAAATGTTGAAAAATAAATATCATCCAAATCATCCACACGCAACGTACCATTCTTAAAACTACGGTTAATCCAGTTATCCATTCCTCCCAAAAAGAAATGTTGCGCATTGCCTCCAAATGAGGCGCCACCCGAAAACCGGGCAACAAAATTAGATTCTTCACCCATTTTGAAATATTTGCGATAATCAAAAGAAATCGTGCGAAAATCGAGGCTATTTTCCCCAATGCTGGGGCTGTATTGTAATGATATCCTTGATCGTTGACCATTTGTTGGACCTGTATATCCCCAAAGCGCCGTATCTTTTACATAGGATAAACCGTAAACCATTACCCTCCGTTTATTGATATCTAAACCTAAAGAGATATCCGTTCGATTTACACCAAGGTAAAGTAAGCTTAATTCCATCCTACGATAGCGGTCGAATGGTCGGGATAAAAATACATTGAACCCAAAATTGCGATCCCGAACAATAGTATTAATACTGGTTCTAAAAAAATAAGTATAATGGAAAGCACCCACCCCAATATCTGTTCGTCGAGGTAAATAATAATAACCTAACTGATAATCACTATTTCGTAAATCATAGAATAAATTCGTGTAAAGATCCAATCGATGGTTTCCTAATACATCTGACATAGAAAATATGGCATTCCCCTGAACCCCAAAAAATTGACTATAACCTGCATTTCCATAAACGATGTCTGGTGAGAATGTGATTGTATAATCATTAACTAAATACTCGCCGGAAGCAGATTTGAAAGCTGTGGAGTCTTCAGGAAATATTTCCGCCAGTCTGGCCTTTTGCGGAACTATATTTCCTTGTTGAAAACTTTTGTCGAAAACAAAATTCCGGTAACTTTCATTCGACAAATCATTGGCCGGCAAATCCTCTTCATCCAATTTCCGATAATTTTCGAAAATAGTGGTAATTTCTCCGTTCTTTAATTTTTGAAGAAACCTGGTGTCTTCTAAAACAATCTCGTCAGGTTTAATACCACCAGGATTTTTGATCATATAAATATCATATCCGGCTTGATAAAATGAAGTAAATACCAGGTTGTTCTTTACCCAATGTGGCTGGACTGCACCTGTGAGGATATTTGTTATTGGATATCTTTCTTCTGTTTCTAAATTGTGATAAAATAAATTGAATATACCGTTTTCGTCACAAGAATAAACCAGGGCTTTACTATCGGGAGACCAGGTTGGATCTTTCTCCAAATATTCAGTTTGGGTTACCCTGTGGATTTCCTTGGTATTTATATCCAGGTAATAAATATCATGGTTGTTATAATTGAATTTTTGAAAGTCTACATTTATCCTGTCTTTTGGGTCTGTATATGGACCACGATCACTGACAAAAGCAATTTTTCCCCCATCTGGGGACCATTGAGGCCTGAGGTCGCTAAAGGCATCTTTCGTTATATTTCTATAACGATTAGTAGTTATATTAAAAATATAAATGTCAGTTGCTCCATTTTTAGAAGCAGTAAACGCTATTTCGTCTCCTTTTGGAGACCAGGTTGGGGAAAATAATTCATCAAATTCAAAATCATAGGTAGTCACAATTTTCTTCTTTTTAACATCTGCGATATGTAAAACATCGAACTGGCCTTTCTTTGCGGCAAAAGCCATTTTCTTACCATCCGGAGACCATGTGATGCCAGGATTTAGCCAATTTAATTCTTCAAGATCTACTGTTCTTTGGCCGTTAACCACTTTAGAAATCATTTTGCCATCAATTGTACTCATCAAAAAAATATCAAAATAATCATCCCTATCCGATAGAAAAGCGATCTTATCTCCCCGGGGAGACAAGGTCGGAGCATTATTTATAAAATTATTTGTTTTAGTATGATCTGTCATTCGTTTAGCAAATTCTTCCGGTTCCTGACGATTGGCGATATCAGGCCAATATTCTGTCTTAACATACTTATGAAATCTTTTGTTCAATTCTTCCATACCAATTCCGATTGATCTTCTTAACCCCCTTTCTACGCTTTTTGAAACTTTAATTTTTCCCATTATCTCGCTGACTTTTTCCGGTCCGTATTTTTCAGCCAAATAATAGTAAACATACTGCCCTGCTTTGTAATTCAGAAATCCTCCAAATCCGGAGAGTGGAGGCAGGTATCCTGAAATTGCCGCATCTCGCATAAACATATCGCTCTCGGTATTCCAGCGAGTACTAGCATATTCGGCAAATCCTTCGGTCATCCAAAGCGGTAATTGAAAACGCATCATTCCATTGATAATAGATTGCATACCAGCCCCGTATAACATTTGCAGCATTACAGCATGTGATAATTCATGATGGATAACGTGGCGAAACTTAGAATAATCCCCTTCATAAGGCAATACGATTCTGTTTTTAAAAAATTCAGTGAAGCCACCTACGGATTCTTCAGGAACTCCAAAGGAGACATTCGATTGTTCAAAGTCGTTATGTCCCCGGTAAATGATTAGTGTGACTCTATCCGCCAATTCATATCGCAAATCCGATTGCAAAGAAACGTAGCTGGATTCGGAAACATCGGCAGTAAATTTCGCGATACTCTCACCACCTTCATAAAAATATATATTAAAATGTTTGGACTGAATATACTGCCAATCGAAATTTGTATATTGAACTTTATTTTTGCCAAACTGGGTAAACCCAGTTGATGTTGTAATGAATATAACTGCAACCAGCATTGAAATTTTCTTCATAATTGTTACTCCTGGCTATAAATTGGATTCATCCTTCCACCTGTTTATTCTCCAAATGCCGGATGAAAGATTTTTCCTAAAACTAAAAACAGCTGTCCCATTTATTCGCAAACCTTCATCATTTGAAAATAAAGTTAAATTAAACGTTTTTGTGATTTCAGCAGTAGATTCTTGAACCGATTCATATACGGTAGAGTTCCAAACCAAATCAATAACATTAAAGCTACTGTAAAGTTTTCCCGTAGTTTTTAAATCCAAATCACGACCCCAGGAAACAAATTGTCCTGCAGTACCGATATTAGGGTCGAAGTAGTAAAATATAAAAGAACTGTCCAATAATTCACTATAAATTAACGAATCTCTAAAAATATATGCATAGCGAAAATTTGTAAGCACATCATCCGGGGTTTCCTGGTTCGTTATGATTAAATCCGTGGGTTGGGTTTGCTCTTTTAGTTTCGGTGCAAACGGATTTAAACAAGCGCAGAAAAAAACACAACTGCAAAGCAAGAACATAAAAAATATTGTTTTTGATTTTTGTTTCTGCAACCGTCTTATCCTAAAATATAATTATCCAAGCTGTTAAATATCCGTAAGTATGCATTCTCAGCTTTGATTTTTCTGCTTCATTTCGTGTTTTGTACAGCCCTGCAAAAACCCGCCAATATCCATCATAATACCGTACATTGAGTGGTACACTTAATCGTTTCTTTTTCAAATCAAACAAATAATTATCAGCATTTTCTTTACTACTAAAAGAAGCTAGTTGAACACCAAACACATTTTCCAAATTTGGAAATGAATTTGATTGGTTGTTCGCTCCACTGGCAAAATCAGGAGCATGTCCGATCATTGAATCCGGATCAGAAAATTCATCCTGTAGAATATCAATCGGCTCATGGTAAATTTTCATTGAATAGCTCAAATCATTTTCAAAAAGTTTTTCATCCGTAGCTTTTGAGTTTAAATAACGGGGGGCAGTTGCACATCCAAACAGAAAAAAACCGGTTGAAAAGAATAAGATTAACTTGATCAACATATCAATATACTTTATTTATTTTAGTACCACGATAATAATGTCTTAATATTTGACCGTAAACATAACCGGATTTAGCCATTCCAATCGCGCCCCATTGGCACATACCAACTCCATGACCATTTCCTGCTCCAATGAGATTAATTTCATTTTTAGATTCCCCATTTCCGGCTTTTTTTATTTTAAAAAGATTACTGCGAAGAATCTGATTATTGTTCGTTCGCAATACATTTCGTATTAAGTTTGAATTTATATTTATCGAACGCCCTTCTCCAGAAAAAAATACAGTTAAATCTTTAACACGACCGGATGGAAATCTATTTGAAATTTCAACTGTTTTTAGTTTATCTGAAAATTTAGGATTATTTTCCACCTGAATGACTGATTTTAGTGATGCAAAAATGTCGGATAATGAAAAGGATTCAGTCCATCTGTAATTGGGCGACTCAGAACAAAAATCTCCATTGCCAAAATTATCAGCCACTCCCTTTAAGTAAGGAGTGTTCTGTAAAGCAAATATGTTTTCTCCGGATTCTGTTCGTCCTCCACATGTAGAATGATAATAACAATCAATTAATTCATTATCAAAAACGATAACTTCGCCTTTTGTTTCTGCCACCGCTAAGTTGATCCACTTGTTAGAATTTCTAACAATCCCGGAATAAACCTGGTCCATCACATCTGCCCGAACATCATATAAATTGTAGTTCTCTTTTGCTTTATTTATTTTTGCCAATCCATAAGTTCTTGCAGCAATTGCCTGAGCTTTTAAAGCCTCAAATTCTAATTTTCCAAGTGAACCCATTTCCCGCAAAACAACCCCTTTTAAATAGGTTTCCAAATTAACTTTATTTATGATGCTAATTTTATTGCCTGAAATCGACAATTGAATTGATCCCGGGTATAAATTGTTTGAATACTTAAAATATTGATTCGAATTAACCGCTTGAAAAACTATTTTACTGCTAACAAAAAATGTTTCTCCATCAAAGTATGCATCGCCATTCGTTTCCGTGTTTGCAACTTGAATATTGATGGGTTTATTCCGAGAGAACTCAAATTCACTTCTATAATCGAATTTTATTTGGAATTTCCCCAAAAAGGATAGTTGGACATTTTTTTGCTCTCCCAGCAAAACGTCGATTATTGGTATATTGTTTACACTTGGTTTAGGAGTTAAACCAGCACAATGGGTTTGACATAGGATTAAACCCAATCCAACAATTTGAAAATATCTGTTCAAGTTAATTGATACTAAATTTGTAGATTTTATTAATCCAAACTGCAATTTTTTCATTTTTCCTTTTGGCTGGAATAAACCTGGTTTTATAAGCAGCTTGAATTGCAGAATTCTCACATTTTTTACTTAAAGTAGAGTTTTTAACAATTTGAACATTGGTTACGATACCATCTTTCTCAACAAACAACGCTAGCTCAATTATACCCTGAACACCACTTTTTTTTTCACTAACAGGATATTCCGGGAAAACCTCTGCAATCGGCCGTGGTGGCGTTACTCCACCTGTACTTATGCCAATGGGCATTATTGGCGGCAAAGGTAAATCATCCAGCTCTGTTTCTTCAATGGTTAGATCATCGGGAATTGTTGGATCATCCGATGGAATAGGGACCACAGGACGTGGTGGAATGGGTCTATTTATATCTTGTCGAGTTATCGGAATCTCATCAATGATATAAAAATCAGCATCGGCTATCTCCGGTATTTCCTCAATTTGGAAATCCCAATGTTTGTTAAACTGGAAAATTGTTGTTACTAATACAATACTTGCAATCAAACATTTATGAAAAAGTTGGTTTATGTAAATGTTTTCATTTTCTCGTCGACTAGGTGAACGGGATGCGATACGAAAAGGATAAAAATCATTGAATGTTTTTCGCCATTTTATCATAAAATAAATAAAATTAAAATCACTTCATCTACCATTTATATTAAGACCGTTTCAGGGAAATTACAACTTCATTATATTCATTAAGTTCAATTTGGCTGTTGGTTAGGGAATTTTGATACCATCCATTAAACAATATAAAAAAAGAAAAGGCGACGCAATTTAATCGCGTCGCCTTATAGATCAGCATTTTTTGATGATTAATTTATTAGCGACTTTCTTTCAATTTAAATATTACCGGGATACTCACACGAACTTTCACCGGTTTATCTCTTTGAAGTGCGGGCTTCCACTTTGTTTTTGTTATCGCAACCATTGCAGCTTCATCGCAACCATTGTTACCAAGCGATTTTAGAACTCGTGTATCAATAACATTACCTTGTCTATCAATTACGGCTTGAATGATTACCATCCCTTCAACACCGGCTCTTCTTGCAATATCAGGGTATACCAGGTTTCTATGAATAGCGGCAGGACCACCTATTGGAGTGGGTTCCGTATCATAAGCCACAAAAATGATATCCTCTTCTTCCTTTGGAGGCGGCGGAGCCGGCGGAGGCTCTTCATCAAAATCTATCGTTGTCTCTTCTATCGTCAAATCATCCGGGATATCTTCATCTTCAGTTGGTATCGGGACTGCAGGTCGTGGCGGTGGTGGTGGCCGATCAATTTGTTCCGTTAATGGAATTTCATCAACATCAATGATCACTTGCTCTTCGCTGGCTATATCAAGATCAGACTCGAATCTTTTAAATGCCTGGAATGTGACCAACAAAATTAGAAGTGCAATTACCATGGAACCTTCGATTATCTTACGGTAATTAAGCTTAAATTTCATACGTTCTGATAAATTTTCCATAGGACTTCTCCCGTTATTGTGGTGCAAACTTAGTAGAATAATTTATTTTTAAAGCATCGGCTTCCCGAAGTTGCTGCTGAACTCCGGCAATAGTTTCCATTCTAGCTAAACGATCAATCCGCAGCGAAACCACGATTCTTGGATTTGCAACCCGTTTTTCATACATTAAGGAAGCAACTTGTTTCACTTGTACAAGTATATCGTCGATGGAGATTTGATCGTCCTGGTCAATCCATATATGACTTACATTCCGTTTTCCCGGTAATTTTTCTATTTGACTAGCAGAAGGAAGCTCGATAGCCAGTCCTTTGTATTGCTGGAACACGGTTGTAACCATAAAAAAAAGTATCAGCATAAAAACGATGTCGGGCATGGAAGCTGTAGGAATTTCTGTTTTAGCTCCACCCTTTTGTTTAAATTGGACGCGTTCGGGAGCTGTATATGGTGTAATTTCTTCTTTATTTTTGCTCACATCATCAGACATAAAAAAACTCCTGTTCGTATTAGACTAACCAAAGAATGGATAGTTTCCAATAAAAAAACTAAACATCAGGTTCGGCCAATGAAATTCTTTTTGACCCGGCCATTTTTATCTGGTCTAATGTTTTTATATAAACTTCATATTTTGTCTCTCTTGCCGTTTTTAATGAAACAATAAGCCGTTCATTTTGAGCAATCTTCAGGGAGATAATCTCATGAATCAAGTTGATTTGAACCGGTTTTTCGTCTATCAATACTTTACCTTCGGCATTAATGAGAACAGTACAGATGTTTTTTTTCTGAATTTCAATATCCTGACCAATCGGCGGTAAGGTGAGACCTAATCCTTTATCAACGTCAATTGTAGTAACAACCAAGAAAAATATCAATAGCAAAAAAGCGATATCCGCCATGGAAGCAGTAGGAATTTCAGCCCCTCTTTTTCGTTCTTTATCTAACATCATGTCTTTAATTCCTTCATTTATGCTTTTAACTTAGCTTGTCTTTCCATTAATGTATCAACAAAGGCAACCGAACTTTCTTCCATATCAATAATAATTCGATCAACCTTCGATACAAAATAATTATGGCAAAACTGAACAATAATAGCAACAACCAATCCAAATGCTGTTGTTAAAAGTGCCACCGAAATACCAGTTGCAACAATATTTGGAGAAATATCATTGGCTACTGCAATCGCATCGAAGGATTGAATCATTCCTGCTACTGTACCTGTAAACCCAAGCATAGGAGCTAAACTTATTACGGTTCCTAACCAGATTAATCCTCTCTCCAAAAATGCCATTTCAATAGAACCGGCGTTCATGATCGCTTTTTCAACGTATTCTATGCCCTTATCCATACGCATTAGGCCTGCATGAAAAATTGATGCGATTGGTCCGCGAGTATTCTCGCATACTTCTTTAGCAGCATCAATTCCGCCTTCCTCCAGAGCAGATCTTATTTTCTCCATAAACTTTCTTGTATTTATCGTTGCACGAGTGAGACTAATAAATCTTTCTATACTGATTGCTAAACCAAAAACCAAGAAAAATAAAATTGGCCACATAAAACCACCGCCTTTAACAAATAATTCAACCATGATTTCCCAATCTCCTTTTGTTAATTAGAATGATTATTTAACAAATGATTTCGATCTATAATAAATATTGGATCGATATTAGTTAATATTTTGTAAAAAGTCAACACATTTTTCTAAAAAAAACTATGTTCTTACAGAAACATTGTTTTCTAAAGTAAACTTTTTAATGAAAATTTATGTAAAAACTTAAATCTATAAAAATTATATTGTCCTAAAAACATAAATCCTATAAATTCAAATTGGTCATAACCCTTAACCAAAAAAGTTGGGAATATCATGATTATTAATCCGGATATCGAAAAGTACATATTAAATTTGCACAAAAAACACTCCATTCTAAAAGAAATGGAGGATTTTGGACGAAGCATAAACTTTCCTATTCTAGGTCCTATGGTCGGTACCGTTCTGCTTCAGTTTACGTTGGCGATTAATGCGAAACGAATTATGGAATTGGGATCGGGATTTGGATATTCTGCCTTTTGGTTTGCTATGGGTCTGCAGGAAGATGGAAAGATCTTTTGTACAGATTATTCCGTAAAAAATAAACAAATTGCCAAAGAGTATTTATCAAGAGCCGGACTTGAAAACAAAATAAACTTTTCCGTAGGGGATGCTATTGAATTTTTAAACCAAGCTGAGGGCGAATTTGATATAATCTTGAATGATATGCAAAAAACCTCATATCCCATAGCTTTTGAAAATATGCTAAGTAAATTACGGCCTGGCGGTGTGCTAATCAGCGATAACGTACTTTGGAAAGGCAAAGTTGTTTCGCCCTCCGATGACGAAACAATAAAAGCAATCCGTGAATTTAATCAACTTATTTTCAATTCCGATAAAGTTGTTTCTACTATCCTGCCAATACGTGATGGTGTAAGTATTTCTATCAAAAAGTAAATATCCAACACTTTTCTCATTTTGTTTCGGAAACTTAACTTGACTTTCGCTCAATCTTGGGACAAATTATAACGAACTTGGATCTTCACAGGATTCCAATTATTAATCATTGATTTAACTCAAGTCAGCTTTCCAAGTTGTGATGCAATATTTTTAATACCGTGTTAAATCGTACGGCATACCTCCCTAATTAACAAATACAAATTGTTATCTACAGTTTATCTAAAGTGCTGTCGATATATAAAATGTTGTAGTATAACCTGCAATTGATCATTAAGTAAAACTCAAATATCTTATAAAAACGAAACTTAGATTTGCCAGATTCCTTACAGGAACTCATTTATAGAATGATCAGTTGAAGAATTAATAAAATCGTTACCTTTTAACTGGAGATTGGTTTTATGTACCAACAAACAAAAAGCTTTTGGGATAAAGCACTTTATAGGGATGTTGAGAGTAAACCAACTACAGCTGCTCCAGTAAAAACACTTGCTAAACCTTATTCTCAGTACTTCGCACAAATTAGAAAATCAATCCTCTCATTAGAAAATGTAAATGAAACCCAGGAATTCTTCACAGCCACCTGGAAATGGACCTGGAGTTATGAAATCAATTCCCGAAAACTTTTATATTTGCATCCATGCGAGGATGCAGTTATCGCGACTTTCATTATTTCCCAAAAAGAAGAATTAAAACTACTTAATTCCAATGCGATTGATACGGACATGAAACAAGCAATTCGTCATGGTAGAAATGCCAGAAACGTCCGGTGGGTTTTTTATAATGTCACATCACCCCTGCAAGTTCAAAATCTTCTTGATGCGATTACTTTAAAACACAAAATGTTATCTCAACCAAGAAAAGTAAGACAAGTCGAAGCTATTGTTTCCTAAACCTGGTTTCAAGAACCATTCCATCCTAAAAAGAATCCTTCTTATATCAAATAATAATATTGATTTTAATACCATACCTCTCCGGGATTTCCAATTCTATTGATTTTTTAGTGTCAACAAGATATATTAGTGACCGCTAAAATAATACATTTAAAACAATTCCCGTAAAGTTTTACAAAATAACATTTGATTTGGGTTTTGTTTTCTAACTAAAATCATCTCAGCAATATTTGAATTTTTATTTTACTAATATCTAAATTGTCCATGAAGGAATGTAAATGAATGTAATTCAATCTGATGTTGGCTGGATCGAAGTTATTTGTGGTAGTATGTACAGTGGCAAAAGTGAAGAATTAATCCGTCGTCTTCGACGATGCCAAATTGCCCGCCAACAAGTTAGTATTTTCAAGCCTGAAATTGATACTCGTTATAGCAAAAACCATATTGTATCACACAGTGATTCAAAAATATCGTCCATTCCAGTTAAAACCGCAGAAGATATTTTAGCAAAAGCCAATGATTCTGATGTGGTTGGAATCGATGAAGCACAATTTTTTGGCTTAGAGCTCGTTCCGATTTGCCAGAAACTTTCAACCGAGGGAAAACGAGTCATTGTCGCCGGTTTGGATCAGGACTTTAGAGGAGTACCTTTTGAACCTATTCCCCAACTGTTAGCTGTTGCTGAGTACATAACCAAAACTCTTGCAATTTGTATGGTTTGCGGCAATCCTGCAAATCGAACACAGAGGAAAACACATGATGAAGCGAGAGTGGTTGTTGGAGGAAGTGAAATTTATGAAGCGCGATGTCGCAAATGTTATGTACCACCTGAAAATCAGCATTAAAGACGATTGAGTACTAGAGCTTAGAATCTTAAAATAAGGAAGAGATTATGGAACGTTTTGTTGGTCTAATCGGAGTGGCGGGAATTCTTGGAATTGCATACCTTATGTCTGCAAAACGGAGCCAGATCAATTTCAGGTTGGTGTTTTGGGGACTGGGATTGCAACTCTCATTCGCCTTGTTCATTTTGAAAACTCCTATTGGAAAACCCATATTCCTTTTTTTTGATGGAGTGATTCGCAAATTATTGTCTTTTTCCGACCAGGGCGCTCAATTTATATTTAATGCTCTGGCTATCTCTCCTGGAAACGATGGTTCTCTTGGTTTTTTCTTTGCCTTCCAGGTTTTACCTACAATTATCTTCTTTTCAGCCTTCATGACCATCCTCTATCATTTTGGCATTATGCAATTTATAGTGAGATTAATTGCAAAGGGTATGCAAAAAACCATGAAAACCAGTGGTTCGGAAACACTTTCAGCTTCGGCAAATATTTTTGTCGGACAAACGGAAGCTCCATTGGTTATCCGCCCCTTCATTCAAACCATGACCCGTAGCGAACTCATGGCGATTATGACGGTTGGATTTGCAACCATTGCCGGCGGGGTAATGGCTATTTATGTTAAAATGCTGGAGGATGTACCGAATATTGCCGGACACTTAATGGCAGCTTCCTTGATGAGCGCTCCAGCTGCGCTAGTAATTGCTAAAATCATATATCCGGAAACAGAAGATTCACCGACCAAAGGTGATCTGAAGCTGGATATTGAAAAAACCGAAGACAATGTGATGGAAGCCATTACCCGAGGCTCCAATGATGGAATGCGACTTGCGGTTAATGTAGCATCCATGATCATCGCAATCGTGGCGTTGGTGGCTGCTGCAAATTTTGTTCTTGAAGAAGTGGGATCAATCTTTGGAGTAGTGGATTTAACCCTTCAAAAAGTAATGGGGTGGATTTTTTCTCCCCTTGCATTTGCTATGGGTATCCCAACAAAGGATGTTTTCCTAATTGGACAATTAATGGGCGAAAAAATTGCCCTGACCGAATTGATTGCTTATGGAAATCTCCAAAACATGGCCTCACAATTGGAGACTAAATCAGTCATTATAGCCTCTTATGCCCTTTGTGGTTTTGCTAATTTTGCCTCCGTCGGAATTCAGATCGGTGGAATTGGAGCATTGGCTCCTGATCGCAGAAAGGATTTGTCACAATTAGCTCTGAAAGCTATGTTTGGCGGCGCTTTGGCTTCATGGCTAACGGCGACTATCGTTGGTATTATTCTATAACGACATTGCTTTGAAAGAAATTTTAACATTTTGAAAAACAAAATCGATTCTGCGATTAAATATTTAACGGACCAAGTTGAATCTATTCCAAAACTGGCCATAATTTTAGGTTCTGGCCTAGGTCCATTTTCCGATCATATTTCAAATAAACTGGTTATCAATACTCAGCAAATCCCATTTTATCCCAAATCAACAGTTGAAGGACACGAAGGTTCCTGGATTGTGGGCAACCTGGAAAACAGGAAGATTTTAGCGTTAAAAGGGCGTATTCATTTTTACGAAGGATACTCCATACAGGATGTGACATTCCCAATTCAACTTCTTGCTAAATTGGGGGTAACTCACTTGATTATTACCAACGCTGCCGGTGGATTAAACTTAAAATTTCAACCGGGAGATTTAATGATAATTAATGATCACATTAATTTTTCCTTTAAAAATCCCCTGGTATCCAACGACCCTTTACCGCCTGATAAACGATTTGTTGATATGTCAGAACCTTATGATCATGATCTCATTCAAATGACGGAAGAAGCAGCTCTCGATTTAGGCATCCAACTTCAAAAGGGAGTATTAATCAACGGACTTGGCCCTTCGTATGAAACGGCTGCCGAGGTGCGAATGCTCCGTATGCTTGGAGGAGATGCCGCTACGATGTCAACAGTTCCCGAGGTACTGGTGGCAAATCAAAACAATATGAAAGTGCTGGGGATTTCCTGTATTACTAACCTGGCTACCGGTATGACTCAAAATAGATTGGACCATTCGGAAGTAACAGAAATTGCAGCACAAGTTAGTGATGAATTTCAAAAATTAGTCAAAGGTGTAATTAAGAAAATTTACGATTATTCGATCGAAACTAGGATGTGCTAAATATGGATCAGATAGTTGAATGCGTACCAAATTTCAGTGAAGGTAGAAATAAAAATATTATCCAGCCGATCACCCAGGAGATTGAAGATTCTGAAGGTGCAGTTTTATTGGATGTGGATCCAGGATTTGCCACAAACCGGACTGTTGTAACTTTTATTGGTAGTCCGGAGGCTGTCAAACAAGCGGCTTTTCGTGCTATTAAAAAAGCTGCGGAATTAATCGATATGAGCAAACACTCCGGTGAACATGCGCGAATGGGGGCAACCGATGTATGCCCTTTTGTTCCTGTGTCCGGCATATCAATGAAAGAGTGTGTTAAACTTGCAAACGAATTGGGGCAGCGAGTGGGCGAAGAATTGGGAATTCCGGTGTTTCTTTATGAAGGGGCAGCCAAACAGCCAGATCGGGAAAACCTGGCAATTATTAGAGCAGGTGAATATGAGGGACTGCAAGAGAAACTAACAGATCCACATTGGCAACCGGATTATGGGATTTCGGAATTTAATGCAAAATCCGGTGCAACCGTTATAGGGGCCAGAGAATTTCTCATTGCCTACAATGTCAATTTGAATACACGAGAGAAAAAATTAGCCAATGAAATTGCCCTGAACTTACGTGAAAAAGGCCGTTTAAAAAGAGATGATGAAGGGAAAATCGTTCGGGATGATGAAGGAAAAGCCTTAAGAGTGGAAGGACGGTTAAAAGCTGTTAAGGGGGTTGGCTGGTACATTGAAGAATATGGTCAAGCTCAAGTTTCCTATAATTTAATCAACCATAAAACTACCCCACTTCATATCCTTTTCGATGAATCCTGTAAGGAAGCCGAAAAATTAGGATTACGTGTAACCGGAAGTGAACTAGTTGGACTTATTCCTTTGCAAGCAATGCTTGATGCGGGAAAATATTATCTTTCGAAACAAAGCAGGTCGACTGGTGTCTCAGATGAGGAATTGATTCATATTGCAATTAAATCACTTGGTTTAGATGACTTGGGTGAATTCGAGCCCCAAAATAAAATTATTGAATATCGGTTTCGTTCGGAATATGGTGAGTTAGCCGGGTTAAAAATTCATGAATTCGTTAATGAATTAGCTAGCGAATCACCGGCACCAGGTGGCGGAAGCGTATCGGCCCTTGCCGGAAGCTTGGCTGCCGGATTGAGCTCTATGGTTGCTAACCTGACTTATGGGAATAAAAATTATACCAGCGTTTGGGAAACCATGGAAACCCTTGCAGTTAAAAGCCAAACACTCAAAAGTCAGTTAGTCCAGGCAATTGATCAAGATACGGAGGCATTCAACAATGTAATGAAAGCTATGCGTCTCTCCAAAAAAACGCCAGAATTGCAAAAGGCGAGGGATAAAGCTATCGAAGAGGCAAATCAGAAAGCCACCAGTATTCCCCTCAAGATAATGGAGCTGTCTCTGGATGTTATGAAGCTTTGTAAAATTGCCGCGAATTCGGGTAACCAAAATGCAGTAAGTGATGCCGGCGTTGGGGCACATATGAGCTTCGCAGCAGTGAATGGCGCTTTTCTCAATGTAAAAATAAACCTTCCTAATATAAATGATGATTCTTATAAAAAAAATACCCAGGATATCGCCTTAGTTATTCTTTCAGAAGCTTTAAGATTAAAAAATGAGATTTTGGAAACAGTAAACAAAAAGCTTGAAAGTTAACAAGTTGGCCGACTCTGTTTTAATTAAAAATTCCGACATTTTATCTTTGAGTGAAGAGACTACTCTGTCCACCGGAGATATTCTCGTTGAGAAAAATAAGATTGCTGCAATTGGAGAAAACTTAACTTCTGATGATGCAAAAGTTCTGGATGCGTCCGGGTTGGTGGCAATGCCGGGATTTATCCAAACGCATATTCATTTATGCCAAACTTTGTTTCGTAATTATGCCAACGATCTGGAATTATTAGATTGGCTAAAAAGAAGAATCTGGCCGTTTGAAGCCGCTCATACTTCCGCTTCGTTGGTTGCATCTGCACGGTTGGGCATCATGGAATTAATTAAAAGCGGGACCACTACAATCCTGGATTTTGGCAGCGTTTATCATACGGAAGCTATTCTGGAAGAAGTCGCCGCGAGTGGATTACGGGCATCCGTAGGTGTTACCTTCATGGACGAAGGTGATGAAGTTCCTCCTGACCTTTTGCGCCCGGCTGGAGACAGCTTAAAATATTTCAGAGAGTTAGCGGCGCAATGGCATAATTTTGCAGATAGCCGGATCACAATAAACCTGACTCCTCGGTTTGCGCTTTCTTGTTCTAAACAAACCCTGCAAGAACTTGGTGAAATATCTAAATCCGAAAATTTTTTACTTCACACCCATTCATCTGAAAACCGACAAGAAGTAGCTTACATTCGTGAGCGCTTCGATGTTGGCAACGTGATGTTCTATCATCAATTGGGAATGACCGGGTCAAATTTATGCCTGGCTCATTGTGTCTGGCTGGACGAAGAGGAAGTCGAAATTCTTAGAGAAACCGACACACGTGTGCTGCATTGTCCATCAGCAAATTTGAAGCTGGCTTCCGGAATTGCTGATATCCCTAGATATTTAGATCAAGATATTTTATGCTCTATTGGAACGGATGGGCCTCCGTGTAATAACAATTTAAACATGTTTACCGAAATGCGATTAGCCGGTTTGATTCAAAAACCAAAATATGGTCCAAAAGTGATGCCGGCAAAAACTCTTGTTGAAATGGCAACTATTCAGGGCGCAAAAACCATGCATCTGGAAAGTCAAATCGGTTCCCTGCAAGTTGGTAAAAAAGCGGACATTATTTTATTGGATTTGAAAACAATAAACTGTATCCCTGGAAGCGATATATTTAATCAACTAGTTTACTCTGCTCAAACTGAGAATGTTCGCACTGTCTTAATCGATGGCAAAATAATTATGGAAAATCGCAACTTTTTGACCATCAATGAAAACGAAGCAATAGCTATGGCCGAAGTGGAGTTAAAAGCGTTACTTGGTAGGATTGAGTTAACTTAAGATCGAAAAAATGGGAATAACTTCATGTGGAAAAGATAAGTCATGGCGAATTGGAAACAGAGATCTAAAATCTACCATCTTTTTAGGAAATCCATATTTGCAAAATCCATATTTGCAGATGAATGTTATTCAATAACTAAACTGCTTAAACTCATTCCACAAAAATCCCTAAAAAAAGTACTTGATATAGGAACAGGAATCGGAGATTCACTACACTTGCTTGACGATTTCACAAACCGCTTTTTATTGGATTATTCATTCGATATGTTATCAAAACTAAAATTGCAAAGTTCAGACACCAGGTTGATTGGTAATGTTTCGACTCTACCTCTTAAAAAAAATAGTTTCGATTTGATCACATGCATTGGTGTAAGTGAATATATCTCCGAAAAGGACGTTTTGCTGCACCAGATTTATAAATCACTAAAAAAAGAGGGTTATGCTTTGGTTACTTTTTCTCCGCCAAAAATTTTAAACAAAATGCGTAACTTGTCAGGAAAGAGAATCTATCCCATCTCAGGATCAACGGCCCACGATATTATTGCCGCTCAGCGTTTTTTTATTGTTCAAATATTAAAGACCCAATTACAGTCTCAATATTTATTGCAGAAATTATGATTTCGCTTTTGCAATGGGCCCCCTGTCTTCAAACCAACCAAAAAACTCAATGAGCTTTTTTCGTCTTTCATCAGAAACATAATCAAAGTTAATCCAGCGATCCGTTACTTCCCAAAATCTTTCTTGCTCTACCTCAAGAAGTTCAACACAGATGGACATCATCCGTTCAAGCGGTTCATTAATCATATCTTGATATATTCGCCGAGCCAATTCCTCCTCCTCCAATTCCAGGTAAAAAGCAGCTAAAATTGACTGGCTTTTTCTTACACCACGGAAACCTATTTCCTCGGCTTCAGATTCAGGTGGTTTATCCAATTCCAGAAATATGTCTAATAATTCATCCCGTTTGGAAAAATTTTCTCTATAGGCTTTTTGGTTCAATAACCGAAGGTCGTTAGAAGCAATGACGATGGTGAAGGGAAGAATATTCATCGCAGATTGACCATAGTACTTAAAGTAATTTGCTATTTGTAAAGGTATCTCCACATTGGTTTCCATAATCTCTTCGGCAAAAGAACGATACTGATCAAAGATATTAAAAATGGCATACTGGTTCTTAGCGTTTAAGCTGATTCGCAAATATGTATTAAAGTATATGATTAGCAACTCTACAGATTCCTTAAGATTCAAGCGATAGGCAGCCAATGCAATTTCTCGTGTATCATTGGATATTTCTTGAACCAACTCCCGATTCTGAGGAACTGCACGTACAAAAATAAATTCATATTGTTTAAGTATAGCCATCTCCAGCCAGGTATGGTTTTCTTCAATTTTTTGAATAGACCGAACCGAGAATCCAAAAAAATTGTCACTATCGATTGAAAACCATTCCTGGCGAAATTTATCTTTGGATTCCATGTAATAAATCAAGATTCTTTCCAGAGATGAGACACAGCTTAACCCAAGTGATCGATCCATATTTGCAATCGAATTGAGGGCAATATCACTAATCTCTTCAAATGTATTGGTTATTTTATTTTTTAAATTTGGCAGATCGCCGGATTTTTCACTGGCACGTCGTATAAGTTTTTTGGCTAGGATTTCCAAACGGCTGATAATGCTATTGGGATGCAAAAATGTAAAAATGTAAATGAAAAAAGGAACAATAGAAAGGAAGCTAATGGTAACAAAACCGAAATAAATCCATGCTAGTATCTTAAGCCAAACTGCCGATGGGTCATGTTCCAGAATAGCCACCCAGATGCCCATAACACACGTCAAAACATAAAAGCTAAGAATGAATATATTTCTTTTTTCCCGAATGAACAACTCGCTAATTCGAGGTGTGTAGCGGGTTGCGGCAAGTTCAACAATAATAGCAACAACGGTTATTGCAATACCGAGAACGCCGGTAATTACTTCGGCAAATGAGCCAATGTTAGTAAAGATTAATTTGTAATCCATCTTATGAAGAATCCGATATGAAAATTCTGTAACAGTATAGAAAACATAGGCTAATGAAGCAAGCTAAATTTATTTTATTGAATTTAATTGAAGCTTACGTTAGTGTAAGGCAGGCTTAAATTTTTTAGAAAATATTATCTTGTTGAAGTGGATATTGAAAATCCAGCGAAAGAAGAACCTACCATTTCCGTAAACCGCCCGCCCCTACATTCCCCATTGCCCGGCCCCCTCTTCGATCAACGGCAGGATCAAAAACGCTCACTTTTATTTTCCGCTTTTTCAATTTCCTGCCATTCAATTTGCTGATCGCATTTTTTGCTTCTTCAAGATCCGGCATATCCACATACGCATAACCCGTGGAAGCTCCGGATATCATATCCTTGACAATTTTAACTGACTCTACATCCCCAAACTTTACAAATCGTTTTTGGATATCTTTTTCAATAACTTCATCAGCTAAATTTGCTACATAAATATTCATATTTTAATCCATAAAAATATTAGAATTCCACACAAAGAATGCTCTTCTCTTATTTATTTCGTCAGATATTAAAAATTATTTACGGTGTATTTTTTAGAATTTTGCTTTCTTCAATTTGATCGACATGATCAGACAAATCTACTATCTCTTAAGGGAAGTAGAAAACGGTTTCGGCAATCCGCCATAAAAACCAATTCACCCCCAAAAAATTTACTTAAGCTTTAGGCAACCCGTTTTTAATTACCTTTTCCATTGCATCCACAAAACGATCGATTTCCTCAAGCGTCGTGTACACATTCGGAGTGATTCGCAATCCCTGGAATTCTTTATGCTTTATGGGTGTAACAATGATCCTGTATTGATTCCAAAAATGTTTGGCTAAGGCTCCCGGGTCCATCCCTTCAACATCGACATTGGCCAAACCACAGGCAAATTCCGGCTTCAAACTGGTATTGAGTCTAACCTGGTCATGTTTCAAAAGCTGGTTCGCCCATCGGTTGCGCAGGTAACGCAGCCGGGCTTCTTTGCGTTTAGCGCCAATGCCCTGGTGGAATGTCAATGCCTCGGCAATTGCCAGGTAATTTGCAGCGGGGTGAGTACCAATTTCTTCGAATTTACGAATATTTGAATCCATCTTTTCCGACGCAGCCATCATCGGCCACAATCCTGCGATTTTATCTTTACGGACATATAACATGCCGGTGCCATGGGGCGCACACAACCATTTATGTAAACTAGTGGCATAATAATCGCAATCCAAATCTTCATGATTAAAATCGAAATGCGCAAATGCATGGGCGCCATCCACGATTACAGGAATCCCTTTTTTCCGGGCCATTTGCACTACTTTTTTAACCGGCAAAATCTGGCCGGTTAAATTGATCATATGGCACATCAAAATAATTTTTGTTTTTGAGGTAATGTTCTTCTCAAATAAACGCACAATTTCATCGGGGTCTTCTGCCGGAACCGGAATTTTGAATTGTTTCATGACAACACCCTCACGACGTTCACGTTGTTTCCAGGTCGTTCTCATCCTGCCATAGTCTTGTGTGGTGGTAAGCAGTTCGTCGCCGGCTTTCAAATCAAATCCCAGTTGGCAAATCTGCAAGCCTTCCGATGCATTTCGAGTTAAGGCGATCTCTTCGGGATCACAAGCAAATTCCCGGGCCAATCTTTTCCGCACGCCTTCCCGCTGGGGTTCCAGGATTTGCCACATGGCATAAACCGGCACCGTGTTGGAATAATCCAGGTGTCTCTTCATGGCTTCCTGGACTATGGTAGAGGCAGGGCTCACGCCGCCATTATTAAGATTGATAATACTGCGGTCAACCGTATATCCTTTCTGGATTTCGAACCAGAAAGATTCATCCATTGCGATGTCATCCGGGCTTCCGTTGTGATTTGCCAGAGCCTCTAATGCGTGGGTCATTTTTAAGGGATCGATTACTGCGATCGCCAAAACGGCGGCTGCGGGTTTGCCGATTGCACCAAAGAATTCACGTCTGTTAACCATGACAATTCTCCTTTATTTGGAATGCTGTCAATTAAGTTTTATTTCATTTGAATCAAGAATCTGCATAAATGCAATCCCAATGTAAACAGGGAAAGATGGATGAGCAAGAGTTTTTTTCAGATTGGCGCTGGGGTAGGTAAAACAGTCAAACAAACCGTTGGCATTTGCAACACCGACTCCTGCTCCTATAAGCAATCCGAGTCCCATCATGCTACCTGGTTGTTTTTTTTGATTCCTTTGAATCATTGGCCATATGCGTTCATCCTTCCAAGGCTATGTCAAAATGCTGAAGCAGTTTACATTGCAAATCAGTGGCGTGAAACATGCGAAGTACACTCTTTCGCCCTATCACAAAATCTCTCACCTCGAACCGTTGAAAACCCATCGCATTGTTTCGCATCCACTGCATTTGCTTGCTATAGATGGCTCTGACGAATGTCAAGCCAACCAGCGAGCTACAGCACCCCGACACAAGGCCTGTTTTATTACTTTTTCCAGCTCCAACTAGTTACTTCCGGGACAGCAACGTTGGGGGGAGCAGAAATCGGAGAATCCTCTCTGCCTGTAAGAGCTTCAAGTATCTCTATTTCCTTTTCTGCCCAAGTCATGATTTTTTTAACGCCATCCTTAAAAGATTTCGTCAAAGATGGCTTTGCGCTCAGCGCTTCATCGCCAAATTTCTTAGCTTCTTTAGGATCTCTCATTTCAGCATTAACTAACATCAAAAAGTATAGTGTTCCTGGATGATCCGAGATAACTTTGTAGCTTTCATTAAAGTACTTATAAGCATCAAGCATATAAGACACTGCTTTTTCAGACAAATATTTCTGTTTCGGTTTTTTTTCTTGTTGGAATAGCTCAAATGACTCAACGCCCAACTTATAGCTTTCCTGAGCACTACGAACAATTTTAGTGTCTTGCGCTGGAGCTGAATCCGCTCCAAAAAATACTAGGCCAATTATTGATCCAAACAATAGCAGCCTTAAAGTTTTATTGATTTGCATCTTATTCTCCTTTGAATTTTGTGACATTTTAGTTGCTTTGATACTAAAGACTGGAAAGTTGCACTTTTTTTCGAATATAAGTAAAGATGCCAAAATCATTTTTTTCTGTAAACTGTTCGTACATACCAAGTGTTACGTTCGGTAAAACCGCTGTCGAAACAACTTCCGTTAGTGAAATTAGCCACCCACACCAATTTAGAGTTTCTCTTGTCTGAGGTCCATATAAACATTTGTCTCGGGTCGAATATTGGATTTAGGTATAGTGTACGCTCATCTCGCTTCGGTTGTGCTAGAGATTTCGCCTCTTCCAAAGTCGGTAAACGCCAAAGGTTGAAGCCTGCAAATAAATGAGCGTTTAGCGAATTCACGTAAGCTTTTGCCTCTTTGTAAGTAAGCCCTGTTTTGCTGCCAGTCTGCTGCCATGTAAGACCGTTTACCGTGTCTACAACTACCAGACCATTCTGCTGCATCTCGAATCCTGTAGGAAATACATCTGCTGTATCCTTGTTTTTTTCGGTGTCAAACAATTTCTTATGCTTAAGTGTATTTCTTAAAGCAGGTTCTGTTAGGAAGCTGCTATCAGGATAAGTTTCATCTTCACTCTTTATACCATTGAGAGGTTCTCTTCGTAGGAAGTTGAGCAAGGGAAGATGTCTCGGTTTTTCCCAAACGGATTCATAATCCTGACGGCTTTGAATGCGAACACCTTTGAGCACCGCTCCGCGAAAATCGGTAGTACTGTCGATGCGAGCCCCATTAAATATAGCATTGTCCAATCGCGCCCCACGAAAAATGACTCCTTCAATGTTGGTGTAACTGAAGTCAGCGGATTGCAACTCAGCATCGAAAAAATCGATATTCTGTAGATCGAATCCAATAAAATTAGCGCCACGGAGGTTCGCACCTCGAAAGCTTGCGCCTTTCAGTCTGGTGCCATTAAAATGAGCTCCGAGCAAGCTCGTTTCCTCGCATCGCGCACCCTGTAGTTCAGCGAAATCGAGTTTGACACCGTCTAGGATAGCGCCTGTCAGTGTTGCCTTTTGTAACTTTGCTGCGCGAAGATCAGCATTCTTTAAGTTAGCGTTGGTGAAATTGACCCTGCGTAAGTCCGCTTCACGCAAATCAGCCTTCATTAAAATCGCGCCGGTGAAATTCGCTCCCTGCAACCGTGCTCCATTGAAATTACCCCAGTACAGTGTGGCAAAGGCTGTGTCCTGTTTGCTGATCAGGTTCTCGTAACTCACATCCACATTTGGCCAGACCCAGGTTCGGATTATTTTCTCGCCGGCCAAAGCCCGTGGCCACAAGACCGTAAAGAAAAAAATTTCGAACAACAGTACCATAGCTAACAAAATCCGCTGTGAAAAACCTATTTTAATCAGCCACCAGGCGGGTTTGGTTGATTCATTTGAGAGTTCTGGGATTTCCACCTTCGAATATCCCCGCCAAAACCCCAATACCAATAGCGTACCGATTAGAGGCATCAGACCGATGATACTGCCTAAAACCGGCTCGTGTTTTTTCAAATACGACAACGCCAAGACCATCAATACTAATGGCAATGACCACCAAACCGAGAAGTTAACCATAAACCGAGTCGCCCATCCAGCTTCCGGTTCGTTGGCAAAATTGAGCATCCAGGGGTAAATCTTTTGCGCTTCATTGATCCGCCGGTAGTTGACGCGCAAATCACTAAATAATCTGTTTAATTTACTCAGATAAATCTGGAAGTAAATGAAGAAAAAGATGGACAACAAGGGGGCTAGGATATAAAACCCTTCCATGGAAACGTTCACATTAATAACCGGCAATGTGGTTGGTTCATTGAGAACAATCTGGCGATCGGAGGTTCCAGCAACGGTTAGTACACAAAACGTTAAAAGACCAACGTAGATAAAATAGATCCCTTTGGCGTTTTGCGACACCTCAGCAATATTATCGATCAGTGCCTCGGGTGGTTCCGGCTTCTCCACTGCCTCCCTAATTTGGCTCATTGCACTCTTTCTTTCTGCAACATCAGTTCCTTCAAATGAAGTTTGATCGCTAAATCTAAATCCATAAATCGTCAGGAATAAGTTTCCTGCAATTACTAAATCAAATGCTTATGTTATGCCGATCCGTGTGTCCTATAGCCATAGCCATACTTTATTCCTCCTAAATTCTCCAGGTATCTTCTGCCTAATTAAATCATTTAGGCGTAAATAATTTAATGCCATACTTATTTAATTGGTTTATTCCGCATGCATAAACTTGCAATTGGTACAATTTTAGCTTTTTAAATTCTGAAATTTAACACTGCAAAACTTCCGTGTGAACCCCACGGTAAGTTTATGGAGTGCTTTTTTGCAAGGTACCATACAGATTTGCAGATGTCAAGTAAAACTTAAATGTAAATAAATTAAGTTTTGTTTATGAATTCAATATACCAACCAGAACTTGCACATTCAAACGGAGAAAATCTGTCTGCACAATTATGATCTCTTAATCTTCAACCGAATTTCATCCCTGTAATAATAAAGCAACCCTGTACAGGTAAGGAGTACTCCCAACAAAGATGGAATGAAGGCTGTGATTAATGTAACTGCCATAAACCAAATTTGAATCGCCAAAACGATTATAAGTGTGTATGGATAGCCCCAGGCTCTGTAGGGCCGAAGTGCATCGGGAAATTTTTTGCGTAACACCCAAATGGAACCGAAAGTCAGGACATTAAAAATCGACGATGTGAAGGAAAAAAAATCGATTAATGTTTCATAGGCATTGCCTGCGAATCCGGCGCCCATCAGCAGTACAGACGCCCAAAATGCTTGTACGATAATCGCTGCGTTCGGGGTTTTGTATTTCGGGTGAATTTTTGCCAGCGGTCCGATAAACATACCGTCACGAGACATTGCGTACCAAGTGCGTGATTTGCATAAAATCTGTGTACTCACATTGCCAAAAGTATTCAACATTACTGCAATGGATATCAACATACCGCCGGCCAAACCGGCTGCTTTACTTACGGCAGCAGTCGCCACCCAGGGAGATTCTTGAATTTCGACAACGGAAAGCTGGTAAATATAGGCAGTATTGGCAGCAAGGTATAGCAGCATGATACCCCCGATACCCAAAAACAATACGAGTGGCAGGTTCCTGCGTGGGTTGCGGATCTCCTCTGCCATATAGGTTGGACCTTCCCAGCCACTGTAAGCAAAAAATCCATAGCGCATGGCAGCGCCGAATGCCAGCATGGTAGACCAGTTAAATTCCTCCGGCCAAAAGGGTGTTGAAAAATTAGCGATCTCCCCACCTTTGGCAAAACAGACTGCGATTACAGCGCCTATTGCAACCAATTTTAGAAAGCCAAAAATGTTTTGGATGACACCGCTTAGAGATACACCGAAGCAGTGGCTTGTGGAATGGCCCCAAATGACCACAAGAGCAATAATGACTTCTGTAAAATGTGAGTAATTTTCACCGGTTATTGAGAAATAAAATGCATTGCCATATTCGGCAAATACCAGCGCAACTGCCGCAATGGCGGCCGTCTCCGACACAAAGAACATAGCCCAGCCCCGTAGAAATGCCACTATGGGCGGGTATGCTGCTTTAAGGAAAACGTAAGGCCCGCCGGATTTGGGCATCATGGCAACCAACTCCGCATACAGGAAAGCGCCTAGAATCGTGGCTATACCACCGACAATCCACACGCCGTAAAACAAACTTACTGAAGCGACCAACATCATGATGGGTGCAGGAGCACGAAAAATACCCGACCCAAGAATTCGATTGATAATGATCGAAAATGCTTCCAATACTCCAAGGCTGCGATTGAGTTCGGTTTCTTCAGTAAAGAATTCTTCTTCGGAAAATTTGTGTTTAGGGGACATGAAAGGAATTTATGATTTATGAATTTCGAATGATGATTTATTTTGAACGATTAGGCCAGCAATAGATACGAAATGAAAATTTAACAGTCAATATTTAAAATGAAAGGCTGGTCTTCGGTTAATTTGAAAACTTCTGAAAATACAACGTTTTCAATGTCATTTCAAAGCAATATACTACTGCCGTAATTCTTACAAGGTGTCATTGCGAGGAGTCATTCCATATTTTGTTCAAATAACTTTACATTAGGACGACGAAGCAATCTCTAACCGCATCCCGAGGAGATCGCCAGGCTCCGCTCGCGATGACACGGAAGTTTCTTAGAAGGAGTTTACGACGAGAAATCTTGTTGATCCTTTTCTAAATACTTATTGGTAGACAAGATTTCTCCTCGCGGAGTTTATCCTGAGCACAGCCGAAGGGCTTTGTTGAAATGACTTTCTTCTAATTTTTCAGAAGTTTCTAATTATAAAAAGAACACCCCTTTTTCACTACAGATTTAGTTTAGATATTTTTTGATCAGTGTTAAATCCGTGTTGATCTGTGGCTAAGCTTTTTGGAATTTAAATCTAAGTTATGATACATGTTTATGTTTATTTACATATTCGTCTAATAATCCACGAATCATTTTTTGGTATTGAGTATTGTATTTTGAGGCGATGCTCTTAAAATATTCCACACTGTTTTTGGACAAAGTGATAGTAACTTTAACAGTCTCTTGCCTAAATGCCAATTGATCCGGAGAGGGCAAAAAGTCTGATACTACTCTTACATTGTCCATTGGTTCATTCGTATATTTTATTTTCTTCTTCATATATATTTTTTCCTTTCCTCCAATAACCTGCTCCAATTATTCTAATTATTTCATTTCGATAAGTAAATCGTACGGTTACAATATCATCTGTGATTTTTCCAATACAAAAATACCTAGCCTCACTTTGACTATGTGCTTCATCTGATAGAATAACACGATTTGTGTCAGCAAAGGCATTTTGGGCTTCATAAAATGAAACGTTATGTTTTTTTATATTTTGTTCGTTTTACTATCAGCCCATTCAAAATTCACTTTCTTTTCCATAAACTTATATCAGAATCGCTAACAATGTGCAATATTATAATATGGCGACTGATATGTATATTCAACTAAATAAATATATCAATGAAATTATCGGTGGGTAATTGTCCTTAAGTTTAATGATTGCTATTTAATTGCAAATCAGTTATCCCGCTACCAACCTCCACACTTGGGCAACCAAAAAACAAAGGAACAATCCCATAACTACAGGAAGAAGAGCCGAAACCAACGTCCATTTTTTACTGCCGGTTTCTTTGTAAATAGTATAAATGGTAGTCGAGCAGGGATTATGAACCAGGCTGAAGAGCATAAGATTGATGGCAGTCAGCAGCGTCCAGCCCCCGGCATTGAGCACGGTTATGTAAGAATTCATATCATTTAATTCAAACATAACGCCTGCTCCTTCGCTAAAACCAGCAAGCTGCTTGACGCTTAAAACAGTTAACATTAGAATCGTTGGGATCACGATTTCATTTGCCGGAATTGCGATGATGTAAGCCAACAAAATTACACCGTTTAGCCCGATAAACCAGGCAAACGGACCGAGGAAATCTATCGTATATTCCGCCAGGCTTATCCCCGAAATTTGAATATTGGACATCAGCCAAATGACTGCACCGGCCGGGACAGCAAAAATCACCGCACGCCATAAAACAATGATGGTGCGATCGATCAAAGAAGTATATAATGTTCTTAAAATTCGCGGCGGACGGTAAGGCGGCAACTCGAGGCTAAATGAGGAAGTCTCGCCTTTGAGGATAGTACGTGATAAAACCCATGAAGTGGCAAAAGTTAAAAATATGCCCAATAACACTACCCCAACCACAGCAGATGCAGAAACAAGGCCGGCAAAAGCTGGCGGCGCCAAGGCGCCAATAAAAAGTGATGCTATTAAGATTTGCGTTGGCCAGCGGCCGTTACACAGGGCAAAATTATTGGTGATGATGGCGATCATTCGTTCCCTGGGGCTATCTATTATTCTGGTGGAAATGATGCCCGCCGCATTGCAGCCGTAACCCATTGACATGGATAGTGCCTGCTTTCCATGGGCGCCGGCTTTTCTGAATAAATTATCCAAATTGAAGGCAACGCGAGGCAGGTAGCCAAAATCTTCCAATAAAGTAAATAGCGGAAAAAAGATGGCCATGGGTGGCAGCATTACTGCGATTACCCAGGCCGCGGCCAGGTACACACCATCAATCAGGAAACCGGATAACCACCAAGGCATCGCTATGGCGGCCGCAAAACTTTTAAGCATTGGGTGCATCGTATCGATTAACACGCTGGCTAACATACCGGATGGTACGTTTGCCCCGGCAATGGTCAGCCAGAAAACCACTGTAAGTATAAACAGCATGATCGGAAATCCGGTTATCCGGCTTGTTAACAGCCGATCTAAAGTTCGTTCCCAGTTGAAGCGTGGTTTCTCACCGACTTTTATGACTACCCCTTTTGTAATATTCGCTGCATCTTGAAAAATCGACTCCATTAAAGTATCGTGCAAACCTTCGCCAATTTCCCAGCGTAAGGCATTGGCCTGGTTTAGAATGACATCATTGTTTTTGTTAGATTGCATTGGATTCCAAATCTCCTTAAACTGCTACAGCTTTTAGTTCATTTTCTTCAGTTGTAATTAAAGTGCCGATTTCTCCAGTTTGGACCGCTTTAAAAATCCTGGGATCGCCTTCCAGCAACCTCAATGACACCCATCTGGCGTTGGATAAACCTGGAAATCTATCTTCAATTTTACCTGCGAGCAAGTCAATCGCTTGCTTTAATTTTTTGGGTCCACTCTGAATTTTATGAGGTTTACAAACAAAGATGCCTGCCGCGACTTCATTAATTGCTTTCAAAAGCTCCTGAATTCCTTCTCCTTGCCTGGCGCTGGTCGGAACAACCGGAACACCCAATTTTTTTGACAGCAAACGGTCATCGATTTGCAAATTATTTCTTCCTGCTTCATCCATTAGGTTTAAACAAACCACAGCTCTATCTGTAATTTCAAGAATTTGCAAAACCAGGTTCAAATTACGCTCTAATCGTGTTGCATCCACAACGATGACCGTGACATCCGGTTTGGCGAATAGGATGAAATCGCGCGCCACTTCTTCATCCGTACTGGTTGACAGCAGGGAATATGTGCCCGGAAGATCAACAATTTTAAAGCGTTTTTCGGCATAAGCATATCCACCTTCGGCCCTGACTACGGTTTTTCCCGGCCAATTTCCGGTATGTTGCCGTAAGCCGGTGAGGTTATTAAACACTGTACTCTTGCCCGTATTTGGGTTGCCGGCCAGCGCAATTACGTAATCCCACGATTGCATATTCACACCTAATTTGGTGAGATTGCCGATATTGTGAACCGGGCAGGTTTCACAACCTTGTTGATTATTTTTTGACATTTATTTGGACTCCTCTAAGCGTTTTATATGAACCCATTCTGCGTGTGTGTTTCGCAAAGCAATAGAAGCATCGCGGATGTTATAGGAGGTTGGATCGCCGCTAGCACTTCTCATTTCAACTTCAATGACGGTGCCCGGGATTACACCTAGATCCATTAATCTACGGCGTTGTTGACCGCGGCAAGCTTTTGAGATGCCGATCACTTCGCCTTTTTGACCAACATCCAGGGAGATCAGGGAATCAAAAGGTCCTTCAACTTTTTCCTTCGGTAAAGATTCCACTGTCACATTCGCTGCAACTACAGGCGCGAGAATATTCTCTGTTCCATCAGCTACAAATGAAACCCGCTGCGGCGTTTTTTCCAACATTTGAATCTGCATTCCCAGTTGCAAACCCATCGCTACCAATTGTGCGTATAGTTCCTTGGGCTCATCTTCAATATGGATTATGCGGGCAAATTCGCCTTCACTCAGATCAACCAGGGGAACGCCTCGTTTGGGAGGCAAGTGTCCTGAATTTGTTGGAATCGGATCACCATGTGGATCGTAGCTGGGATGTCCCACAGTAGCTGCGAGCGTTTCGATTTCATCACGGGTCAGTTTATGTTCTAATTCTTCGGCTTTGCTGTGCCATTCGGTTTCGGATATTCCTGTTTCATCCGCAAAATACCTTTCCCACAATCGATGGGTACGAATCATTCGCAAAGCATATGTTCGGCCTTCAGGGGTTAAAAAGAAGCCTTCACTTTGTGCATTTACCAATCCCAATGCTTCCAGACGGCTCATCAATTTCGCCGCATGATCTCCTGAGATAGATAATTTCCCCGCAATGCTCTGTAAAGTACAGATGAGCTGTTTATACTCCTGGTCATATAGATGCTTGAGTGCATCTTCGATCAGAACACGTTTGGTAACTTTTCTATTACGCTGCCATTTCCAAAAAAAGCCACGTTCAGACCAGAATAAGGTCAATAGGATAAAAACCGCTAAGGCAGCTAAAAGCAGGGTTGTCAAAGGATCACTTAACAATTCACATTCCTTTCTTTATTCAAGCCGCAGTTACTAATATATTATCAGTTAGTGCCTGCCCCAGGTGATGCCGGCTTTTGCCAATTTGAACCACAAGTGGTCCATCGAAGGGCGTTCTTTCAACCACATTTACAACAACTTCCGGGTAGATTCCCAATTTGCCCAGGTATCTCAACATTTCCGGGTTCGTATCGCTGACTTGTTTAACCCTTACTTTCTGACCGGCTTCGGCCATGGTTAAGGGTTCCAAGTTCCTCTCCTCGATCACACCATCTTTGGTTGGAATTGGCGCGCCATGAGGATCGGTTTTTGGATCACCAAGAAACAGGGCTATTTTTTCTTCAAATTGTTCCGAAATCACATGCTCCAGTTTTTCAGCTTCTTCATGTACCTGATCCCAGGAATATTCCATCGCTTCCGCCAAATAAAGCTCTAATAACCTGTGATGCCGAATAATTTCCAATGCAACCTTTTTGCCTGCATCTGTCAATTCCACCCCTTGGTAGGGTTTGTGGTGAATGAGTTTCAGTTCATCTAATTTTTTGATCATTCCTGTGACGGATGCCTGGGACACTTTAAGACGATCTGAAATGGAATTTGTAGAAACATTGCCTTCACTCATAGATATCTTATAAATGGCTTTAACATAATCTTGAATGGCTTGGGTAATCATCTATAAACTCCTGATCAATTTTTTATTTATATTTCGATACAATATAAAATATCTTTAGATAAGATTTCAACTTTTTTTTAGGTTAAGCTAAATTTATATTTAGAAAAACATTTGTTATCAGTAAAATATCATCATTTTTATTTTTTTCCTTGTAGTAAATGCTCAGTCTTTTTATTAATCCTCTACGAGGATCATGTGTTTGGGGCTATAATTGATACTACAATAATTAAACATCTACGATGTTTTTCAGATACGTCCTGATTTCATAAATACATCCTCCACAGGAGGACCCAAAATCTAGGTCTAGCTTATTTTGAGTTAAGTTATAATTGGGTCACAATACCCTCGTAGAGGTTTTATTACGTAGAGATTGGGATTCTTCCTGTTCTTAAAATCATCTACGATGTTTTTCAGATACGCCCTGATTTCATAAATACAACATCTACAGAAGGACCCAAAATCTAGGTCTAGCTTATTTTGAGTTAAGTTATAATTGGGTCACAATACCCTCGTAGAGGTTTTATTACGTAGAGATTGGGATTCTTCCTGTTCTTAAAATCATCTACGATGTTTTTCAGATACGCCCTGATTTCATAAATACAACATCTACAGAAGGACCCAAAATCTAGGTCTAGCTTATTTTGAGTTAAGTTATAATTGGGTCACAAATACCCTCGTAGAGGTTTTATTACGTAGAGATTGGGATTCTCCTGTTCTTAAAATCATCTACGATGTTTTTCAGATACGCGCTAATTTTATAAATACATCCTCTAAGGGAGGACCCAAAATCCAAGTCCGGCTTATTTATTTTGATTTTGAGGATATAATTTGGCCACAAATAACCTTGTAGAGGTTTTATTATTGTAGAAATGAGGGCGTTCAAGGTTCTCAAATCCTCGTAGAGGATTAATTGACCGTTCAATAACCATTGTGTTTAAATTTTAAATTAGAAAATAAATGTTGACATCCAAAAAAATAAGTAATATTATAAGTAACCCAATTTTTAGGTATAACTAATAATATTTTTAGCTAGGTAAAATTAATATATAAAGGGATTCATCAATTATGAATAGATTAAAATACCTTATCGCAGGGCCTGCCCTTTTCCTGATTTGGTTTGGTTGTGAGAATCTTCTGCCAACTGCGCCTGAACCGGAAGATGTTTTGGCAGAACCGATTCCGGATTTAACCGCCAGCCAGCTCAAAGATCATTTGATTGGAGATGAGGAATTTGGACGCATCTTCGGTACTGCAGATGGATTGGGCCCCATCTTCGTTTCTAATGCATGCGAAAGTTGTCACATCGGCGATGGCAAAGGCCATCCCCTTACCACCTTGACAAGATTTGGGAAGTATACCAACAATGCCTGGGATCCAATGAAGAACCAGGGCGGCCCCCAATTGCAGCATCGTGCAATCGCCGGATATCCGCCTGAAACCATACCGGCACAAGCCACTGGAGTTACTAACTTGATGCCGCCGGCAGTAACGGGTTTAGGATATCTAGAAGCCGTTCCCGATGAAACACTCCTTGCACTGGCTGACCCATCCGACTCAAATAATGATGGAATTTCAGGAGTCCCCAATTGGCATACTCCGCCGGATTATTTCGAAGCCAAAGAACATCATATCCCCAACAATGGTAAATACATCGGTCGATTTGGTAAAAAAGCAGGAGCTATCGATTTACTTAACCAGATCGTAAATGCTTATCTGGAAGATATGGGAATAACCAGTGATTTCGCCATGAATGAGAATTTCAACCCTCAAGCTGGTTCATTAACCGGCGATGATGTAGAAGATCCGGAAGTTAGCGCGAGTATTGTCCGGAATGTGGTTTTCTACGTAAGGACACTTAAGATTCCACCAAGAAGGGATGAGAATGATCCTGCAGTTCGGGCCGGTGAGCAAGTGTTTAACCAGATCAATTGTGTAGGTTGCCATGTGGCGACTCTGGTTACAACGACATCAGACATAGCAGCATTGAGTGAAGTGGCCATTCATCCTTATACAGATTTATTGATGCATGATATGGGTCCTGATTTGGACGATGGATATACTGAAGGTACTGCCGAAACAATTGAATGGAGAACAGCTCCACTCTGGGGGCTTGGATTAGCGGCTGACTCCCAGGGAAGTTCGCCATTCTACCTTCATGATGGCCGGGCAAGAACCCTGGATCAGGCAATTCAACTCCATGGCGGCGAAGCTTCCAATAGCCGATCGGCTTATAACACCCTTTCGGAAACTGAAAAGCAAGAGTTATTCGCCTTCCTGATGTCATTATAATCGGAGCAATGAATGAAACCCAGCCGAAGAAACTTTTTACAAAAAACCGGAACGATTTCATTGGGTGTAGCCTGTGTTGGAGTAAATGCACTACTGTCCGGCTGCAGCAGTTATCGCTATGCGGCTTACACAACCAGTGAAAGAGATTTAGTGGTTGCGAAGACGGATTTCGAATTAGATCCTTTTGTCCTGGTGCGGTATCCTTCATTTCCCGCTTCCATTTATATCCTGAAAATATCCGAAGACAAATACTCCGCATTATTATTAGAATGCACACATAAGAGGTGTGAAGTGAGGCCATCTCCTAAAATTTTAATTTGCCCGTGTCATGGCAGTGAATATTCAAATACCGGTGAAGTTTTAAAATCACCGGCTGAAAAAGATTTAACTTCATTTCCAGTAAGAACAGACAATCAAAACATTTATATCCAAATTATGTGAAAATAGGAAATCAAAAAAATGAAAATCAAAAGTTCACTTTTAATACTTATGGTTATCCTTCCCATGCAATTGTTTGGGCAGGAACGAACACCGAGTCAAGACGCAATTTATAAGCGTCCATTTATTGGCATTGGACAATCCAACACCGCAGTTGGCGGTTACCTGGAGGGGAATACCAATTATTTTTCGGAAGATGGCGTTTCCGAAGGATTTTCCATGGAAATGCGTCGATTCAATATTTTTCTATATTCAACTATCAGTCAAAGAATACGATTCTTATCCGAATTGGAATTCGAGCATGGGACTGAAGAAATTGAATTAGAAACCGCATTGCTTGATTTTGAGATCAATCCGGGTCTGATCCTTCGGGGTGGAATTATATTGCCGCCGATAGGATCATTCAACCAAAATCATGACAGCCCAAAATGGGAATTTATCGAGAGGCCTTTGGTGTCTACGCAGATCATTCCCTCCACACTTTCAGAAATAGGATTTGGCATGAACGGCAGAATTTTTCGACCCGATTATTCGGTAACATATGATTTATATTTGGTGAATGGCATTGGCGACGGCATCATTCTTAATGAAGAAGGCAGGACTTTTTTGCAAGCCGGAAAAAGCGAAGAAAGATTTGAGGAAGACAATAACGGCGAGCCTATGATTACGGGCCGGTTTGCATTGATCCATCAGAAATTAGGTGAATTTGGGATTTCTTATTATGGCGGCACCTACAATTCATATAAGCTGGAAGGTGAGGAAGTTGATGAAAAACGAAAGCTTTCTATTGTCGCTTTCGATGTGGACGCAAAAATAGGCAAAGCTTCACTTCGCGGGGAAGTGGCATTTAATTCCATCGATGTCCCTGATGACATTTCGGAAATATATGGTAAGAAACAATGGGGCGGTTATGCGGAGATCGTTTATCCAATTTATCGTGGGAATCTTCTAAGTTATAATAATGCCACAATCAATGTCAATGTACGGGTTGAACGAATCGATTATAACAAGGGGAAATTCAATTCTACAAATGAAAATATTTATGATGAAGTAAATGCCCTGGTTTTGGGAGTGAGCTTTCGTCCCACGGCCAGTTCGGTTTTCAGGGCCAACTACCGCAGGCATTGGCTACGGGATATTTTAGGAAATCCGACGGTCAATGTCGGCGGATTTCAATTTGGACTTGCCACGTATTTTTGATCTTCCGACCGATTTAGTTATGGAAAGGATGTGTCTTTGCGAGTAGCGTTTCTTTTAAATAGTTAATACCTCAGCGACGAAGCAATCTCCTACTATTTCGAGTGTGTCTAAAAACCCTAAAAATGTCACACCGAGTGTTTATCAAGCTTGTTCGAGAACTAAACCAAAATGTCATCCTCGAATGCTTTTATCGGGGATCTTTTTATTTTTATTAAGCACAAAACGGCCTTACAAATACCGAGAATCCCGAGTAGAAATCACTGCTTTCCATGATTTTGTATCGAGGGGTCGATGGGTAAATTTTTTGATCGTTGACTTTTAATCTTTAAATTCTTAAGATAGTTACAATTACATCTCAATGTCATTTCGAGGAGAAAACGACGAGAAATCTTGTGTTTAATTTACGGTATTAAGATTTCTCTCCCGCTTTGCGGGATCGAAATGACATTTCTGACTATTTGCTGAATCCTTTCATTTTATTTAAAGGAGAATCAAAATGAGTCAATCGACAAACACTTCAGAAAATACTGATAGCCAAATCAATCGCCGGGATTTCTTCGCTTTTCTCACTGCGATGGGAATTATTCCCGCTGTTCTTTCCGGTGAAGAGATTCCTGTCCAGGAACAGGAAACCAGCGAAATCACAGAAGAAGTGCTGCAATATGCTGAAAAAATATTCGGCATTCCTTTTACAGATGATGAGCGGAAACTCATGCTTGGCAGTGTTGTTGCTAATCGTGAAAAATATGAAAAAATACGGCAAGTGACTATAGACAATGCTGTTTCACCCGCAATAACTTTTTCGGCGCTGCTGCCGGGAATGCAGGTAAAAAAAGAGAAAAATGTTTTTAAGCCAAGTAAAACAAATCCGAAAATCAAATCGATGTCTGAAACCGATATTGCATTCCTGTTCGTTAGCCATTTGTCGCAGTTAATCAAAAGCCGGCAAATATCCTCGATGGATCTGACGAAGCTTTATTTGGAACGGTTGAAAAAATATAACGAAGAAACTGCATTGTGTCATCACATTTACCGAAAAGCTGGCTTTGGAGCAAGCCAAAAAAGCGGATGAAGAAATTCGGGTCGGCCATTACCGCGGACCGCTGCATGGAATACCCTGGGGAGTTAAGGATTTGTTTGCGGTAAAAAATTATCGGACTACGTGGGGAGCAACTCCTTTCAAAGATCAAATGATCAATCAAAATGCAACAATTGTAGAGAGATTAAATGAAGCCGGTGCTGTTTTGTTGGCTAAGACTTCGTTAGGTGCATTGGCCTGGGGAGATGTCTGGTTTGGCGAAAAAACCCGCAATCCCTGGAATTTGGAACAGGGCTCCAGCGGTTCTTCGGCGGGTTCCGCGTCTGCAACTTCTGCGGGTTTAGTCGGGTTTTCCATCGGGACAGAAACACTGGGATCTATTGTGTCGCCATGTACTCGCTGTGGTGTAACCGGACTGCGGCCTACATTTGGCCGCATAAGCCGCTATAGCGCTATGGCTCTGAGCTGGACGATGGATAAAGCCGGTCGGTCCGATTTGCCGGAGTGTTGAAGACACAGCGCTTGTTTTGCAGGCCATCCACGGCGGAGATGACAAAGATGCCAGCGCCGTTGATTATCCGTTTCACTGGGATCCAAAGCGTAAAGTCAGCGATTTAAAAATCGGCTACCTCAAATCCGCTTTCGATGATGCCAATGAACACAGCAAGCCATTCAATAATGCGGTGCTGGAAGTCATGGGTCAACTTGGCGTCAAATTGATTCCAATCGAATGGCCGGATATTCCATATGGGGAACTCGGTTTCATTCTTAGCGCCGAGGCGGCAACAGCCTTCGATGAAATTACATGGAATAAAGAAATCGATACCATGAAACGCCAGGGTCGGACTACCTGGCCGAATACATTCCGGTTTTCCAGGTTTATTCCCGCAGTTGAATACATCCAGGCAAATCGTTTGCGAACGATGGTGATGCAAAAAATGGCGGAGGTCATGGCTCAAGTTGATGTGGTGGTTACACCTTCATTTGGCGGCGGCACTTTACTGTTAACCAATCTCACAGGCCATCCGGCTGTGGTCTTACCGCATGGTTTCCGCGAGAATGGTGCGCCGGTTAGTATCTCCTTTATCGGCAATTTATTTAAAGAATCGGATTTATTGATTGCGGCAAAAGCCTACCAGGATGCGACTGATTTTCATTTAAAGCATCCGGAGATGGAGGGTTGAAAGGTAGCACCCTGAGCGGAGTCGAAGGGTTAAGCGGCAGACAGAGAAAACCACAGAGGCACTAAGGCACAAAGTAACATAGGCACAAAGTGAAACGGAGAATTGGAGAATAACACTTTCATGGAAAATTCAGGGAGTGAATATGATGATCATTTTTTTATTTTAATGCCATCTTTCGAGAGATAATCTGGTAATGGCAAGTTAGTAGCAGTTTTGATCTTATCAACATCACTTGCCTGTATGTAAACTGTGCTTTTTGACAATTCAAACCATTCATAAAAATCTTCTTTTACTAAAGGTGTTGGTACTTTAAATGTAAAAGTAATGTTGCCTGTAAATGGTATGTCGCCACTTTCATCAGGTAAATTACCAGATAAATCAGTTTCTGTTGTGCCAAAATCACCTGCAAGTATTAATGAACCACCCCAGAAAGTTAAACCTACTAAATTATCTTTAGCTTCCAAATAATCGTTATAAAGATTTTCATAGTAGAAAAGTGATTGGACTTCCTTTTCTAGAGAATCAATTCTTACTACATCTAGGTCCCTGTCATGTTTCAATTTTGCTATTTCTTGATTGAATAACTTCTTTTGAGCTTCAATTTGTGACAGAACCTCTGAATACTGTGTTCTTTTTAAAACATTATTTTCCGCTTTAAGTGATTCTACAACTACGGCATATCTAAAATCACTTACAAAATAGGCAAGTGAGAACATAATACCAGCAAGAGTTATAAATATAAACGGGGCTCGTGAAACAACTAACCACTCCTTTTGAAGAAACTTAATTATTTCCATAACTTTCTCTTATCTTTATAGTACTTTGCATACACCTAACCACCGAAGCTTACAACACAATTAAGAAATATTACAATAGTAATAGCCCCAGAACTAAGAAAATCCATATTTCTTCGTAAGTTAAAATATTCACGGTGTAGTGTTCCTGACTGTAATTGGAAGTGAAATTGGCTCTCGTTGACTATAGACTTTTACCAATAAGCGCAATGTATTTTGAGACGTGAAGTCGAAACTGTAATCAAATTCAATCTGAAGTAAAGTTTTAGGAGTCAATATAAAATTTTCCTGTTCCCCAAACTCTGTCCTTATAGAATAAGAGTCTATCTCATTAAAGTCAGACTCATCGCTTTTATTTGAGTAATTGAACCAATAAGCACCTCTAAATTTGATCCCTTTTTCAGGTCGATACAATCGCACGCTAATATTACTAGCTAGTGCATTTCCATCATTTTTTATGTAAATGATAATAGGTGGGTTTTTGATTTTACCATCTAAATATTCTATTGCTAAACTATTGATTTCTTGCCCATCTTTAAAGAATTTCAAATCCGGTTTCCTTAATTGCTCACCAGCCAATTCTTTAAAGCCATCCCGCATTTCTTGGATGGCTTTGTCCACTCGGCCAGATGATTGAGTTGAAAGAAACAATGGTAAAGCGATACCACCAATAGCCAAAAGCGCCGCACCCATTGTTAGAGCAAATTTTAGCAACCGCTCATTTACGGCAAGCTTGGCTTCACTTATCTTTTATCAATTATATTTTCAATTTCATTTTTGTTCATTGACATATCTCCCTAACAATTAGTAATATACATTTTTCCCACATATTTTTTCTTCATCACAAACTCAAAATACGTCATTCTGAACGAATCCCGCTTTGCAGGCTGTCGCAGAATAGCCTTCAGCCCGATGAGTCATTCATGGAATCTCAAT
>CAYXGW010000023.1:0-49811 GCA_964464595.1 uncultured Deferribacteres bacterium
TGAATGGTGATAATCCGCTGGAACTCATCCGGTTCAGCGGGCCGTACGTAGAGCCCGGTGCCACCGTCGATGACGACTGCGACTCCGCGCCCACACTGACCATCACCGGCGGGGCCGCCGTCAACACCAATCTGCCCGGCACCTACCTCGTCACATACTACGCAGTTGATGCAAGTGACAACGATGCCGTCCAGAAAACCCGCACCGTCAACGTCATCGACGATCCCGACGCCCTGGAGCACGACTTCCTCTTCCTGGCCGACAAGGATATCACCATCGAGTAGACGCCTGAGGAGGTTGAAGGCGATCTCCATTCCAATGACGTGATCACCCTCAAGAAAGGACCCGCTACCTACACCGGCGACATCTCGGCCGTGGGCGAAATCAAAATAGAAGAGAACATCACCGTCGACGGCGTCGTCACCGCTGGCGGCCCGTTAACATTGAGCTCGAACGTCACGCTCGGAGCCGGCTCGACCGGAAACGCCTCGGTGGACGCCATACCGCTGCCGACGCTGTCGTTCTCAACCAGCGGCGACGACATCCTGGTGGACGTGAACCAGACGCTTGCGCTGTCTCCGGACAGCTATAAGAAGATCGAGGTCAAGGAAGGCGCCACGCTGCAACTCTCGACGGGTGTCTACTTTTTCGAAGACTTGATTATGAGTGATGGTGCCTTCTTGGAGGTCGACCTTTCGACAGGTCCGGTGGAGGTCAACGTTACAAAGAATATCGACATCAAAAAAGACCTGGCGATGACGTTGACCCCGTTGGGAGAAGTCGATAGCCAGTACCTGACGTTCAACGTCATGGAGGAGGTGAAGATCGGTGAGCAGTCGGAGTTTCTAGGACAATTGATCGCCCTAAACAAAGTGACTTTGTCGACGGGGGCGAAGTTTCGCGGCTCGGTCTGCACCAACGAGGTTGCCGTGGGCAAGGACGCAGTGTTACTGCACCACGATGCACCGGGGACGATAAATCCAACCGCGCCCATCGGTGATTTTGTAACCGGAGTTTCCGGCGAAGTGGTAATTCCCAATGGTTACGCCTTGCAGCAGAACCATCCGAATCCGTTCAATCCAAGCACCACGATTACTTTTGCGGTGCCGGAATTAAGCGAAGTCACGCTGGCGATTTACAACCTGCGCGGCCAGCTAATCCGGACCCTGCACACCGGCCAAATTGGCGCCGGTTTCCACAACGTAATCTGGAACGGCACGGACAACCAAGGCAATTCAGTTACAAGCGGTATCTATTTTTACGTTCTGAAAGCCGGTAACTATTCCCAGGTTAAAAAGATGAGCTTCCTTAAATAAGTTCAACTGACTATAAGGTATGAAAAAGGCTTGCTATACCAGCAGGCCTTTTTTATTTATGAACGCGGAAGGAGTTGTGGTAAATAATTTAGAAATTATCCCCGCACATATCTAAGTTACTAACGTTCTGAATTTGTTACAGAATAAATTTAAATGGCGATAAAAATATTAATAGCCGATGACCATAAAATATTTCTTGAAGGTCTTACTGCGATGCTGAAGACACAAGGTGAATTTTACGTTATCGGGCAAGCCGAAAACGGCATAGAGACCATTATTTTAGCAAGAGAGACTAACCCTGATGTTATCGTTATGGATATTTCCATGCCCAATTTAAATGGAATTGAAGCTACAAAACAAATTCGAAAAGAAATGCCGGGAATAAAAATCATTGGATTGTCAATGCATAATGACAAAAGGTTTATAATTGGCATGTTAAAAGCCGGGGCAAATGGGTACCTCCTTAAGGAGTGCGCATTTGACGAATTATCAGATGCGATTCATGTTATTATGTCAGATCAAATCTATTTAAGCAAATCAATATATAATCTTGTGACTGAAAACTTAGAAAAAATATATGTCACTCCTAATATTAATGTCTTGTCAACACGAGAAACTGAAGTGCTCCAGCTTATAGCCGAGGGAAAAAGCTCCAAAGAAATCGCTTCGGATATGTTTTTGAGTGTTAAAACAATAGAAACTTACCACAAGCAGATTATGGATAAATTAAATATTGATACCGTTGCTGAACTTACTAAATATGCAATATCTGAAGGATTGACTTCTCTTTAATCAAGACAACATCTTAATTGACTTTAGTGAACTTAAATAATTTCTTATTATAAATATTTACTTATAATGTTGAAAACTTCTCTAAATATAGCTAAGTCGTTTTCAATATATGTTTCATTTTTTCTTTGAAAATGAAATTTATGCTTCTGAATTTCGGAATTGCTTGCCTCAAAATTATACAATCTCAAAATCAAATTTAAGTGCAAATCTTCAAGCAGGCGATTCAAATTTTGAACAACATAATTATTCTGGAACGATCGTCTATTTAGAAAGTATTTTGAGTGCGATTCATGATTTTATTGATTCATTAACAGAGGAGCTAACTTATTAACTGATCATCACATCTCAATTACAAGGCCTCAATTTAATCACAATTCTATTCCGTTTATCCGGGCTTGTAATGGTATTGAGATTCCCCCGGCCTTTTGCATGAATATTCAAATCAGACTCAATTATATTTCTATTTTCAACCAGCCAGTTTACGATAAAATCCTTTGCAGATTCCGCTTTTTCTTGTGAGGTTGTGCTATTTTTTTGTCCGGAACCCTGGTTATTCGCATAGCATTCAATGCACACATCAATAGTTGGGGAATTTTGCAGGTATTTCGCCCAGGTTAGCAAAGCCTCTTTTTCACTCATTCCAAGCTGGGTATTATCGCTGTCAATATAGATCAGACTGTCCGGGGTTCCAATTACGAATACAGTCGTACTATCAATGTTATTGTTTAAATTTTTGTCATTAGCGGCAGAAACCCGGGCAGGATTCACCATTTTGAATGGATTCGATGTGACAAAATTCGGCGCTGTGGCTTCGTAACTAACCACCAAAGAATCTCCCTGCTCAAGACTGTCAAATGTCCAGGTTAATGTATCACCGGTCAATTCCGGTCTAACAGGGAATTGAAAGTGCCGAATGGAATTGGGAACAATATCCGTTAGTTCTATATTTCCGGCGGTAGCCGTATCCATGTTTTCAATTCTTAATTTGTATAGATAAGTATCACCTCGAAGTACGACTTTTGGCGGCTTGGAGCCGGAACCAATTCTTGCGGTTTCAATAAACTTTAATTCAACTCTCCGGTTGGATGCATGCATCTCTTCAGAATTGGCATATGGATAAATGGGTTTTGATTCACCATACCCTACCGCGGACACCCTGTTCTCGGCAATGCCGATTTCATCAACCAGATAATTTTTAGCGCTTGTTACCCGGCCTAAAGAAAGCGCTTCATTATAAGCAACCGATCCTCTTTCGTCAGTATGCCCGCCAAGCTCTACGGATAGATTTCGGAATTCTTTGGAATTTAAGGCTATTCCAAGCATGTTTAATTGTTCTTGTGAATAATAATTTAATGTATCAATATTAAATGGAAAATGGATGTCTAATCGAATCGGATCAGCAGTTACAGACTTCGTAAGCACCAGGTTAGACATCGTGTTAATCGAAGCGAGAGCGGGAGGAGCAGGGACAGCTATAACAGGAGACTCCATACTAACCACTCTAAAATGTCGTATTTTTTGGTGATTGTCTGCCGCAAAACGAACATGCCTATCGGTATCATATACCCAGGCAGCCCAAAAATAGTCACCGGCTTCAAGTGGTTGAAGAGTAAGATTCAACTGGCTTTCCCCATCATTTTTAAGTGTGATTTGATTTATAGCAAACGCGGTGGAATTTTCTAAACCTTCCTCAAAATCAATTTCCCAATTCTCCGTTTTCTCAATGAAACCTTCCAAACCAAGTCTATTTTTTGTTACCAGGTAGCCAAAATTCGCATCATCATATAAGTCAGGATCTTTCGTATCTTCCCAGGATAAAGGAATCGGTTCTTTGGTTGAATACACTTCGTCCTGGTTCGTTAAAAATGAGTATTTTTCGGTCCCAATCGGAATGTGAGTAATAGAAGCACGATAAGCATTTGCAAAGAAATCATTGTTTTCCAGGGCAACGAAATCAAAATTAAGCGCGTTATTTCTACTTTTTAAAAATGCGGATCGTATATCATCAAACCTGATACTGAGTCCAAAGGAATATTTACTCAACATTCTATCATTAAAATTGTATCCTCCCCTGAATGAAATTCTTTGCCGCCATGACAATTCCGCACCAAAACCAAAAGTAGAGATTTCATCTTTTATATCCCGGTAATCAGCAGCGATTTGTATTTGAAAACCGGAATGTGTGCCGGCATAAAATGCTGCTCCTGCACGGAAAGTTCTGGGTAATGGCGTGTCCGTGGAGACAAATTGAAGAGAGCTGCCTAATTGAGTGACCGCTAAACCTGCTGAAAAAATCCCATATTTGAAAAGGCCTCCTTCACCTTTAGAAAGTCGAAATCGATTGCTACGATAGAGGGATCCGATATCAAAAATAATGGCACTTCCACTGAACTTGTCCAGGTCGCTTTTTAAATATTTAATATTTGTACCAATCGAAAGATTTTTCGAAATAACCGGTACCGGGTTACCGATGCTTGCCGTAATCAACATATCGCTTGCCGATGCCGGTGGAGTCGCTCCTTGTGAACTGTCAAATTCCTTGATTCCCTGGTAGTTAATCCCCAGTACAATCCCTGTTCTTTTACTCCAGGGAGTTTGAATTGGCCTGCCATAATTAAATGAAATATTGTAAATATCTGTTATCCATTTGGTGTATGTCACACTCCATTGGTGTTCTCTAAAAAAACCGGTAGCTGCAGGATTGGCGTAAAAGGCATAGATTTCATCTAACAAAGCTGTTGAACTACCTGATAGTCCTTGCTGCCGGGCTCCCGGTAATATTTTTAGAAATGATGCTCCCGATCGAATTCCCTGCCCTTGTACATTCTGAGAAATACCAGGGAGCAAGAATATTAATATAAATATTCCAATTTTTTTGAAGATTAAACAAATCGTATAATAGGCTATTTTCATTTTCGGTTATCTCGCAATAATTACTTTTAGAACACAATCCAATTCCCCGGAGCGAACCGTGATAATATAAACACCACTTCCAACAGGTTGGCTCTGTTCGGTCCTGCCACGCCACTCATATGTATTCCATCCTGCGTTAAACGGACCTTCAGTTATTTTCATGATGTGATACCCTGTGATGTCGTATAAATCAATTCGTGCATCACGATTTGAGCTTAATTTGAACAGGATCCCTAACGACGCTTCCGTTTCAGGAATAAAAACATTTCGGTCCAGCTTGCAATCGTTACTGCTTTGTAATGTTATTGAAACTTGCGCGCTGCTGACATTACCACAAATATCAGTTGTTCTAAATTCGAAGACAATGTCTTCGTTTTCAGCTGAAGTTAAAAGACGCGTGTTTGTAAACACGATACTGGCCCATTGTTGACCCAACGTACCAATAAATGAAAAATCTTTCACTATGCTTCCATCGATATAGTGAATCAAAAGCTCCCCGGAAACCACACCATTTGGAATCCAAACTCGAATTTCTACCGAATCACCAACCTCTACGATAGTTTGTGACACTTCGATCAGTGGAGCTTCGGGTACAAAACTGGCACAGTGGTCAATGGCATAAACCGTACTCAAGGCAGAATTGTTTGCTGTATTCGTATCAAATGGATAAAATACACTACTTTCCAATGGCAGTTCAAATGGCGTATATGGAATTGAGTTTGCAATTTCCGCCATAAAAGTGAAGTCGATTTGCTGAGTTGGGGTAATTTCATTGAATGTCCAGAAAAGGGTATCTGCGGAACCAGAGGTCGGCTGAATGTTAAAGCCGAACAATTGAACTGAATCGGGAGAAATAATCCGTAAGACCACATCATTGGCAACATTAGGACCTTGGTTAACCAGGTTTATTTCATTAGAATAAATTCCTCCAATTAATTCTGCCGGTTGTACCTGCCCATCTATTTCTACACTGGTGTCGGTTTGTGTTGTTTGAGAAAGCGTAATATCAGCGCCAAAATAAACAAATGGATTGATGGCATAGACTGAATTTTGAGCTGAATTATTGGACGTATCGGTATCGTACTGGTAGTTAACATTACTCAGCAATAAAAGTTGAAATGGGGCAGATGGAATTGAATTTGCAATCTCTGTTTGGAAAGTGATATCGATTTGTTGAGAATGTGTTAATTCTTTGAAAATCCAGAAAAGCGTATCCTCGGAAGTTGAATTTGGTTGGATGTTAAAGTTAAACAATCGAACTGAATCAGGCTGAACAATCCACAATACGACATCAAAGGCAAGGTTAGGGCCTTGGTTGACCACAGTTAACGTATTGGTGTACGTTTCTCCGAAAAATTCTGCCTGTTCTAACTGTCCGTTTATCTCCACACTCGTGTCCGTTTGAGTGGAATGAGTGATAGCAATGTCTGCCCCGAAATAATCCAATGGTTCAATGACAAAAACTGAAGTCTGGGCAGAGTTATTGGATATGTCCGTATCGAAGGGGTAAATAACACCACTTTCCAATGACAATTCAAATGGAGTTGTCGGAAAAGAATCGGCTACCTGTGCCTCAAATGTAATAACGATTTGCTGGCCGAGAGTAATTTCATCAAAATTCCAGAAAAGAGTATCCCCTGATGAGGAATCGGGTGGAATGTTAAAGTTAAACAACTGAACTGAATCCGGTTGAACAATCCAAAGAATAACATCATTTGCAATATTCGGTCCCTGGTTAGACAGGTTCAACTCATAAAAATAAATATCGCCAATGGGTTCGACTTGTTCCAAATTCCCATTTATGTTAAGACTGGTATCTGTTTGGGCTGAAAGAGTAAAGACAATGTCTGCACCAAAATATTCCAATGGATCAATCGCAAAAACTGTGCTCACAGCAGAATTATTGGAAATATTCGGGTCGAATAAATAAACAGCTTTACTTTCCAGCAATAATTGAAATAAGGTTGTAGGGGTAGAATCTGCAACTTTTGCTTCAAAAGTGATATCGATTTGTTGTGACGGAGTTATTTCATTGAATGACCAGAAAAGCGTATCGCCGGATGTGAAACCAGGCTGGATATTAAAGTTGAACAATTGAGCTAAATTGGGTTGGACAATCCATAATATAACATCGTTTGCAATTTTAGGGCCCAGATTGGAAAGGTTTATTTCATAGGAGTACGTTCCTCCGATAAATTCCGCTTGCTCAAGCTGTCCGTCTATTTCTACACTTGTATCGGTTTGAGCGGACAGGGAAAGTGCGATATCTGCGCCAAAATAATTAAACGGGTCAATCGCAAAGACTGTATTTTGATCTGAATTGTTGGAAGTATTATAGTCATATTGGTAGTTCGCTGTACTTAGTAAGATAAGTTGAGTAGGCGTAGAAGGTAAAAAATTTGCTACTCTTGCTTCAAAAGTGATATCGATTTGTTGGGAAGGAGTTATTTCATTAAAAGTCCAGAAAAGCGTATCGCTTGAAGTCGAGTTTGGCTCAATGTTAAAATTTAACAATTGGACTGAAACGGGTTGAACAATCCATAGTAATACATTATTAGCAACATTCGGACCCTGGTTAGACAGGTTTAATTCATAGGAATAGATTCCTCCAACAAATTCCGCCTGTTCTAGTTGCCCATTTATTTCCACACTCGTATCGGTTTGTGCTGATTGGGAAATTGCGATATCTGCACCAAAAAGGTTAAAAGGATCAAGCGCAAAAACAGTATTTTGGTCGGAATTGTTGGATGTATTTGTATCATAAGGATAGCTGGCATTACTTTCCAAAAATAGTTGAAAAGGAGAAAAAGGCAAAGAGTCTGCAATCTTCGCTTCAAAAGTGATGTTGATTTGCTGACCAGGGATTATTTCATTGAAATTCCAGAAAAGCGTATCGCCGGAAGTTGAATTTGGTTGAATATCAAAATTGGACAGTTGAACTGAATCAGGTTGAATAGTCCATAAAATTACATCATTAGCGCTGTTGGGCCCCTGGTTGGACAAGTTTAATTCATAGGAGTATATTTCTCCAATAAATTGTGCTTGTTCCGGCTGTCCGTTTATTTCCACACTGGTGTCGGTTTGAGCTGATTGGGAAACTGCGATGTCCGCACCAAAATAGTCAAAAGGATCAATCGCAAAGACAGTATTCTGGGCGGAATTGTTGGACGGATTTGTGTCGAATTGATAAGTTGTATTGCTTTCCAATAATAATTGCAAGGGTGCGATCGGAATTGAATTGGATATATTCGCTTGAAAAGTAATGTCGATTTGTTGAGAGTTGGCAATTTCATTAAATGTCCAGAAAAGTGTATCTGCGGAAGTGGAACCGGGTTGAATGTTGAAGTTAACTAATTGGACAAAATCCGGCGGAATAATCCAAAGTTCTACTTCATTTGCTAAGTTAGGCCCCTGGTTTGAAAGTGTTAACAGGTACGAATACATTTCTCCAATAAATTGTGCTTGTTCCAGCTGTCCGTTTATTTCCACACTCGTATCGGTTTGGGCTGATTGAGAAATCGCAATGTCCGCGCCAAAATAGTCAAACGGATCGATTGCAAATACTGTATTCCCGGCGGAATTGTTGGATGTATTTGTATCGAATTGATAAGTTGCATTACTTTCTAAAAATAATGGGAATGGTGCGGACGGAATTGAACTGGATATATTCGCTTGAAAAATAATATCGATTTGCTGAGAATTTGCAATTTCATTAAAATGCCACAAAAGTGTATCTCCGGAGGTGGAATCGGGTTGAATGTTGAAGTTAACCAATTGGACAGAATCCGGTTGAATAATCCATAAATCTACATTATTGGCATCGTTTGGGCCTAGATTGGATAAGTGCAACTCATAGGAGTAATTCTCTCCAATAAACTGCGCTTGTTCTAATTGTCCGTTGATTTCCACACTCGTATCGGTTTGGGCTGATTGAGAAATGGCGATGTCCGCGGCAAAAAAGTTAAATGGATCGATTGCAAAAATGCTATTCAGAGCTGAATTATTGGATGTATTTGTATCGTATGGGTAAACAACATTACTTTCCAAAACCAATTCAAATGGAGTAGATGGTAAAGAATCTGCTACTGCCGCATCAAAAGTAATATCGATTTGTTGAGAATTGGCAATTCCATCAAAATTCCAGAAGAGCGTATCCCCGGAAGTGGAATTTGCCTGAATGCTAAAGTTGGACAATTGGACTGAATCAGGTTGGAAAATCCATAAAACAAAACTACTAGCATCATTGGGACCCTGATTGGACAGAACTAATTCGTAAGCGTAGGTTTCCCCAACGAATTCTGCTTGCTCTAATTGTCCATTTATTTCTACATTTGTTTGGGTTTGAGCTGACTGGACAACAGCAAGATCGGCAGCAAAATAGTCAAATGGATCAATCGCATAAATAGTCACATCTGCAGCATTGTTAGTCATGTTTGTATCACAACCTGCAATGATCATACTTTCCGAAAATAGTTGAAATGGACTGGTGGGAATTGTGTTTGTAATTATCGCTTGAAATGTAATATCAATTTGCTGAGAAGGTGTAATTTGATTAAAAGTCCAAAATAGTGAATCGGCCGAATTATAATCGGGTGGAATGTTAAAATTAAACAAATTGGAAGAATCAGGTGGTACCAGCCATATTAAAACATCATTGGCAGTATTTGCACCAATGTTTGAAATTGTTAACTCATAAGTATAGGTTTCGCCAACCTCTTCTACCTGTTCAAGATTTCCATTTATTTCCAGGCTTGTGTCGGTTTGGGCTGTATAAATAAGAGCCAGATCATACCTCTCATCCGCCCTTTCAAGTCTCATGTTTACTGCATCGACACTTTCAGGTTTGGATTCGATGCTCAGGCTATCACTTGGGCCTGCCCAAAATTTAGGATGTTGAAGGGCAATCTTCGCGTAATGATTCAAAATGATACTATTGATACCTTCCTCAAAATAAAACATACCGGCATAACGTAAACCTGTTGGATCATCTAGGGTGGTGTCGGGAACAACTTTCCAAGCAGCTAGGTTTGGATCGCACAATGGCGCTTCATTGCCGCCAGGGTGTTCAACTGTCAAATAATAAGTTTCGTTTAGCTGCTCAATCGTATTAAGTATATCAATGAAAATTTTATAATAGCCAGCTTCGCTTACTGTTGCATTCACTATTGCCCTGGTTCTGCGCGGAATTCTGTCAGCTCTAACCGAAGCGAAATCCGGATCTAATGGAATTTCTATTGTGTCTTGATCGACAGTTATATCTACTTCTTGCGCAATTGCAATATTACTCACAGGAGTGATGAACAATAAAAAAATTCCAACGATAACTGTACAGAGTATAGTTTTTGTCATAATCTATTTTGGGAGAATTATTCTTAGAGAATTAATTAAGATTAGATTCGCTAATTCCAGTCTGCAACTAGTGTACCAAATTCTTTTTTCAAAAATAATATGGCTTGTTTTAGTGTAAAGCTGTTTCCTAACTTATTGTTTATTAATAGGATAATTAATTCAGGAAACTATTTGCCAAATGACGGTTGCAAATGGGTAGAACTTTATTTCTTAATGGATAAAATTGAACCAGTGGTAAGATAATTGCCGGTATATTTGGCAAAATTTCACTTTATCATTTGACAGGAAACTGAATTAGATTTCATAGCATGCAAGAAAATTTATTCTTCATCAAAGAAAAACCTGATTTGACTTATCGCTGGAATTTTGTTCAGCGCCTTAATCAATAGAGAACTGTTGTCCTTATTTTTTAAAACAAGATAAAACGATATTTCATAAATATCATTTTCCTCAAGTGATTGCATATTCACCAATCTAAATTTCTTGCAAAATTTTCCCAGTATGGGTAAATAAGGCGGTTTATCGTCCGGTAATTCGCAATTGAATTGAAGTAAAAACTCACGTTTTGAAGGAGCGGCGTAATTCAATTTGAACAGGCCCAACATCATAACCCCAATGAAAAGGGTTCCTAAAAATGCAATCAGTCTTAATCCTACTCCGGCGGCCATGCCGACTGCAAGGGAAAAAAATATAAAAACAATATCGTGAGTATCCTTTACAGCTGTTCGAAAACGAATGATAGACATAGCACCGACCAGCCCAAATGCACGCGCTAAATTATTGCCAATGACCATAATCACCAAGGCTGTGATCATCGCCAACACGACCATCGTTTGAACAAATTTAGCAGAATAGTTGGGTCCATTGTAAATGGAACGATACACCGCCGATATGATTAATCCGCAAGCCAGCGCCACAACTAAATTGCCGAGTAGCTGCTCAGCATTTATGGAAGTAATGAATAGATTTTGAAAGCCATCTAGCATGTTTTTCAGGCAACCTCAAGAATATATTGATTATTGCTTGAATCCAACTTCTTTCGGGCAAACTCCAATCTGTCCATTTTTAAGCCCTTTTGCCTATGCGAATCCAAACAAATCGTATACTTGGACAATGCTTGTTGGCGCAATTCTAACGATCCGATCACATAATTTAACCAGGCAGGAAAATGCAAATGTGTTTTTATTTCAAGTATAAAATAATTGGGTAACGCTCTAACAAAATTTACTTCTTTAAATAAACCATCTATCGACACCCTGATTTTACTCCGTAATCTCTTATCAAATGTAATTCTAAGATCTTCATTAAATTTATAATAATAAGCTTCTCTTTCATAATTGATCAGAATTTTCGGCATTAAAGCTAAATTGCTTATGTGAAATAAAAAGTTAAGAGCGTTCGTCTTTATTAAGCCATATCCATTATTTGAACTTATAAATTTATCCACATCTCCCGTTTCAATCAAAGACGATAAATGCCGAAATGCAACGGATGCGCGAGTCTTGGTAATCGCTGAATCATTTTTTCGTTTTATTTCAAGGAATACTTGTTCATCATCAAAGAATTCGTTATACCCCCTGATCCTTATCTTTTTTCTTTTTCTTATTCCTTCAATTTTTTCATGATAAAAACTAAAATTTAATGTATCATAATACAAACTACGAACGGTATATTCCTTTTCCTCCCGCATTGCTGCGTATTTATCAAGGTTCACATATTTTTCAATATAATCCCTGATGTGGAACAACATCTCATTAGGGACTAAGTATTTATATTCTATCCTACCCATAGCTTCCTTAGATCAAAATTGACTTTATCATTTGAAAAAAATACGGTAACGGCTTTAATGAACTTAGAGTAATTGAACATGGAATGATGAACCCAAATGGCAGCCGGTTATCGGAATTATTTAATTCAGCATACACAAGGAAAACTTGCTTATTATTTATGATTCGTGAAACTGCTTCTTTGCGAACGATTTTACCAAAAGCATAATCATTTTTTGGTAATTCAAAAGTTACCTGTTGCGCAGAATCGAGATCGTTAAAATAATTTATTTTCACCGGCATCAAGACGATGCCTGTTGGTTCACCAATAGTTAACAATGTATCACTTGAGATATTTGGATAGATTTTTCCACTGATCGGACTAATCAATGTGAAATCTTTAAATCGTTCTTTTAATACTTCAAGCTCTTTCTCAATGGACTCAATTTCAAATCCTATATATTGAATTTGTTCCGGTTTAGCTCCCGATTGAACTACTTGCAGGTGAGCAACCGCGATCGATTGTTCAATTTCATAAGCTCTTTTTATGTTTTTGGTAATTTCAAAATCCTCTCTGGAAACTAACTTAGATTGGTACAGTGAATCTTGTCTGGAAAAAATCCTATTTTGATTCAACAAATTTACTTGTGCAAGGGCAAGCTTTTCTTTCGCCTTTATTATAACTTCTTGCTTCTCTCCTGCAATATTTACATAAAGTGATGCTTTGGCTAAAGCAAGATTACGGTATAGCCCTGATAATCGTAAAAGAAAAGCGTTTGACTTAAAAACGCCCACAGTATCACCAATATTTATTGTATTTTTTACAAAAATAGTTGGAGAAAGTTGAAATCGTATTGCATCACCCCTGTCGATTTGAACTGCAGAATAATCTCTTATGAAACCGGTTCTGTGGTCGTATAAGGTGGATCTTACACTGCCATCACTCCCTCTTTGTAAAACCCATTCTTTTGTGTGAATTATTTTTCCGGGGACTTTTATAGTATAAGGAATTGAAATTGGCAGGAAATGTAAAACTCCAATACCAATTATTACTAATCCTATAACATATCCCGCTCTTTTCACTTTGGAATCCAATTGAGTTCTGTCTTTCAAATTAGTTTAAAAATAATACCTCGAGATTCTAACTAGTTAAACGATTCCTGATTATTATCACAATATTCAAATAGCATACATTATGCTTGAGTTGCTGCTAAGTCACTTTATCATTAATAGTCATTCAGTCAATGACAACAAATAACTTAATGATAACCAATGACACTTAATAATCAGAATTTGGCAATTTATTATGTTTATTCTGAAACACACGTCATTTTAGAATCACTCCACTATTTTAACAAAAGCATCCTGCGAATCTGGCTGAATCCGTTTGTCCATAGTCTGTAAAAATAAACACCGGAAGCGTTTCTTGCAGACGCATTCCAATTTATGTGGTGGATTCCTGCTTCAAATTCTTTATCTATAAGAGTAACGACTTCTCTACCCATAATATCGAAAATCTTTATCCGAACATGGTTTCTAACCGGGATTTGAAACGATATGGTTGTTGCCGGATTGAATGGATTTGGATAGTTCTGTTCCAATATGAACGATCCGGGAATGCTCTCGAAAGCCAGGTCTTCAATTCCTGTAATGATCTGATTTACTGATCCGGGAGAGCCATGTTTTGTTGATGCCGACCAATTTTGAGCAATCGCGTTATCCAGTTCCGGAGAATTTAGAGCAAGAGTTGCTCCAATGCCATCTGCTTGCAGCGGCCATGGCGCCGTGTCATCGTAAGCCAGAGAATCTACGATTTGTCCATTTGCGTTGATTAGGTATATTGACTCACCTGCGTTGTCTAAATTAAAATCAAACTCCGCTGCTAATAGCTTAGCAGCCGGGAAAAATCGGTTAAATTCAGTTGTATCACTACTGAGTACCAGAAATTTATGAGCTTCCAGGATAGTTCCTACCGAAAAGACAAATTCATGGTTTTCATCACTGTCTCTAAATATCCAATTTGACAAATCGAAAGAAGCGTCGCTGTCGTTATAAAATTCGATCCAATCTTTAGGATCAAAATACTGAGCCGAGTGATAATTAATCTCATTGATTACAACATTACCGGAAAAATTGGAATCAAGTTCAAATAATGCAGTGGCAGAAATATCACCATTCAAAGGGATAGTCACAGTAGGAGAAACATCTGCTATATCACCAGTCCACTCAATAAACTTGTAACCAGGATTTGTGATGGCAGCCAACTCGATAGGAATCCCTTTAAAGTATTGCCCATTCCAAACAGATTCCCGTACACTTATATTGTTGTTTAATAAAATACTCCCGGCATTGAGAGAAGTAATGTTCAAAGTAACTTGCGCCGAACCAGGGATACCAAATTCAGCAAGAATGTTTGTACGCACAACTTCGACTCGATTTTCTGCAAATGATTTTAATTCATCAATTTCAAATTGCCAATCTTCATTAGATAATCCCCAACGTTCCAAATGAAATTGCATTTCCGGATCCAGTTCGGCCAGCATGTTTTCAATTTTTGCAAGGACGATAACTGGTTGCCAAATTGTATTCAGATAATCGGCATATCGATTTATGAAATCTCTTTTGAAGGCCTCATTTTCAAGTAATTTACGGAATAATAGTGTCGACCACGGCGGATTGGGCCATTCAGGGCCATTTGGTTCGGTTGCAAAGTCAAACATGTTTGCGTATCCATAATCTTGCGGACTTCCCAACCCGAAACCGTCATCGAGATCGTAAACCATCCAGCGCCACTTACCATCTGAAGTTCTGGGCCGCCAATATTTAAGATTCCATCCGGGCCAATCTACGTTAGCGATATAAAGCTGTGATACCATGTAATCCAGATAGTTGTCCATGTCCATTTGTGATTTTAGGTATTCATAATTGTTGTCCAGGGACATATCGTGGCTGGCAATAAATGCAAGCATGGCATTATAATGAAGGCTATCTCCGTGAATCACTTCTTGCTCATTTTCCAGCATATCAAGGTTATTTTCGCTTACCCCGTGGTGCGCTTCGATATAATGCTCGCTTAGTTTCTCCCTGATGTTTAATATGCCCCAATATTCACCATTTAAGTAAACCACAGCCGGACGATAAGACTGTGTTTCGACATCCAAATCCTTGATGAGGCTTTGCAGCAGAGGATCCCGGATACGGGCGGCCTCGAAGTCGCCGCCGGAATTGCGCAATATGAACGATTCATATTCATTGAAAGGGAGGTCAGGAAATAAGCGATGCTTAATGCTGGATGGCCCATATTTCTCCCGGGCAAATATTGCAAATGATTTCTGCGGGAACTCCCGGGTCCAACCACCATGGATTTTCATCCCGGCTGCCTTGCTATAACTTTCGATACCGTCCGGTTCGAATAACTCAAGATAAATGGGGATTTCCCTGTTACTATTATAATTCACATAAATCCCATCGGCACTATCCCAGAGATTGGCCGGATTTGTAGTAATTGAAACGATGGCCATGTTGGTTTGTTTATTGATTACATAGGTATGGGTTCTTGTCACTTCAGAAAGCAAACCGGCTGACATGACTCTTGCCCGGACCACCCTTGTCTCACTGATTTCCAATGGCGTTGAATAAACAGAGGAAATTGCAGACGGTTCGCTACCATCGAGAGTATAGTAAACGATTGCGCCTGATTTTTCTGCAGATAAGGATAAGGTTACTGCACTTGAATACAGGCCGCGTTTAATTGAAAAGGTTGGAACTTCCGGGATAATTGAAACAAAACCCTGGGTATCATTGGCACGCAGCGGAGTCGGATCTTTAAAATAAAACCAATTATCGCTGCCGTCCAGTTGACGGCCGTAAGAAACGTCAGTGGCCATTTCACCCAAAGAAACGGAATCTGATATTTCGCCGCCTGGTTTAGTTAAGTACAGGGTCTCACCTGATGCGTCTATTTTGAAATTAGTGTGGTTTCCGGCCCTGTCCTTGCCCGATGCAAACACCAGTAAAAATTCGTTAGCAGCCAAATAAATTTCAGGGAATACCCATTTATAGGGTAGTGTACTTTCATCGGAAAGGCCATAACCAGTTAAGTTAACCTGGAAACTTCCACTGTTGTATAATTCGATCCAATCCGAAGAATCGCCATCTTCATCTGTAATCGATGAAGTATTTGATGACATCACTTCGTTTATGACGATCGTTTGTGAAAGAAGGGGGAATGTGGTCAACAAAAGTAACGCACAAAAGTAAAGAAAAATGCGCATAAAAGTTTTCCTTGCTTGGTTTGAAATGTTATACATCTGCATAAACGCCAGGTCTAAGTCATTTTGTCATTAATAGTCATTAGGTCATTAAGTCAATGACCAATTGTTTCAGACAACAAATGACTTATTGACAACCAAATGACACTTTATAATCAGAATTTGATAATCCATTACTATTTATTCTGAATCACCCGTTATTTTGGAATCATTCCACTAATTAACAACTCCATATTGATGCAAAAAATTTATACATTTAGGATATTGTTTCCGGAGCAAACTTTAGCTCCCCGATTGCTCATCCTTTCCATTTCATTGTATCGTCAAAAACAGCCCATTCCCTGATAGCTTTCTGAGGGTTTTACCTTAAATCAGAATTGAATTTGGTCGTACTTTTATTTTATAGGTTGGACTTTTGATTTGTAAAATAATAAGTGTAAAATAGGTATGATTAACCACTTTGGGTGAAGTTCGGAAGAAAGTCATTGATTTGTTTTGGCAGTACAGTTTTATATTTCATATTGAGAGCTTATCGATCTGACAAGTGAAAAGTAGAAAAAGCTTGTGGCTTGATTTGCAGATGGGTATAATTAACAAAAATAAATTAGTATTGATTAACCGGAAGAGAGTACCATGAAAATACTTACTTTCATTTCTTTATTGTGTGTTTTTACATTTGCTTCATCAATAACAGCAAAACAATCCGGGGATGAAGAAAAAGCCGTTTCGGCAGTTTTGGATAATTTACACGATGCCGCTTCGAAAGCCGATTACAAAAGATATTTTAGCAATTATTCGACCCATGCGATCTTCTTTGGAACCGATATAACGGAACGATGGCCTATCGACGAGTTCAAAGCCTATACTAAAGCAAGATTTGAAAAGGGAAGCGGGTGGACTTATAATAAAACATCCCGGTATATCTATTTTTCAGCTGATAAAAAAACTGCCTGGTTTGATGAGATATTAGTGAATGAGAATTATGGCGAGACCAGAGGGACAGGTGTTCTGATTTTGAAAAATAATGCGTGGAAAGTAGTTCAATATCATTTGACTATTCCGATTCCTAATGCATTGGCCAGGGAAGTCGTTTCTATGATAAAGAAGCAAAAGGAATAGTGAGGATTTGAACAGGCAATTAATTACCTCGAATTTTGAGGACCATGTGCAATTTCATAGATGTGAATAACGCCAGCAAATGTTCATGAATCCCGATTATTTCCATCGTACGGCTTTGCTTTTCTAATCGATGGTTCAAAAAGATAATCTTGCCTATGCCTAAACTTGACATAGCGGGACATTTCATCAAATCGACAATGACATCCTTTTGTGATTCGTCAAGAATCTCCTCAAAAGGGTTCTTGAGAGATTCTGAATCTGCCAGCCTGACAGCACCGATTATTTTTACATGAATTTTAGATTCTAATTCTGAAACAGATACTTCCATTATCCCTCCTCATAATTTAAAATGGTTGCTAACATTTCTCTATTGGCTGAAACACTGCAATTTACAAAGTTAAACTAAATTTAATTCTGTTTTTCATTTTATTTAGAAAGCCATGTTAGACGGCAGATGAAAGAATACCTTCAGAGAAAAAGTCATAGCCGAGTCAAACAATTCTCAAACGGATTTAATTTAACTGGTTCAATGATCAGAAATCAAGGTTTTTCTTGGAAATCAGCAGATACTTTGAACGGCCACCCCCGGTTCTTACAATCTAAATTCAGCAGGTTTTAGCTTAAAGGTTGTTGCAGAATGCGCAACATCATCTGAAAATGTTATTCTGAGCGCCAGCGAAGAATCTTGCTGGTACTGCCCTTAATAACCTGATTATACAACAGTTACAACGAATTTCAAACAAGATCCTTCACTCCGCTTCGCTCCACTCAGGATGACAATTCCAGGCTTTTTGCCTCTTCTGTAACAGCCGCCTTGGCAGGATCGAAATGACTTGTATTATTTCATATAGTTCTCAAATGAGTCAATCATCGAGAACCTTCAAGTCAATTATTTTTGAAATGAAGATCCAAATTTAATGCGAGAAGTGATCCTTTTTCAGAGCCTGTTTTAGCCATTCGCAAGTGTTTATTTTGGCGAATTTTTATAATATTCCTTTTAGTCATCAATGCTAATGCGAATTCCATTTCGGGATTTCCGCCACTCAAATGATTGGCTTTTTGAACCCAATCGTATCCTCTATTTCCCTTAAGCAAACCCGCTTCTCGATAGCATTGCATCAGGTAACCTGCATCAAATAACGCCTTTTCATTCGAATTGCTATTGTGGACTTCTGTAGATCTTATCATCAAACGAGATAACAGCTCAAAAGCAAGCGCTCTATCTTTATTTGAGTAAGAACCTTTCAAATTCCTGGTAACGTAGAGTGTCGCTCTCCGAAGTGTTTCCATTCGAACCAGAACAGGCATATCAGTATTGAGTAATCTAAGTGCATCATTCAGAAGGTTTTTGCGGTTATAATTCCTATCGTATCCAAACGGCCCATTGCCGGTTGGAAGAGAATTAGCATTTCCAATATTAATAGGGTGACAAAGAAGCGGCGGACCTGCTTGGAGCTTTGTTGGTATAGTGACAATAAATGTTGTGATGAACATTGCTATAATAAGCAAAATAACATTCAATTTATTGTTATGGTATTTTATCATGATGTTCTCCATTTGAGGTTTAGTTTCATTTGTTCTTTTTTTTATATAAAATGTCTATAAAAGTCAAATGGTTTAACATGAAAATTATTTTAAAAATATTTGTTTTCACAAGCTTATTATTAATTGGTTGTGCAGCCAATACTAGAATTCCGAATTTCGCTGAACTCTATAACCGTTCAGCTCAATACAAAGAAACGCCCCGTAACCCGATTATTCTTATACCTGGGATACTAGGTTCAAGACTGATAAAATCGGAAACAGGCCGTGTAGTTTGGGGATCTTTTTCCGGAGGTTATGCCAATCCTAAAAATCCGGAAGACGCACGACTGATTGCTTTACCTATGCAAGAAGGAACTTCATTAAACCAACTAACTGATAGTGTGGTTTCAAACGGGACGTTAGATCGAATAAAAGTTAAACTATTTGGCCTGCCGATTGAAATGAGCGTATATATTGATATTCTTGCAGCTCTTGGAATAGGTGGTTATCGAGATGAACAGCTGGGTAAAGAAGGTGTAGTCGATTATGGTGACGATCATTTTACCTGCTTTCAGTTCGACTATGATTGGAGGCGGGATAATGTTGAGAACACAATACGATTTCATGAATTTCTCCTTGAAAAACGGGCATATGTGCAGACAGAATTGGAAAATCGCTATGGTATTAAAAACTATGATGTAAAATTTGACGTCATTACCCATTCCATGGGCGGCCTTTTAGCAAGATATTATCTTCGCTATGGCGCAGTAGACCTGCCAACCGATGGCTCATTACCTCCAATTACCTGGGCAGGTGGACGTTATGTTGAACGAGTTGTTTTGATTGGACCACCCAATGCGGGGACGGCTAAGGCTCTCTTTGATCTCATTCGTGGAAGAAAATTTGGATTCCTCCTGCCAAAATATGAACCGGCCTTGTTAGGCACTATGCCTGCAATATATCAACTACTACCACGTGGGCGGCATGGTGCTCTAGTTGACGCTGTAACAGGTGAAAAGGTTGATGATATTTTAGATCCTATTCTTTGGGAAAAAATGGCGTGGGGGCTTGCTGCTCCGGATCAAGACCACGTTTTACAAATTTTATTACCGCAAATCACAGATGCTGCACAGAGGCGTCGCATTGCACTTGACCATCAGAAAAAATGCTTGAGCCGAGCAAAGCAATTTACTAAAGCGTTGGATATCCCGGCTTCTCCCCCCGGAGGATTGGATATTTATCTTATTGCAGGAGATGCTTTACCTACGCCTGCGGTTGTGGCTATAAACCAGAACAAAGGGAAACTAACAGTTCAAGAAAAAAAGCTTGGGGATGGCATTGTCTTGCGGAGCAGCGCGCTTATGGATGAACGCCTGGGGGGTACATGGTCGCCTACCCTTATTTCTCCAATTACGTGGAGGCAAGTGTTGTTCCTGTTCACTGAACATCTTGCGATGACGAAAGATCCTGCATTTACAGACAATCTTCTTTTTTTATTACTCGAACAACCTCGTAATCGTTTGAAAAAAGGTAAATAGTTATATGGATTTATCTGGTTCGAAAAAGTATCGAATCTGCACGAATCGATTGATATTTTCTTATGCAATAGTAAATATTCAGAAATATTTATTATTATTAATATTCAGGGAATTAATTCGGATAAATTAATTCGTCAATCTATTATAAAATATTTCAAAAAAATCTTGCTATTTTCTGTTTCAACTAGTAAACTCCAATACAGTTATTGGATTAAATATCCTTAACAAGTCATTTCTGACTAATACCTCTTGCAACAATAGCTTTTATTATAATAGCTGAGTTTACGTTTATTGTTGGTACAACCATCTTACATCAATTGTAGATAAATTAGTAGAAGGCGGGTACCAGTCTCGCGCACATTCAATTCCGGAGACGCAATATTGATTCGTCAGACAATTTTACACTACAAAATCATTGAGAAACTCCCTTCGACTGCGCTCAGGACAAGCGGCGAAGGCGGCACCTGTCCCGCAGGCAAGGGAGGAAGCTGCTTATGATAGGAAAGCAGATTTTGCACTACAAGATTTTGGAAGAGCTAGGCCGTGGCGGGATGGGCGTCGTGTACAAAGCAGAAGATACCAGACTCGAACGGGTAGTTGCAATTAAATTTCTACCGCGTGAAATAAAGGTAAATGAAGAAGAACGCGAACGTTTAAAAATCGAAGCAAAAGCTGCGGCAGCTCTCAACCATCCGAATATTGCGACTGTTTACTCTTGCGAAGAAGTAGATGATGAGTTTTTTATTGTGATGGAGTTTATTGATGGCCAGGAATTGCAAGAGAAGATTAAATCCGCACCTTTGGCATTGAAGGAAGCAATACAAATTTCCGGCCAGATCGCGGAAGGACTGCAGGCGGCACATGACAGGGGAATTGTTCACCGTGATATAAAATCCGGCAATATCATGATGACCAAAAAAAACCAGGTCAAAATAATGGACTTTGGTCTGGCAAAAATAGCTGGTACCGCACAAGTCACAAAAAAAGGCACGACTATCGGTACCACTTCGTACATGTCACCGGAACAAACTACAGGCGAAAAGGTAGATCAACGGTCGGACATTTGGTCTTTTGGTGTTCTTTTTTATGAATTGCTAACCGGACATTTTCCATTTAAAGGGGAATACGAACAAGCAATTCAGTACGCCATTGTGAATGAGGATTTTACACCGTTATCCAGCCATTTGCAAAATATTCCTGTATGGCTGGATCGGATCGTGAGCAAATGTCTGGAGAAAGATAAGACCAAAAGATATCAAAATGTCTCGGAACTTCTGGTAGACATAGAAGAAGCAAAAGAAAACCTTGGGTTGTCTTCATCAACATCAACCACAATAAAAAGAAGAAAATCAGTACGATTTCCTATTTCAACCAGTAGTCGAAGGATTATGATTGGTCTGTCAGGATTAATCATTGTAGCATTGTTTTTTCTTTTGGCTCCAAATCGCTGGTTTAGTTTTGAAACAGTACCAGACCAGAGAAGCCTGTTGGTGCTTCCTTTTAACAATATCGGAGGAGAGCCTTCCAGGCAAGCATTCTGTGACGGACTGGTAGAAACTTTGACAAGCAAGGTTACACAATTAGAAAAATTCCACGGATCGCTGTGGATAGTACCAGCAAGCGAAGTGAGGCGCAGCAAAATTACCAGCCCCAGTGAAGCTAGCCAGACTTTCGGAGTGAATTTGTGTGTTACCGGAAGCCTGCAGGGTATCGATAACGGTTACCGCTTGACATTAAACCTGATTGATGCGAAAAATTTACGACAGTTAAATTCCTCTGTAATAGATATTGATCTTGCAGAACTCTCAGGTTTACAGGACAATGCAGTCATCAATATGATGGAAATGCTAAACCTTGAATTAAAACCTGAGATGCGGGAAGTATTGACAGCAGGCGGCACCACTGTACCTGGGGCTTATGATTTCTATATACAAGGCCGTGGGTATCTTCAACGATATGAAAGCGTAGAGAACCTTAATGCTGCCATACATTTATTCGAACGTGCAATTGAACAAGATTCTTCATACTCTCTCGCTTTTGCAGGATTAGGCGAAGCCTATTGGCAAAAATACAAATCCTCAAAAGAGTTACTATGGGTTGAGAAGGCTGTAAAGCAATGCGAACAGGCTGCCTCTCTGAATAGCCAACTTGCTCCCGTGCAAATCACACTTGGCATTATCCATGCAGGAACCGGAAAGTACGATGATGCAATTGAAGATTTCAAAAATGCATTAGATATAGATCCGAAAAATGCGGCTGCCTATCGGGGTCTTGGTAAGGCCTATGAATCGAAAGAGATGTATAAAGAAGCGGAATTGACATACAAAAAAGCGATTGAGATAAAACCAAGTTACTGGGCTGGTTACAATGTCCTTGGTGCGTTTTATTCCAAACACAGCCGTTATGAAGATGCTATTCCACAATTCCTCCAGGTTGTGAGCCTAACGCCAGACAACTACCGAGGCTACAACCACCTGGGTGGAATGTATTATTTTTTGGAACGTTGGAAAGATGCTCGCGAAATGTTCGAACGCTCGTTCACTATAAAAAAAACATCTTATAGTGTTGCCTCAAATATTGGGACGCTTTACTATATAGAAGGACGGTATGCGGATGCAGTTCACGCATATGAAACGGCATTAGAATTAAATGATCATAATTATGTGGTTTGGGGTAACCTCGCTTCTGCGTGTTATTGGGCACCAGGCATGCGGGATAAAGCCCAAGATACTTACAAACGTGCCATTCGGATGGCACTAGAACAACTTAAAGTGAATCCAAATGATCCGGATGTGGTTTCTAATTTGGCTGAATATTACGCGATGACAGGGGAGGTCACCAAAGCATTGTCACACATAAACCAGGCCTTGGAGATGGCCCCAAAGGACGTGGAAGTAATGTACCGAGCCGGGGCTGCTTACGAGCAATTGGGTGAGCGTGATAAAGCATTGCATTGGATTGGCAGGGCTTTGGAAAATGGTTACTCAAGATCAGAAATTGAAAATCAACCGGAATTGCGTGAGTTGGTAGCAGATGCTAAATATCAACAATTGGTAAGTAAATTCTAGCATTTAACTTTGGAATGATTATAATAAGTAAATCTATCTATTAACCATTAACATAAACCTTGGGAGGTTATTATGAAAAAGAGACATATTTTGATCTTTACTTTTGTCGCTTTTGTGATTTCAGTCGTGAGCTTTGCCGGTAATTCACATCGGTTTGAAGATAAAAGCTCAACCCTAGCGCCGAAAGATCACCAAGTCTCCATTAAAAAAATCGACGGTGAATGGAAAGTTGTCCTCTCTGAGGATCCTACCAAAAAGGTAAAAGCAAAAAAGAAAGACAAAATTACCTGGAATATAGAAGGTACCGACGTTTTCTTCCAATTCATGGATGAGAGTCTTTTTGGAGAATCTAAAGCACATGGTAAAAACGGCAAAAAAGTAACTTTAACAATTAGAGATAATATGCCGGTAGGAACTTACAAATACGCCGTCTTTTGCTTGCAGGATAGTACATTTGCAACAGGTAACTCGCCACCGGAGATTATTATTGAAGAGGACGAGTAAATTACTGGTTTTAGTGTCTGAACGAAAAAGATTCTTTTCTCCTGCATATTGTTGGATGATGAGAGAATCGCAAAAATGTCACCCCCGTCCCGCCTTGGCGGGATTATCGGGGGTCTTAATAACGTCTTAGTATTTCGAGTTTTTAGACACAAATTATTAATTATTGCTCTTTCTCAAAATCTTCTATATCCCTTAAAAAGGCCATGGCTGAATTTAGGTTTTTGCCAGTGATATCATTCACAGCGATATTGTTGATCAGTTTATTGAGAAAAGGCGAGGCAGTATTTTTGTCTACAACTTTCTTTGAAAGCCAAATTCCAAAAGCTATGAAAACAATGCCAAGGATAATCTGAACCAGGATCCATTTGTCATTAAAATGAAGATAGAAGTCAAAGTTAAAAATGACTTTCAATCCAACGATCAATACAGGAATCCATAAAAGAGGATATGAAAATCGAGTCACAGTAAGATATCTAACTCTATAAATTTTAAGCTTTTCTAATTTCTTTTGAATTTCAGTAATAGGTAAATCAAAGTTGATTTGTCCGCCATCACTGACGGGTAATATGACAGACAGTTGATAACCGCTAAATATCACCTGAAATAGTGCAAATAACCAGATTAACGCAGCTGGGATAATGTACTCGGGCATCGGGAAATGGTCATAAATAAAAGCCCCCATCGATAGTTGCACAATTAAACCGATGATTAATCCAAAAGCCGGGGTTTTAATAAATTTTTCCAGTGCCGACCTGGTTTTATCCAGGTTTATTTTTTTGAACATTCGCATGTTTAATTTTACATGCTTATCTAATTTTTTATCGTATTCCTGCCAAATATCTTTTAACTCTTGTAATTCCATGCTATGACTCCATGATTATTGATTTTGTGTTTTAAGGAATTCTTGTTTAAGATTTTGTTTAATGCGGCTGATTTTAGTAGCCACGTTTGTTTCCGTAATTCCAATTATTTCGGATATCTCTTTGTAACTGTGATCATCCAGGTACAGGAGCATCAGCGCTTTATTAAGTTTACCTAGCTGATTGATGAAATGGTAAAGTAATTTGATATTGGATTCCAGTTCTCCAAATTCGTCGTTACCATCAACCATTTCAATAATGTTCTCATCGAGATGAAAGGTATTTACCTTTCTTCGATTTTCATTTCTGTAAAACGATATTGCCACATTTAATGCGACCCGGTAAATCCAAGTCGATAGCTTATATTGCTTATTGTATTTACCTGATGACTTCCATAATTGAATAATAATTTCCTGCGCAAGGTCTTTTCTATCTTCCGGATTCCTGCAATAGGAATAACATATTTTATAAATGATCTTTTTGTTGTTCAGAACCAGGGTTAGAAATTCTTCTTTGTCAATTTGTTTACTCATTTAGTAGTGGCTGCCTGATTTATTTTCTATTGTTTGATGTCTACTTCATTATTCGCAAAAGAGATGAAATAATCACAAAAATCAGAAAAATAATAAAAAAATGGTTAGCGAAGATTAAGTGTGGATTGCCAACAAGGCTTTAGAATCAAGATAGTGAAAAAGCAATAAGGCTAGTTGTTGTTGGAAATTAAATATTAATTTGGATATTCTAAAGCTTGCCAAGGGACAGAAATCGATGACATTCCAATTTTGTCAGGTTTGTTGTTTTGAGTCTTTAATTCTTTTTCCTTTAAAAATATTTTAATAAGCTTGCCTGAATTGCAGTAGAATGTGACTCCTTGTAAATCGTTTGGTTTTATTTCATATTTTATTTCTAAAGTATTTAAGGTTGGTTCTATTATAATATTCAGCTCATCATTTTTTTCTACTACTCTAAAATCTAAAAAGTGACTGACTTCGTAATATTTCAATAAACGTGCGGGAGTAGCCAGCAATAATATTTTATCTTTATAAAGGCTGGCTAAATATTCAAAATTTCGTTTCACATTTTTTGGAAAGAGGGTAACATTAAACCCTTCTCCCATATGTGTGTACAAAATCAAGAATCCTTCATTTTGAATTAGTTTATTGATGTTTCCCGGTTTTAACTGTGATCCTAAATCTTCCAGGTCTAAATTCTTTTCAAATCCCCAGGCGTTTACAAATCGTTGAAATTCTAAAATCTTATTTCCGTCTTGAAGCTGTGTGATCATCAGTAATTGGTTTTTTAAATCAAATGGTTTGTGTTTGAGTTTTCTGTATTTTGTAGATGAAAGTATTTTTTGCAGGTAGTTCTTTAGCCGAACCTCTCTGTTATCAGAAGCATCTTGGCCAAGGATATGTGTCATTTTGCCTATCCAAAAGTATCGCAGGCCAAATTCTCTTAAAATATCAAAGTGATATTCATTTTTTTTTGGATTTGCCCCAAAGTAAAAGGGCATAAATCCAATGTTTTGATTATTGAATTGATTACCATGGTTGGTCCAAACAAGTAATTGAACATTTAGCTTATCCAATTCCTCAATGGTTTTTAGTGCATATTTTTTTTCAAACCCTCCTTCATTAAAATTCCCATAAGTGTGTAGAGTATCTAAATGACCTGATTTTAGTAATTCTCTCAGGTAAGGTACATTTTCAGAGATATGATTACATTCATCATCAAAATAACATACTTGTTTTGTGGAAGTCTTATTAAAAAACCATACACTATTCCCTATTTCCAGCCCTAATCCTTTTCCAATAACTGTTTGAGATGAACCATTTAAATAATCCATCATAGTCTTGTAATTGTATATCGAAAGAGTGTTGTCTAAATCATTTGCTATGGCTAATGCTGATTCAAAGGGATAAGGAAACTTTCGCATCGTAATTTTTTTTGTAGTCATTTAGTAACTTGGGTCTAGGTGTATTTTGAGGTTTAATTAAATTTTTCACCAATGATTTCAAAATCAACCGGCAAACCTAAAAACGTATCTCCAAAAATAGGTTTAAATTGCGATTGATTTTTGTTTTTATAACTTCCTTCCGGGCCATAATAGATAGCTTTGATATTGTTTTTTAAAAGTAATTTGACAATATCTCTTTTCCTCAAATAAGTTAATTTTCTCGTAGAATTTTTCTTAATTATTCTGTAATAACAAGTGATAATAATTAATTTTAACCCACCAAAAATATGCCGATATTTTCTTTCTTTGAATCCATCATTTAGTATCCTATGAAAAGGCCAGGCAGGTCCATCACTGCAAATATATACTTTACCCCTATTCTTTAATATTCTTGAAAATTCTTTGATTACAAAATTCTCTTTTGTATACATCAATGCGCTATATGTTAATATGGCATCAACCGAATTGTCTCTAAATGGAAAGTGATGTATATCTCCTTTAATAAACTGTAAATTATCAATTTCTAAGGTTTCTTTAACTTTATTCGAAATCTCAATCGCCTCCGGATCGATTTCAATTGAGCTGACAAATTGATTATTTAAAGCCAGGGCAACGGACCATTGTCCACACCCTGAAGCGGCATCTAAAACATGTTTTAAATCCGTAAATCCGATAAGTTCAATTCTTCTTATGTAATATTCAAGTCCCCTATCATATTGTTTTTGCGCATATTCACGGATTGCTTTAGAAGTATGATTTAATTGGGTTGAAGAAAATAAATGTTTGATATTTTTGAGCATAATCTTAAAAATACCATTAAAGATTTGCCGATCAAAGTTTAATTTAAGCGGTTTAAAATCTTTTAATTAATCACCTAAAAACCACATTATGCTCACCCCCCAAAAAATCTAAGATGTATACCTCATATTTTTTCTTATTTCAAGAATAATGAAACATTTAATACACGATTCTATTTAAGAACGTAAATTCCAAAACGATCCTCGCAAGCCAACATAGGTTGCCAATCGTAATAGATCAAAATATTTTAGTTCAATGAAAAACTGTTTATTCGAATTACATAGCTCCTGTATTCCGTGCCATGCAACGGATGAGCCAAATCAGCTTTATATTTTGAATAATGTTTTTCCAAGTGAATATTTGAAAGAATTGTCATTATCCTATTATCTTCAAGATTTAAATATGTTGCAAATATTCTAATTGGTTGGATATAATTGATACTCCAGCCCTCCGTTTTAAAAACAACCCGCCCCGCAAGGTCTTCATAGCTTCCTTTTCTAATAAAATAGAAATCGCCAAAATTAAATACATGCCCCTTCTTTGTTATAATTTTACTATTAGATTTACCTAAAATAAGATTATCCCAAAATTTTATATCATGTAATCCGGATACATATTCCGATTGGCCATCCGGAAATCTATTGACGAGGATATCATCTACTTCGCGAGCCCATTTAAATGAAATCAAATTGAAACTATTGAAGGCGCTTTTATATATAAAGCCAGCATTAAAATTGATGCCAATAGATAAGTTTCTGGGAAGTGGGTCTGCTTGAGCTGCATCAATATAACTAATTTTACCGCCAATATTGGTTTTACTGTAATAAAAACCAGTATCAAAATATGGAGTAAAAAGATTAAATTTATGATCTGGGATTACTCTAAATTTTTTTAGTAATTCATAAACCGGAAACTGAAAAATAAAACCTATGTCGTGAGCATTAATTTTGGTCCCAATTAAACCTTGTTCATTATCAAAAATAGCAAGGTTTGAATCAATTGACTTACGAGTATAACCAAAACTGGCGCGAATATAGTAATCTAAGGCAATAGACAAGGTGGTTCCTTTAACCTCGTCATAACTTGTAAATGTACTAATAACTTCACCTGATTCAGAAGTTATGTTTTGTTCTCCAAAATCAAATCGAACCTTATGCAAGCCAATGCCGAATGATAGCGGCATTTGAATATAATTATTTAAATTGATTCCGAAACTCGTAATACTTGCATCATAATTAATTCCTGAAGCCAAAGTGCGTAACCATGGAATTTTTTCGGGGTAGTAAGATCTGCCAAAATAATGTTTTTGTGAGAACAAACCTAAACTTGCAGGATTGAAAATAGTTGCCATGGGTGAGGTAGCGACAATATTTCCATAGGTTTGACCCATAGCATTTGCTTGCGTTGAAGGCGAGATTAGTAGAGATAAAACGCCTGCTTCTGATTGAGCATAAATCGGGGTATTACATAAAGTTAATAAGAGTATAATTTCAATAAGGAAAGCTTTGTATTTCCTTTTTCCCATGACATTAAATTCATTTATCATAGTAATTACCTTTAAGTTTTCTATAATATCAACTCATTTCTTTGATATCACCCACTAGCATGAAGCCACATTCTTTTAAGCCGGCATTTCTCAAAGTAGCTCTTGAAGCCGGGTTTTCGATCTGGCAACGGGCTGCGGGAACTCTTCCTGCGAGGTAGCATTCTTTTTTAATTTCCTGTAAGAGATAATTCCCCAGTCCCTTTCGGCGGCTATCCTCCCGTACTTCCATGTACAAATCTGCAAACGGCATATTATAGTGGAGCAAAAAACCACCTGTCGCGACAATCTCTCTATCCAGTTCTAGTAAATAATCTCCTGGATCAGTATTGTGTTTAATGATTTCACCTTTCTTCCTGGGGCGAAAAACGACGCCGGGAATCGTGTGTTCCGTAACCACGTGGTCCTCAAATAACACAACTTCCGACCGAATATTTTGGGTAAATTCATACAGCATCGATGTCAGCAGGAAGTCATTACTCTGGCATTCGATTAGCTTTACTGCCGAAGCAGCGATTAACTCCGGAAAAATCCGGCTTGCCAATTTTCGATACGGAGGAACCAGGAAAAATTCAAAAATTGTGTCCCGGTTTTTAATCTCTTGTCCATTTACCGAACCATAACCAACCTCTCTACCATCGACTATCAAAAGATAGGAGGCTGTCCAACCACGCTCGTGGCATGCATTATACCTTATCTGAAAATTGGTTTCCCTGAGGAATAAATTCCGAAGAGACAGAACCGCTTCAAGCTTGGTTTTGACAGCCTTACATTTCATGTTCTGGTGCAAGTCTAAAAGAGTGTTGAATTATTCAAGTGAACTTGAGCACATGCTCGAAACGGTCAGATTCTTTTGTAATCGCCATCAAACATCGTGTTCCAGGTCTTCCCGTCTTGAGACATTTCCATTTTCGACTTCATATGTTGGGGATCGGTCATGTCGGTAGTCATTCGTGCATGCATTCCCGGGCCACCGTGAGTTACCGTTAAAATATCGCCATCGAAACGCCCTGTAAAGACTTCCGGTGGAGAGCCCATGCTATCAAACCAATGAAGTGTATAGATTTCGTCTTTGGGCTGGAAGCTATACACACCATGACCGGTATACGTGATAACGCCGTCACGTTCCTGTTCATACTCGCAGATCAGCGCAAATCCGCTCAATGCCAATCGGCTTTTACTCTTTCCGATAGCAGTTCCTCCCTTTGGATCCCACTGCGAAGGGTACATCTTCTCTTCGCCTTCCCAGTTTCCTGCAAGCTTTTCCAACTTTAAGTGTCCGGGGGATGGTTTTGGCATTTCCATTATGGTCTCCTCTTTTGTTTATGATTAGTGACTATTAGGCCTATTTTTTTTGTACTATATTGAGAGGTAATATTATATATTTCAAGGTTATTTCCATAAGTTTTTCAATTTCAATCCAATTTTTCTGATAATTGCTGAATTTTACTTTCTGATTCTTTTCGTTGAAATATTCACCGGAAATATCTTTTAATTCTTCCGAGGTTGAAAGGTATTCATAAGTTTTGGCCATTTTTCGTGGCGATAGAGAAAATCGACTTTTGAGCTTATATAATTTTTTTAAAAATCCTGGCAGGTGAGGATATTTTGAAATATCAATTCTCACTGCCGGAACCCTTATTGCGCTAACAGTAACATTGGTGTTTTTCAATTCTTTTGCCAGCCATTGGGTATACATTATTTGCGCCAGCTTTGACTGATAGTACGCTTTAATCATACTAAATTTTTCACTGCGTAATTCCGGGTCATTTAAATTGATTTTGAGAAACGGTTTAGCTAATAATCCTTTGGATGAAATGGTAATGATCCTGCCATTACTGCTGTTTTTAAGTAAGTCTAATATCAACTTGTTAAATAATACGGGTCCAATATGATTTGTCGCCCATACAATTTCAATTCCTTCTTTGGTTATAAATGACTGTTTCTGTGTCAAGTCAAAAATTGCTGCATTATGGATCATTACATCAATCCGCTTATATTCGTTATGCAATTCCAAAGATAAGTTTTTAATTGATTCTTGCAGGGACATATCTACAATTTTCAATTCGACGGAAGCATTTCCACTTTGTTGTTTTATATCCGATAATGCCTCCACACCTTTTTCAGAATTTCTACAAGCTATTATTACTTTATACCCTTGTTGAGCCATGAGTATGGCTGCTTCTTTTCCGATTCCGGAATTAGCTCCGGTTATTATCCAAGTTTTTCTATCCATCATTTAGTTTCTTTAATGAAACACAAGACATTGAGAATAGTACGGTTTCAGGTTTACGGCACCCGAAATAATGAATTGTCCTTAAACCGTCTCAGTCTTGTTGAATTCGTTCCTTGTCTTTCGTCAAACGACGGATGGACATTGCGCACTTAATGGCTAATAAAATTTGACTACTAAAAATTTCGAGAAATACTTCTTCAATTGGCGTTCTTGAATTATAGGAATGGGGTTTCTTAATTACAAATAGTGGTACTAATTCGTTGGCTTTTTCTATGATATTTTCACCTATAGACCCTGCTAAGATAATAAACGGTATATTTAGTGACTGGTGCTCGGTGAGAATCCTATAGCCGTTCGAGATATGATGCTCTTCAGTCATTTTCAGCAACACGCAATCAAATTGAGGTTTGGATTTGTCATTTAAAAGACTTCTTGCATATCCCATATTGTCAGCATGAAAGCACTCAGAAAATAGTGTTGATTCAATAATATTTCTTAAATATGCAAAATTATGCTGTATGTCTTCTACAATAAGAATGGAAAATTTTCCATCCTTCTGTGTTATTCCTTTTGTCTTTCTATTGAAATTCATAGAGCCTTTAAAAAAATTGGATAGAAAACTTATTAGGCTCTGCGATTTGGTCTCAAAAATATCCGCTTGTAAACTCTTATATTGTTGGTTTGTTTCAAGCTTCGCTTTTTCCTTTTTTCTTGTTAGAGTCCGGATATAGCTTGCCCCACGAACCGCTTGTAGAATTTGATCATCGAATAACTCAAGCAATCTTTCTTGAATTGATGTTTCAGGTTCAAATGTTTCTGGTTTCGCAATGATATGTAATGGCGCTAATTCGTTAACTATCGGAATTGAAGTTTCGTCAAGATATGCTGATACAACTATAATTGGGATGTTGTGTATAGGCTGATCAAACAAAATTCGCTTGCCGAAAGCTATGTCATTTTCAAGTCGAAGATCTGTTACAATGCAACCTATTGTTTTATTTGTTTTTATCTTTCTTTGGATTTTTGATAAATCTTTTGCAATAATGCATTTTGCGTGAAGATTTACCTCAATAAGATTCTTAAGATATTTTGAATCAGTTGCCAAATCTTCTAGTATTAATACGCTGTTTTCTTTACTTTCACTCATCTTTTTCACACCATTACTCATGCTAAAGAGCAAATCTTCCCTTTTATTATATAACAAATGTAAGAATTGAGAATAATCCGGCAACTATAAAGCCAAGCCATACTATCCAATATTTTTTTAATGGAATATTCAAAAGGGCAAAAAGGATTAAAAGCTGGAACATGATCTGGATAAGCAGTCTGTTTTGATGAAAATTTAGCCATTGTAAATCTAACCAATACTCATGTGACCAAAGAAGTATTGTGGTGCCAACAAAAACAATGGCAAAATTGAACCAACTCGAAAGACGTTGATAATAGCTGATTCTGCTTATAATGGGAGAGAAGATGTCGATTATGTGACCAACAGATACCCAAAAAATGGACACAGCTCCAATTGCCATTATCAAACGATGATTTTTAAGTACTCCAAGGTCACTTGCAGATGCAGTAATGACTTTATAGCCGAAGTCGACGCTTGACGTTATGCCCACGCAGGCGATAATTATTGAAACAACATTGTTCAAATTAGGAGGTTGAGTGACGTCTGTACTATAACGTTTCAAAATCTGATTTGAAAGCGCATAAGTAAAGCTGATTATTAAGCCGAGGCAAATCCCTAAGGAGATTGGACTCTGTAGCATCTCATATTCCTTGCCTATTGGCGTTTTTTCCACCTACAATTCCAATAGTTGCACCAAAGAGAGCACCAACTATAGTTCCGAGTTCGGCGGAAAGAGCCGAACCAATCAGCGCGCCCCCAAACATTAGTGGTAATAACTTGGAAACATAATTTTTTAAGAAATGGACTCTGTTGGATGGCAGTCCTAGTAAAGACCCACTACTACGGATATTTTCTTGGATCAGGCGACTTAGATTGTTGACTTCCTTCTCAAGCCCAATAATTCGTTGCTCATTTTCTGCCATTCGTTCTTCATTTTCTGCGGCCATTTTGCTGACTACCAATGCGCCATTTATTGCTTGTACAAGTGCATCAGTAAAAACATCCAGATTTGTTACTTCGATCGGTCCTTGAGGAAACAAAGTTAATGGTTTTTGAACTCTAAATAGTGGCGTTAAATCATTAATTTGATTAACTATTTCTTCTTTAACCCAGGCTGAGACTACAATAATTGGAACACTCTTGTTGGGATTTGCAAATAATATATTCTTACCCTGAGCCTTTTCCGATGAATCGTCAAAGCGAAGGTCTAACAGAATGCAATCTAGATCAGTCGCTTGAGCCATCTCAAATCCAGCATTCCAAGTCTTAGCATAATAAATATCAACGTATAAAAAACTCTCAATTAGGTCTTTGATGTAATTGTAATCAGCTTCCGCATCTTCTATAATAAGAATTTTATTTTTATGCTTTTTTACCATGGTTTTCCTCCTCGAAATTATATAGGATAATTTCGAATGTTGTTCCATTATGATCGCTTTCCAGTAAATTCAGTTCCCCCTGAAAAGTTTCCATGACCAAAGCGGAAAAATATAGACCTAATCCAAAACCGGTACTACTCTCCCTGTCGGGAAAAGGTTCGTATAACATAGCGAGAACCGAATCTGGTATTCCTCCGCCATTATCTCTTATGCACAAGGCGGTTCTTTCACCACGAATTTCTAATATAAATTCAACCTCTGGCTTATAATTAGTGCCAGCGATTGACGCCAATTCTATTGCCTTAGTTGTTACCGCTGTTAAAGCATTAGATATTAAGGAATCAACAGCTATTTCAAGCATGTGTTCTTGACCTTGAACCCAATAATCCTTTTCCCCATTTTTAAATTTGATTGGTTTGATTACGCTAACTAGGCCTTCCTGTGCTCGCCGATATTTATTAAAGCTATTTTGAACAATTTTCGTCATTGAAATCATTTCATAATCAGCTTTAAATTCACCAAACCTTTTTAGACGATTGGCCTCTCTTTCGATTTTACGTCTTAATTTCGAAAAGTCTGCTTTATTCCTGAATGACTCTTCTTTAAGTGAATAAGCAATGGTACGAATTCGATGCATCGGGCCTGCGGTAAGAATGCTGAGAAATTGACGAATGTCATTTTGAAGATCTTTAGAAAGATAAAAAGTTTTAAACGGGAATTGTGGGGGACGTTTTATGCGTGGTTCGAAATTAAGGCCGCTTTGTTCATCTCGCAAAGAACACCTCAGAACTTTAAATTTGTTAAGTATAAAAAAAGTCAACCCCATAATAATTATCGTAAATGTTCCGGCTGATAAGAGTTCCAAACATTGTATCCAAAAACTATTTTCTGGAAATAATCCTGCAATCAGAATTCCTGTTGCTCCGGCTCCGGCATGTACTGCAATTGCATCAACAGGGTCGTCTATTTTTAAAAAGTGAAATGCGCCGCGAGAGGCTTGTTTCAGAATCATTTCTTTATCTTCATCGGTCAGTTTATTATTTGTGGTTCGATTAAGTAGGTTTAGGAATTTAGCCTTTCTGATGAATCTCTTATTCTTCATACTTTGTAATCTGTTGAGAATTTCATAAGGAAGTTTTTTAGATTTTAGATTTTTTAGAGATTGGTCCGTTAACTTAAAGCTTAACTTTTCAGAACATAAAAATTTTGAAGTTAGGAATGTGGCTATACCACCTGCTGCCCCTATTATCAATACCAGTAAGTAATTTACATTATAAACCGACATACCATTCGAATGTGTTGTGATAGAAAACAGTAGAGCGCAGTTCGCTGTTACTGCAACCATTCCGCCCATTGCGCCAGGAAGAACATAGAATGGATCAAAATATCGGGTCTGACGCAAAATTTCGTAAAAGGAACGCACACGTTCGTAAAAGGATAAGCTAATATTATCAATTTTTTCTTTAAATAGTGCAATAGGTAACATACACATGGCTGCAAATGCGCCCGCACCGGCCGCGCACGAGGTTACTATCACGAAGACACCAATCTGATTGATGTCTTGGGCTTTAGTAATACTCCCCCCGTTGAAACCCATCCATCCTATCCACAAAAAGATAACGCCTGCAGAGGCTAATGGAAGCGACCGTGCCCCAATATATTGTCGTATTTCTCCAGTTATGTTATTATATTTGTCTTTACGTGGCCCCGCAAACCAGGCACCTACGGCTGCCGCAATACCGCCGACAAAATGAACAACACCAGAACCAGCGAAATCATACACTCCAAGCCTATTGAGCCAACCATTTTCCGCCCAAACCCAATGCCCATGAATTGGGTAAACGAGACCAGCCATCACAATTGCTGCGATTATATTCGACCTTAAAGTTGTTCTTTCAGCAATGGCTCCGGAAATAATTGTCGCCGCGACGGCTGCAAAGCTAGTCTGATAAAATTGCCATTCAAGGCCTAGATCGTTTGGTGACCGCGTCCAGCCAAGCAAGCCACCAAAGGCATCTGCCCCAAACATCAAAACATAGCCAAACAGCGTGTAAGCTAAGGTCGACGCGAACAGCATCATTATATTTTTAATGGCGATTCCTGACATATTGCGTACCCGAACGAAACCCGTCTCAAACAACATAAAGCCAAGTTGCATCATGAATACGAGCAGAGCACACAGGATCCACCAAATGCCAATCGTGTCAACGTTGTCAGGCATTTTCACCTCGAGTTTATAATCAAATATCTCGGAAGCAATAACTTAGAATTAGGAATCTTACTCCAAAGACGAGAAAGGATTTTCTGCATTGTGATTTACTAAAATGTTGAGAACAATGCAAATTTGAAATTATTTATTAGTATTTCTTTTTGCGACGTTATACCAGGTTCCAAGAATCGGGTCTCGGTGCCATACAAAGCACTTTTGAAGTTTCACCACTAATAAATGGTTCTAGAATAATTAATTCTGAATTTATTTCATAACCAATTCTTGCAAAGATAGAACTATCGTCATGTTCATAAATAGTTTTCGCATAAACCTGCCCAATAATTATGTTCCGTCTAAATTTTCTTGTGCAGCTTATCCCACTAATTAAAGTTTTAGATTTGTTGAATCCTCTGAAAATGACATTCAAGGTTAACTTTGCCTTCTAAACGACAGCTTTTCAGCTACTCAGGGTTAAAATACAATTGGCACCAAAATACAAGATCTTCGCAACAAATACAAGAATAATATTTAAAACCGCATTTTACTGCATCAGAAATATGCACTTAAATCATTATTGGGTATAGCTTTTGTATATGTCCGGTTCACAAAATTAATTCACTCTCCTACAAGCCTGAGGATGTTTTCTATGGCTACCAACCTTCGCGTTTCAGGTCTCAATTGCTGAAGCAACAATTGCACTCGTTCGATCTTTCGCCGCTCTCTCTCAATCTGCCGATGACTCGCATCTGTTCCGACAACGAAACGCCTTGGATTAAACTCAATCAGTTTTAACCACTGCGGCCAAACCTCAGAAGCATTTCGAAAGATGGTGTAGTCAGGAGATCGTGGGTGATTTAGCCAGGTTCGGGCGCTCAACTCGTAGATTAAGTTTGGGTGCTTCTCGAGCATTCGTTTAGCGAGAAAGTAAGGCGTGTAGCCGCCATGGGCCCAGATCACTTTCACATTGGAAAACTCGTCAAGAAGTTGCGAAAACTCTGTTAGCCTTGTAACCTCACAATGCACGGTTACAGGCACATTGTATCGAGCGGCAAGGCGCATGATTCCCTTCATCATGGTGCCAAGCGGACTGAAATCCGCCTCAGGAAATCCTCGACTCGGAAAATGGCTGACTGAAATTTCTCCAATGCCTTTGAAGATACCCCTTTTAAGATGGCTCTCTAGTAATTCTAGAAGCGAGTCAGCTTCATTTTGCCAGTAACCCCGATACTTCCTTCGTTCAGGTGAGATCGAAACAAAGGGTATAAAATGATTGGGGTTGGCTTTGGCAGCTTCGATCAGGCTTTCATTGTCGCTATTTCGTCCCCAGAAGGTAATCACTTTAGGCAAGTTATAATCATCGATCAATTGCAACTGCATCGCGGGACTATTTAAATGAACATGCGCATCGACAAAAGCGAGGCTTGCGGTTTCTTCCAAGGTTGCATCTTGTGCAAAGCTACACACAGCCAGGCAAGAAAATGAGAGGCATACCAAGTATGTACGAGTGCTGGTCATCTAGATGATGGAAACTTCATGCTTGTATTCCCATTTTGGATTCATATGTTTTGTGGTTTGGAATATAAGATTATGAAAAATGAAAAACTACCAAAAAATTCGCGCTGATTCTATTTCTCTAGACTGCAATTTTCACATTCAGATATCAAGATAAATTCAGCAAACACAAAATATCCGGATACTTATTAAGTACATCACCAAAAACATATCGCTTTTTTTATCATTGACTTTATTTGTACTTCATGATATCTTCGATTTATCTCCAAAAAATAACTAGAAAATCTCTAATTAACTTGTGAATATCAGAATCAACCTAAAAAGGTATCACCATGAAAAACAGGATGATCCTATTCTTTATTGTTTTATTTCTGCATGCCAATTGCTTTAATGCAATCAGTCAAACAACCCCCCAACCATTTGATTGGGATGAATATAATAAAAATTCGATCAGTTTAGGCGGATTACAATTTACACCGGATGGTGACTTTTTACTTTTCTCCACACGTAAAGCGGATTTCGAAACCAATCGATGGATTAATAAAAACCAGCTAATGGATATGAAGTCAAAAAAGATCACTGAGTTAACTTTTGATCAAAAAGGGGTGAGGAATGTCCGATGGTCACCTGCAGGGAAATACCTTTCTTATATTGCAGGGATAAACGATCAAAACCAAATTGTTATCCAGGAATTCCCACATGGTAAATCCGAAGTGATCAGCAATCACAAAACTGGCGTATCCAGTTTTTATTGGAGCCCGGATGAGATTAAGATCGCATTTATTGCAAGAGATGAAAAACCACGAAAGCCGGAAAGTGAAACCTCATGGCTATTTGGATTTTCAATCCTACCTTTCGTCTCATTTGTTTATCCTGAACATAAATAACAAAAAAACCAAAAGATTGACAGAGGGAGGCTGGACTGTAAACGGTGGTGTTAGCTGGTCAACAGACGGAAGAACTCTTGCTTTTAGTAGAAAAGAAAACCCTTTACCTTCGGAATGGCACAAAAACAAGATTATGTTGCTTGGTCTTGAGTCCGGAAGTTTAACCGGTTATTCCGACAGGGATGGTTTTGAATACAATCCCAGTTATTCTCCGAATGGCAAACATTTTGTCTACAGTCGAATTATTGATCAAAACCCAGCTGGGATGAGGGACTTATTCATTCAAACTGGAAAAAACAAACCGGTAAATCTCACCCATAAAATTGATCGTAATATTAAATCCATGGCCTGGCTTCCAAACCAAAATGAAATCCTCGCCTACGGACAGAATGGGACAAAAGATGGTGTTTGGATCATTTCTATTGATGGAGAAGCAAAGAAAACTTCTTTCAGCAATTTTTTTACAATATCGAGACTTGTTAGCAATAAAAAAGGAGAGATTGTGTTGATTGGATCATCAGACAATCAACCACTAGAATTATTTTATCTCAAGAACGTGAATTCTTCACCAGTCCAACTTACTTCATTCAACGAACCATTCAAAAATATGAGACTCGGGGCTGTCGAGAGTTTTGAATGGAAAACTGACAATAATATGATTGCCGACGGTGTGGTTACCTATCCTCCGGGTTTTCCATCAGATAAAAAATATCCTTTGGCGCTCTTTATTAATGGCGGCCCTACTTCATCATCGTCTGAGTCATTTAATCCGGTCGCACAATTCATGGCTGCAAAAGGATGGATCGTTTTTCAACCGAATTATCGTGGCAGTAATAACCGGGGCGACGCTTTTCAGAAGGCCATTATGAATGATGGCGGCGAGGGTCCCGGCAGGGATGTGATGGACGGCATAAAAGTCTTAATCGATCGTGGTATTATTGATGAAGCTCGAATGGGTGTTACAGGTTGGTCGTATGGGGGGTACATGACTTCCTGGCTCATTGGCAGATATCCTGATTTTTGGAAAGCCGCTGTGGCTGGAGCTGCGCCAATCGATTTTACCGATATGACCAGTCTCTCTCGAATGAATTTAACCCTGAGACATGCGATCACAAATTCTCCCTGGGTGGGTAACAATTACCAGCTTCATTACGAGATGTCCCCGTTAAAAAACTTATCCCGGATTAAAGTGCCTACTTTAGTGATGTCCAAAGTCCAGGACCAGACCGTCTCGGTTACCGGCTCTTATAAACTTTATCATGCTTTACTAGCCAACAAGATTCCGACCCAGTTTTTTGCTTATCCGGGTGGAGGTCATTTTCCAGCCGATCCGGTAAATCGAAAAGATGTGTATGACAGATGGGTGCGTTGGTTGGAAAAATATTTGTGATTGAACTAACCATATTTTGAAAGATCATATTGTAGATAGGAATAAGATGAAACCATCCTGATTTTATTCTTTGTATTATTGGGATGCATTTCGGATCTGGCCGCTCAAATGCATGTTCGATACCCATTAAAATGGACTGCTTTAGCCCAAAAAGATATTTTTAAGAAAATTATTTAATTGTATATTTTACTTCAATGTACTATGTTATACGGTTCCAATGATAAGAATAGTGTAAGTTCAAATGCCCCTAATAGAAGATATACGTAAGAAGATAAAGGCGAATGAATTTGAGTTTTCGAAACATGCCGTTGATCAAAGTATCATTCGGAAAATCAGTGTGTCGGAAGTCCGTGAAGTGATTCTGCAAAAGAGCGAGTTAATAGAAAATTATCCGGACGATAAATATGGCCCAAGTTGTTTGATTCTGGGCTATACTGATGAAAACAGGCCACTGCATATTCATTGCAGCTATCCATCTCGTATAGTCATTAAAATAATAACATTGTATGAACCAAACCCAGGGAAATGGGTTGATTTGAAAAAAAGGAAGAGCCAATGAATTACCAAGACGAAAAACTGACGGAAAGACGTGTCAAATATATCATGGAACACGAGGGTAAATTCTACATTGTTGAAAATGTACCAGCACGAGTAAATGAAGAGACTGGCGAACAATTCTTTTCCCCCGATACAGTAGAACGTTTACAGAAAACCATTATGGGGAAATCAAAACCAAGAAAAGTGATTGAGACTCCTGTCTATTACTACTCAGCATGAACGGAAGGCTGAAATCAAAATTGTCAAGCAAGACATATCAGGAAAGAGTTAGACTTTTCTTAAACCTCCTTACACAAGCTAATCCGACAGAAACAGGATTTCGAGATCTTTACTAGTCAACCTTATTTTACAATGCTCTTATAATTATGGAAAAATATAAATTGAAAACCCTGTTGATTTTATTCTTTGTATTATTGGGATCCGTTTCGGATCTGGCCGCTCAAATGCATGTTCGTTACCCATTAAAATGGGCCGCTTTAGCCCAAAAGCTTGTGGAGCGACTGGATATTCAAAAGGATGAGAAAGTCTTACTGGTTGCGTATCCGGGTTTGTTCGACGAGATCATTCCGCATCTGCGTTATGAGATTATGAAACGAGGCGGTGTCGATCTCGGCGTCATGGATGTTTTGCAAAGGCCATTGCCGGAGACCTGGGATAGGACAGTACTCCAACAGGCCAACAATCAGGCTCGGGAAGCTCTTCGCAACATGCTCCGCACAGTTGATGCTTCCATAATGCTGCCTGGTGCGTTACCGTCAAACCCAATATATGCTGCCATCCAGGATCTGCTTAGCGAGGGCCGGGGGCGCACAGTTCATTTTCATTGGAATGCGTCAGGTAGTGCCATGGCAATTGCCGGTCAACCGTTACCCACAACTGAGTTCATAGATGCAACGTATCAAAACGCGATTTTACAGGCTGATTACGAACAGATTCGACAGGATCAGCTGGATTTTATCGAAGCCATGCGCGAGGCCGAGGTTCGCTTAACCACCCCCGCTGGAACAGACCTGCGCTTTCGGGTAGGTGACCGCCCGGTAAATATACAAGACGGCGATGCATCGGCCGCAAGAGTGAAAAGTGCAAAGATACTGATCGATCGCGAGATCGAACTTCCGTGCGGCGCCATCCGCGTCGCACCTTTGGAGCAAACTGTAAATGGCGTCATCGCTTTCCCGCCGTCCCAATGGGATGGTCGACCTGTGACCGGTCTCAAATTCAGGTTCTCAGAAGGGCATATTGTTCACATAGAGGCCGAGTCAGGAAAGGAATTTGTTGAAGCGGAAATGCAGCGCGGCGGAGAGGCGGCGAAACAACTGCGTGAATTTGCCCTGGGATTTAACCCACTATTGGCGGTACCGGACAGAAACCCATGGATCCCTTATTACGGCTACGGTTCCGGAGTAGTCCGACTTTCCCTGGGCGATAATTCCGAACTCGGCGGAAAAGTGATCGGTGGCTATGTCAGGTGGAATTTCTTCGCAGATGCAACGGTAACCGTTGGCGATCATGTTTGGGTGATAGATGGGAAGTTGGTGGAGCGCTGATGGATATGTATATGGCCAAACCCCATCGTATTTACAAATTTCTGTGGATATATTTAAACAAATCAGCATTTGATTTTTCTGCGGTCTAGTTGTCAAGAGTAAAAAATATTTCGCAAATCAATATTATTTGATTAACCTGAATAATTCATTGCCTCCAAGACTCAAAGGCACAAAGCTTATTAAAAATAAGAACTTAAGATAATTTGATTACTCATTTAAATCTAGAATCAGTTTTTATCGCTTATTATGATAACTTTAATATTTTTAGAGACTTCGCGTCTTGGTGGCGGAAATTTATGAATAGATCAGATTAATTTTTAAAGGTCAAATTATTTGAATAATAATTTAGAATAAATAATAAATGAAATATGAATATGGAATTATATCATCATAATTTCAAAAATTGAATTACCAATCCCATCGGGATGGAGTATTTATAGCTTAAAAATTTCTAAGAAAACATGAAAACTCCTTTAGGAGTGAAATATGGAAATCTTTGTTAAGCAGGATGGATTAAAAACAAATATTCCACTCCTACGGAGTTCCGAATCAGAGACTTATTTTGTCCTATAAACATTTCACTCCTAAAGGAGTTGGATTTCAATCAATGAAAAGAATTATGACAAAGTAACCATTATGTTGATGATCCATAAATATACGCTAATTCAATGATTCACTCGACTTCAATAATCGGTAAACGCTGTGCAAATTTTGAAGAAATCAAAGCGCAGACAAATCAAATCATTGATAAGTTTGCTCCGGAAAAAATTATTTTGTTCGGTTCTTATGCTTACGGCAAACAAACCCCTGAAAGCGATGTGGATTTATTGATTATTGTGAATTCAAGCAAATCATTATGGGCTTTGAGTTCAGAAATCTCATTGGCCTTGGACCATTCATTTCCATTTGATATACTCGTTAAAACGCAAAAACAAATAACCAAACGTTTGCAATGTGGTGATTTTTTTCTAAAAGAGATTATCAAGACAGGTAAAGTTCTTTATGAACGAAATAGTGAATGAATGGATCAATAAAGCAGAAGGCGACTTCCATAGTGCTTTGAGAGAATACAGAGCTCGGAAATTTCCCAATTATGATGCTGCCGGATTTCATGCTCAACAATCGATTGAAAAATATCTCAAAGCGATTTTACAATTGCAAAATATCCAATTTCCAAAGATTCATGATCTTTTAGCATTAATGAAATTATGTTTACCTTATACTCCCCGAATTAGAACTTCACAAAGAATTGCTAGCCTACCTAAACCCATTTGGCATTTCTTTTCGATATCCGGGTGAATCAGCTACGCGTGAGGATGCTCTATCTGCAATCAATGCAATGAAAGAACTCAGTCCTATTTTAATAAAAATATTAGAATAACCTGGGGAATTTTGCTATTACCGGAAAACTGCGGAGGAGAGGGAGCAAAACAACTGCGTGAATTTGCCCTGGGATTTAACCCACTACTGGCAGTGCCTGACAAGAACCCATGGATCCCTTATTACGGTTATGGTTCCGGTGTGGCTCGGCTCTCCCTCGGCGATAATTCCGAACTAGGCGGAAAAGTGAGCGGCGGCTATGTCAGGTGGAATTTCTTCGCAGATGCAACGGTAACCGTTGGCGATCGTGTTTGGGTGAAAGATGGGAGGTTAGTCAAACGCTGATAAGTTTAATAAATTGGGGGTTGATTTTTTGTTGACTTTTGTAAGGTTGTTGGTTATCTTCGGTTAATTCAAAAAATAGAATAATCCGTTGGGGAATCAATGGAAACGTTGGGTTACACAACTTCAAAATCTCAAAAGCCGAATTGTTGGACAAGGTTCACCAAAAATATGAGCGATTTGTTCAAACTATGTTAGGTGTCATATAAAATAGGCTAAAAAGAAATTCGGTGGAGGCGTAAATTATAAACAAATTATTCACTAACTAATAAAAATATCTGTTGTGTCTGAGCAAAAAAAAGAAACAATAAAGAATCACTATCGACTATTCCTCGCCTCCCCAGGCGATGTAGCGAAAGAAAGAGATGCGGTTGAAGAAGTTGTCAAGACCTTTAATCAGCGCGAAGGTAAGACAATTCACATTGATGTCATTCGCTGGGAAGACCATTCAACACCAAATTTTGGGCGACCGCAGGACACAATATTCGAAAACACCAAATTCGAGGAAACGGATATCTTTGTATGTATTTTCTGGTCTCGTATGGGGACTCCTTCCGGTAAAAGAAATCCTAAAACTGAAGAGGAGTTTATTAGTGGTACCATGGAAGAGTTCCAGGAAGGTTTAGCTTTGCTTGAGGCAGGACAAATTGAATTAAACCGTTTCATGGTGTACTTCTGCAAGCGCGCCGTTAAGCTTGACTCGGTTGCGGAAACTGAACAGCACATGCAAGTTAAGAAATTTGAAGAGGAATTAATCAATTCAAAGAAAGTTTTACTGGGCCACTATGAATCGATAGATAATTTTAAATACAATTTTAAGACTGATCTGGACAAGGCAGCATCAAAACTTATTGAGCCACTAAAGGCGGAGCCAGAAGCGGAGAATTTTGGTGAAAGTGTTACCAGGACTTGCAATCGCAAATTTCACTTTAGCCAGTTTTATACGTTCTTTAATAACAATGTAAACACTTTGTTAGGATGCCCACAGTTCATTCTTATTCACGGGGAAGAGGAACAAGGGCATAATAGTTTCATAGAACGCTTGAAATCTACTCATATTAAGGAGTTTATTGATAGGAAATTTCCTTTAGAGAAAGCAATTATAAAACAGGAAGAAGTTGACTGGCCCGACGAAGGGGATTTGGCCTTAAGATGCGAGCATCTACAATCCAAATTATTTACTACCTTTGACAAAAGCTACTTCTCAAAGGACTTCATAATAGATACATTCTCTAAATTAACTTGTTTTCATACTACCGCCTTAGTGATGATCCAACACGATATTAATTTGGAAAGCTGGGATGAAACAACAACTGAGTTACTCTCATGGTACATGAAAGATTATTGGTTTGAGTTCAAAAATCGTAACAACGTTCCATTATTTCTTGTCTTCTTTTGCCTGACTTACCCCAAAGATATCCATCGAAATTTATACTCAAAATTATTTGGGAAGCGACCTAAGAACACAAAAGAAATACTGAATGATATAGAAGGTTTATTCGATGAAAAAAATGAGGGTTGTCCTGGCAAAGTCATTAAAGAACTCACCTCCCCAAAACTAAGGGAGGTGAAGGAATGGTTAAAGCACCATAGACTTTGTATGAATGAAATTTCACAAGAAAAATTAATTGAAAGATTTTTTCGAATTCCCTACCAGGGCAATTATGAGGTATGTATGGCAGAAATAGAATTAAGGCTTGACGAAATATTTGCTCACATAACGGACGAAAAAAGGAATCTAATAATATGAAACTAGAAAAATTCAGTTTTTATGAAGGTCAGGGGGAAACAATTGCAAAGAGAAAATTAGAACTTCCACAGTTTAAACCTCTGTTCAAATTAGAGGATGAAAAAAACTATATTGCTGAACCAGGCCTCCGAAACGCTGTAAATGTTGCTATTGCATTAGGCCAGCCTTTGCTTCTTACCGGGGAGCCAGGAACCGGGAAGACGCAACTGGCCTCAAGTATTTCTTATGAGCTTGCATTAGGTTCTCCCCTGATCTTCAATACCAAAACTACTTCTACAGCAACAGACCTGTTTTATCAATATGACTCTTTGCGCCGTTTCCAGGATGCACAATTCAGCGATAAGGAAGATAAAAAAGCAAAAGACTTAGATCCCGGGCAATATGTTAGCTATCAACCGTTAGGGTTAGCCATATTGCTTGCAAAGCCACCCAAAGAGGCTAACAATTATCTGCCAAAACATCTCAAAGATAAAGGCCCAAAGCGGTCCGTTGTTCTTATCGATGAAATCGATAAAGCGCCGCGTGACCTGCCAAATGATATACTAAACGAAATTGAAAGAATGCGCTTTGAAGTTAAGGAAACCCAGAAATCATTTGAAGCAGATATTGGTTACAGGCCCATTCTGATGTTTACAAGCAACTCGGAAAAGAACTTGCCCGATGCTTTCTTACGCCGCTGTGTTTTTTACCATATTTCTTTTCCTGAAACAAAACAATTAAGAGAAATCGTCCAAAGACGGTTTAAAGAAAATTCAAATTTCACGACTGATTTTATTGACCTCGCCATCAAACATTTTGACGAAATACGTAAATTGGCTCTGAAGAAAAAACCGGCGACAGCAGAGTTTTTAGGATGGTTGAGCATTCTTGAATCATTGTCTATAAATCTCGATAAGCCTGAAGAAGGACATATTGAAGCGATGTCCTTGAGTTATTCGATTTTGGCAAAGAGCAAAGAAGACCTCGCACAAATGCTGAAAAAATTAAAAGAAAGTAACGGTTCATTGTAACCATGGGCTATTTACCCTTTAATGAGTTAATAGAACATTTACGCCGGCAAGGTTTTGTCATCGGCATAGACCACCACCTTCAGTTGCAGAGTCTATTGAACAAGCTTGGCCCCGACTGCGCTCCCGAAGAACTCAAAACTTTATTATGTCCTGTCTTTGCAACCAGCAAAAAACAGCAACAACAATTTTACCAGGCGTTCGATTCACACTATGAAATCTTTAAAAAGGACAAGCAGGAAAAAGAATCCAAAACTGAATCAGTAGCTACGGAAGAAGAAGCTAAAGAACATGTTCTTCCGATACGTGCTCGTAAGTGGCCTTATTTTCTGACTGGAACCATTCTTGTCTTGCTCCTATCTATCTTTGGGTACTGGTATGCAGAAAAGTACTTAATTATTGTTGAGGAGCCTGGCGACAAACTATCGCTTGCAATTCCTGATTCAGTATCCACCCCCAGTGATACCACCGGGTTGGTTACAACCGCGGATACTCTCATTGTTCCAATACCGTCACCAAATCAACCCCCTTCTACAGACCAAGAATCGGCGCTTGACTCCGTTAATGCCTGGACCAAGCGAATCGCAAGACTGAATCAATTCGTACCAGAAGTTAAGCTTACGATTTATCAGGAGTACTGGCAGGTTATCAGGTGGCTGGCACTGATTGTTCCATTCCTGGTTTTTGTCCTTGTCGAGATCTATAAATTCAATCGCAGAAAATTAATTCTTCAGAAACAGCATGGCAAAAAACCGCCTTTTGTCTGGCCGATTCAGGTATTGACTCCCGAATTGAAGTTATTAAAAAACGAACAGTTTTATTCGGCCTTACGGTCAATGCGGCAGCGTCTTGAAAGTGACGTTGTTCGCTTGGATATAAAACAATCCGTGAGCAGTACGATTGATGCGGCTGGCTTTCCGACTTTTGAATATGCACCATTTACCCGCCCACCGGAGTACCTTGTTCTTATCGATCTACCGACATTTAGCCATCATCACGCTCATTGGTATGAAAATCTTGTTAAGGATCTAGAAAATAATGGACTATTCGTAGAAAGATATTTTTACGATCATGACCCCCGGGTTTGCTTTCAACAAATAGGTGACGAGCATGTTCTACTATCTGACTTGCTGACACGATATTCCGACAATCGAGTATTGATTTTCGGTTCCTGCGATAACTTCCTCAACCCAATTTCAGGTCAACTTGATGATTGGACAAGTGTTTTTGATCTTGTGAAAGAGCGTGCTATTTTGACACCTGTCCGACCCAAATTATGGGGAAGACGAGAGGTTGCTCTCGCGCATAAGTTTGTCATTTTACCGGGAACTTTAAATGGTCTCAATACCCTTGTCGAGCATTTGACAGGCCTGGCAGGCAGTGACTTTAAGGGCTGGCAGCTAAACGACAGCGACAAACCCCAACTTTTTACCGACGCGCTTACTAACATAGACGCATTAAGGAGTTATCTAGGCGAGAATTGCTTCCAATGGCTTTGTGCATGCGCGGTCTATCCGGAAGTCCATTGGGATTTAACCCTGTATTTGGGTGCCCAACCCTTCATGCCGGATAGCCTTATTACTGAGGAAAATCTCTTGCGCCTTATCCGGTTACCCTGGTTCCATAAAGGCAGTATACCAGATGAAGTAAGATGGCAACTCATCGCGGAACTTGATGCAGATGTCTCCATAGGCATTCGCAGGGCCATAATAAATCTTTTGGAAAAAACCCCTGCTCCGCCTAAAGAATCGTACGCTTATGGGGCTTATCATTTAAACCTGGTCGTTCAGCGCTGGTTACTTTCCCGAAAAAGTAGAAAAGAAAGGAAAGAATTGCTTGAAGCCATGAGAAACCTCCCCCAACAATCGCTCATGCAGGATTATACCCTTATGCGTTTTTTAGAGTCTGAACCAAAGTCAATGCTTCATCTGCCTTTACCCGCGCCACTCCGAAAACTATTCTATAATAAGGGGATTCCGGCCTTTGGCTTCAAAAACGGGGTACGAATATTCTCTGCGGCTTTAGCCATGGTAGTAGTCTATCTAATTCTTGGCAACCCATACCTACCCGTGTACCATGTATTTCAACCCGAAAAGCCTGTTCTTGGGGCGATATTCGATGATAAAAGAAAACATATCATCACCTACAGTAAGAAAGGTAATATTAACATTTGGGACCAAAACGATGGCTCGCTTCATTGGGGGCAAGGGGCTGGCAGGGGTGAAGAATATCCTGTTGTTTTGGGAGTCAAGCTGAGTCATAATGGCGATTTATTCTTAACATTCTACTCGGATGGGGTTATAAGAATATCGGATTTTAATAATGGTTCCAATGCATCTACTTTATTTTCTCATACCGCCGCGGTGACCTCGGCAAGATTTAGCAGCAATGATTTGTTGGTTTTGAGCGCAAGTCAAGACAGCAGCGTTCGTTTGTTGGATGCGGCTAGTGGTAAGGAAGAATCGATCTTTTACTTCTCCAGATTTGCCTTAAGTACGGCCTTCAGCAGCGACGGAAGGACACTGGCCTCAGGAACAGATAGTACCATCCAGTTATGGGATATGCAAAAGCGAGAAAAGATTGCCCGCTTAGAAGGACATACCGATTCTGTCTGGATTGTGGCGTTCAGTCTGGACGGCCGTACCGTGGGCTCTGGCTCATTTGATATGACCGTGCGCTTGTGGGATGTGGCCAGCGGCCTGGAGCTACACCAGCTCACAGGCCATACTGATTGGGTCATGAGTGTGGCGTTCAGTCCGGACGGGCGGACCGTGGCCTCTGGCTCCTGGGATAGTACATTGCGCTTGTGGGATATGACCAACGGCAAGGAGCTTGCGAAGCTCACTGGTCATAACAATGTTATCTATTGTGTGGCGTTCAGTCCGGACGGCCGGACCCTGGCCTCTGGTTCACTTGATAAGACTGTGCGCTTGTGGGATGTCGCCATGGGCCGGGAGCTTGCGATGCTCATTGGTCATAACGGTGCTGTCAACAGTGTGGCGTTCAGCCCGGATGGCCGGACCGTGGCCTCAGGTTCAGAAGATATGACCGTGCGCTTGTGGGATGTCGCCAGCGGCCAGGAGGTGCACCAGCTCACCGGCCATAGCGGAGAAGTCCGGAGTGTGGCATTCAATCCGGACGGCCGTACAGTGGCCTCTGGTTCATTTGATAAGACCGTGCGCTTGTGGGATGTCGCCAGCGGCCAGGAGGTGCACCAGCTCACCGGC
>CAYXGW010000023.1:49911-58597 GCA_964464595.1 uncultured Deferribacteres bacterium
CATAGCGGACAAGTCCGGAGTGTGGCATTCAATCCGGACGGCCGTACAGTGGTCTCTGGTTCAAGTGATAAGACTGTGCGCTTGTGGGATGTTGCTACTCGTTTGCGGAATGCAGCCACAGGTCAGCAAGTTAACCTGAGCCTAAAACACGAAGCAGGTGTTTTGGGTGCCATGTTCTCTGCCGATGAGAAACGGATTTTGAGCTGGAGTAATGACGGCACGGCACGCTTATGGGACGCAGCTACAGGACAGCCTATGGGTCAGAATCTGAAGCATGAAGGTGAGGTGAGCGGTGCGGTTTTTTCCTCTGATGATCAACAAATCTTGGCCTGGAGTTCTGATAGCACAGCGCGCTTGTGGGATGTAAGTACAGGGGGCCAAATTGGCCTAAATCTGCAACATGAAGGTGCGGTCAACGGTGCGGTTTTTTCTTCGGATCAGCAGCGAATTTTAACCTGGAGTTCTGATAGCACGGCACGTGTGTGGAATACAGCCAACGGGACGCAAATTGATCCTAATCTGAAGCATGAAGGTGCGGTAAACGGTGCAATTTATTCTTCGGATGGGCAGCGAATTTTGACCTGGAGTTCCGATAGCACGGCACGCGTGTGGGATGCCGGCACTGGGACACAAATTGGGCGCAATCTGGAGCATGAAAGTGGGGTAAACAGTGCGGCCTTTTCATCGGATGAGCAGCGAATTTTGACCTGGAGTTCCGAGGGTGCACACTTGTGGGATGGGGCTACCGGTCAGCAAATTGGCCCAACTTTGAAACACGAAGCTGACATTTTAGGCGCCATGTTTTCTGCGGATGAAAAACGGATTTTGACCTGGGGCAATGATGGCGTTGCCAGGTTACTGGATATTGATCCGTTCTTGCTGGATTCCACCTATTTCGGGCCAGAGTTTACAAAGTTTCCGCAGTTGGTTTCATTACCTGGTGGCCGGTCTTATATAGGTTCTGATAAGGGCCTTCCATCCGAGCGCCCAATTCATCGGGTCTCTTTGCAACCCTTTGCTATCAGCAAATACGAAATCACCAATGCCCAGTTTGTCGAATTCCTCGCTGATAGTGGGAACCAACAGGAAGCTGGTGGCGGATTGTGGCTGCTTATCGATCCTCAATACTCTAAGATTAGAGAAACTTCTCCCGCTAATTTTGTAGCGGTGAATAGTTTCGAAAATTATCCCGTTCTTGGGGTAAGCTGGTATGGCGCCATGGCGTATTGCAGATGGCTTACGCAAAAAACCGGAATCCCATTTCGTCTTCCCACTGAGGCCGAATGGGAATATGCATGCAAAGGGCCGCAAGATGTATTTTCGTTTGAAGATAAGCAATACAGCTTTGGAAGTGATTCAACCGGTTTTGACGCATACGGCTGGTTTTATCCAAACTCAGGTTTTAACGGCCCGCGCGAAGTTGGCCAAAAGCAACCTAACGGATTTGGCCTTTATGATATGCACGGAAACATGTGGGAGTGGTGCCTTGATGCCTGGCGTCAAAACCATGAAAACGCATCTGCGGAAGGACTAGCCCCGAGACCCGTGAGCAATGAACTCAGAGTGGCACGTGGCGGTTCCTGGTATGATCCTGTTTCGCTTGCACGTACTACCCGTCGATATAATTTTGTGCCAGTTTTAGATATAAATCAAGTAATAGGCTTTCGAGTTGTTGCTTCGTTGCATGATGGCTATTTACCTCTCTTCTTTGAAATCGATTTAAGAACTCCAAAAATAATCCCGCTAAATTGGCCTCAGTTGATGGCGATAGATCGGCTAACGGAAGTCACTATCCGCGCTACAGTGGATGAAGATGGAAGATTATATTTTAGTAGAAAAAATGAGGATATAATTGATCGCGGACATCCTGTAGCCGCCGAGGAGATAGAAAAAGCGCTACTTACTTGGAGATATAAACCGTTTAAAGTAGGTACGATTCTTTTTTACTTTAATTTAGCTTCCAGAGGCAAACAACTGATTATCGATACTAATAGATTAAGTAAAAGGGATCAAATCCTGACAAAAATTGAAGTTAAAGACGGAAGTCTTTACTATATTCCCGAAATAAATTCAAGTAGAGTTGGTTACGGAACAGTATTATTCAAGGCAAGGAAATAAATTTAATGAAAAACAGTCATATGATAAATTGATAATAAAAAGATTTTTGCTGTTCATTTTTATCCTAAGTTTTTTTGAACATTCGCAAAGCCAGGAATTTTCTAAATCAGATGCAATGTAGTTTTTTAACCAACGTAAATACGGAGAATGATGCTTTGGACAAACGAGCGGATATTATAAAATATGTTCCCGATGCTTATGTACAGGTTTCACAAGTTTTTCCTTATAAATACGAACTTCAATTGTCTGACATCACTACAAAATAAAGTTTGAGTCCAATAAAATTAATATTCTTGGACACAAAGTTTTTTGTGTATATTACATTGGACACAAATAGGAATATTATATTAAATTCGAAAATTCTGTATCACTCTTCAATTCTGGAGAGCTATAGCACCACATCTCATTTCCCTTGACTTTCACAACCTCCCTTTCTATCTTCGATCCATTCCAAAAAGATATAATCTTATGGAGACATATTGCACTTACTCAGTAACAATTCACCAACAAAGCGAGGTCTACGATGCCAAGATTTCTGCGAGTATTCCTATCAATAATTTTGTTCCTGGTTGTCGTACAACCAGCCATCTCCCAAACAACTGCCGAAAACGACAGCAAGCGTTGATGGCCAAGTTCGCAAAACATTATTTTGGATGTATATTAAAATCCTGCATTTGATTTTTTCTTGATTGTTGAAACCCTATTGATTATCTTTGAACAATTTCCAAAATAAAAATAGTCCATTGGGGATTTATGAGTATTTTAAAACATAATAATCCTGAAATACAAAAATTGGTTAGTTTTGGTTCGGTTAGCTGCTATACTAACGGAGAATTATAAAATTTGATATGAGCAATTCTAGCCCTAGCTTTTTTGATGGGAAACGTGAATGGTCGGAAATAAAAGATAGGGTTCTTTCTCATTATATTGCTGCATATTTAAAAAAAGTACGGCTTCTAAAAAGACCAATTCTATTGGTAGATGCTTTTGCAAGCCCAGGTGTATTTGAGGATGGAAAACCTGGTTCACCTATTTTAATGTGTCAAGTTGCTGAAAAATATGCTGCTAATAATTGGAAGGCTATATTTGTAAACAAGAAAGAAGATCACCACAGAAAACTCCAAAATAACTTAGCGAAATACATTAAAGACAATAAAGTCAAATTGATTAAGTCTGATGCTGCAGAATTACTCAAAAATATACAAACCGAGATTACCAACCATACATTGTTTATATACCTTGATCCATTTGGAATAAAAGGCTGTGATTTTGACATATTAATTCCATTATTAAGTCGAGTAAAAAAAGGATTTAGCACCGAGTTATTGATAAATTTAAGTATGCCTACAATACATCGTGAAGGTGCCCGTAATGTTGTTTTAGAAAAAGGTATTAACAACATCACTGGTCAAACTCTTGCTAAAATCAAGAATGTTGATAAAATATTAGGTGGGGATTATTGGAGGGTAATTGAATGGAACACAGATTTGGATCCAGAAGAGCGAGAGAAAAAAATTGTACAAAGATATCAAGATAAACTTAGAGTATACATGAAATATGTCATGAGTTGCCCTGTTAGAGAAACAGAATCCTCAACTGTTAAATATTATATCACTTTTTGCTCTAGACACATAGACGCTTTAGTCCTAATGAATGATACAATGGGTAAGGCTTATAATGAATATATGCATGAAAAGGCATCAGAAGAATTACCTTTGTTTGCAAATAGTACAGAAGATTTTTATCAATGGGAAAGAGGAAGAGAAAAAGCTATTAGAGAACTGGAGAAAATTGTATTATCATATATTCCAAAATTTAATCCCAGATTATCAAGAAAAATAATCTGGGAAAAAAATGTGGTAGATTATTTTATGCATTTCCTTGAAAAAGAATATAGAAATGTAATTATGAAACTTGTAAATTCTGAAAAGATCATTCCAATAAATTTGAATTTTCCAAAACGAATTAATGATAATACCGTTTTCAATCTAAAAGAATAATTTTTTAATATGGCTAATAATTCTACAATCGAATGGACCGAAGCTACTTGGAACCCGGTAACAGGATGCACAAGAGTTAGCAAAGGTTGTGATAATTGTTATGCAGCTACACTTACAAAAAGATTAGAAGCTATGGGCCAAGCGAAATATTCAGGTTTAATAAACAAAAGCAAAAACCACTTTAATGGTGTCGTTAAACCTCATCCATCAACTCTCACGCAACCCTTAAAATGGAAAAAGCCTAAAACAATTTTTGTTAATTCTATGTCGGATTTATTCCATAAAAATGTACCCGACAGTTTTATATTTGAAGTTTTTGAAACCATGCATAAGGCAAATTGGCATCAATTTCAAGTGCTTACTAAAAGATCAGAAAGATTATTGCAAATGTCAGAGTCAATTATTTGGCCAAAGAATGTTTGGCAAGGTGTAAGCGTGGAAAATGAGGATGTATTATTTCGCATTGATCATCTTCGAAAATCAGATGCAGTAACAAAATTTCTTTCTTTAGAACCACTTTTAGGACCCTTACCAAATCTTAATCTAAGTAACATTGACTGGGTCATCGTAGGGGGAGAATCGGGCTTTAAAGCTAGGCCTATGAAAAAGGAATGGGTTAAAGAAATAAAACATCAGTGTGAAAAACAAAATGTTCCTTTCTTCTTTAAGCAATGGGGTGGCAAAAATAAAAAAGCTGCTGGTCGGGTTTTAGAAAACCGCACTTGGGACGAAATGCCATTTAAAGTTGCCGTTTGACAAAAAAACAAGTTTTTTAACTGAATTTCAATTCTTGAGAGCCTATTGTTCCCCAACTTGATTTCCCTTGACTTTCACAATCTCACCATCTATTTTCGATCCATCTTAAAATAAAAATCCGTTGAAATTAATGACCCTCTTACTTTATTTCATAATTTGTGTCCAATTTAACAACCATAAATTATTTTGAGTCCAATAAAATTAATATTGTTGGACACAAAGTTTTTTGTGTATATTACATTGGACACAAATAGGATGATTGCATATGAAACCATATTCAGTGGAACCTTTACCGATTAAAAATTTGAATTATGATAAAATTATTGGATTGGTTGGCCAGGCAAACGCTGATCTGGCCCGTTATGATGGCATGTTACAGGCTGTGGTTAATCCTGAAATATTACTTTCACCATTAATCACACACGAGGCCGTATTGTCTTCAAAAATTGAAGGGACCCAGGCAACCCTTGATGAAGTACTCAAACATGAAGCAAAATTCGAAGGAACAGATGAGAGTAAAAAACAGGACATTCAGGAGATTATCAATTACCGATCCACCTTAATTTTAGCGGAACAAGAATTACGCGAACGGTTTATATCTCTTTTTCTCATTCGGCAAATGCACCGTGAATTAATGAACAGCATGCGTGGCGCTGATAAACAACCGGGTAATTTTCGGACGATTCAAAACTGGATTGGAAAACCGGGAACACCCATTGAACAAGCCACTTATGTAGCGCCCGAACCAACCACACTTCAGGATCATCTCCAATTATTCGAAAAATATATTCAATCCGAAGATTCAGATGTGTTAATCCAATCTGCCATTGTACATGCCCAGTTTGAATTGCTGCATCCTTTTCTGGATGGTAATGGCCGGATCGGCCGTTTGCTTATCCCGCTTTTTTTGTTTAGTAAAAAGCGTCTTTCCCGGCCTATGTTTTATCTGAGTGAATATCTGGAAAAAAATCGCGAAGAATATTATCATCGTTTACAGGGGATTTCCAATCACAAAGATTGGAACGGTTGGATACAGTTCTATTTGACGGCATTAAAAGAACAAGCCGTCAAAAATGGCGCCAAAATAAGGAAAATTTTAGATCTTTATCTTGAAATGCGTGATCATGTGATTAAACGTACTCGCTCCCAATATGCGAACCCTTTGATAGAGGCGATTTTTGATAAACCTATTTTCCGTTCAATTGATATTCAAACAAAATCAAAAATACCCAAACAATCATTAATGCCGATGTTAAAATTTTTACAAAATGAAAAAGCGATCATTTCTATACGAGAAGCACGAGGCCGGATGCCGGCAGTGTACGCTTTTCCGCAATTATTAGAAATTGTGGAAGGTAAAACCATCAAATTTTGATTGCGTTGCCTATTCCACTATTCTTTTTCCCTTGACTTTCACAGCCGCACCATCTAAACTAGAATGCAATCGATTAACCTTTACTAGGGGAAAAGTTAATTTTCCTCTTGAGTAAAATTGTTTTCTTTATGGATTAATGTTAATCGAATTTGAATAACCATTTGTTAGATTTATTTTGGAGAATATGAATAAGTACTTTGAGATAGTCGAAGAAGTAAAAAATATTGAAATTATTGCCATTGGCGGCAATATTAAAGATATTATGCGTCTCCGAAAGCAGTTTGGTGAAGGTAGATGGCGTAAACTCAAAGGAAATGCCAAAGTACGATTACAAAATGGTGTAATTCGAAATGCCGAGATTCACTGGTACGAAGCACATGGTATTGGAAAGAAAAAAATTAAAATTAAACGCTTTCTTGAATAAGAAACATGATGAATACCAAAGAACCAAAATTTGTAATTTGTATTCAAAATGATGATTGTGATGACCTGGAATTACGCAAAGTTTATCAAGTAATTCCTGATAAACAAGCATCAAAAGATGGTTATTTACGAATTGTTGATGAAACCGGAGAGGATTACCTATACCCGGAATCTTATTTCAGTATTGTCAAACTAGCGCGTAAAGCACAAAACGTCCTTGCAATTGCAAAATAACAAAACGACAAACACACTTATAAATCGCTTTAATCTTACTTTATCCCATCTCCCTCAAGATTTTGATTTCAAGCGCTTTTGGGGAAACTTAAAATATAAAAACATAATTACTGTAACCTAATATTGTACTTATCAATATTAATAAACCTCCCCTACCCCCTCCTTAAAAAAGGAGGGGAAATTCCTCCCCTTGCTAAGGGGAGGTAAGGAGGAGTAATTGAAATAAACAAATTACTACAGCTCTATAGCTCCGTTTAAAAATTCGTCACCGAATTTATGAAACAAACCACTAAGTTATCTATCTTCGATCCATTCGAAAATAAAAATCCGATTGAAAATCTACGGGCCACTTATCCAGCAACAATTCACCAACAAAGTGAGGCTTAACATGCCACGATTCCTGCGAGTATTAATATCAATAATTTTGTTCATGGTTGCCGTACAACCAGCATTTTCACAAACAATCGCCGAGAACGACAGCTCGGCTGCGAAAGCGAAAAAATCCAAGTCGTTGCCCCTGATCACAACCCGGACAATGCAATTTACCACGGATGAAGGCACCTGGATTTCGCTGGACCTTTCACCGGACGGCAGTACCATAATATTCAAGATTCTGGATGATTTTTACACTCTCCCGATTGCCGGCGGCACAGCCACACGCATCACCAGCGGCCAGGCCTACGATATGCAGCCGCGCTACTCGCCCGACGGTGAACAGATCACCTTTGTCAGCGACCGCAATAGCTCGGAGAACCTTTGGCTCGCCAACGCCGACGGCAGTGACCCGCGGGCCCTGACAACCGGAGAAAGGGAGAATTTCATGTCGCCGGTGTGGACACCAGATGGCAAATACGTGATCGCCGTGAAAGGCTCGCAACTATGGCTGTATCATAAAGATGGCGGATCCGGTGTCCAGATGACCGGCCATCGCAAGGAAGGAGCGCCAAATCCTCCTGCCCATATCGGCCCTGCTTTCGGCAACGATCCCCGTTATCTTTATATCTGGGCGGGATCCGAGGGACTGCTCTCCATGCGTTATGACAGCACCGATATCAAAACCATCATCAAGGTAATAGGTACGGCGACCGGGCGGCGACCCGGCAGGACCTCACAAATCCCGCGGCCGCCGGCGGTCGGGTAGGCCTGGGTTCCCACGGCGAGCTCCAGGGCCTCGGCACACACTGGGAGCTGTGGATGATGGCTGCCGGTGGTATGAAAAACCATGATGCATTACGGGCCGCGACGATCCACAGTGCGGATGCTATCGGACTCGCCCGGAATATCGGCTCCCTGGAAGTCGGAAAACTGGCCGACCTGATGATCCTGGACAAAAACCCGTTGGACAAACTAGAGAACACCAATTCGATCCGTTATGTGTTGAAAAATGGCCGATTGTACGAGGCGTCAACCTTAACGGAAACCTGGCCTCGCCAACAGCCGTTACATACTCAATGGTGGTGGCGGGTGGAGCCTCCCCGGTGAAGTATCACTGCTTGAAGTGTAAGGAGTTATGGAAAATTCAAAATTAACCATTCCCTTTTATCGGTTAGCCATCGCATTCATTCCGGTTCTGATTGTAATTGGTATTCTAACCAAATGGTCATTGCAAGCCAATAATGCTCTATATGCAATTTCCAGAATGTTGGGTCAATTACTCATTATTGGCTACCTGCTAACTTACATCTTTCATAACTATTCAGCTATTGGCATTTGGCTATTAGGTTTTGGCATCCCGACGCTCAGGCTGTCGCAGAATAGCCTTCAGCCCGATGAGTCATTC
>CAYXGW010000024.1:0-57433 GCA_964464595.1 uncultured Deferribacteres bacterium
TGTTTATCGAGCCGCCATCAAACCCATTATTTAACATCGTGAATTTAGAAGCCATGGCGGACATCGCTCAATCCCATAATTTGATTTCAATTGTAGATAATACATTACTTACGCCTTTTTACCAACAGCCCTTAAAATATGGTATCGATTTTGTCATCCATTCTGCAACAAAATATTTAAGCGGTCACAACGATGGGCTGGGTGGAGCGATTGTTTGTAAAGATGAAACTTATTTAGAAGAAATAGAATTTATTGCTAATGCATTAGGCGCAGTTTTAGGCGCTTTTGATTCCTGGCTTACTTTAAGAGGCATTAAAACACTCGCTCTACGCTTGCAAGCACAACAAAAAACCGCTTTAGAATTAGCCCATTTTTTACAGCAACACCCCCTGGTCCGGAAAGTCTACTTTCCTGGGTTAGAGGATCATCCGCAATTCAATCTCTCTAAAAAGCAAACGACGGGATTCGGAGGTATGCTTTCCTTCGAAATTATTGGCGGACTCGAAAAAGCAAGACAGATAGCCGCCAAATCCAACCTGTTTTTTGTGGCTGAATCGTTTGGCGGTGTGGAATCTCTAATCCAGCATCCCCAAACCATGAGCCACTCTTCCATGACTCAAGAAGCGCAGGAAGAGGCCGTCATTACAGAAAATCTTATCCGTATTTCTGTAGGCTTGGAAGATACACAGGATTTTCTTAAAGATTTAGAAAGAGCGCTTGCTTAATGAAAATCATCGTTTAATTTAAGAGAAGAAAAATTAGAACCGTGAGCCACAGAATAGTTTCCTTAGGTCCCTTACCTTCTCTTAAATACAGCTTTGGAAATAGCTGGTTCCCTGCCGTCGCCAAAATCCCACGATTGGTTCTCCACAAGCAGGGTGAGTATATTTCCTGATAGAGTCATTTTAAAATTCGGGTTATCTGAAGTGATTTTGTTACCATCTTTTTTCATAGTTCCGGATTGGTTTGTGGACATGCCCATCATTTTTGCAGAATAGGTGTAGGTTCCGTTCGTTTTAATCGTCATCGTTAATGAAGTTTTAAACTCATTCATCATGTCCAAAGATTTATTAGGATTTTTTGTGCTTGTATAGGTCATTTCCTTTGCATCCCAGGTTCCTGCCATAGAGCTGTTTGAAATGCTTTTTTTACTTTTATTCTCCACCTCAGGGGAATCAGTGCTACAGGCAGAGAAACTTATAACAACAAAAATTGCAAGCAGATAAGGTACTCTTTTCATTTTATGATCCTCCGATATTTGTGAATAATAAAGATTAGGTTATTTAATCAAGTACATTTTCCTGGTTGTCATAAAAGCTGGCCTGGAATCATTGTGTGCTGTAGAAATCCGTAAACGATACAAATACAATCCGCTTGTTAGGTTTTCTGGCTGCCACTGAACTTCGTAACTACCTGCCAACTTTTCTTCATCAACCAACACTGCTATTTCCTGTCCATTAAGGTTGAAAACTTGCAGGTTTATATGCCCGCTTATTGGCAAGTTAAAACCAATTGTTGTAGAAGGGTTGAAGGGATTGGGGTAGTTTTGAGTAAGATAGAAGCCGTCTGGAATCGTAGAGGAAACTGTCTCAACAGGCGTAGAACCGCCTTTCGGCACGAAGTGGGCTATGTGGTTCAGGCCAAGGCGTACACCACTGGATGGATTACGATCGTAGGTAACCTCTACAGCCAGTCCGCTCTTAGTAATGAAGGAGAAAGTCTCGAGGCTCTCGACCTGGCCCGTTGGCTGAGTGATTGTTTGAATGATGTGCAGCCGAATCGCAGCTCCGGATCCTTCCGGTGTGGTCAATGTTGTCGTTCCGAGTATGTTGTACTCAAAATCGATTTTAAGTCCCACAGCCTTAAATTGCATATTTCCTGGAATAGTAACCCATGTTATCTGCTCATAACTATTGTTCCAGCTAACGCCTTGTGATGCCGGCAGTCTGGACATAAGCCATCCATTCGGTGTGTATCTGGTTGCGAGTGTATCGATAACACCATCCAAATTAGTATCTACAAGTGCGCTGCCAAATCCATGCACAACTACATTGTCGTTAGTGATTGTCGAAAAAAGATAAATGGTAGAGTCTGCCACACCACTGTCTAACGTGAAAACAAATTCTTCTACGTGAGTGGCCGTGGCAAAAGAGTCGGCGCCAGGTACAGTGGCAGGCATATTCATCAGGAGACGAGTATAATTAAGTGCAAAGTTGTCAACAATGCCTCTGAAATCCGCGACGCCTCCATTTATGATAGCATCGAGTTGCGAGGAGTTGGCAGGTGTGTCGAGAAAAACATCAAATTGAATACCGACCTGTGCTTCCAGATCGCTCCGGTTAATGGAAACCTGCGCCATGGTTGGCGTGACGAACAGCACAGCCAAATAGGACATCAGCAATACTAAGCGATACAGAAATCTTTCTACAAAGGGTTCATTTAGTCCGGTATTACTTCTAAAAATTGTATTCATGATAACCCTCCATTCATATTAATTAAATTTTTGAAAAAATTGTTAAAGTTAATGGTAAATTTACCACTGGATGAAGGCTAAGTCAATAACCCATATGAGGTATTTTTTTCAAGATATAGAAGAGAGAATTCTAAGTCGGGGGGTAGAAACTAATTAAATCAGCCTATCTCCAATGGCCTTCTTTACAGCCGCTGCCCTTGAGTGGACATGCAATTTTGCATAAATATTTTTTATGTGTGTCCGCACGGTGTCTCCGCTTATAAAAAGGGCGTCTGCGATTATTCTGTAATTTTCCCCGTCACAAAGTCTTTGCAGTACTTCTGTTTCACGTAAAGTTAATGGGGATTGAATTGTAGTTTTAAATGAGGTAACAATTCGACGAGCAATACTTGGAGACATGGGTGAGCCGCCCTCATAAACCTCTTTGATTGATTTCAATAATTCCGCAGGAGGAGTATCTTTTAGTAAATAACCGGTTGCGCCTGCACAAATGGAGTTGAAAATGGAATCATTGTCTTCCTGAATAGTTAACATGATAAAATCAGTATCCGGAATCTTATCTTTCAACTTTCGAACCCCTTCGATACCGGACATACCCGGTAAATTGATATCCATTAAGACAACATCAGGTGTGCTGCTTTCAATCGCTTCCAAAGCCGATTCACAATCGTTAAAGGAGTGTTTGCACGAAAACCCGGGTGATCCATCAATAATCAGGGTAAGCGCCTGCCGTATTTCCGAGTCATCTTCGACAATCGCAACTGTAAGGTTATTATCATACATGTTCTAATAATAGGATAATTTCATCAAGGTAGCAATCACGCATTTGGGGTATATTCCTTTTATGAGCAACTGATTGCAGATAAACACGGCCTTGCAAAGCCGCAAATAGACTCAAAGGCAGAACTGATGATCGATTCTAAGTATATTCAAATCACTCTATTCGTGTCAAATCCGTGTTAATTATTGGCCTCAAGTTCTATCTTTTTAGCAAACCGGATCGTCGTACCACTTTTATCTGAATTAATTTCAAGTACCCCACCTATTTTTTTTGCTCTGGAATTCATGTTCTGTAATCCATATCCACCCCTTACATTTTCTTGATCAAAACCGATTCCATTATCAATCAAAGCTATAATGAGTTTGTTCTGTTGAAAGGATACTTCAAGAAAAACTTCTGTTGATTTGGAGTGTTTTAAGCAATTATTCATCGCTTCTTTAAACAGAAGCAAAATCGACCTGCGATCTTGCAATGGAACATTTACGTTATTTAGGCTTTCATCTACTCCCTTGGTTTGGAACCGAATTCCACCAGGATCGAACATGGAATTTCCAAATTCCTTAAGCCGGGTAAGCAGATCATACAAGTTGTCTTTGCCGGGGTCCAAAACCCAAATAAAATCACGCATTCGCCCGGATAAGGATTTGGTATTTTCCTCAATTTTGTTTAAGTATTCTTCGGTTGATGAACTGATCTCGGATCTTTTTGCCAGCTCTGTAAAAAGTGCGATCTTGGTCAGCATGTTACCCGCTTCATCGTGAAAATCAGCTGAACTTTTTTTTCGAACGAGTTCTCTTTCTTCTATTCGGGCATGCTCAATATCAGCTTTTATCTGAATCTCTTTTGCTTTGCTGTGGATTTGATATCGAATAAACCCGAATACACAAGCCATAAAAGTTGCAACATAAAATATATAGGCCCACCATGTTTTCCAGGGCGGAGGTGTAATGTGGATTTTAACAGATGCGCCATCTTCATTCCAAATATTGTCATTGTTACTTCCTTTTACTCGGAATATGTAATCTCCCGGGTCGAGGTTTGTGTAGGTCGCAAATCGTCGTGAGCCAGAGAAATTCCAATCTTCGTCGAAGCCATCCATCTTGTATGCATACTGATTCTGTTGTGGAATAATAAAGTTTAACGCTGAAAACTCAAAGGAAATGACTTTATGTTTATAGGAAAGCTGGATATTATTTACTTCGGAGATATGCTGATTTAATATTGTATTTGAAGTATTGTTAATTGGAACCGACTCGTTCAATATTTTGAAATCTGTAATAACAATTGGTGGAATATTCGGATTATCAGCAACACTATCCGGATGAAAAACATTATATCCATTCACTCCACCGAAAAACAATTCTCCATTGTTGTTTTTATGAAATGCGTTTTGGTTGAATTCATCACCTTGCAGACCGTCTGCAGTTGTATATATCCTTACCTTTAGTTGGTTTGTATCCGGAAGAATTCGAGCAAGTCCTTTATTTGTGCTAACCCAAAGATGACCAGATTCATCCTCCAGTATTCCGTAAATAACCTCGTTAGGAAGACCATCACTTTCGTGAAATTGCTTGAATGTATAGTCATCTTCCGGCCTAACAGGTTTGACAAGTCGGTTTAGCCCTAAAGCTGTACCAATCCAAATATCGTGGGTAATGGAACTTTGGTAGATAGATAAAACCCGGTTACTACTCAGGCTGTTTGGATTTATGGGATCATTATTATATTGTTTAAAAAGCTTGGTTTTTCGATCCATTAAATAAACACCGCCTGAAGCTGTTCCAATCCAAAAGAAGCCTGAATTGTCTTCGAGAATTGTGTAAATGAATGGGTCAAGTACGGCTTTAGAGTCTGCGGGGAGCCACTGAGTACGCAAAAATGAGTTACTGGCAGGCAAATGTTCAATTAATCCTCCACAGCCTGTACCCACCCAAATTGTGCCGGAGAGATCCTGAAAGATCGTGTGGACATTGTCTGCACTGATTGATGATTCGTTTTCAGGGTCAAAAGAATAGTGCTCAAAAAATGCATTACCACCAGGGTCATGGCTCATTTTTGAGAGCCCGCCTCCTCGAGTTCCTATCCACAGATTGCCAGACCGATCTTCCAAAAGCGATAAAATATAATTTGTTGCGGGACCAGAGTTTATATTTAAAGCATTCTGTTTTATATGTTGAATTTTTCCTGTGAGTTTGTTTATTTCATTTAGTCCATCCGTAGTACCTACCCATAAGGTGTTCGGCCTTTGACTTGATTGCAAAATGGGTAAAACGTTATTATGGCTGAGACTTTTAAGCGCTAGCTTAACTGTTGAACCATCTGAGTTTTCTTTAGATAAGTTTGGAGTGGCTCGATGATGAACAAACTTTTGATTATGGCTATCAAATCGATTCAAGCCATCTCTTGTCCCTATCCAGATTTCTCCGGTATTGCTTTCATAAATTGAAAAAATATAACTGTGACTTATACTAGTTGGGTCGAGTGGATTATGTTTAAGTGTTGTAAATGTAAAGGAAGTATTGTTTTGTACTTTTAAAGACAAGCCTTCCCGTGTTCCAACCCAAAGCATTCCGTGAGAATCTTCAAACAATGACTTAATATTATTACTTGGTAAACTCGTTTGCGGATGAGCAGGATCGTGTTGAATACGGATTACCTTTTTAGAATGAGTATCAAATCGATTTACTCCGGTATTTGTTGTTGAAACCCACAAAATACCGGAGTTCCCCTTCGCCATAACTCGGTATACCTGGCCAAGTTCATCGGGTTTGTTGCTATCATGTGGATAATGAATAAATTGATTTGTATTAACATTGAACTCGGCAAGTCCACCTGCGGTTAGAAGCCAAAGAGTACCAGGTTCAAAACTCTCAATGGCAAAGGTATTCGTATTGTCATCGGCAGGTTTGAAGTATGTAAATAAACCGGTTCTCATGTCCATCTTATTCAATCCATCGTTGGCTCCGACCCATAAAGTGCCTCTGGGATATTCATACAAAGACCAAACCGTATCGTTACTCAAGCTACTTGGATTTTCTGGATTATTGCGATAGCTGACAAAGGTTTCTGTTTTTCTGTCAAAACGATTGAGTCCACCACCGAAAGTGCCAACCCATAGTACGTCTGAACTATCTTCATAAATAGTCCAGATCCAGTTTTCGCTTAAACTATTAAATTCGGCCGGATTTTTTTTAAATACGGTAAACTTATATCCATCATATCGGTTGAGACCATCCTGGGTGCCAAACCACATAAAACCTCTGCTGTCTTTTTTTGCACAAAGAACTGTTGTTTGAGAGAGACCCTGGTCACGCGGTATTCGGTTAAATTTGATGGTGTTGCTTTGTCCGAACAGTTTTATGGGTAAGGATTGAAAAATCAGGAGTAAACATACACATATATTTATGAAATAAGGGATTCTGAATTTGTAGGCCATAATGTTAATAAAATAGGAGTATAAATCAAAATGTCAATCTCAAAACTAATGAATGAAAAGAATATTTTTCACTCCTACATTAATATAATCTAAAAACATATTACCGAAGATTAATATTAAGTCTTGATCCAATCGGTTTGTTCTTAGTTTGTTATGTTTTGCCAAGGAGAAAAAAGAATGGTCGCTAAGCGCGCAACGAGAACACAAAACCTACGATTGAATGCCCCTATTGATCGCGTATTTCCATTATTTGAACCCATTAATGAAATGAAATGGGCATATGGTTGGAAGCTTGAATTAATCTATCCAAAAACGGAAATGATCGAAGAAGGGCTTGTATTTAAAACAAAAGGCCTTGCTTCGGCTGAAAAAATCTGGATCATATCTAAGCTTGACAAAGAACAATTTCAAATTGAATATCTTAATATTGAGCCCGAATTTTTGCTTGGGAAAATACTAATCAATTGTGAGAAAAATTCAGACAATACGACAACGGCTGTTGTTACATACATTTACACTGCTCTTTCGGAAAGGGGGAATGATTACATCAATACTTTTACCGCAGAGTTTTTTAAAAATTGGTTGGATTCCTGGGAAAAAGCCATTAATTTCTTCCTGGATACCGGTACTATTTTAAAAGAGCTGCATTAATTGATGCCATCGCTTCAAACGATGGGTTCAAACCCGGCAAAGAATGATGATGAATATTTTTACCTATGGAACCCTTATGTTCAACCAAGTTTGGCGCCAGGTTGTGAAGGGAAATTATAAGTCAAAACCGGGAATCCTCTTTGGCTATGAGTGCAGAGCATTAAAGGAAGAAATCCATCCATGTTTGATAAAAGGATCGCCCGTGAACAAAGTAGAAGGGGTTATTTATTTTAACGTCGTCGATTCAGATGTACAAATCCTTGATCGCTTCGAAGGATTGGAATATAAGAAGGTGAAAGAAAACTGCCTTTTACAAAATGGGGCAAAAGTGGTAACCGAAACCTACATATGGAATGGGAGTTTGGAATTGGTCAGTTCAGAACCATGGGATGCGGAAAGATTCGAAAAAGAAGAGATTCAATTATTTGTCCAAAGGTACAAGGGATTTACTAACGGAACTTAGCCTTTTCCATTTACGCAACTTAAACAAATTTTTAAAAATAAAAACCACTGATTCCATTGTAGCTTCAAAGCCTTTTTTTTAATATAATTTCTTTGTTTAGCATTTAATACTAGAATCATTGTTTGATAAGGACGGAGAGGCATGAGTTACGACCTGCAAGATTTCACCAAAGACGTCATCGATCGTAGTCACCAAATTCCGGTTTTGGTTGATTTTTGGGCGGAATGGTGCGGACCCTGTAAAATCCTGGGTCCGGTTTTAGAGGAATTGGCAGAACAGCAAAAAGATAAATGGGAATTGGTAAAACTGAATACCGAGCAGCACAGCGATCTTGCCGGCAAATACGGAATTCGCAGCATTCCGGATGTTAAATTGTTTGTGGATGGTGAAATAAAGGATGGATTTGTCGGCGCATTACCGAAAAATGCTATCGAGAAATGGCTGGAAAAAACCATTCCCGGCAAACATGCAAACCAACTGAAAGAAGCACAGGAGCTTTTATCACAGGGAGAAACTAAAAAAGCCGAACAGATAATGCAAAATATCATTTCAGCCGAACCAAACAACCAACAAGCAGGAACATTGCTAGCGCGTTCAATCTTTTATTCAGATCCGCAAAAGGCTTTACAACTGGTCAACCCGATTGAGCCGGATTCGGAGTTTTATGAAACTGCCGATGCAATTAAATCCCTTGTGAAATTATTTGAGTATTTGGATGATCCTAAAAACCTGCCAGAAAAATCAGTAAAGGTTGGGTATTTAATCGCAATTAAAAACCTGCAAAATCAAGATTTCAACAGCGCCTTGGACACTTTATTGAAGTAATAAGAACAGATCGTGATTATGATGATGACGGTGCGAGGAAAGCCTGTATCGCTATTTTTAAGTTTCTGGGTGAAGATAGTGAAATTACAAAAGGACATCGCTCGGCATTTAGTAGTGCGCTATATGTATGATTTTTTTATCATAAAAAATGGGCCTCTTTTCTTGAAGCCATATTAAATCTGCGCGGTTTTGTCTTAATATTTTTGAATGAATAAGTACGCATTTGAGATAGCCTCAATTTTTTCTATAACCCACTTTTAGGAAAGTTCAATGGAAAACGAAATCATCGATCTCCTCTCACAGCTTGTCGGGATTAACTCAATTAATCCAACACTCTCCAATGGTCCTGGTGAAGGAACAATAGCAAAATTCGTTGCCGGGTTTTTAGGCGAATTAGGCCTCGATCCTGAAATTCAAACGGTACAGTCCGGAAGGACAAACGTGGTTGCTGTTATTCCCGGATCTGAAAATGTCAAACCATTGTTGCTGAATGCTCATCTTGACACGGTAGGCGTAGAGGGCATGGACAACCCGTTTGCCTTAAAACAAGATGGCGATAAATTATTTGGCCGCGGCGCTTACGATATGAAAGGCAGCGACACTATTATGCTGCTTCTTGCAAAACACTTTAGCCAAAACACTCCGCCAATGGATCTTTATTTTACATTCGTTGCAGATGAAGAAGACAAAAGCATGGGTATGGAATATATTGTCGAAAAATGGCTGCCCAATTTACCTCAACTACCGGGAGCTGGCATTTTTCTTGAACCGACTGAGTTAGACATTGGGATTTGTCATAAGGGCTTTTCCTGGTTTGAAGTAGAGGTTTTTGGTAAAGCTGCCCATGGCAGTCGGCCTGAACAAGGAATCGACGCCATTTTACCCCTTGCTGCAGCTTTGGATGAATTGAGAGGTATCGAACTCGAATTATCAAAAAAAGAAAAGCATCCGTTGTTAGGGAATGCCGGCCTTCACGCAGGCCTTATCGAAGGAGGCGGCGAGCTAAGCGTTATCCCGCATCAAGCCAGGCTGCAGTGGGAAAGACGCACCTTGCCTGGTGAAACGGAACAATCCGTGGTTGCCGAACTTGACCGGGTCCTTAATGCGGTCAAAAGTTATCCCGGAGATCATGCTGTTAATGGCAACCCACTGTTTTCCAGACCTCCTCATGCAACACCCAGAACTTCGGCAATTGTGCAAAAGCTGCAAAAATTATCGCCAAACTCAGAAATCATCGGTTGTTCGTTTTGGGCAGATTCTGCAATGGGAGGAGCTGCCGGGTTTCCATCGGTCTTATTTGGACCCGTGGGCCATGGCGCTCATGCAATCGATGAATGGGTAAGTTTGAAGAGTTTAGTAGAGCTTTACAAAATACTGAAGCAAATGATAAAAACATATTAACCTGTGTTTCGATTTGTGCGTTATTTAATTGTGATTTTGCTACTAGGGTTAGCGTCTTACTTATGAGGTGTTAGTTTATTTTTTCTATATTTTGTGCCTGATTCTCGAATTATAGTCAAGCAATAGGATGGCAAACAATATGCATAGGCAAATACTATTTAAATATACATTTTTTGTTATTCTGTTGATTTCCTGCTCAAATGAAACAGAAAATCCAAATGGATCTAGCGATTATTTTTCTCTGATTCCGCAGAGTCTGGTAAATTGCTTTCAGCAAGCGAGATATATGGAAGATATCTTCGAAGCTGATACCTTGACACTCACAACTTCTCAGGCAGTTAACCCTTTGATGGTCAGGTCGATTCATTTCTCTAAAAATGGAAACATATATTTAGGATCACTGAGTAGTTATGTACTTCAATTCGATAGAACCGGACAAATGATTCGGAAAATAGGTAGGAATGGGCAAGGCCCAGGCGAGTATACATGGGCGAGCTTCGTTACAACAAATTCCAGGGAAGAACTCATAGTGGGAGATTTTGCTCAACATAAGATCACAATACAAGAGGAAAATGGGATGTTTTTGAGTTCCTTCAGGGTGTATAGCTTGTTTTTTGGATTATTTATTTCAGCCCAAGATGATATTATCCTTGATGATAATTATAACGGCAGGAGATTAGAAAGGGAGACAATATATGTTTATGGTCGAGATGGCAAGCTGCTTCGAAAATTCGGTAGTGTTTCTGAAACAAGCGCTAAACTAAAGAATGTACCTTTTACACCAGATAGCCCTTACTTGTCACTATTCGGAAACCATATATTTGCAGCTGACTATCCTGATTTCAAGATCAAAAAATATAACATGCGAGGTCATTTGCTCAAAGAATTTGGTGTTAAATACAAAAACTGGCGCTCCCTCCTTGATTCCGGTTACGAAAAACTGCCACAACCTCAAATGATTACTGCTGCAACAGATAAAATCTTAAAAGAATTTATGAAAGAATTCAAAAAATATCCGATGGTGCACTGGATCACGAACTTTCATCCCGGCATCTTAGCCATGATGACCAAACCACCGATTAGTGCAGCTGGAGAAAAAGATACCTATTTTGTTTTTTATGATATAGATGGGAATCTCTTGAGCGACGGGTTGTCTTTTCGTCATTCCTTTCAGGATAATAAGGATCTGAAAACAGTTCTTAAATCGACAACACCAGAAGGTTTCTGCGTTCTACAGTACAACCCCGATAATACGGATATACTTTTGATTCGATTTAGATTCAAAACAGCATGTTGGGAAGAAAATTAATATTAAAAACGCATTATAAGAGCCTACCTGGAATAAAAGTTTTCTGGAAATACTAGAAAGATAATCAATCTAAAAACTAACGAATTCTTCAAACGATGATATCAGTAGAAATGAGCTATCCTGGATTTGAGTCATCCAGGCCTGTATTTATGAAATCAGCGATCCTGGAAAAAACATCGTAGATGTTTAATTATTGTTGGTTCAATTGTCGTCTCAGGCTCACGATCCTAGAGGAGGATCAATAAAAAGATTGAGCAAGAAATTATTAATCCTACAAGGATTTAAAAACCTGGAATGCGATCACATATCTACAACAGTAAAACCTCTACGAGGTTATTTTTGAGCTGGTTTTAAATTAACCCAACTTCGATACTTAAAATTACTTCAAAAAACATAAGGCTAAGATCGTTATTCATTATCTATGTTTAATTACATAAATCCATTCATTATCAAATTCCGTTTAAGAATTTATTTAGTTTATTTAAATAGCCCGCCGGGTTTTCCCAATGGGTGTTATGCCCCGCTTTCGGGATAATCGTCAATTCAGCCTTTGGATATTCCTTTACAAACTCTTTTGTAATGGTCAGAAACTTTTCATCTTTTTCTCCGGCAACCAACATTAATGGCACATTGATTTGTTTTAATCGCGGCCAAAAATTGGCTTGGCGGCTTAAACCCGCTGTTTTCATAGAAAGGATGAGTCTATCCGATCGGTTTTGTAATCGTTTTAATTTCAGAGCATTCAGCTTTTCCGGATATTCATGCAAGGAGTGAAACAGTGGCAAATGAGTCCAATAATCCAAGAACGGTTCCATTCCTTCCTGTAATCGCTCGCAAATTTGATTTTCCCATTTTAATCGTTCGGTTATCTCAAGTCTGGTTCTCAAACCCGGGTTAACTCCCTCCAGGATCAAAGCTTTTAATCGGATCGAATGATGAAAATAGGTGTGGAGGGCCAACCTTGCCCCCATGGAATAACCAATAAAAATGGCTTTTGGGATTTGGTATTCATCCAGAATAGAAATGAGTTGTTCGGCAGTTGATTGAAAAGAATAATTTTGCAGCTGAAAACCGATATCACTTTTACCATGCCCCGGTAAATCAGGTAAAATACAAAAAAAATCATTGGAAAAAAAATCGGCGATTTTATCCCAATCGCTTCCTGCTCCCAGAAATCCATGCAAAAATAGTACTGCCGGATTCTTGCTGTTTCCTATTGTTATGAAGTGAAGTTTAGTGTCAGTCATGCAGGGATGTGCGAATAGCAGAAGAAATTTGATTCCAGACAGATTGATGCTGCTGCACATTTTCCTGGCGATCTGTTTGGATTTCAATGAGTACAGATTCTTCACCGGAAGTTGCTTGCAACAACATCTCTTTACATTCAATTATTGAGGTTGGCTTACAGTAATTCAGATCGAATTGTGCGGCTGCATGTTCAAAAGTGATGTCATTGGGAGTGGCAAAAAACTCCTCGAAAGTATCGGTCGATTGAACAATAGGTAAAAACGAAAATATCCCGCCGCCGTTATTGTTGATCACCAAAATTATAATGGGGATTTTAGAATTTCGTACCAATAAAAGAGAATTCAAATCATGCAACATGGCAAGATCACCTAAAACTACCGTCGTTGGCCGGCCATTACCGGCAGCAAAACCAACCGCCGTCGCGATTGTGCCGTCGATGCCATTCACACCACGATTCACGCCAAAATGCAGATTAGCATTACGTTTCAAACCACTGGTATCCAAATCACGCATCGGCATGCTATTCGCTGCAAACAGGTTATGATTTTCAGGTAAATACTTGACGATCATGCGGGCAACAACCCATTCAGAAAGAATATTTTCTTCGCTGAATATTTCATTTAATGTAGCTTCAGCGACTCGTTCGGCTTTTCTAAAAGATTGTAAAAGTTGTGAGGAAGCTATGACACCTTTTTCGATTAATATTTTGCAAAAATCATCTGGATTCATTTCAATGCGATAGCTGACCTGGTGAAAGGGATCTTGTCGAAAAGGGGAATTATTTATGTAAATGGTTTCCGGTTTAAATTGTTCAAGATAGGTGGATAACAGTTTCGAAACCGGCAGTCCTCCGAGATGAAGTACCAAATCCGGTTCATTTTGTTCAATAAATTCAGGAGTCCGCAAAACAGAATCGTAATGAGCCATAACGTTTGCTGAACCTTTTCCTCCGAATCTCAATCCGGAACTAACATCTGCCAGCAACGGCATACCTAACAGTTCTGCAGCTTTTGTGATGTTTTCATGGTTGGTGGAACCATGCATAGGTCCAACAATAATCAAACCATTTTGGGAATTTGAGATCTTGGCAATACTCTCATTTATTGTTTTATCTTTCATACTAAGAGTAGGAATACTGTATTCGGTAAAAGGTTTTTCAGTAGTTTTCCATTTCTCTATTGGCTGCAAATAAACGGAAAAATCATTCCAGGTCGCTTGTGGGGCAAGGGGTTCTCCGTACTGGCAATTTAGTTGGACTGGCCCCGACGGCGAACGAATAGATCGATAAACCGCCTGGTCCACAGTGGTTAGTACGAATTGAGGTTCAATTTCTGTGGAGGGAGCCGGCAGATCAAAACTCCATCGGACAAACTGGCCGTAGAGATTCACCTGGTTCATGGTTTGTGGCGCGTCCGTATCCCGAAGCTCGACAGGCCGGTCTGATGTGAGCAGGATCATAGGTATTGTTGCTCTGCTGGCTTCGATTACTGCAGGGTAATAATTTGCATTGGCGGTCCCGGATGTTGCAATCAAAACTGCCGGTTTACCAATGGCTTTCGCGTACCCAAGGGCGTAAAAAGCCGCTCCCCGTTCATCCGTATGAATTATTGTTTGAGATTTTGGATGATTTGCCGCGGCAATTACAAGCGGCGAATTGCGAGAACCAGGTGAAATAATAAAACGGCTAACCCCGTTTCTAACCAGCTCTTCAATGAGAATTTCGGACCAAACGTAATTAATGTTGGGTGGGTTCACAAATCATTTCTCGTTGAGGATATCTAATGCGATGGATATTTTACTTTCCAACTCATCCCACTCAGCTCTTGGTTCAGAACCCTGGACGATCCCGGCTCCGGCAAATATTCTGGCAGAATTACCAACCAGTAAAACCGACCGAAGGGCAATTACAATTTCAGACCAATCCCGGGAGATGATCCCGATTGGGGCGGCATACCAACCACGATCAAAGGGCTCTAATTTATTAATCAAATTTAGCGCCTTGGATCTTGGCGTTCCGCCAACGGCAGGCGTAGGGTGCAAAGTAGACAAAATATCATATATTGAAATGTTATCTCTAAGCTTGCCTGATATCCTAGTATATAAATGATGGACATTGGTTAATTTTAGCAGGCTCGGAGATGGTTGGGCGAAAATGTCATCGCATAAACGATTCTTGATTTTTTTGATCGCATCTACAACAAACTCATGCTCGTGGAGATTTTTTTCACTGTTGAGTAGATAGTTTCCGGATTCCAAATCTTCAACGGGTGATTCTGACCGCGGGATTGTTCCCGAAACCGCTTCACTTAACAATGTTCGACCCTTTGTCTTGAATAATCTCTCCGGAGTCGCGCCAAGGAAGTTCACACCATCTATTGGCTGGAAACAGTAAATAAAACAATTCTTATTCCGTTTCTTAAAAGAATTGACAACTTTTTCCCAACTGATTTGATGAGAAAATTCCAAATCGGTTCTTCTTGCTAAAACCACCTTTTCAATCTCTCGATCCTTGATTTTTTTGAGGGATTCTTGAACATTCGTTTGCCATTCCGGCCATTCGGGATAATTAGTTCTGGAAAGTACTTTCGGCCAGGATGCTTCAACCACGCGGCCGTTTGAAAAATCCAAGCTTTTTATTTTACTCATCAAAGCTAATTTCAAGTCTGCAATGCTTCCTCCATTGTCAAATAATGAAGAAATACTGATAAAATACCTATCATTCTGACGATGAATAAATACTTCGGGAAGGACAAACCAAAGTGTCGGAAAATTCTGCCAGTTTGAATTTACCTTTGAAGTTAAATCAAAATTAGTCCCACCAATAAATCGGATCTTAGAGTTTTCAGGACTGTTGCGGATCATCTCTTCGATGAGAGCAAGCCTCTTTGGAAGCAATTCCGGATCCTGGGTAGTTACAGTTATGGTTGAGCCGATGCCTGCGATCTCAAAACTATTATCACGACTGCACCAATATACTTTTGGAGTTTGATGCACGCTTTGCAGCCAGGATAAAATATCGATTTTATCAAATTCCAATGTGACAATAACAGGGACCGGTAAATCCCTGCCATTGCCATTGCTTTGAGCTATTTGAAGTGTTTGACGAATTTGTGTTTCAATGGCTTCGTCTGACAGGTACTTAAAAGGAGAATTTATTTCCAAATTGAATATAGACATAATATTAAGATTAATTTATAGATGATCGTCAGAATGTCTTGTCTGTATATAACTTAATCATTTTATCAACTGTCATAATTGTTAAATTAAATTGGATAGACTGGCACACTAAAATTCGATCAAATGGATCCTTATGAATTTGGGGTAATTCATCCAATTTAGCAACACTTGATTCTGTCAAAGGTAAGCTGGAAATTGAATGTTTTTCACGCTGTTTTGGCTAGATAAACTGAAGCTGGTTTTGGCAATTCTAGTTTACCTAGTTTTTGCTTTATAATCGATTCCCAAATAGATATAACACTCAGATAAACTTCATTATTGGCTTCACATATTCCTTGCTTCATATGAATTGGCAACCTTTTATCTCCACTAATGAACCAAAGAAAAATATGAGTGTCCAGTAAATACTTCATTTATTTTTCAAAATGGTTAATAATTTCTTCAGGCAATGCATTGTCAAAATCATCTGGCACAACAAATTCTCCTGAGCACAAACCATAAGGACGTGATTTATCTAAATTTGTATGTATAGGTTGAATTTCAGCTATCGGTTGGTCATCTTTAGTAACGAAAAAAGATTCTCCCTTTTGAACTCGCTTAAAGAATTTTTTTAAATCACTTGCAATTTCATCTATACTAATTGTAACCATAATTATTCTTTACTTTTTTGTTTTAACCTAAATTATTTAATTCTTATCTCCCACATATATTGTTGAAATGCCAAAACTAAGCTTGGACGTGTGAATGTGGATAAAATCTGCTTCTTCCAGTTTTTTACAAAAAGCTTCTCCGTAAGAAAAAGTTTCGACTGTTCGGTTTAAATATTTGTACGCACTTTTATCGCCTGAAATGATCCCACCCAGATGCGGAAGTATATATCTAAAATAAAACAAGTAAAGAGTTTTGATCATAAAATTTTCAGGTAACGAGAATTCCAAAATAATTACCCTTCCACCAGGCTTTAATACACGGTACATCTCAAAAAGACATTTTTCAAAATTCTCGACATTTCGAATACCAAACGCAATGACGACTGCATCCAATGAATTGGAAGCAATGGGTATTTCAGCGCCATCACCTTGAATTAATTCCAGGCGACTATTTAACTCTCTCTTCTGGTATTTTTCTTCTCCGATTGCCAACATATCGATAGCCGGATCAATCCCAATACAGAAATCTACATTAGGGTTGTGCGCTAAAGCTGTGAGTGCAACATCACCGGTTCCACAAGCCAGATCCAGTATTTTTTGATTAGGAGTATTCTTTAATAATTTGACCGCTTTCTTGCGCCAGCGATAATCTTGTCCCGCAGAAAGAAAATGATTCAAAAAATCATAACGAGCTGCGATACGATTAAACATTTTGTAAGATTCATATCGAGAAGGAATCTCCACATGCGGCTCTAAAATTAGAATCTCTTCTGACATATATTAAAAATTTACTATTAGAATAATTATATTTTTCAGTTTGTAAGGTAAGGGTTAAAGTAAGATTCAAAGACTGTAAAAGCAAGGGATTTCAGACCTTGCATGATGGACGAACCAATTTGGGCGTTTTTTGATATTTACAATTTTATTCTTTCACAAACCTTTTCAAAAACTGTCTGAAATCATTACTGATCCAAAGATCTAAAAATGCCTCTTTTTCGAGACTCTTAGTCTGCTCTAATTCAGTATTGCCAAAAGAACGGGCCATCTGCAAAAATGCCGAATTGGTTTCCTGGGAATTTAGTTGAATCTTCTCGACAAATTCCAGGCACGCTGGAAGCAATTGGTCGGAATCAACGATGAAATCTACCAGACCCATTTTGTATGCTTGATCAACATTAACCGTTTCCGAGGTTAGCAGGAGCCGCAATCCACGCTGTCGGCCAACCAATTGAAAAAGTCGAACCCCGCCACCCCAACCGGTAATGATTCCATTTTTTGCCTGTCGATAACAGAGAGTGGCATGCTTCGCAGCGACACGGAAATGACAAGCTGTAAGAATTTCACAACCGCCGCCCAGCGCTAGTCCATTAACAGCAGCAATTGAAACTTTGTTACTGTTCCAAATCCGGTCCAATATTTCCCGCATTCTTTCGGAAACCTGTTGGCCTTCCATACGCGTTGTAAGTCCTGCAAAATAAGCCAGATCACCGCCGGCGCAAAAAGTTTTGTCTCCGCTGCCGGTTAGAATCATCGATCGAATTTCCTTATCCTGCTCAATCTCAGATAATATAGACTCTAATTGATCCATCACTTTTTCATTCACAGCATTATGAAGCTCAGGACGATTTAAGGTAACAATTGCTGTTTGGTTTTGAATCGAAAATTTTACTTCAGACTGATCTGTCATGATAATCCTGGACAGGTTAATTCTAACTTAAAAAGTTAGTCTATTTTAAAAACCGATTCCATGCTTTCCCAAAAAAAATTGACGCCTAAAACATGTACTTATGAGATCGATTGAACCGGTATCCCGCCTTTTTTAGAATGAACTCAAAAATTGAAACGCAGTCAATTAAAATAGGAATGAGAATATTAAAATACAAGACTGCAATTAATTTGAGAAATCCCATTTGAAATAATTATTGACACTCCATATTATTATCGCTAGATTTTTGCTAGCTTGTTTATTTGATTAAAGTGAAAGAAATAATGAACCCTAAGAAATTTCCAAATCATAAGATCTATATTGAGATCCTGCGTAAAATGGGGCCGGAAAATAGATTAAAACAGTCATTTGAATTATCAGATTTCAGTAAAAAACTATTCATTCATGGCCTGCGAAAACAGTTTCCTGATCTTTCAGAAGTTGAATTCAAAAAGCTGCTTTTTAGACGGTTGGACAAATGTCACAACAGGAATTATTAAAGAAGATTATAGAAGGATTAAATAAGGCTCAGATAGAATATATGATTACAGGCTCTACTGCGTCTAGTCTCCAGGGAGAGCCTAGGTCAACCCATGATATCGATTTAGTTATAGCCTTGCATAAAAATACAGTTGATCAATTTCATAAATCTATTCAATCTCCAGAATTCTATTTAGATTTAGACACAATCAATGAAGCTATAAACAACCAATCAATGTTTAATTTAATAGATACAACAAACGGCAATAAAGTAGATTTTTGGGTTTTAACAGACGATTCTTTCGATAAATCAAGGTTTACTAGAAAATATATTGAGAATGCATTTGGATTTAATTTTCATGTCTCTACTCCTGAAGATACAATCCTGGCAAAACTAAAATGGGCAAAACTTTCATTCGGGAGTGAAAAACAATTTACTGATGCATTACGGGTTTATGAAGTCCAGTTTAAGGGATTAGACCAAAAATATTTAACTGATTGGTCAAAGGTACTAGAGGTTGAAGATTTGCTACAACAGTTGAGAACTAAAGCGAACACATCTATTTAACCTAATTAAACCTTTCTTCATCCAGGAATGGATCTTCGTCCTCTTCATCGGATAAAGGCAGCATACTGCTGATTAAATCCTTAAATAGCAATCCCCTTTCCAATTGGTTCTTGCTTAGAAATGAAAACTCTGCCAGACCATGGAGAATATATTCCATATGTAAGTAGCGGTGTTCCGGTTTAGATTTGGATTGAATTTTGTCGACAAGTTGTTTAAGCCCCGGAATTTTTTCCAATGTTTTAATATATTCACTTTGTGAACAATCATTTAAAATATCCACCTCGTTTCCTTGCCCAAACCATTCGATGATACTTTTAAACGGGCTGGTAAGAGGATTCCTCCGATGTTTTTCGGGATCCGGAAAATTGTTAGGAAAGAGGGTTCTAATCGACTTGCCAATCAAATACTGTGCGACTTTTGCCGGCCCTTCCAATTCACCTTCATACACAAGTTCGATCTTTCCGGTTATGGCAGATACTACTCCCCAGAAATCAGAAATCCTGACAATCGTTTTTTCTTCACCACACAAAATTGCACGCCTTTCCGCGGAACTAACCAGATTTTCATACGCCGAAATAGTTAGCCGCGCCGAGACGCCGCTCTTCGGATCGACATATTCACTTTCCCTGGCTTCAAATGCAATCTGTTCGATCAAATTTTCTGCCAGTTCAGGAACATCAACCAATATTTTCTGTTCATCATGTAACCGTGCTTCTTGCCGGGTGATCTGTTTTGCAATGGATATCGATTTGGGATAATGAGTTAAAATCTGACTTTCCAAACGATCCTTTAATGGTGTAACAATAGCGCCGCGATTGGTATAATCTTCCGGATTTGCAGTAAATATGAATTGCATATCAAGCGGCAATCTTATTTTGAATCCACGAATTTGAACATCACTTTCCTGCAAAATATTGAATAAAGCTACCTGGATTCTTGCCTGGAGATCAGGCAATTCATTGATCACAAAAATACAGCGATGGGACCTTGGGATTAATCCAAAATGGATAACGCGCTCATCGGAGTAATGAAGTTTCAAAGAGGCAGCTTTAATTGGATCCACATCACCTATCAAATCAGCAATCGAAACATCCGGAGTTGCCAATTTTTCAGTATAGCGCTCGGAATAATGCAACCAATCGATAGGCGTATCATCACCTTGCTCGGCGACAAGTTCCCGGGCAAATTGTGAAACCGGGGCAAATGGGTCGTCGTTGAGTTCAGAACCCTTCACAACAGGGATATATTCATCCAAAAGATTCACCATCAAACGAGCAATTTTTGTTTTTGCCTGACCTCTTAACCCTAAGAGAATAATATTGTGACGAGACAAAATCGCCCTTTGAATATCGGGAATGACTGTTTCATCAAACCCGATAATCTCTTTAAATATTTTTTCTTTTGTGGTTAATTTTTTAATGAGATTTGTTCGTAACTCATCTTTAATTGATGTGCGTGAATAACCCGAGGATTTCAACTCACCAAAAGTATTTATTTTCAAAACTTTTTCTGACATACAAAATTCCGTTTTATTGAATGAATATTATTATCTAACCCGGCCGCGCCGGTTTCGAACGTAATCTTCAAAAATATATTCTCCAAGCCCTTTTAAGCTCGTATAAAATGCCCGGCCGCTGTTTACCCGGGTAAACTCCCTGACAAACTGCTGCAAAAACGGCTCACGAGCAAGCATAAAAGTTGTGATTACAACATTTAATCGTCTGCATTGTCCGGCCAAATTTAGTGTTTTGTTCACAATCTTACGATCGAGACCAAATGGATTTTTATAATAGCGTAACCCTTCTTTAATACATGTGGGTTTGCCGTCGGTTATCATAAAAACCTGTTTATTGGGATTCCGCCGACGCCGTAGAATATCCATCGATAACTCCAAACCGGCAACTGTATTTGTGTGATAAGGACCGACCTTCAAATAAGGTAAATCTTTGATTTCAATTTGCCAGGCATCGTTGCCAAAAACAATCACATCAAGCGTGTCTCTGGGATATTTTGTCGTAATCAATTCAGATAATGCCATGGCTACTTTTTTTGCCGGGGTAATTCGATCTTCTCCATATAAAATCATCGAATGTGAAATATCAATCATCAATACGGTTGAAGTCTGGGCTTTAAATTCGTTTTCGACGACTTCAAGATCATCTTCAGTGAGTTTAAAATCACTAATGCCATGGTTAATCTGGGCATTCTTTAGGGATTCAGTCATGGCAATTTGATCAAGGGAATCACCAAATCGAAATTCTCTGCGTTCCGAAGTGGGTTCATCACCCATTCCGGTAAAGTTTGTGGAATGATTACCACGTTGAGTTTTCTTTAATTTTCCGAATATTTCCTCCAACGACCTGCGGCGTATCGTCTGTTCCGATCTTGCCGTAATAATAAATTTCTGACTACCAGGTGCGTCTTCTTTTACGTACCCCTTATCCTTCAAATCCTGGATGAAATCACCCATTCCATATTCATTGTCTGTAAGTTTGTATTGCCGATCGAGTGCATTCAACCAATGCAATGCTTCCGCAACTTCCCCGGAAGTGTAAACCAACATTTGCATGAACAGATCGAAAAGCTTCTCGAAGGGAGTTTTATTGTCTTTCTGAGGAACATATTCGGAAAACCTGTAACCTAACATTTTAATTTCTTTCGACGGATCAGTTTGGAATTACTATTATAATGAATTTTAAGTTGTCATTTCGAGGAGTTTACGACGAGAAATCTTTTAATATATATCAAAGCTTGAGTAAGATTTCTCCTCGCGGAGTTTATCTTGAGCGCAGTCGAAAGGCTTCGTCGAGATGACATAGTCCTAATTTTTCAGAATTTACATTTATTTAAGGTATGCAGAAATTTTTGCTTTTACGATTAATGTATTGGATAAGTTCGTAATTGCAACAAATAATATTTGATTGCTAAAATAATCTATGGGGGCTTACTTGCCGCTTTTCGACTACGACTTGTAACCACAGACTTGCACAGACAAAATAGAGAATCACAGAGGCACAAAGACACGGAGGGGTGAATGTATTGATTTAACCTGAACATGTAGTTATATTAGGTGAATCGTTTAATTGCGGTTGATTCGGGAGAAGTTGAGGCTGCATTATTTTAATGTTATGTGTTGAAGGAGGATTACTTAAGATGGCAAAAAAAGCAGAGATCAAGAGTTCCACAGAAGAGAAGCCAGAGTGTTTTATTATTATGCCGTTTGGCGGTTGGTTCGACCAGTATTATGTTGACATTTATTCCACTGCCATAGTAAATGCAGGGCTTGTGCCGAGGAGAGCTGATGATTTGTACAGGCCAGGTAATATTGTTAATGACATCTGGAATTCCACCAAAAATGCCAAGATTATTCTAGCGGATTTGACCGGTAAAAACCCAAATGTTTTTTATGAGTTGGGGTTGGCGCATGCCATTACAAAACCGGCGATATTGGTTACCCAGTCTATGGATGATATACCTTTTGACTTAAGAAGTTTACGCATTATTGAGTATGATAAAAATGCACCAAATTGGGGAAATTTACTGCAGGAAAAGATTGAAAAGTCTATCAAGGAAACTTTAAAATCTCCCAAAGATTCTATTCCTACTACATTTTTTAATGTGAGCAAGACAGAAAAAAAGGAACTATCGCCACAAGATTTGGCCATGGTTGAATTAAAGAGAGAAGTTGCCGGTTTGAAAAGAGAGATGAGAAGTTCCAAAAGGGAGCAAATAGATCGAATAGAGCGAATAGAATCTCAAGATGCCCAAATTATTATAGAAAGAATGATAGCAGATGGCGTGCCAAATAATACAATAGTAAGAAGATTAGCAGATCTAGGAGCTCCTAGTGATTGGGTTGAAAGGAGGATCTTAGAAAATATCGATTTGCGCAGCAAATAATAAACACAATTTAAACCGGCGCTTAACTTTTAAGTTAACCTTTTAATATTAAGGGGTTAAAAAATAAAAATATTTAGACTGGGAAACAGGGTAGAAATTAACCAGGTGCCAAAAGTTAGCGAAGAACACTTGTTTAACCGTTGCGGGGTTATTGTGGTTGTAGCCGGTTACCCTTGTTGCGGAGGATGAAACCAATGTAAAATTAGAGGATGGGCAGTTGATGCGTGTTAGGGAACCTTTTATGTCCCAAGCACACCTTCTTTTTCAACAATTATTTGCGACAGAACTTCTATAAATTCCGCCTCAATGGCTTTCCCGCGATCTTTAGCGTACCAGGTATGTAAATCCACATAGGCTTCGTCTTTATCTTTTCCGGATTCCAAAGAACCGATGAATACTTTAGCCGCTTCCTTGGGCCGTGGTCCCCAGTTAAAAATCTCATTAAAATTCTTATCAATTGCAATAAGTTTGGGAATGCCCTGCTTTCCATCGGTTAAATACCGATCCATAAGATCCAGATGATCGTCTCTTGTTAAAATTCTCAGTGTAATCATTGGGTTTAATTCGGCTATCTTTGCTATGATCGGAAGCGATTGTGCAGAATCGCCACAGAAATCCTCTGAAAGGACTAACCATGTCTGGGATCTATTTATTTGTTCAACACTATGCCTTAACTCAGGTGAGACTGAATATGAATTTAAGACCCTGCGCATTCGATGGTTATTGAGTCTAAGAAAGTTCAAATCTTTTTGTTGAGATTGATCCAAAGATTTGATTTGCTCATTTAGTCTTTTCTCTTTGGCAAAAGCCTGTTCCATTACTTCCGAAAAGTCAATTGACTCTTTAATGTGGTTTTCAGTGATAAAACTTCTAAGCATCGAATTCATCCTTAATACTATTTTTCAATTTTACTAAATTAGATGTCAAAACGAACCAAAAGGAGACAAATTCGTGCCCGCTATGGCGCGAGGCGTTCAATTCGCCATTGATCACCATCTTTGAGATACTGTAACCGATCGTGAAGCCGCATGGGACGGCCTTGCCAAAATTCGATGCGGTGCGGTCGCAAGCAATATGCTTTCTGGTATTTTGGTGAAACTTGAAGGTCAACGTTGTTTTCAAATGGCTGAGAACGGACATACTCTTCCAATGCTTGTTTCCTCTCCTCCAATTTCCCATCGATAATTACTTGCCGGGTTAAGAATCGCCAGTAAAATAGTAAAGAACCATTTGGATTCTCTTCAATATTAATTCCATTGTAGATTTCATGATTTGCAGAAAACAGAAATCCTGAATTTTGGATGCCTGTGAATAAAACGGTATTTGCCGAAGGCATTCCAGCATTTGTCGAAGTAGCCAATGTCATCAGATTGGGATCGTACGACTCCTGCGCCATGGCTTCTTTAAACCAAAGCTTAAATTTTTCAAAAGGACTTACGATAACATACTTTTCCGATAATCCATCTAATTTGTTTCCTTTGTGAGATTTTTCAATCTCTTTATTATTAATCACAACTTCACCGTTATTTGAAATTAAAATATCTCTTGAAAATTGCATAATTTTAATACGATATTATTATGCCAATGAGAATAAATCCAGGGTTATTTAAGGATGACATTACACAAGTTAGTTTTTCTGAAATCTCCTTCTCCAAATAAATTAAGCTAACTCAAAGTTTTAGTTAAAAGCATACGGAAATGACAAGAATGGGTATTTTCGGTCAGACACCAATGATCATGCAAAAATCAGCATCACTACCGGAACGAAAGCCGGTCATTTAATAAGTTTATTAGACTGTTCCATTTCACCTGAATTTGTTGAAATTAATTGATGCTCAGACTAATTTGTATATCCTCAAAGATACAAAATGTAAAACATAATTTGTACAATCAAAGGAAGGTTCATGAGTAAAAATTCTTTAACAGTAACTGACAATCGAACTGGTAAAACCTACGAAATCCCAATCGAGCATGAAACAATAAGTGCCATGGCTTTACGCCAGATTAAAGTGAAAGATGAAGATTTTGGTTTAATGACTTATGACCCCGGCTTTAAAAACACAGCTTCTTGCAAGAGCACTATTACAGATATTGACGGTGATAAAGGCATATTGCGTTACCGTGGTTATCCCATTGAACAACTCGCTGAAAAAAGTACATTTTTAGAAACAGCCTACTTGATTATTAATGGTGAACTGCCAAATAAAAAACAATTGGATGATTGGACTTGGAGTATTACTAATCATACCATTCTCCATGAAAATGTTAAAAAACACATTGATGGATTCCGATATGACGCCCATCCTATGGGAATCCTGGTTAGTACGGTTGCAGCCCTATCCACATTCTACCCAAATTCGAAAAAAATTGCAGATCCTAAATCAAGAGAAAAACAAATCCATCGGCTGATTGCAAAAATGCCGACTTTAGCTGCATTCGCATATCGCCACAGCAAGGGACTTCCCTACATTTTACCGGATAATGAATTAAGCTATTCAGGAAATTTCCTCAATATGATGTTCAAAATGACTGAGTTAAAATATAAACCTACACCGGCAATTGAAAAAGCAATGGACGTCCTTTTGATTCTACATGCGGATCATGAACAAAATTGTGGCACAACCGCCATGCGAACAGTGGGTAGCTCGGAAGCCGATCCCTATTGTGCAACTTCTGCTGCAGCTGCAGGACTTTATGGTCCGTTACATGGCGGGGCTAACGAACAAGTTTTGCGAATGTTACGGGAAATTGGCACAAAAGATAAAGTGCCGGAATATGTTAAACGAGCCAAAGAAGGCGAATTCAGGCTAATGGGTTTTGGACATCGTGTTTATAAAAACTTCGATCCTCGCGCCACAATTATTAAACAAATCGCCGATGAAGTCTTCGAAGTAACCGGCAAAAATCCAATCATTGATATCGCTACCGAATTGGAACGAATTGCCTTACAAGATGACTATTTTATATCTCGTAAGCTTTATCCAAACGTTGATTTTTATTCGGGCATCATTTACGAAGCCATGAACTTGCCTGTAACAATATTTTCAGTGCTTTTTGCAATTGGCAGAACCCCGGGATGGCTCGCTCAATGGCAAGAATTGGTAACCGATAAAGAACAAGCAATCGCCAGACCGAGGCAAATTTACCTTGGAGAAGGCAAAAGAGATTATGTTCCCATGGAATTAAGGTGAAGCTGGTTCAAGGGTAAACTTTATTTAGATCCGGTATCTAACTCCAACCACATTAACTTTTCAAGATTCAGTAGAATTTGGATTCCATCACACAAATCACCCTAGGTGGGGCAGTTGGTGAGCTGGTTCTTGGTAAAAAAGTAGGGAACAAGGCTGTTTACTGGGGAGCGCTTGCAGGAACAATCCCTGACCTGGACGTAGCTTTAAACCCCATACTGGATGTCGTAGACCAGGTTGCTTTTCATCGGGGGTTTTCCCATTCTATTGTCTTCGCCATTCTATTCTCACCTATTCTTGCTTTTTTGATTCAAAAAATCCATCGACAACAAAACGCAACATTTAATGATTGGCTTCACCTAACATTCTGGTGTTTGTTCACACATCCTTTGCTGGATTGCTTTACTACATACGGAACCCAATTATTTCAACCGTTCTCTTCCTACCCGGTGGCGTTTTATACTATCTCTATCATCGATCCGGTTTATACTACACCATTTCTGTTATGTTTACTGTTAGTATTGTTCTTAAAACGATCCTCTGCGATCCGGAAGAAGGTTCTGGTTTTAGGACTCTCTATCAGTTCAATATACTTGTTTTTGACAGTTGCCAATAAGATGTATGTTACCTCGGTTTTTGAGTCATCCTTACGGCAGCAAGGCATTCAATATTCAAACATTTTAACAATACCCACTTTTTTTAACAATATTCTTTGGCGATGTGAGGCAGAAGGTGACGAATTTTATTGGGAAGGATATTATTCCCTCTTTGATCGTGAAAAGGACATTAAGTTCCACCCGGTTGCAAGAAATAAAAACTTATTGGAACCATATAAAGAAGACAAAAAACTACAAAGACTGCTTCGATTTATAAATAACAAATATTCAGTTGCACAAAAAGGCAATCAAATTATAATTAATGACATGAGGTTTGGCCGTATAAATGGCTGGGATGATCCAAATTCGGATTTCATATTTTCATTTGGATTTGATGCTGCAGAGCCGGATATTAACGGAAAACTGAACTTTGTAAGAGTTAGGCCGTCTTTTCGAATCAATAAAACGATCTGGAGTCAATTTGTTGCTCGAATTAAAGGGAAAAAATCCCAAGGGATTTTTAGTAATTAAAAACATTAATCCATTTTGAGTATTCACAGTACTGATGAAATATAGATATTTTTTCCCTATACTCCTGGTAGCTTTAAACGTTCATATTCTCTGGGCTGATAACCCGGGACGAGTCCCCATCCATCATCCGGTTTATTCTTTCCTGGATCGTATGGAAACTTTAGGCATCGTTGCTAACATGCGGGATGCAGTAAAGCCTTTTGGCCGCGGCCGCATCAGTAAACTATTGACTAGAATCAATTCAAAGCGTGAAAAACTTACTAACATTGATCTAAACCGGCTCGACAATTTTTTACTTGATTTTCGTTTTGAAATAAACCGGCTGCAAAAATATAAATATACTTCGGAAACATCAAACTGGTATAGTCCTTTATCAAATCTAAAGCAATTCAAATCTGACTTCAATCGGTTTTTTCAGCAAAATCAACCCGAGGAAGAAAACCATGTTGTTCTTTGGGAAGATTCAACAAATAGTTTTTATTTCGATTTCATCCAGGATTTTACCTACGACCGTCGTGATGACGATGTTTATCGGACTAACAATGCCCAAACATTTAAGTTTCGCGGCAGTATGGGCGAAAGATTTTCTATTGCACTGGAAGTAACTCAGATGGCTTTAAACGGTGACAAAGTGTATCGTCTTGAAGACCCGATTATGAAAGGCGCATGGAACCAATCTCCAAATGGAACAACATTTTTTGATCGTAGTGGCGGCGAGATGGCTTATAGTTCTCCAATAATGGATTTCAGGTTTGCGCATCAATCAACTACGTGGGGACTTGGTGAATTTAGCCAGCTCATCCTGTCAGATAATGTTGAACAATTTCCCTATTTTAGTATCAGTAAACGCTGGAAATGGGGTGGTTTTACCTTTATGCATGGAAAGCTGCTTTCGCAAGCCAGTTCAGATTCAATTGATGGACAACCCGTTTATCCTGATAAGTGGATTGCAGCGCATCGTCTTGAGTTTTCACCATCTTCCCGTGTTTCAATTGGGCTTAGTGAATTGATTATTTACGGCAACCGCTCAGCAGAATGGGCTTATTGGGTGCCTTTTAACTTTTATCGGGCAACTGAACATTCTTTGCGTGACCGCGATAATGAAATGATAGCAATTGATATTGAAGGGCGGCTTTTCCGCGGCAGTAAAATTTACGGTACTGTTTTTATCGATGAACTCTTTACCAGTAAACTGTTTACGGATTGGTTTGGAAATAAACATGGCTTCCAAATTGGTTTGCATGTAGCCGATCCTCTTCACTTAAGCAATCTGTCATTGCGTTTCGAATACATAGCAGTTATGCCCTGGGTTTATACCCATAAGTTCAAAATTAACAGTTATACAAATGATGGCAGATCGCTTGGATTCAGTACAGGACCTAATTCGCAGGTAATTTACACAAACTTACAAAAACAATGGCACTATCGATTTTTGACAGGTATAAAGTGGAGCCAGGTTAAACATGGGGATAATTATCTTGATGAAAATATTGGCGGAAATATCCTAATCGGTCATAATATATTATTGGGGACTCAAACCGATGCCAGACAAACCCGCGATTTTCTTGAAGGAATTTTAACTACCGATAATCATTTAGAATTTTATACGGAGTGGGAGCCATTTAACGATTTGTTCTTCAATCTGTCGATCGCATTCATGAAAAGTAAAACCTTGGATGTGACTTCCGAATTCACAATCATGCATTTCGGATTTAAATTTGATTATTGAAATTAATCTTCTCCTCTACCTATTTATTGGCTCGAATCTTCTATACTTCTCTCTCCTGGGTATTGTTTATACCGGTCTAAATAGATTAAAAAAAATACCTGCAAACCAATTTATGCCCAAAAAAATTAGCGTAATTATCGCAGCTCGAAATGAAGAATCGCGAATTTTTCCTTGTTTGGAAAGCCTCGAAAAATTAGACTATGAAGAAAACCAATTTGAAATCATTTTAGTGGATGATTGTTCTTCAGATAGAACGGGAAAAATTATTCAAAGTTTTTGTCAAAGGCATTCAAATTGGCGCATGGTACAATTACAGGAAAAAAGTTCAGAATTACGTGGAAAACTAAATGCACTTCAAGAAGGAATTTCAAAATCTACAGGTGAAATTATTTTTGTGACAGACGCGGATTGCATTGTGCCAAAACAATGGCTGCGAAAAATGGCGCCTTATTTTGAAGCGCGAGTTACAATGGTTTTAGGATATTCTCTCCTAATTTCCGGCAAAGGCTTTTTTCATAAATTCCAGGAATTCGACAATCTTTTCTCTACCATTGTTGTCGCTGCATTAACAAAAATGGGATATGCTTATAGCAGTATCGGTCGGAATATGGCATACCGATCCATCACACTCAAAAGTGTGGGGGGATTCCATTCACTGAAAAAATTTCGAAGTGGTGATGATATTCACCTTACCGACCGCTTTCGAACTAAAGCTGGCAAAATTGATTATTGTGCAGATCCGGAGACATTTGTATTGACACAACCTCCAAAAAACAAAAAAGAATTCCTGAATCAACAAATTCGGAAAAACAGCAAAACATTGATAAGATCCCCTTTATCCATGCTGCTTCCTTTAGGGTTATTTGGTTATCACGTTCTAATTTTACTTTTTCCAATCATTTTTCCACATCAATTTCTACTATGGCTTGCATTTTTAAGTTGTAAGCTTATATTTGAATTCACTTGCTTGTACAAAGCAGCAATCATTTTTAAACAGAAACAATTGATATCGTATTTACTATTTATGCAAATTATTTACCCGGGTTACATTATATTCCTTACTATCCTCGGTGGATTACAGCTCTACAAATGGAAATAAAGCGATGAAGCAATCAGTTAAGAAAAAATTTCTCTATTTTACCAAGCTCGGATTAGGGATTGGTCTAGTTGCCTGGATTATGTTACTAGTCGATCTTCAAGTATTCTTTGAGTACTTTCAGCAATTGACGATCTACACGGTACTTCTCATCGGAATGATCACTATTTTGAGTTTATATCTCCAGTATCTGCGCTGGAGATATCTTTTGTACTGCAATTCCAACAACATTGCAAAAGAAGATCTCGTCTCTTCATTTTTTGCAGGATTTAGTTTTCGACTCATGTTACCAGGGGGACATGCAGAAGTAAGCAAAATATTTTTACTTCAGGGCAAAAAGAATGGTAAAGTATTAGCGTTCGGATTGGAGAAACTTTCCCAAACTTTTGTCAAACTGTTTTTGATTTTTACTGTGCTACCGTTTACATTTCCCGGGCTAACACCTTATTGTATTGGCCTATTAATTATTATAACATCGGCCACTCTTTTTGTACCAAAACTTCGTATATTCAGACGATTCCAAGAAAAAAAAACGAATTATTACACAATGCTTACCTGGACCGTGGTTTTATCTTTACTCATGTTTATTCTGATGGTGAGCCAATATTATGTTTTGATCAACAAAGTGAATTCCATTGCAATTTGGCCCACTACACTCACTTCGATTTACTTATGGGGTTCAGGGATGATCCCTATCAGCATTTCCGGACTTGGAGTCCGAGAAGGTCTCGCCGCCTATTTCTTTAATGGTTATGGTATAAATCCCGCTCACGCTGTAGCAACTTCATTGTTCTTATTTACACTAGGCTCAATTATTCCAGCTTTAATCGGCGTTTATTTTATCTCAAAAAAGAAAGAGCGTTTCAGAGAAATGAAAGATATTCTATCTTCAACCTGGGATTCTGTAAAGGGAAATAAATTACGTAAACATGTTAATGTATTTCCGATCAAATCGCTGATCAAATCGTTGCAAATCATACAAATTAAAATTACCCGAAAACGGATCGTTAATGTTATCAAATTATTTACATCCATGTTTCTTTCCAAAATACTGCGCAAACAATTCGTGTGGGGTTACCCCATTAATTTGATGGTTGAACCAACCAATATCTGCAATCTTAAATGTCCTATGTGTCCCTCCGGAAATGGTGAAATGACCCGTGCGCTTGGCAAATTAAATTTCAAAAATTATAAAAAACTAATCGATGATGTTGGAGATTATATATTACAGGTACAATTGTGGAACCAGGGTGAACCCCTCATTAACCACTCATTCCTGGATTTCGTTAAGTATGCGAATTCAAAAGGGATCATGACACAGACGTCCACAAATGGACATTTCATCCGTACTGAGGAAGCTGCCGAAGAATTGGTGCAATCTGGTCTTGATGTACTCATTTTTTCAATGGATGGAACCAACCAGGAAACCTACGAAAAGTACCGCGTTGGCGGCAACTTTAACCTGGTATTTGAAACTTTACAACGCATCACCCAGGCAAAGAAACGTTTGAACAGTAAAACACCCCTGGTCGAGTTGCAATTTATCGTATTCAAACACAACCAGGGAGAGATGGACAATCTCATCGAAATCGCTAAACAGAATAAAGTAAACCGGATCTCATTCAAAACAGCCCAGGTTTATTCAAATTCCCAGGCAGAAACCTTCCTACCAGATCGAGATGACCTGAAACGCTACAAAACTAATGGCAACGATTTTGAAATGAATGGAGATATCAAAAACTGGTGTAAGCGATTATGGCTAAATTCAACGATTAACTGGGATGGTTCTGTGGCGCCATGTTGTTTCGATAAGGATGCTGACAATGCGTTTGCAAATGTTTTCCGGGATAAGACTACTTTCAGGGAAGTCTGGAAAAATAGTAAATATTTGGCATTTCGTAAATTAGTGATGAAGGACCGTAAATCTATCGAAATGTGTAATAATTGCACTGAAGGATTGAAAGTTCCGTACATCAAAATAATAGAATTATCCGACCTCTAAATCCAAACACCAAAACCCTGGTTACAATTCTTGCAAATATCAATCGACTTTCGGTTGGTTAGCATATTTCCACGAAATTCTTTATAATTACCGTTAGCCCAAATATCTCCAAAATCATGATCCTTGACATGGCCCATTGTGTGATCGCCATTTTTATCAAAACAACAAGGGACAATACCGCCATCCCAATTCATGAGCGTAGACAACCAAGGCCTGGGGCATACCCCTTTGCCACCATTACGCACATTTATGTCTGATTCTGTTATAGAATAGCGTTGATATTTCTCTTTCTCAGGCAGCCATTCAAGGGCTTCCTGGTAATTCTCAACCTGGATATTCTTTTTCAGCAGTCGATCTACTTCAAGCTCTTTAGCCAATGCTTCAATCTCGGGAATTTCATGTTCATTGTGCTTCATGACGAGAAATTGTAATAGTATATACGGAGTTTTACTGCCTAATTTTTTCTTGGCAGCAACCAGGTTGCGAATGCCATCTTTGACTTTATCCAGTTTACCGTTAACACGATAGCGCTCATAACTTTCCTGGGTTGTACCATCAACAGAAACGATGACTGCATCCAGTCCGGATTGGACTGTAAGCTCCGCATTTTTAGGGTTCAGATAATGCACATTAGTACTGGTTTCAGTATAAAGCCTTTTTCCTTTGGCATATTCTACACATCGTAAAAAATCCTTATTGATATAAGGTTCGCCTTGATGATATAATATTACGTACCAAATTTTATCGCCGATATCATCGATAATATTTCGAAAAGTATCAAAAGACATGCGCCCGGCCGATCTTAGCATTGTGTCATTGCCAGTCACACATAGCGGACATTTGAGGTTACAAATGTTGGTGGGTTCTACTGTAAGCACTGGCGGAATACCCCAAATAATGGGTTTTCGTACAAGAATTGAAAGAAGAAACGAGCTTACGGATTTTATCACATTCCAAAATCTTCGTACCGTAAATGATCGAATCGCCTGGCTTAAAACAAAGTCTTGCACGAACTATTCTCCAATGAAATAATACTTCCGGTTTGAAAAATTTTAAGATAAACTATTCGATTAACATACTCCAACTAATTTTGTTTTAATCAGATTTCCCAAGATGAAATTGAAACACGACATTCATGTCGTATAGATGTCCTTCATCAGAAGTTTAGCAACGCCTTCAAAACACGTTTTCTCTTTGATCACAGACCATTTTTATTCTATATTCACTCTGCTTAAATTCGATAAATCTTAAATCTTAAATAAACTGGAGGATTCCATGCCTAACGGATTTTTTGATGTTCCATACCCGATAAACGAACCCATTTACGATTATTATCCTGGCAGTAGTGAAAAAGCAGAATTAAAAAACACGTTGAACGACATGCTGTCAAAGGAAATAGAAATACCCATGGTAATTGGCGGGGAAGATGTTAAATCCGGAAGTTTGGCAGACTGCCGTTGTCCCCATGACCATCAGCATCTGCTTGGCAGGTATCACAAAGGAGACGAAAAATATGTGCATAAAGCCATCGATGCGGCCCTCGAAGCTCGCAAAACCTGGGCTGAAACATCCTGGGAAGACAGAGCCGCAATATTCTTAAAAGCGGCTGAATTGCTTGCCGGTCCCTATCGCCAACTATTTAACGCTTCTACCATGCTAGGCCAAAGTAAAACTGTCTTTCAAGCGGAGATTGACGCGGCTTGTGAAAGCGTCGATTTCTTGAGATTTAATGTCAGCTACATACAAGACCTATATGGCCAGCAAGTATCATCCGAAGGAGCGATTTGGAACCAGCTGGAATACCGCCCTCTTGAAGGTTTTGTGTTCGCAGTGACACCATTCAATTTCACATCGATTGCCGCAAACCTGCCTACAGCCCCGGCAATGATGGGTAATGTTGTGGTTTGGAAGCCAGCTTCCAGTTCAGTTTACAGCGCATATTACGTTATGAAATTATTCAAAGAAGCAGGGGTGCCGGATGGTGTGATCAACATGGTTCCGGGTCCTGGTGCAGCAATCGGCGATCCTGCAATGAATCATCCGAGATTAGCTGGTGTTCACTTTACCGGCAGTACGGCAACGTTCCAGGGGATGTGGAAAACTGTTGGCAATAACATCGAAAAATATAAAAGTTACCCACGCATCGTTGGCGAAACCGGCGGAAAGGATTTCATATTCGTCCACTCAAGCGCCGATACGCAGGCAGTTGCCGTAGCCGCGGTTCGCGGTAGCTTTGAGTATCAAGGACAAAAATGCTCAGCCGCTTCTCGAATGTATGTTCCGGAAAGCCTTTGGCCTGCAATTAAAGATTCGATGCTTGCAATGATCAAAGAAATCAAGATGGGCGACGTTACCGATTTCACTAATTTCATGAATGCGGTTATCGATAAAAATGCTTTCAGAGATATCACAGAATATATCGATTATGCAAAAAATTCCAGTGACGCAGAAATTCTGATCGGCGGCGAATATGATGATTCCAAAGGATATTTTATCCAACCCACAATCATCCAGGCCAAAACGCCGAAATTCAAAACTATGGAAGAAGAAATTTTTGGCCCGGTGATGACCGTCTATGTCTACCCGGACAATCAATATGAAGAAACATTACATATTTGTGATGAAACGTCGCCATATGCATTAACCGGTGCCATTTTCTCGCAGGATCGCTATGCGGCTATTCAAGCGAACAAGATATTGCGTAATGCTGCCGGGAATTTTTATATTAACGACAAACCTACAGGCGCTGTGGTCGGACAGCAGCCATTTGGCGGGGCCAGAGCATCCGGCACCAACGACAAAGCCGGCTCGATATTTAATCTAATTCGCTGGGTTTCAACCCGGACGATCAAAGAGAACTTCGTTCCTCCGAAAAATTTTAAATATCCGTTTATGCAAGAAGAATAGTATATAGTCAAAAAACCTGTTCGAGAAATTGGACAGGTTTTTTTGTTTAAAATCAATATTCTATCGGATTTTTTATGGAGTGCAGCATCGGCGATGCTGCATGTCTTCGAAGAAAGCAGTTAGTTTCCTGGAATCAGAAGGTTATGCATCAACACTGTTGATGCACTCCATATGTTAGTAAGTTAAAAATCATCTCGAACTTTTATCTTATCAATCGGATAATTCTTAATTATTTCCTTCACAACTCCTTTATCTTCATTCATCCGAAAAAAATAGCTACCGAATTCCCATTTCTCCGATTTATCTACATAGCCATGTTTGACGGGATTAAACCAAACATAATGAATCCGGGCATAATATGACTTTTTGTATGTGAGGCAAGTATCCCAGTAATTAACCAAATTCTGCTAATATCTTTTAATTCAGGAATAGACTTGCTAAGCAAGATGGAAGAAAATTTGTGGATTGTTTGCATAATTTTATTGAGCTTGGCTGATTCTTCAGATGCATTTACGATAACATGATAATGATTATCTAGGATGACCCAATCTTCCACCCCAATTTTGATCGGAAAACCCTCTGGTGATTGACTGGATGAGTATCTCTTTGGCCTGTCTGAATCGAAGATAGTGTTGTTTTTTATAAGTAGCGGCAGTTATAAAGTATTTAGCATTTGGAACAAATAAATGTGGAGGATTGTGAGGATAGGTTTTGTATTTAATATTTTGTTCGTCGTGTGCCATACTCTTGTTGCTTTTTTGGAAAATATTTTTAGTAGAGTTAATATGGAAGCATTTTGGAGTGCAGCATCAATGATGCTGCATGCCTTAGCAGAAGGCAATTAGTTTCTCAGAATCATGAAGTTATGCATCATCACTGTTGATGCACTCCAAAAATACACATTATACAAGTTACTATAATCTTATAATATCTTTCATAAAAAGAATTACTTCTCAAGAAAAAGACCCCTAAATCCATATTCATATTTCTTAAAATCCAGCAACTTAAACCGAGGAAACAAATTTCTCAATTCAACATCCGTATAAACTGTAAGCGTTATCCCTTTCGTTGGGTTATTATTTTCTTCTATCTTCTTTATCTCCTCAGGAGTCATGTATGGATTAAAAAGGCAAAATAATAGACCCCCGTCTTTTAAAGATTCGATGATATTGGCTGTTGCAATTTCTAATTCGTCTTTTGAAATATTATCCAGGACTTTTGCTGCAAGGAGGCCATCAAACTTTTCATTAGGAAAAGGATTACCTGTAATTGGGCAACATTTGTATTCGATTTGAACTCTGTCCTCAACTGCCCATCGCGAAGCAAACTCTATGGCATTCGATGAGAAATCATATCCTTTAACCTTAAAACCGGCTTTACACAAAAACATTGCCCAAATACCTATACCACAACCCACATCTAGTACGGATTTCACATTATGCATCTCGAAAAATTGTAAACAATCCTTCATATCTTCTGATGGCTGGACAGATTTCCATTCAGGCGGAACCTTTGAAAAAAGGTTGTTCCATATTTCCTGATCTTGAGGATTAAATTCTTCTTTTTCCGGATTTTCTATAATACTTCCATCCAAAAATTTATTTCTTTGACTACTTTATCTAAGGTTTCACGATACGGTTCATCTTGAGAAATGGTTTCATATTTATAGAAGATTTAAACCGCCAAGAATGCATTAATTGTCTTAATAATTTATGGTCTAATCTTTGCATAATTACTATTCCCATACAAATTAAAACCAACTTAAACCTAAATTTTCTTACAAATTTGAGTAAGTGAAGGCAGATATTAACCACTTGATCGATTAATTGCCATTTCTATATTTTTGCACCCGGAGAACCCAAGGATGAATTACGACAAAATGACCAAATCTGAGTTGATTACTGAACTCAAATCTATGCAATCCAGAGATACAAAACAAGACAGTAAAGGAACGGAAAAAGCATTGCATGAAAGCGAAGAAAGATTTCGCAGGTTGTCAGAAGCTTCTTTCGAGGGGATCGTTATTATCGATAATGACAAAATAATGGAAACTAACCAACAACTGGCGGATATGTTGGGTTACGAGCTTAACGAACTCATTGGGATGCCAGCTATGAATTTTGTTCCTCCTGAATGCCGTGAACTTGTACTCAAAAATATGAATTCAGGATTTGAAGACCCCTATGAGGCTCTGGCTTTGCGCAAAGATGGAACAACATTACCTGTTGAAATCCATGGCAGGACGATCCAATATAAGAACAAAACAATTAGGGTTACAGCCTTAAATGATTTGTTAAAGCGCAAACAGGCTGAGGAGGAATTGAAAAGCAGCAAGCATTTTATTGAAAGAATTGTCCGGGCTTCACCAAATTTTGTTTATGTAATTGATATCATTAACCACAAGTATTTATTTGTCAACGATGCCTATGAGCAGGTTTTAGGTTATAGTAAGGAAAGGGTTTTATCAGATGATGGCCTAAATTTTATTCAATCTAAAATTCATCCTGATGATCTACTACAAATACTGGAGCAACAGACTAAAATTATCGAGGGTTTAAACAAACCGTCTCAATTGATTCATGAAGATAAGGTTTATGAATTTGAATATAGAATTAAAGATGCAAACGAAAATTGGCACTGGTTCCATTCAAATGGAGTTGTTTTCGATACCACTCCGGAAGGTAAGATTATCGAGATTTTGGGAATTGCATTTGATATCACAGATCGCAAGGAAATGGATAAGGAACTAATCGAAAGCGAGAAAAAGTATCGCTCAATATTTGAAAATGTGCAAGATGTATATTACCTAACTGAGTATGAAGGTAGTTTAACAGAGATTAGTCCTTCTATTGAGAAGTATTCAGGCTATACAAGGGAAGAATTAATCGGCAAACCATTGGAACAATTCTATGCTGTTTCTAATGACTATGTAAAGCTATATAAAGCCCTTGAAAAAAAAGGAGAAGTCAACGATTTTGAGATTCGGATGAGGAAAAAAAATGGGCAAATGGTTTATTTATCTGTAAATGCCCACCTTCTCTATAACTCAGCTAAAAATCCGGTAGGAAGTGAGGGTTCGTTAAGAGATATCACCGATCGTAAACTATCAGAAAAAAAATTGAAGGAAGCAAAGACAAAACTTGAAAAAACCAATAAAGAACTTCAGCAAGCCAATGAACACCTTATTAATACGACCGCCTGGGCAAAGGAAATGGCTATTAAAGCTGAAGTAGCAAGTGCTGCAAAGAGTGAATTTCTAGCTAATATGAGCCACGAAATTCGTACTCCCATGAATGGGATTATTGGTATGACGGACCTTTTGTTAGAAACCGAACTTACTGTTGAGCAAACAGAATTTGCCCAAATCGTGTCATCCTGTGGGTACTCCCTGTTGAAGCTAATTAATGATGTTCTTGACTTTTCTAAGATTGAAGCTGGTAAACTTGAAATCGAAACAATTAACTTTGATCTATTAAATACAACCCAGGGTGCTGTAAAGATGCTGAAATCCGAAGCCATTGAAAAAGGCTTGGAAATGGCCCTTGTTGTAAATGATAACGTTCCAACTCAACTTCGAGGTGATCCCGGAAGACTGCGCCAAATATTGGTCAATTACATTAGCAATGCAATCAAATTTACAGACAAGGGAAAAATCGAAGTACGGGTGGAATTAAAAAAGGAAAGCGATTTATTAGCTTATATTCGTTTCTCAATTAGTGATACGGGTATCGGTATATCAAAAGAACAGGAACGCTCACTTTTTGATAAGTTTACCCAGGCAAATAGTACCATAACTCGCAAGTATGGTGGTACAGGATTGGGATTGGCAATCTGCAAACAATTGTCTGAAATAATGGGAGGAGAAGTTGGAGTAATAAGTGAAGAGGGTAAGGGTTCAACTTTTTGGTCCATAGTGGTTTTGGAAAAACAGCCCATAAATGTTAGCATCAAAAATATTCCGCAGATTGATGTTCGGGATCATCGAATACTAATTGTGGATAATAGCAAAGAAAGTAGGAAATTATTAAATAAAACATTATCCTCGCTGAGATGTTGGGTACAAGAGACCGTTGCTGGTAAGTCAGCTCTTGAAATTCTTCAGCAAAGTGTTAGAATGGAAAATCCGTTTGATATTATCTTAATTGATTCTCAGTTGCCGGACATAAGCGGAGCAGAGCTAGGCCGCAATATTAAAACAGATCCAAAATTGCATGATATATTCATGGTGCTGCTTACAGGATCAGGATTTAAAGGGGAAGCTCAAAAGATGAAGGCAATTGGATTCGCAGGTTATCTTTCCAAACCGATTAATAAATCAAACCTTATTGATTGTCTGGAAACAGTGCTTGGAATTAAAGAAAGAAATGAGAAAAATGCAGAATTAGTTACTCGCCATACCCTCGAAGAAAGTCGAAAAAAAAGAGGCCTACAGATTCTAATAGCAGAGGACAATAAGGTAAACCAAAAATTAGTCCAACGATTTCTTGAAAAAATGGGACATAAAGTTGATATTGCTGGTAATGGCAAAGAAGCTATTGATTCCCTGAACCGAAATTCTTATGAACTAATCTTAATGGACTGCAATATGCCTGAAATGGATGGATTCGAAGCCACAGCCTGCATTAGAAATACATATTCCGATTTCAAAAATATACCCATTATAGCGCTTACCGGAAATGCATTGAAAGGAGACCGTGAGCGATGTCTGGCAGCCGGAATGGATGGTTATGTTTCCAAGCCTGTTCAACGTAATGAGTTATTTGATGAGATTGAACGCTTGGCGAGTAAACCATTGATACATGAATTGGTTGAAGAAGATAACAATGGTAGCAATGAGGAAGAAGCGACAAATGTGATTCATTGAAGAAACATAACCCCTTTCAAACCGAGAATCTCTATAACTTTGCTAACTGAATAATTCAACAAAGAAATTACACCAAAAAATAAAACAACTGTCAGTGTGTTCTGTTGATAACGGATTCTAAAAAATACTCAAGCACCAACCGGCCTTCGCTTTTCTCAATTTGATCCAAGCTTTTTCGGGCAAGATTAAAATGTTTGTCCAGCATTTGTGAAGACAACGACAAAGTACCAGCCTTTTGAAAAACATCTTTAATCAAAAGGACATCTTTTGTATCCACTTCCGGTTTGGCAAAAATTTCCTCAATAACTTCACGGTCAGAATGAGAAGCTTCATTTCTGGCATGGATTAACAACATAGTTTTCTTTTTTTGCCGGATATCACTGCCCCAGGTTTTGCCCGTAAGTTCTTCCTTAACCATCACATCCAAAAGATCATCCTGGATTTGAAATCCAATCCCCAGGTTTAATCCAAATGATCTTAATTCAGAGATCGTTTTTTCCGTACCTCCACCAATAATCGCGCCTAATTCGGCACACATTGTAAACAAGCTTGCCGTTTTTTTCTTGATCATTTTAAAATAATCGTCTAACGATACATCTTCCTCCGATTCGAACTCTTTATCAAAAGCCTGGCCTTCACAAACTTCCAACAGTGTTTTTGAAAAAAGAGAACCAAGGCGACTTAAATCGTTACAATGGGTTCGAAGCAAATAATTATAAGCAAGAGCTATCAATCCATCTCCAGCCAATATGGCAACATTTACATCCCATTTTTTGTGGACTGTCTTTCGCCCACGGCGGGTATCATCTTGGTCCATAACGTCATCATGTATCAGGGTAAAGTTGTGCAATAATTCTACAGCTATTGCAGCATCCAAACCATCTTTCCATTTGCCGCCTGCAGCTTCACACGCAAGCAACAAAAGAATAGGCCGGAGTCTTTTACCACCGGCTGCCATCATATACCGCATAGGTTCATACAAGGTAAACGGAAATTCTTTGCTCATGGTCTGAGCCAGGTAAGTATTGATTTCGTTACGAATGAACGTTAGTTTTGACTCGAAATTATTAGAAGTAACCATTAGTAATTTGAAAATTTAAATTATTCAAAGGCAATCCGGTTTTCTCACAAACCTTAAGGCAAATAAATTACAAATGATTTAGGTAAAAAACTAGAATAAATTAAGGACAGGAGATTAAGAAAAAATTCCCTGAAATGAAAACTACTCGTAGCCCAATGCCTCAATTGGATTTAGTTTGCTTGCTTTTAAAGCCGGATATATGCCAAAAAATAATCCAACTGCAGCCGAAAACAAAAATACAAGCAAAGCTACGCCGACCGGAACAGTCGCTGGCCAATTAATAACCATCCCCAATATATTTCCGATACCCACTCCCAAAATAACTCCAATAATTCCGCCTACTCCACTAAGAATGATGGACTCCGTTATGAATTGTCCCATTATTTCCCTTCGCGAGGCGCCAACCGCTTTTCGAATGCCAATTTCTTTGGTGCGTTCCGTAACTGAGACAAGCATAATATTCATGATTCCTATACCGCCGACCAAAAAAGCCATCCCGACAATTAACAAAGTGCCTCTGAAAAAATTTTGAGTTATGTTATTATATGTTTCGAGCAGGGAATCTTTGGTTAATATTTCAAAATCATTGTCTTTGCCGGGAGATACCTTTCGTTCTGCACGCAGAATACCCGTTACTTGATCGATTGCTGCAACCATTCTTTTTGGATTTTTAGCTTTTACAGCAAATTCAACCGATCTCTTCTTACCAAAGTATTTCTCAAATGTTGTTATAGGAAGAACGACGTAATTATCTTGACTTTGACCAATTACTTGTCCTTTTTCTTCAAAAATACCCGTTACGGTGAACCTTCTTCCTTCCAGTCTAACTTCTCGCCCGATTGGATCTGTAAACGGGAATAGTTTCTCCACAACATCCTGGCCCAGTGCACAAACATTGGAGCGCCGTTGAACATCTTGAGCAGTTAAGAACCGGCCATCTTCAACATAGTAAGAATTAGCCACTTGCCAAAATTCATTAGCGCCATAAAATATTACATCCGGGTTGGTTTTTTTGTCTTTATTTTTGACTACACCGAATAAATACACTGTCGGAGAAACAATAGAGACCAAAGTTGCTTTATTTTCAACTGCCTTAACCTGGGCAAACGTTATATTTTTACGATTTCGGTATTTTTCATCATGCGGGTTAGAGAAGGCTCCGAATTTCTGAACATAAAAAGTTCCAGCTCCTAACACTGAAAGTTCCTCTTCGACAGATTGATTTAAACCTGAAATTAAAGTTTGTATACCGATTATCGCACTTACACCTATGATAATTCCAAGCATGGTAAGAAATGCACGAAATTTATTTGCGCGAATCGATTCCAGCGCCATGAAAGTGCTTTCACGAATATCCATTTATGACCTTAATATTGTTAGTAGATATTAATTCAAATTATTAAAAGTAAATCAACTACGCAAAAATCCCAACTGGGGTTGCTCTCTAATAAAAATTATTTAGATCATTGCATATTTTAAGATTTGACGACTGCTATAGGTAATTCCAATTCTGACAAAAGAATTTCGCCTAAAGTAATATTATCGAGAAATATTTTCAACTGATGATTAATCTTCAAAAGCGGTGAACGAATATTGCAACAATCAATCAAATAGCAATTGTCCTCATTATCTGATGCACATTGAACCAAGTCGTATTCTCCCTCAAGATAGGTTATAAATTTAGCAAGGGAGATTTCATGTAGGGAGCAGGTTAAAATATATCCACCACGAGGGCCTTGCACGGATCTTATGATTCCTGCACGAGTTAATTTCTGGAGAACTTTAGCCAGCAATTCTTTCGGTATATGTGCACATTCTGCAATTTCTTTAGCGTTATAAATATAGTCTTTCGATTTGCAGCTTATGTGCTTGAGCGCGATTAAACCATATTCGACCTTTTTTGTTAAGCGCAGCATTTTAATAATTTAGTTATTGATAAAATAAACTATTTGGAATTCTTTTTGTACACTAAAACCGCACTGCATGGTTCACCCCAAAAAATACGGCTTGCATAGGGTGCCAGGTGTGCAACTAAGGATAAATAAGCCCATGTTGGTACGGGCACATTATCGCAGCCCTTGATGACAACTTTTTTATCTTCATAGGAAATCCAATCAAACCCGTCTACCTTCTCACGAAAACTTCTTTCACGAATAATTCCACCGTCAAAAAATTCAGCGATATCAATGGTTTGAGTTTTGGGAACTGAGCCGACTTTTTGCATTTAATCTCCGGGTTACGCAGAAAAAGATTGTCCGCAACCGCATGTTCTGGTTGCATTTGGGTTATTAAATACAAATCCTGTCCCATTCAATCCATCCGAAAACTCAAGGACAGTCCCGCTTAAATAAAGTGTGCTTCCCAGATCAACAAACAGTTGAATTCCATTGTCTTCCAATTTCATGTCGCTTTCTTCTGGTTTGGGGACCAAATCCATATAATAGCTCAATCCGGAACATCCTCCACCTTTAACAGCTATCTTTATACCATGGCCTTCTTTGCCTTCTGATTTCATTATTCGCTTGAGTTCATCACGGGCTTTGTCGGAAATTGTTATCATGTTTTTTCCTTCTAAAATAAATCAGACTAAAAAATTCGTATATAACATATTAAATATTTGAAATAATGTCAAGTTCCAGAATATATTGACATCATTTTATTAAAACTAATTGGTTCATGGTTTTATTCATCAAAATCTAGTTCACAATCGCTTTTTCAAAGATTAACGAATTTATTGATTCCGTTAAAACGTTTCGAAAACTTAAAAACCGATAAATAACCTCTCCTATCCGGCTGTTTGGTGTTGATGCTCCTGCAGTAATCCCTATTTTGAGATGACCTTTCTTAAGCCAATTCTTTTCGATAATAATGTCTTTTTTAAACGGCAGCTTGTGTTCAATCTCCATAGCGTTAAGTAAAGAATTACTTCCTTCAATATGAAACGAAGGAATATATTGGCTGGCAATTTCCACGAGATGGCCGGTATTGCTGCTGTTATAACCACCGATAATCAGCATTAAATCCAAAGATTTTGTTTTGAGTAAGTCAATAATCGCATCCTGTCGGTCTTGAGTTGCACTGCAAATGGTATCAAAACTCCTGAATCTTTCCTTTGCTTCTTCCAAACCATATCGTTTAACGAATGACTGTTCAACATCATTAGCAATCTCTAGGGACTCCGAACTTAACATTGTCGTTTGATTTGCACATCCTACTCTTTGCAAATCTTTTTCAGGATCAAAATTCGGCGAGCAGGTTTTAGCAAATGTTTCCTTTAATAGTTTTGCACTACATTTGTCTTCGACAAAATCACAAATTAATTGACCCTCTGATTTATCATAAACAACGACGAACTTTCCATCAGGATATTTTGTCACCTGGGAACATGTCGCTAGTGTTTCCTCATGGTCGTATTTTCCATGAACAATTGCCGTAAATCCATCCCGTGCATATTGTTCGACGCGTTTCCAGACTGAAAGTACCGAACCGCAAGTTGTATCGACTAAAACACAATTTCGTTTTTTAAGTTTTTCCAGGGTACTATCCTGGACACCAAATGCCGGTATTATTACGACATCATCAGCATTCAGAAAAGAATAATCAGCCGATTTCTGCTGCAAACCATCCAATATTTCGATACCCATTTGGTTGATCTGGTTGTTTACAAAAGGATTATGGATTATTTCTCCTACTAAATAAATTTTCCGGTCTGGAAATTTAAGCCGGGTTTGATAAGCGTATTCCACAGCCCGGTCAACTCCATAACAGAAGCCAAAGTCTTTTGCCAAAAAAATATGATTGTCAGCAATCTTGAATTCATTGCCATGGGAAATCAAGAAGGTTATTAACTCGCTGTGATAGTCCTGCTTAATATCACTTTTAACTTCTTTCTTTAATCCAAAACCTTTTCTATATAAAGCTGTTTCCGTCATCTAATCCTCTTGTTGATTTACGTACTATCATAGTCAGGATTCATTAAAATCCGATCAATTTTCTTTAACTCTTCATGTGTTAATTTTATTTCAAATGCTGCTGATGTTTCTTCAATTTGCGATGGACGTTTTGCTCCGACAATGGCTGACGTTACAGAAGGATGAGCCAGAACCCAGGCAATCGCCAATTGCGCGACGGCACAATTCAAAGCTTCGGCATAGCGTTTTAGTGTCTGAACGATTTTGATATTGTGCTCAAAAGCACCATTTGCGAAGAGAAAATAATTGCGCCTAAAATCCTTTTCCGGAAACTGAACAGGTGTAGAATATTTTCCGGTTAATAACCCTCTGCCTAAAGGATTATAGGGAATAACGCCTATTTGGTTTTCCTGGCAAAAGGGCAACAACTCAACTTCAACATAACGATAAAGCAAACTTAACGGCGGTTGAAATGATACGATTCCCCCATAATTTAAATATTCTTGAATTTGTCCTGATGTCTGGTTCGAAAGGCCTATGTATCGAATTTTTCCACTTTCCACACAGTGAAGAAGGGTCTCCATAGTTTCTTGAATGGGAGTATTGTCATCGGGTCGATGAACCTGGTACAAATCGATGACCTCCCGATTTAACCGTTTAAGACTATTATCTAAAGATTGCAGAATGTGATCACGACTCAAATCTCCATACATTTCGCCCTTTTCATTCCTACGGTTTCCAACTTTAGTCGCAATAATAACTTCATTCCTACGCGATCCTAAAGCATTTGCAAGCACTTCCTCAGAATGACCGTTTCCATAGACATCTGCTGTATCAAAGAAATTAATTCCTATGTCAAGTGCACGATGAATTGAAGCAATTGAGTTTTCATCAGTCACATCATTTCCCCAACCCATTTTGCCTGCTGCGCCACAACCGAAGCATATAGTGGAAACCTCTAAATCGGATTTTCCTAATTTTTTGAACTGCAATATTCTACCATAATTTTATAGACGATTTATACTCGTTTTTATTTCATCATTGTGAGGAAAACGCCCCAACTGTTTCTTAGAAAAGATGAGTTGGCCATTTGCAATAACTTCGAACACGCCGCCACTGCTTTTAATTAACTTGGGTTCAGTATTGTATTCTTTTTTCAAATAATCCGCCAAACTGGCAGCATTGGGATAATAGTTTCAAACAACACAATATTCAATACTAAATTCCATTTGGGTCTCCTTACGTTTATGAAAAATGAAGTTACAATATAGACAACAAGACCCATCATTTCAATCTTAACCAAAATAGAATCATTAAATTCTATATCCGTTAGTTTTTTGGACAACTACGTTTTTTAAAAGATAGACAGTCACTCCCCGGTGCATGTATATTTTTGTGCCAATGCAATATAATTATTCGCTTCTCTAACCTTACCTCGCTTTTTAGATCCGATAGCTAATATCAGGCATTTTTCCTCTAGAATATTTACAGTAGCTTTATAATTCCCTTTAGATAGCTGTCCACATTCCAATATTTTCACCAGGGATAGAATTCTAAAACGATCCATTCCCCAATATTTTTGCGACTGCTGGCCCGAATGCCCGTTTCTTTTTATGATTAACTGTTCTTGCAGCAAGTAAATCGGATAAACGGCACCTATCCTCAACCAGAGATCATAATCTTCACATGCTGGTAATTCCTCATCAAATGTGCCTAATAAATCTAACACTGAACGATGGATCATCACCGAGGAAGGACTAATGATACACAACGGCAACATTTTTTGGTAAATCCAGCCCGAAAATTTTTGATGCTTTTTTGCCGGATTTACACGTTTATTTTTCCTATACCAAATCTCCTCAGTATAGCAAATCTTAAAATTCTGGTTTGCAGCGAAAAACTTCATTTGAGCCGCTAATTTGCCAGGCAGCCAAAGATCGTCAGAATCCAGGAAACAGATCCATTCACCAGCGGAATATTGAATGCCAGTGTTCCGGGCGCTCGAAGGTCCTTTTTGTTCTTGCTTTATATATTGTAATTTATTGCCATATGGTTTTAAAAAATCCTCTGTTTGATCTGTTGAGCCGTCATCGACTAAAATAAATTCAAAGTCCTTGAATGTTTGATCCAAAACTGACTCGATGCATTCTTGTAAAAAGTGTTTACGATTATAGGTTGGAACAATTACGGATACGGAAGGCATTTTGATGAAGTTGATTGAATTCTTTTACAATAAAGGTTTAAAAAGCTTATAAATAAGTCACAATCAAATAAACTTCATAAACAATCAAAACCACATAAAGGATGAATACGGTATACATCATGTTTACAATTCGCAATCGCCCAAAAACACGGAAGTTTTTGTGAATCAAAAAAAACAAAACACAGCCAGCAGTTAGGATAATTTTAATGGCTAAAAACAATCTTGAGTTTGTAGAAATTAAGAATTCCATAAAAGGATTTAATTCAATTCCACCTCCCTTTAAAAGATTTAAGGTAATATAGGCATCCGATATGGAAAGTGTAACAATTGCTATAATCAAAAACAGGTATTTGTATTCATATCGATCAACATAATAGTTTTCCGCTTCTTCCTCCCTGCGTGCTTTCATCCGCCTGCCTTTTAATATATACCGGCTAAAAAGTGGTGTGGGATTTTTTCTTCTGTCCTTGTCAGATCGTAGTTTTTTATTCATCATTTCTTTTACATCAATATTACAGTCAAATATCTAGAATTTAAGGTTAATCTTTGGTGAAAATTGATATCCTTTTATTTTAATGCAATTGGAAATTTTGTCATTAAAATTTATTTATTATTTCAATATTCGTATTTCAAGTTTTATACATTCCATTCCTCGTCGGTTTATCAGGAAGCTTCCGCATCGGTTTATAAATATTTTGACAAATTATCGGTCTAATTTTGAACTTTTCTAATGTAACAATTAGTTATTATTGAAATCCTATTTTTGTTAAACAAATATAAAATGTAACTGCTTATCTATTTGTAATTGGCTGTTAGCTATTGGTATTTTTTCACAAATTGATTGTAGCCGAAACAGTCAAATAGATTTCCAATGGTTTTTAGAAAATTCTTTAGAATAGGAGACTCAATTAATTCTCATTGAAGAATTACCTTAAATCTCACAACAGGTGTAAAAGTGATTATGGACATGTTAAATAAACATAGATAAAAAATGAGTAACAATCTTATCGGTAAGCTAATGGCCAACAGCAAATAGCTAATGGCTAATAGTTATTATAAAATATAAAAGAAAGCACTTATCTAAGCATTTAGATAACATGTAGTTAAGAAAGCCATTTTCGTTTAAAAAATGAAATTCTTCCATTTATAATAGGCTAAATTATATTGAATTGCAACATCGCCGTTAGTATATTTTTTTCTTGATTTATCCGATAATTGTTTAGAAAATTAAAATCAAAAGAAGTAAAAAAGTGGTACAAGCACAAAATATTCGAAATTTTTCTATCATTGCTCATATTGATCATGGTAAATCTACTCTGGCGGATCGATTATTAGAAATGACCCAAACCGTAACCGATCGGGAGATGACGTCGCAGATTCTGGATAGCATGGATCTGGAAAAAGAGAAAGGAATTACGATTAAATCCCATGCGGTGACAATGAATTATCAAGATTCCGATGGTGAAAAATATATCCTTAATTTAATCGATACACCGGGCCATGTTGATTTTTCTTATGAAGTCTCTCGCAGTTTGGCCGCGTGCGAAGGCGCTCTTCTCATTGTGGATGCCACACAAGGCATTGAAGCCCAAACAGTTAGTAACCTTTATAAGGCATTGGAAAATGATCTGGTTATTATTCCAATCATTAACAAAATTGATCTGCAAAGCGCCGAACCGGAACAAACCAAAAAGCAAATTATTGACCTGGTCGGATGTTCCGATGATGAAATTATAATGGCAAGCGCCAAAACCGGAGTGGGTATGGTTGGATTGCTTGAAGCAATCATAGAAAAAATTCCGCCACCGGATGGCGATGCTAATGATCCCTTGCGTGCCATGATTTTTGATTCTTATTTTGATGCCTATCGCGGCGCAGTTGCCTTGGTTCGGGTAGTTGATGGTAAACTAAAAGCCGGCGACTGGATTCAATTTATTTCCACAGGCCGGTCGTTTGAAGTTCAAGAAGTCGGCCACTTAAAAATACAAAAAGTGCCTCAACCTGTGTTATCTCAAGGTGAAGTCGGTTATATTATTGCCGGTGTAAAAGAAGTGCGGGACACGAAAGTCGGGGACACAATTACACTCGCAAACAGACCTGCTAAAAAACCGCTTCCCGGCTATCATGAAGCAAAATCGATGGTGTTTAGCGGACTTTTTCCCTCTGCCAGCGACGACTACCAGGAGTTAAAAGCAGCACTAGAAAAATTACAACTCAACGATGCGTCTTTGTCATTTGAACCGGAAACTTCGGTAGCCCTGGGATTTGGATTCCGCTGTGGTTTTCTCGGCATGCTTCATATGGAAATCATCCAGGAGAGGCTTGAACGGGAATATGATATCGATCTGGTTACAACAGTTCCAAACGTGGAATATAATGTTTTAACAACTGCCGGAAAAGTATTAACGGTAGACAACCCGGCTGAGTTTATTTCTGCCGGTGAAATCAGTTCTGTGGAAGAACCTTATATCAATGCGCAAATTATTACTCCGAGTGAGTATATCGGCGCTATCATGAAACTGGCAATGGATAGACGGGGTATTTACGTAAACACGACTTATATTGATAAAAATCGGGTCGATTTAAATTATCATTTTCCGCTTGCTGAAATCGTATTTGATTTTTATGATAAATTAAAATCTATGACCAAAGGGTATGCATCATTTGATTATGATTTTTTAGAGTTTCGTCCGGGTAATCTGGTTAAATTAGATCTTCTTGTCAATGGAGAACCTGTCGATGCATTGTCGATCATTGTTCATAGGGAGAAAGCTTACACCTGGGGACGCAAGCTTTGCGATAAACTCCGTAAGCTGATCCCGCGTCAGCTATATGAAGTTGTGATCCAGGCAGCTATCGGCAGCAAAATTATAGCTCGGGAAAGCATAAGACCTTTGCGAAAAAATGTTACGGCAAAGTGTTATGGTGGCGATATATCAAGAAAGAGAAAACTCTTAGAGAAACAGAAAGAAGGCAAAAAGCGTATGAAGCAGGTGGGTCGCGTTGAGATTCCACAAGAAGCGTTTCTTGCGGTTTTACAAGTGGACAATTAATATTAATAAGGTATAGAATGAATCAAAAATCGCCCATACAAAAAACAACTAATCAAACCAAAAAGCAAAAACCAAAAAGTAAAAATATATTTAGAGAATATACCGAAGCGATTTTATTCGCCTTAGTCGCAGCTTTAATTTTAAGAATTTTTGTTGTGCAAGCATTTCGAATTCCAACCGGATCTATGGAAGATACTTTATTGGTCGGTGATTTCCTGCTGGTTAATAAATTTATCTATGGTGTAAGAACTCCGGATAAAATACCATTAATCAATGTTAAAATCCCATGGGTTCGATTACCTGGATTTAAAGACCCCAAGCGCGGTGATGTTGTTGTGTTTAAGTACCCGGAAAACCCGGATCAGGACTATATCAAACGCTGCATTGCCGTTGGCGGAGATACTTTAGAAATCAAGAATAAGAAAATCTATATCAATGGCAATTATGTTGAATACCCGCCACATTCAAAACTGCTATCTAATACCCTACCCCCAAATTATCCGGAAGCCGGAATTAAACCTGCTGGAGCCGGAAATAAAGATAATTATGGGCCAGTGGTTGTGCCTGATAATCATTATTTTATGATGGGAGATAACCGCGACAACAGTCTTGACAGCCGTTACTGGGGATTTCTCCCGGAAGAGAACATTGTAGGAGAAGCGCTGATCATTTATTTTTCATGGGATAAGACCGCCAAATTTTACCAACTTTTTAAAATGATTCGCTGGGGCCGGATAGCGAATATTATTCGATAGAAGTTACCTTAAACTTAAATTGCCGATGAGTAAATGAAATCCACCGAAATCGGCCTCTACCTGCATATCCCATTCTGCGATCACATCTGCGGTTATTGTGATTTCTTTACGGTTTATCGAAAAGCCGGCGGCAGCGTTTATGATCGATTTACAAATGCCATAATCCGGGAAATCGAACTGCGGGCAGATGAAAATTGGGGGAAGCAAAAAATCAAAACCATTTACTTTGGCGGTGGCACTCCATCCATGCTTAAAACCAGCCAGTTAGAAAACATTCTCAAAACCATCTCAACAAATTTCGACACAAGCACATTAGCCGAATGCAGTATCGAAATCAACCCGGGTACCACAACGTTGGAAGATTTGCAAGCTTACCAACAAATGGGTATCAATCGGGCCAGTTTTGGTGTGCAGGCATTCCAGGATGATGTCTTAAAATCTGCTGATCGAATTCATGATGCGCACCAGGCGATCACAGCAATCCGGCTGGCACAAAAAGCTGGTTTTATGAATGTCAGCTTGGATTTAATGTTTGGCATTTCCGGTCAATCCAAGCAAGATTGGCAGCACAGCCTTCGAATAGCAATTGAGTTGAACGTTCAACACATTTCACTCTACAACCTGACCTATGAAAAAGGAACGCCGTTCTTCAAACAAAAACAAAACGGAACCCTAAACCCTGTTGAGGAAGAAACCGAGGAATGGTTTTATCAATATGCAGTTGATGAAATGGAAAATAGTTTATTTCAACGCTACGAAATTTCGAACTTCTCTCTGCCTGGTTTTGAAAGTAAGCACAATTCAAATTATTGGGAGTTGGTGCCGTACCTGGGTGTTGGACCGTCGGCGCACTCATTCGATGGCCAACGGCGATTTTGGAATGTGAACCATTTTTTAAAATACCTCCGCAACCTGGAACGTGAAGAAATTCCGCTAGCAAAGACTGAGCATTTAACTGAGATAATGAACCTGGAAGAATGGATTTTCCTGCAGTTGCGCCAGGTAAAAGGATTTAGCTTTACAGATTTAAAAGATCGTTTTGATATCTCGGTTTCGGATTGGGAAAAAGAACTTTCCGGGCAATTTGGCCCTGACTGGCAAAAGTGGATCAAGTACGATGTCCATACTTTGTCCCTGACCAAAGAAGGGATGCGGGTCAGTGAATCGATTTACCCGATTTTTGTGGATTGCTTCGAGAGATTAATCGAGGAAAAGATTATCCAATAAACCAGCTATCTTCATTAATAAATCCCACACGGGATTAATGTTTATAAAACCCACCAATTTATTGGTGGGAATTGATACCCCAAAAAACCAAAAGTCCTGTTAAGGACGAATGATAAATATGATTAAATCCTGACATTTCTCTGATCATTATTCAGATAGTTTTGAGTTTTTTCTCATCCTCCGTCCCGTTGGGACTACGATATTTTTAGAAATTCAAAATCCCCGCGATGAATCACGAAGCCAAAATCGTACACCACTCAGACTCCTAATCCCATCCCTTCCATCCCGGACCTCTTACAACTCTTCCGGGTTTAGCGCCTGTATGTTCACCATCTTTTAACACCTGTTCCCCATTGACAAAAACATGGTGAACACCGGTAGAATATTGATGAGGCTTCTCAAAAGTCGCATGATCCTGAATTTTTGCCGGATCAAAAATGACCACATCTGCAAAGTAGCCGGCCTTTAACAGTCCCCTTTTCTTAACTTTTAAGTTCCCGGCGGGAAAGGATGTCAAGCGCCGGATAGCTTCTTGTAATGGAATCACTTTTTCATCGCGCACATACTTGCCAAGAAGTCGGGCAAAATTGCCATACGCACGGGGGTGTGGGTTCGATTTCAGGAAAACACCTTCCGGCGCTAAAGATCCGGCATCGGAATCGAACGCAACCCACGGTACAGCAATCTGCTTTTTGAGATTGTCTTCCGTCATTAGGAAATAGACCGCTTCAACTCGACTGCTGTCTTCAATAACCAGTTCTATGGCAGTTTCCTCCGGTGATTTTCGACGCATTTGTGCAACTTCAGCAAGCGTTTTTCCAGTCAAAGGTTTAAGTCCTTCGCTTTTGAAGCCAACCAACAATACTTTATCAGCCGATCCCGCCAGCATGAGCAGGTTTTCCCAATCATCCGTTGGTGTGATCATTTCACGAATTACACGATTGCGGATATTCGTATCTTTTATTCTTTCCACCCAGGCATCAAACCCGCCTTCCTGCACCCAGGGCGGCATGGTGGCGCTTAAACCCGTAGCTCCAGCCACATACGTATACATATCAGCCGTAATTTTCAATCCCTCTTTTTGGGCAGCCTCAACTTTTTTGATGACCTGGTCCATCTTCGACCAATTCGCATCACCGGCCGCTTTTAAATGGTAAATTTCGGCAGGAATATTTGCCTGCCGGGCAATGGTTAACAGTTCATCGACCGCTTCCAACAATTGATTGCCTTCATTGCGCATGTGGGAGATATACATACCGCCATACTCGGAAGCCACTTTACACAACTCGATGAGCTCATCGGTTTTGGCATAAAATGCCGGCGGATAAATGAGAGAAGATCCGACTCCAACCGCTCCTTCTTCCATCGCCTGGCGGACTAAATCCTTCATGCGCTGCAATTCTTCATCGGTGGGCGGCCGATCTTCAAAACCAATTTCATGAATTCGAACAGTGGTTGCGCCGACAAAGGAAGCGATGTTTGTCGAAATTCCGCGTTTTTCCAGGTGTTCCAGGTACTCGCCCAGGGTCGTCCATTCGATATCGTATTTTATGTCTCCCTGGCTGCTTTTCCCTTCATCTTTCATTTTTTCATTCAGCGGTCCCATGGACCAGCCCTCACCGAAAACCTCCAGGGTCACGCCCTGCCTGATGTCGCCCTGGGAATTTCCATCCTCAATCAAGGAAGTTGTCGCCCAGCTTAGCATATTGATAAAACCTGGCGAGACAGCCATACCGCCGGCATCGATTTCCGCCTTGCCGGCGTTTGCTTCAATCTCACCGATAAAGACAATTGTATCCGCTTTTATGGCCAGATCAGCGAGATAAGCAGCGTCACCACTGCCGTCGTAAATACTGCCGTTACGAATCACAACATCATACTTTTTCTGACCGCCGCAACCCATCAGGGCAACTGTCAGTATGATAAATACATATTTTAGAATTTTCATTTTGCTCTCCAAATTTTATATAAATAAAGGAATGTCATTTCGACGAGTGAAGCGAGGAGAAATCTTGTTTCCCAACAAATTTATTTTTAGTTATGGATAAAAAGATTTCTCGTCGTAAACTCCTCGAAATGACAGCTAAATAGTAATTGTTATTTTCAGAAGTATCATATTAGTAGCATTTCGTTGAGAGAATTGCGAAAATGACTGATACATCAAGGTAAAAATGAAATCACAAATAGCAAGCACCAAAACACAAATGAATTCCAATATTCAAATTACCAAATCACAGATTCAGCTTCGAGAGTTTGGTCATTGTTATTTGTTTTTTGAAATTTATTTGAATTTTGTTATTTGTTATTTGGAATTTGATACATCGATAGATTTAGGATCTTCACAGAATAAGGCCCTTCATTCAGGATCAAATCCAAAATAGACAAATCAGGAATGAAGCCGGAAAATTGTTGTTCGTACGGGGTTTCCAAAGCGGGTATTTCTTCGATTTTGTAGCCATGCAGAGCCAGATGGAGCCTGGATTTAGTTTTAATACTTCAATAATGAAATCACAAATAGTAAGCACCAAAACACAAATGAATTCCAATGTCTAAATTACCAAATTACAATCTCAGTGTAAAGGTTTGATCATTGGTATTTGTTTTTTGAAATTTATTTGAATTTTGTTATTTGTTATTTGGAATTTGATACATCGATAGATTTAGGATCTTCACAGAATACGGCCCTTCATTCAGGATCAAATCCAAAATAGACAAATTTGGAATGAAGCCGGAAAATTGTTGTTCGTACGGGGTTTCCAAAGCTGGTATTTCTTCGATTTTGTAGCCATACAGATCCAGAAGGGGCTTGGATTTAGCTTTAATACTTCAATAATGAAATCACAAATAGCAAGCACCAAAACACAAATGAATTCCAATGTCTAAATTACCAAATTACAATCTAAGTGTAAAGGTTTGATCATTGGTATTTGTTTTTTGAAATTTATTTGAATTTTGTTATTTGTTATTTGGAATTTGATACATCGATAGATTTAGGATCTTCACAGAATAAGGCCCTTCATTCAGGATCAAATCCAAAATAGATAAATCAGGAATGAAGCCGGAAAATTGTTGTTCGTACAGGGTTTCCAAAGCTGGTGTTTCTTCGATTTTGTAGCCATGGAGATCCAAAATGGAGGTATCAAAATAGGGTTTCGCCTGGGATTCTAACACATATGTATCACAATCAAATTGACTCAGTAACTGCATGACTCTTTCTTCCCGGGCGCCGCTGGTTGAAAGCGTAGAAGAAAATACAATGTCGGTTTTCCAGCGCAACAGGTTGTCAATTAAATGGATGCCGGCCAGGTTTAAATCGATTAATCGATGCCAGGAATTCGAGTAATGTTCTTCCAAATAGGGGAAGTAAAAATCGAAGTTAGGTGCATTTCTATAATTGGAAATTAAGCTGGCCCTATGGGTTCGATACCAATTGTTAAACGGATCGATACGAATATCACGAATGGATGACAATTGGCTCTCCGGACGTAAAACCGGCACGGTCAGCAGTTTCTTGCCATCCACGGTTTTAACATTTGTGCGATTAATATGGGAGCGGTGCGAATAGGATGGGCTGTCCAGCAATACCACGCAATCAGACGCAGCCTTTTTTTGCCACCAGGACAACGATGGAAAATAAGCGGGAAAAAGGGTGCATAACTTTTTAGACATGAGTTGGACACTTTATCCGTACAGAACATTCAAAATCTTTTGAGCATCTTTGTTGACTAAATTTAATAAAACCAACGCAGGGCCTCGTGGTGAACGGTCACCCCTTTCCCAATGTCTCAAAGTTCCGACACTGATTCCGAAAGCTGCAGCAAATTCTACTTGCGTCATTCCAACTTTTTTACGCAATTTTTTTACATCTATTTCCGTAGGTTTAAAAATCTTAGCGCCGATATCTTTACCTTCAGCAAATTCTATTGCCTCAACTAACCCTTTTTTAACACTTTCAAATGCTTCGCTCATGACTATTATTTATCTTATCAACCGTTCTTGAAGTAACTGCAACAAATCTCTTCGGCTATCCAATATACAATATATGTAAATATTTGTGTCTACTATTTGATAAATAATTCTATATGGTTTGTAGTGAATCTCTTTGTAATCGAAAATCCCTATTCTTTCTAATTCAGGTGGGATGTGACCTCTATTGGGAAATGTGGATAATTTTTTACATGTTTCTTCTAGTTTGGATAACAGGTTTTTAGCTTTAGTGATGGAATCATTGGTAGAAACATAATTATAAATTTTAAATAAATCTTCTTCTGCATCAGCAATAATATATATACTATATTTTTTCATTTACTGTCTTCATTTATTCTTTTTCGAATATCACTGAAAGATTGATCGATTGATTTTATATTTCCATCCTTTAAATTCTTATTACTCAAAGCTAATATTTTAAGGAGCGCAAGACTTTCTTGTGTTTGTTCATATACCTTTATGTCCTGCAATACAACTTTAGCTTCACCATTTTGAGTTATGATCATAGTTTTTTGATTTTTTGAAACATCACGAATTAGTTCCGATGCATGAGCTTTTAAATAACTGATTGGTTTTATTGCTTCACTTGGTTTCATAATTTATACCTCAATAGATTTTAAAAATTGTATTGACCAATATATAGTCATAATATAGGTCGTATACAAGTATTTTTAAAAACAGATTCTACAGCTAACAGCCAGGCGTACTATTTATTGAATTTCTGTTTTTGTAAAGTAATGAGGAAATTTTGCCACCAGGACAAAATGGAAAATAAGCGGGAAAAAGGGTGCATAACTTTCTGGTCATAGCTTCGTTCTAAAAGATGATTTGAGTAAAAGTAAAGACAGAATCTACGAAGTGGGAAATTAAAAAGCAAGTGAGTAAGGGGTTATTGAGCAGGTGAGTTGTAAAATTAATTGAAAATGGGATTAAGATAACGCGATAACACCGCTACTCTTTTTTGCTCGTTGATTCTATTCTTGCTTGTTCTCGAGCGTGCTCAAGCCAACTGATCGCAGCTCTTCTCTCAGGGTGATCCTCGCCCAAAAAACGCTTATAAATCTGTACAGCTTGCTCTAACTTTACCAGCGCTGAAGCGTATTTCTTTTGGTTAACAAGAGCAGCACCTATATTAAATAATCCAGTTGCCACATTCGGGTGAGCTTCTCCATAATAATCGATAAAAATCTGCAAAGCCTGCTCAAACCTGGCGATGGCTTCGGCATATTTGCCTTG
>CAYXGW010000025.1:0-50811 GCA_964464595.1 uncultured Deferribacteres bacterium
AAAAATTGCCCTTATTGCTGTCGGAATGCCGGATCAAGTAGGAAAATATATTCGCGTTCCCAAGGTGCCTGGCATATACTGAATCTGTCTCGAATCTCTTCTGGTCAAACACATCGTCCATACTCACTTCCTCCATCCAGTACTGCAGTACAACAAGGACCATATCTGGTTTCTTAAATGTGGCATCGACGTACTTCTCTATTTTCTTGTATTGGCTGAAAGGAAACCCTCGAATAACTGTTGGGGGTACAACATACTCATCTTCATCCAGGAACAGCTTCTGCAGCTCATATGCAGCGACCTCGTAACGCGGTTGATTGTTGAACTCCTCGGCGTATGGTCGCGCGCGCCTCCATTTAACTCGCATGTACTTGACATCGACGAACTTCAGAATCGCCCTTTTTGCAATATCCCCTTCAAACCGCAAGTCTGAAAAGCGAAACAGCTCGAAATCTTCGTGATTCAATCTTCGTTCGATCTCGGAAATTGGGTGGAGAAAATTGGATTGCTGCGAGAAGGCAGGAAGTTGATAACCGATAATAATTGCAAATAAGGAAAGTAGAGATAGATTTTTTTTCAAGGATATCATTTTTTTCTCCTGTTTAAGAAAATCATCGGCGCACTGATCACCGATCGCCAGTACAAGCATTTAAATTAAGCTGATGAATTGTAATCTGTGATGAGGTTACATGGCCGCCTTTTTTCGCCTTGATTCGTAAGGCCATATCTATAATTGCTCCTTTTTCGGATAATCAAATGAAATGAATTTACCCTTTCCTTGCGAAACTTCTTCCCAAGAATTCACATTGAATTCAATAACAAACACGCCACAGGTTGGTATATTATCAACTCCATAATTTGTAAGATAGTTACCCAATGAATTAAAGCCGGGATTATGCCCAAAAATCATCACATCATTATATTTGTTATCTATTTTTTGAATTACCTGAATTAACTCCGAAACCCCTGCTTCGTAAAGTGCTATATTCTTTTCAATTTTTCTGTTCTCAAAGCCAACTTCCCTTGCTATTATCTTTGCGGTTTTCCAGGCCCTTTTTGCAGGACTCGAGATCATCAAATCGGGCAAAGCTTTATCTTTTTCGAGCCGATTACCCATCATCGGGGCATCGCGTCTGCCTCTCTTGTTAAGCGGTCGGTCGAGGTCATCCAAGTTCGGATATTTCCAGCTCGATTTAGCATGTCTGATAAGCGTTAGTTTTTTCATTTTACTGTTTTTTTACCAATTTAAATATGGATTTCGGGTCAAATTAGAATTGAAGTAATTAGGATCGCCTGTTACTTCTGAACCGACCCAATCGGGTAAATCTATTTTTTGATTTTCATCGCTGAGTTCAACTTCAACTAAAATCAATCCTTTGTTTACACCTTCGAACTCATCGACTACCCAAATGAGTTCATTGGTTTCAATCTCATATCTCATCTTCTCGATAATGGGTTGTTCACAGAGAGTATTAAGCATTTCAATTGCATCTTTGATAGGGATTTCGTATTCGTACTCTGCACGTACAGCGCCTTTGGCGATACCTTTAACGGTTATATAGCCTTTGTTTTCAATGGTACGAATTCTTACAGTCCTTTCTTTGGTGGTAGACAAATATCCTTGACGATAAAACGTGCCTATGGCATTTGAACGCCAAGCATCACTCTTTGTTAAAAATTTTCGTTCTATTTCTTGAGCCATACTTAAGAAACCATATTTTCTATTTCCTCCCACAAATCACCATAAGACTGCGCCGCAACTGAACTTGGTCGAAACCTGACAATAGGCTCTCGATAGATTCCCATTTTCTCTACATCCAAAGTATAGGGAATTCGGCTTTTTAGAAAATGCCCATCTTTGTCAGAAATTTCTTCCATTATCCCTTGATGCATTTTTTTGCGTTTTTCTACCATCGAAAAGAAAACAGAAATTTTGGACTGATCCAGTGCATTGTCGGTGAAAAACTGCACTAATTTTGCATGTGTCAGTATTGAGAGGGTCGTGGGAATAACTGGAACTAACAGGTAATCAGCTGCATAAAAAATGTTTTCAGAAACCAGTGTAATATTAGATGGGCAATCCAGAAAGACGAAATCATATTCCTCTTCAAACAGCTCGAGAACCTCTCTTAATCTTTTTTTTGAGCGCTTTAAATTATTTAAAACAAGATCCAGATTTCTATAAGACAGATGAGAAGGCAATAAATCAAAATTTTCATAGTCTGTACCTTTAATGTTTTTACCAAATTCCTTTCTGCCCTTTATGAATTTTTTACTGCTAAATTTTTTCGATGGCTTGATTCTCAAATAATACGACGCTGAACCCTGGGGATCGAGATCTAAAAGGAGGGTTTTAGCCCCCTCCGCAGCCGCATTGTAGGATAAATTAACCGCTGCTGCCGTTTTGCCGACCCCCCCTTTAATGCTATATAAAGCTAGAATTTTCAATTCATAATCTCATCTAAAAAGTTTTTGATATAATTCTGCGTTTTCTTGGTGGCTAAATTCACTAAATTTCTGGCTAAAAGCCATTCGCACTTGTTGCTGTCTATTGTATAATTTGCAATTAGCCCGCCAATTGCAATGGCCATTCCAATATACTCGCTGTGTGTTGGGATAACTCTGTCCATAAAAAATTTTAGTTCTGGCTGCTGAACGCACAGATCATTAAACTCTCCCAAGTTGTCCTGCAAACTTCTCAGTTGCTTTATCAAAAACGCCATCTCCTTTTGTGGAAATAGCGAAGCATAGAATTCTAACAAATAGCGAATTTTTTTGCAGTCAATGCGAAGTTTGTGTAATTCTCCATCAGGTGTTGAATCATCTATCACATTTCCTAAATTCATGACCTGATTGTACCGTTTGAATATAAATTTGCGAGCGAGGTTAAGGACGGGTTTATTGGCGTTTTTTGCTTCTTTTTCGCTGCTTTCTGTAGCGCTGTTTAACAAAGCATCCCATTGTGTCAGAATCTCGTTATAGGAAGCACCATTTAGGGCCTTAATAAATTTATTGTGCTGTTTCTTTCTTTCTGCATCGAGAAACTGAAAAAACGGCTCCAGTTTTGGTTGGTGCTCTTCAGGTAACATCTCTTTAAACCGTTCTTTATTCAGCAAATAAACGTCAAGATCGCGCAACTGGTTTGTTGATTTTCCGACGGCGGCAAAGTCCGTTTTAAAACGCCCGATGATTTCCTCTGGAAAGACCCCCTTAATCTGAGATAAGGCAGAGAGAGTGCGCCGCACTGCCACTCTAAAATCATGTAAAAACTCAGTATCAATATCAGTTTTGATGCCTGCCTCGTTTTGTCTCATCAGCTCCAGCAGACGTTTTAAAATTATAACTGTCGCTTGCCTTCCCGACATGCTTGATTGCAGTTTTATATGTAATTTTGAGGAATAGTCACCCGGTTGTTCACCCGCTTCACTTAAAATCATTCTAAAAATTTCTATGGCTTCACGTTTTTTACCAAGATTATTTAGAACTTGACTGGCCTCACGCTGATAATTTTTATAGCCTCTTACAGGCTCAAGAGCGACCACATTCATCAATGAACCCTTTTGCTGAGCATAGCCTAATTTCATTTTCGTTATTTGAAGCCACAAGACGGTTTTTTCGGAGTCATCCAAAATACGCATATCTTGCGTTTCTTTTTCAAAACTACCACGCGGTATGAATGCGCGTTCGTCAACAATCTTCCTCAATTTGTCCCTTAACGACATCTGTTGAAAATCCCACCAGAATCTGGGTGAATCCTCTAGTTTCCATTCTGACTTCTCAAGAATTTCGTCTTCCAATAATGAATATAGGGTAAATTCATTCGACGAGCTACACAGCTTCAAACCTTTGTTGTATAGACGCCAATCGAATGTATCATAGTAAGTATGCTTAGATCGGTTCGGGGATTCAATTTTCATGGTATATTTTTGGGATAGTTCATTAACTAACTTTTCTAGAGCATCCATGTCGCATATTAAATAATTTTCGACTTTTTCCATTTTCAACCCTTAAGAAAGGCGCTTATTTTTGTTTTATGACATTAAGCAATTTCGGAACTCGCAAAATAAGTTTTTTGAGGTCTTCCTCATTGACACGTGCTGCAGCTTCCTCCACTTTTAACCACTCACGTTGTCTATATTGAGATTCGGGCCATTCTTGTAGCACCGTTTCAACTTCCAAAAGAAACACTTCTACAGTACAAGTCCCAACCCATTTATAGTATTGATATTTGCCGATTGTACTTGCGCGTGCATTCCCTAAAATACCCGCTTCTTCAAAAGCTTCTTTTTCTGCGGATTCGAGAGAAGACAAATCGCTTTCAATTGTGCCCTTTGGAATGACCCATCGCTTCCCACTGCGGCTGGTTATGAGCATGATTTGTATTTCGTTATTTTTAATCCAAAACGGAATGACCCCAGATTGATCGTACATAAAGTTTGGATAATGAGTCATTAACACTTTCCTGTGATTACTCTTCTCTTACAAAATGGTATTTCCAAAAGGATGAATTGTATTATGTTTAACATTCTTCCTTTCACAATCCTCGTTCAAAATATGATTGAGACTGGCCGTCCAGACCAATTTCGACAACTTAAATTTGTTCGATTTTGGCCCATTTCATTACTGTGTTATAGATTCGCAACGCAGTGGTAGCGACATTGTGAGTATTAAAAATCAGTCTGATCAATTGATAATACAAATAGAACTTGCAGTATAGTTTTTCTTGAATTCATTTGCTTTTTGCCATACGCGAAAATATAATACTTGAATATTATTAACCTAATCCCATTCAATTTTAGAGATAGCATTTATTCTACTATTCTGTGGATTTCTCATCTTTTCTTATCCAATTATTAGCATCTTGCATATTACTAAAAAGCATTGTTTTGATATTTATCCTCCATAATTCGCACATTACAATGAAAATCCTTGCTGTTGAATTCGTAATACCGTTACTGTGAATTACAGCCCACTTACACTCTCCCCTGATTGATTCGATTGACATTAAGTAAGATCGAAATTCGTCTATCTCCATAAAATTCCAATCAATTGATACTTCTGTTAGATCTGCTATTGTGTTCATACCAGTACAAAACTTAGGATCAGAATTCACGCGATTTGCATGACTAATCATTTCTTCAACTGTACAACTTTCTTCAAATACAGCAGAGATTAAATTATTTTCGTCATCGATTTTATATGAACTCTTCAAATGAACTCCTTTTTACATAAATTAGCCTGTTAATCCTGACAAAAATTTTCCCTTGTTTTATTTTTCCGCTCATCTTTTTTCAACCAACGTTTGATTGAAGCAGTGAGGCTTATTACAAATGGCCACCATCGTATATGGCGGTTCCACCATATATGGTGGTTTTGGCGAGATCTTTTTAAAGCCGGGGGTAGGATTTGTACGTACGACCTTTGAGTTAGCGCTTAAGAAATGGCACAAATATGGCACATAGCAAAAAAGGCACCATTTCTAGTACCTCTAAAAAACTTATAAATTATTATTATTAAATGGGTTAGAAGTGGCGGTTCAGGGATTCGAACCCCGGACACGCGGATTATGATTCCGCTGCTCTAACCAGGCTGAGCTAAACCGCCAAAAAAACGACACTAAAATTAAAATGGTTTTGAGCAAAATGCAAGCGTTTTTAAGCCTTGCAAGTTTCATTTATTTTTAACCTTTATTCCTCTCCTCAAACAATCATCTCTGAACGAAAATTCAAGTATATAAAAATTGTTTAAAAATTTATTCTGATTTAGGGTTTATGATCCAATTTTTCTCAAATCCATAGACAACGATTAATTGTAATTTATTCATTCTTATGAAGAAAATAAACATCATTGTCGATAATTAGTTTAATCACAAACCATTTGGGAAAAATAATGAAACTTTCAATAATAATAATAATGCTCATTTTCGCTTGTGGCTGTGCTCAGCAAACACAACAAATTCCATTGGTGAAATCTAAACAAGGGAAAATTCAAGAGCCTGAGACGCCATCCATTGTTACCATAAAGCCAATCCTCATAGAAGCAGAGTTAATTACGAGGATATCAAATATTAAGATATTTGAAGGAGATCAATTAAAACGAAATCATCTAAAAAAAGGCGTGCCTGCCCTGTCACCTCCACAACTTCATGTTTGGTCTTCCGGCATCATTAAAAGACCCAACCAAACCATTTTGGAGTTGGATATCCAGGGGCCACTACCCAATGATATCTCTACAGATTTTGAAAATGGAAATCGAATATTTTATTGGAATTTGACTAATCAACTCGGCAATCAGGATAGTATTGTTATTCGTCGGGAACTTACAATTGAGAGCACCGAACTTGTGGCCATTATTGATGAGGATAACATTGCAGAATATGATGAAACCGAGAACCTCTTTTTGTTATATACAAAATCCGAGCCTTTCATAGAACTGACACCGGAAATCTATTTTAAAGCCAAAGAGATTGTAGCAGAGGAAAAAAATTCGTACCGAAAAGCCAAATTGATCTTTCAATGGGTCAATGAAAATATGAAATTTCGATTTTCAAGAACCGGCAGAGGCGCTAAAATTGCATTGAAGAAACTTTATGGCGATAGTGGCCAATATTCTGATTTGTTTGTAGCTCTGTGTAGGGCAAGTAAAATTCCGGCACGGATGGTTGCCGGTTTTCGGTTGGATGAAAACGATAAACTCAAGAATCATCTATGGGCTGAATTTTATCTTCCTGGATATGAATGGCTACCTGCCGATCCTACCCAGGGGATGGCAGGATTTGCCAGAATGGAAAATCGCAGATTTATCGCTTCAGTAGGACGAAATATTCCTCTCAAAGAATCTCCGCATTGGGCGACTTTCCACAATAGTGAAGTGCAGGATTCGAGAACCGGATTTATGCTAAGCGCAACTTATGCATTTTGTGGCATAAAATTAAAGTTTAAAACCAGTATCAAGACAATTAGTGTAAGGGAATTACAAAAAGAGTTTTCAACGAACAAGGAAGAATAAACTTCCTTATACGACAATTTATATTATTCGCTTTGCCTGCAATTGACAACAAATTGTTAAATCAAAGCAAATTCCAAAAGACAAATCCCAAATATCAAATAAATCACAAAACACAAATACGAATGACCAAACATTTTGAACCTGAGTTTGTTACTTGGAAACTTGAATATTGGATTTTATTTGTTATTTGTTTATTGATATTGGGGATTTTATTTTCACAATGTCTTCTGCCACCATCTTGCCACTCCTCACTGCACTTTCCATCGTTGGCGGCAGACCGGTCCTGGTCCAATCTCCAGCAATATAAAACCTGTCAAAGATTTCGCTCGGTTTAGGTCTCAGTTTTTCAACATTGGGACTACAAACCAAAGTGGCATTGTTTTCCACAACCAGGTAATACTTCTTAATTCTACCCGGATCAAACTCACCAAATATCAACTTCAATTCTTCAAACAAAATCCTGCTTAACTGGTCTTTGGACTGACGCTCCAATAATTTATCTGCACTGCTTATGACTAGGGTATGATGAATTAAGTTTTGACTACTTTGATTGACAAATAGCCACTGTGATTGAACCTCATGTAGACTCGCAAAGGATTCCAAGATTAGCCTTTTCGGATACCAAAAATGAAGGTTAAGAATGGCATTCCCGGAAAAGTTTTCTATCTTTAAAACATTTTTAAATCTAATTTTCGAATTATTTAATAAGGGACTTATTTGATTAAAGGGTAAAGCACTGATCAAATAATCAAATTCCTTAAAAAGTCCTTTATTGGTTTCGATGGTGAACTTATTAAACCCTTCGTCAAACTTGATTTCATCCACCCTATGATTGTACAGTAATCTGCAATTCCGCTGTTCCAACCAATGAATTGACGGCTCGATTAGGGTCTCTGTCAAACCTCGTGGAATTAAAATCATCCGGCTGGCGTTCTTGCTTTTGAGAAATCCCAATTTCAAGATACGAAAGAGCTGCAAAAAACTCACATTTTCAGGCTGTTCATTCAATGTTGCCAGAACCAGTGGTCGCCAAAATAAGTGTATCGAATGTTCATCCTGGCTATTTTTATTTAACCACTCAATTACTGTAAGTTCATCCAGACTGTCATTTTCTGACAAAAACGCAATTTTGAAAAATGCCCTTGTTAAATTCCACTTCTGCCGCCAATTAAAAACAGAGAATCTCACCAATCCGGAAAGGAAATGGAATGGTGCCGGTAAAGCACTTGCAGATAAATTCGCGGACTTTCCACCTGGAAATAAATATTGGATATTCATTTTTATCTGAGGATCCAGCAGATGCACGCTGCCGATGAGATCTAGTAATTCTAATAGAGCGTCATAGCAGCCTAACATCACATGCGGGCCATTATCAATCTTTTCCGGCCAAAAATCACGGGTAAACGAATAGGTTCGGCCGCCGGCAAACGGCCGTTTTTCTAAGATTGTGATTTTGAATCCTTTCCCGGAAAGATGAACAGCTGCAGATAATCCAGCTAATCCGGAACCCAAAACCAGAACAGTTTTCATTGCTGTTGAAGTTGAATTCTGAACCAGGTTCTGACAGCTATAAAAAGTTTGGTGAGATTAGAGAATTGTATTCGGTTATGAAATATATTGTAGCCTTTTCCAACAATTTCATTCAAAAGATGGAAATAAATATTTTTCATGATTTCCGGGGACGTAAGAAGGTTGCGATCCTCCGGGGGAATTGACCTGGTTGCTTTCTGATAATAGAAGATTGCGCGTGCAACCTGGTATTCCATCAACCGAACAAATTTCGACCCGTATTCATTTGCGAACAAATCTTTCTCAGAATAACCAAACCGGATCATATCTTCTCTGGGCAAGTAAATCCGGCCACGTTTGGCGTCTTCTTTCACATCACGAATGATGTTGGTTAGCTGCATGGCAATACCCAAATTTTTTGCATATTCCCGGGTCATATAATTTTTATAGCCAAATATCTCAATCAAAATGAGTCCCACTACGGAAGCCGCTTTATAGGCATATTCATATAATTCATCAAATGTCTCGTAACGATTGACGGAAATATCCATTTCCATACCTTCGATCAATTCGAGGAAATATTTTTTTGGGATAGAATAACGTTTAACGGTATCGTAAAGAGCTACAAAAATCGGATCATTTTTAATCTCCCCTCGATAGCAAGCTTCAAGATCACCTTTCCATTTTCCTAATAAACCAGCCCGGTCTTTAATAGAAGGATCATCTACCAAATCATCGCTATATCGGCAAAACGCATAAATAGCATAAATCGATCGCCTTTTTATCCAGGGCAATATTTGAAACGCCAGGTAAAAATTTTTGGCATTGTTTCGGGTCAAATTACGGCAAAAGAGGTATGCTTTGTCGAGCGTCATTCCGGATAGGTCTTGTTTATTTGCAGTCAATTGGCTCATCTTGCTAACTCAATTTCCTGAATTGTCGATTTCTCCTCAATTCCAATTTGAGGTAATGATCCTCTGGATATCAACGTTTTCAAAATTAAATTAAACTTTTGAAATTTATTTATCGCCGGCCGCGATTTCAAGATATCATACTCCTGTTGACGAATTTTCCTGAGAATGGATTCACCGCCACGGATAAAAAGTGCAATTTCAAATTTTGGTCGATTCGATAATAAATTCAAGATTTCCTTCCCTTCGTCAAAAATTCGCTGCGTTCGATTTACCTGGAAAGCGATTAATTCCTTCACCTGGGGATTTGTCGATTTTGTTTGAAGATCTTGTTCATTGCAGTGAAACCTTGTTAAATCTTCTATAGGAATGTAAATGCGTTGTTTTTGAAGATCAACAGTGACATCCTGCCAGAAATTAGTCAATTGCAAGGCAGTACAAACTTGATCGGAATAATGAAATCTTTCCGATGTTGCCAGTCTGAATAAGTATAGATAGATTCTACCAACAGGATTCGCAGAATTCTCGCAATAACCAAGTAGTTGGTCAAACGTGTCATATCTTTTGATGGTCTGGTCCTGTATAAAAGCAAAAAGCAGATTGTGGAATGGTTCGATTGGAATGCTAAATTCATCGATTGTTTGGCGAAGCGCTATAAAAACAGGATGATGATTTTCACCTTTATAACATGCAATCAATTTTTTTCCCCAATCTTCTAATTTTTTAAGGCTTTCCTGTGGTGAGCCTTGTTCATCAGCTAAATCATCGGAAATCCGGCAATATGTATATACATTATAAATATGCTGACGTAATTTGGGGGGTAGTAAGAATGATCCCACCGTGAAATTTTCATAATGGGAAAGTGCCCTTTTGCGGCAATATTCTCGTGCTCTCATTAACTGGTTATTGTCTACTTTGATCATTTTATTTTTATCGTACTGTTTTCGTAGAAAACACTAAATAAGCAATTCTTAGTTTAAGTACAACAATTCAATTGGAATTTTTATAAACCTATTTGCATTTTTAAAAATTTAAATTACTTTTACTTTGATTATCATATTTTTTGAAATAATTCTTTTAATAATATTTCAATAATAACAAATGCAAAGTTACAACGCAATAAAATTGCTAAGGAGTAATATTCGTTTAGTTATTTCTATTATTATGTTATTGAGTTTAAGTATGATAACTGTCGTTACACTATTGTCAGATGATAGTGTAGCATGAAAAATTATCTTAAAGCTTGCTCTTATAATGGCTTTAAATAGATCAGAAGCTGAGACCGATGGAATTCCTTTTGAAACTGACGAGGAATTCAGAAATGCTGGCTTATTTCACGATTCATAGAATTCAAGTAACCGTATTCAAGATTGGATTAAGAACTTAACGCCAGGTAGAGGAGGAAGTATCCCAATTGAGGTAGGGTATTACGATTGCTCTGATTATTGTTTTGCAGCAATTTTTCCCGATATGTGTTTCACTGCTCAATATTTATTTTCTGACCCAGAATCTCAAGTCCAAACACCAGGTATTCCTATGTTAAAGTATTCTGCCACAAGTAATACATATAAACGTCTACTATGGAATTTTGATTGGATTTGGAAAAATTACAAAATAAATTATGACGCAGTTCAAAAATCGCTAAGAGAGAAGCCAATCGTAACAATTCGAAAAAATTGCTAAAACATGTAGTTGATAATTAGTTTAGATAATAATAAATTAATTCAATTACTCCATGATTTCCTAATAAACTTAAATACTCTAAACAATTATACTAAGGAGGTTTGTAATGCCTTTAGACAATATAAATAATATTAGAAAATTTGATAAAAATGATATGATAAGTAATATTATTAATTTGCCAAAACATATTAATGATTCATATCATGAAGTAGAACAAATTCAAATTCCTAATGATTATTTTAAATGCAATAATATTGTTATTGTGGGGATGGGTGGTTCAGGAATCCCAGGAGATTATATAAATACACTTTATTATTCCGAATGCTCTGTCCCAATAATAGTACATAAAAATTATGGGTTACCACCATTTGCCAACCAAAACACGCTAGTCTTGGCCGTGAGTTACTCTGGAACCACGGAAGAAACGATAGATGCATTCCAAGAGGCATTAAGAAACGATTGTAAAATAGTTGGAATATCTGGCGGCGATAAACTTTTGGAAATGCTAAAAGCAAAAAACTTACCCTATTATGCACCTCCATCTGGATTTACGACAAGAGCATGTTTGGGCTATTTATTGTTTCCTTTGATAAAAATTCTAGAAAAATTGGGCTTCATTAATGAACAAAAAGAAAGAGTACTTTCAACTGTATTATTATTAAAAAAACTTTCAAAACTATATGAGCCTTCCGTACCTTTTCAGGACAACCTGGCAAAACAAATTGCAACTAAAATCCAAAATACATATCCAGCTATTTATAGTTCAATTGGACAAACCGACGTTGTAGGCTTACGATGGAAACATCAATTGAATGAAAACAGTAAAATATTCACACAACTTGAAAATTTTCCTGATTCCACCCATAATCACTTGGCTGCTATTGGGAATTCAAGAATTGAAAAGACTTATTGTGCAATATTCCTAAGAAATTTAAATGAAAAAAAAGAATTGAAAATTAGAATTGATGCTATGGAAAAAATATTGGAGAATAATAAATCTATAGTTATTGAAAATGTAGCAGAAGAACCATTCATTATGGAGAACCTACTTTCCCAAAGTTATTTGGGTGATTTTGTAAGTTTTTATTTGGCTATTCTTAATGAAGAAGATCCGACTCCAACACCACCGATGTCAGATTTAAAACGAATACTTGGGCTTACAGACCTCTCACCGTAATGAGCACAAATAAAGATTTAAAAAATTAGAAAGTAACGCTACGAATTATGATACCTCACTTCGTTTGTCTTATACAAGCGTTAAAGAGATTTTTCGTAAAGTAATAAAACATATTAATACAGATTGATTAGTATTAGATGCTGGATGCGGTGATGCTTTTTGGAATTCTCTTTTGTTAAAAGAAACTGATCTACCTCGTTTTATTCTATTGGATTTTTCTTATGCAATGTTACGGCTATCAAAGAAAAATCTTGAAAACCTATGTTTTTTGAAAAGAGTTTTCATTATAAATGCTGATATCAATTCATACCCATTTAAATCTAAATCTGTAGAAGTTGCTTTTATGACATTTGTATTGCATTTGCTACCAAATCCAGTTACGGCAATACTAGAGATAAAGCATATTCTGCAACCAAATGGAAAATTATTTATCATAACATATGATATAGACGATTTAGCCAATAGTATATACCACAAATATTTTCCGAAATTTTCACTTCTCGATAATAAACGATTTGTTTCTGAAAATAAATTCTTCAAGCTTATTAAGGGTTGTGGATTTTCTAAAATCATAGTTTCGAAATTCCCGATGATTATTCGATATAAAAGTGTTGATGAAGTAATCAATATGATTAATAAAAGACCGTTCAGTACTTTTTTGAGTTTTAAAAAACAAACTTTATCTGACCATATTAATAAATTTCAAATTAATCTTCATGAGCATTTTGGAGATGGTGAAGTAATTAATGAATCGAAAGTAATGCTATTAATTGCTGTAAATATATAAACGATAATTAAATGTATTCAGACAATGAAAATCGCTCATGTGTTTTTTGTCATAAATTTAGTACTAAATTCTTAATTAAACAAAAGTGGTTTGACAAGGAGTTAACATCAACTGATGATTTTGTTGTAGTTCCAGCTCTAGGAGCCTTGGTTGAAGGATATTTAATGATCGTAACTAAAAATCATTATCGAAGTATGGCCTTACTCACAGCCCACCAATTAGATAATCTAGAAATTCTTAAAAATCAAACCCGTCAAAAACTTATAGAATTGTATAAAAATCCAATAATATTTGAGCATGGACCAACTAATTTAGCAACTAGCATTGGGAGCTGTATTGATCACGCTCACTTTCAAATTCTACCATTTGAATATGATTTACTTCCTAAGTTGCAAGCTAATTATGACTTAAAACCTATCAAACATTTATCAAATCTTACTGAATTTGGTAAAAAAGATAAACCATATATTTTTTTTGAAAATAATTCAGGTCAAATGTTTGTCATCTTAACTGATAAAGTCCCGAATCAACATATTAGAAGACTTATCGCTAATGCACTAGGAATTAGTGATCAATATGATTATGCCATCTTTCCTAATTATGATCTTATTTCAAAAACAATAAACAAGTTATCTCCACACTTCAAATAGAACACCTATTTTTCAAATAATTTCAGTTAAGCAATCAAATTTTAGAATACTTTTTAGCTAAAAAACTGCTTACAAAAAGAAATGAGACATAAAATATATTTTGCACGTGCTATGGATTTAATTAATAATCGTGATATTCTTAACCTTACTTCAACAGTTAAAGAAGAACTTAACTCAATCGATCTTGATATGATTGATCCATACGTTGAAACAAAAAATAATAAAGTTGGAATTACTTTTAAAGAAAAAGCCCGAGAGATAGTTGAGCAAGACCTTTCACTTCTTAAAACTGCGGACATTGTACTTATGGATTGTTCCATACCCAACAGAAATTACATAGGTTGTATATGCGAATTAGTTTATGCCTACTTATGGGGGATTCCTATAATTGTTTATGTAGGTTCTTCTGGTAACGATAATCGTTATTGGCTTAGATATCATGCAAATTACATTTGTAAAGACCGTTCTGAAGCAATTAAATATATTAAACTGTTATCAAAAGAAAAAAATCTTCGTAAAAACAAAAATCCCGATTTATAAAATCGGGATTTTTCAATGAATCAATAAACTAAGACAGGAGCTTAAACCTTTTCGATTTTCTCTCCTTTTGGATCCTCATCGACTACTTTACGTCCGATTTCTAAAAATTCCAAACTATCACCTTTTTTTCTAACTTGAACGTGGCTTCCATCTTGAAACTTTCCTTTCAACAATTCTTCGGCAAAAGGATCTTCCAAAAATTTTTGGATGGTTCTCTTTAACGGACGTGCTCCATATACCGGATCGAATCCCTTATCAACGAGAAATTCCTTAGATCCATCGGTCAATGAAACTTCCATATTCCGATCTTCAACCCGTTTTACGACCGCTTCCAATTCAATACCAACAATTTTCAGCATACTCGCTTTGTTTAAGGAATGGAAGACAACAACCTCATCTAGGCGATTTAAAAATTCCGGATTAAAGTATTTCTTTACTTCTTCCATGATTTTATCGCTCATGAAAGAATAATCTTCTTTATCACCCTGCTTGCTAAAACCAATTTTACTTCCCTTGCTAATATTCCGGGCGCCAATATTTGAAGTCATGATTAAAATTGTATTACGAAAATCCACTTTTCTGCCAAGTCCATCAGTGAGTTGACCATCATCCATTATTTGCAGAAGAATGTTATAGACATCGGGATGGGCTTTTTCAATTTCATCAAAAAGAACGACTGAATATGGATGGCGGCGTACTTTCTCTGTTAATTGACCGCCCTCTTCATATCCCACATATCCGGGAGGAGCACCAGTGAGTCTGGAAACAGAAAATTTCTCGATAAATTCAGACATATCGATTCGAATTAAAGCATTAACATCCTCGAAAAGATATTCAGCTAAAACTTTAGCCAAATGAGTTTTTCCAACACCAGTAGGACCCAGGAACAGAAATGAACCGATTGGCCGGAGAGGATCTTTTAATCCGGCTCTTGTTCGTTGTATTGCTTTAGATAACAACCTTAGCACTTCATCTTGTCCAACAACCTTATGCTTTAGCTGCTTTTCCATATCCAATAAACGCTGAGATTCGGTTTTCGCAACACGAGCGACAGGGATACCTGTCATCATAGCGATGACCTTTGCCACATCCTTTAAATCAACAGTACCAACAATTTCATCCTCAGCTTCTTGCCAGCGAAGCTTTGCAGCTTCCAATTGTTGATTTAGTTTCTTTTCCAGGTCTCGTAATTCAGCAGCCTTTTCAAATGCTTGATCTTTGATCACTTCATCTTTTTGCTTTCGCACATCTTTGATTTTTTCTTCAAGGACCAGGATCTCTTTCGGAACCACAACATTTGCAAGGTGTACCATGGAGCCGCTTTCATCCAGAACATCAATGGCTTTATCAGGTAAATATCGGTCAGAGATATATCTATCTGCCATCAAAACACAGGAATCAAGGGCTTCTTTAGTGTACTTGACACGATGATGCTTTTCGTATTTTTCTTTCAAACCATTAAGTATTTCATTTGTCTCAATTACGTTCGGGGGATCTATCATAATTTTCTGAAATCTTCGTTCCAATGCCCCATCCTTTTCGATATATTGACGATATTCGTCTAGTGTTGTTGCACCGATGCACTGTAATTCACCACGCGCTAATGCAGGTTTAAACATATTAGAAGCATCGAGGGATCCAGAAGCGCCTCCGGCGCCTACGATGGTATGCAATTCATCAATAAAGAGAATGACATCTCGAGTTTTTTCTAATTCGGTTAAGACTGCTTTTATTCTTTCTTCAAACTGGCCACGATATTTTGTTCCGGAAACAATAGCTCCTAAGTCGAGTGTTACGACACGTTTGTTATGCAAGACTCTAGGAACTTTTTTACTGACAATTCGAATTGCTAATCCTTCTGCAATAGCAGTTTTGCCAACACCCGGTTCGCCGATCAAGACTGGATTATTTTTCTTCCTTCTACTTAAAATCTGGGCAACTCTTTGGATCTCATCATCTCTTCCAATAATTGGATCCAAATCTTCTTTTTGCGCCAGATCCGTCAAATCTCTCCCGAAATGATCTAGTGCGGGAGTCTTCGATTTTTTTGTCGTTTCTTCTTGCATTGTGGGTGTTCCCTTAATAATATTTTCCAGTTCTTGACGAATCGTATCGTAGTTTACTCCAAAGCTCATCAAAATTTGAGCTGCAACGCCATCTCTTTCTTTCGAAAGGGCTAATAACAAATGCTCAGTACCTATGATGTCAGACTTAAATCGATCAGCCTCCATATAGGACATTTTCAAGACTTTTTCGGCTCGTTTTGTAAACGGAATATTTCCAATTGTCGCCGTATCCCCAGAAGATCGTACAGTATCTTCAATTGCTCTTCTTAACTCTTCAAGATCAAGCCCAATATTTTTTAGAATTTCTGCAGCGATTCCTTCTCCCTCTCGCAATAAACCTAGAAGAAGGTGTTCGGTACCAATGTAATCATGGCCAAGCCGCATTGCTTCTTCGCGAGCAAATTGAATAACCATTTGAACTCGACTAGAAAAATTATTTTTCATATTCTGTCTCCAGCAACCAGATTTCGATACATTAGAGTCCTAATCTTGAACGTACCATTTCCGCTCTAAATATCTCTTGTTCCATTGATGACATTTCATCACCAAAATAATGTTGTAAGTGGGCGGGCTGAACCCATAAGAGCAATTCTTGCAAAATATCAGAATCTATTTCTGTTATGATATCTAGTGAAGTACCTAATTTAAGATTTGAATAATGCTCCATAAACTCCCGAGAACTTAATTTCCTAGCCCTTTCTAAAATTCCCACCGACCGAAATACTTTATCTTCTACATCAACTCTTTTTCTATACTCCTGTAATTTCTGTTGGGCTTCATGTTCTTTATCGACAACTCGGCGAACTATCTTTAAAATGATTTGGAGCATCTCCGGGACATTCCATCCTATGGCTAAGTTATTGTAAATCTGATAAATATAGCCTACTTCATCTTGTCCTTTTCCATGAAAACCATTCACCATCATCCCTGCAAATATTGCTTTATTCATAATCGCCCCTAATCCACCTGTTATTTTGAGAGCCGGCAGGTGCAACAATACGGAAACGCGAAGTCCTGAGCCGGAGTTGAGTGGGTTGGAAGCGAGATATCCAAATTGCGGATCATAAGCAAATGAAATGTTTTGATTTAATTGTTCTTCAACTAAATTCAGATTTTGCCATAACATTTCCAGATCCATTCCACTATCCAAAATTTGAACTCTAAAATGGTCCTCTTCATTAATCATGATTGAGAAGTTGCAACTTTCATCTATCGAAATTGCAGCATGGTTTGTCTTTTTTGCAAACTCAGGACTAATAAATCGCCTTTCCAATAATATCTGTTTTTCACTGGAAGTAAATAGATCTAATGAACTGAATTCCCAATCTAAAAATTCAGAATTAGATTGAAGAACTTGCCTGGCCTCTTTAACAATTTCATCAAGTACTTTAACTTGCGAGTTGTTGGGAAACGGGAATTGCTTCAAATTTCGGGCTAATCGTAAACGGCTGGAGATAACTACATCAGCGTTTAACCCTGTACTTTCCAGCCATGGAACCGGTTTTTCTAATATGTCATCTATACGTAACATCTTGTAAATAATAGGACTTAATAGAACTATAATTGATTCAATTCATAAATTATTGAGCTAGTAAACTAGCTTAATTTTAAAATTAATGCAAATATAAATCAAACAAGATTTTAAAATATTATACAATTTTGTAATAATTTACCCGTTTTTTTTTATTTTTCTTTTTTCTCAAGTTGAATTATTCTGTCTCTAATCTTTGCCGCTTTCTCGTATTCCTCTCTATCCACTGCTTTTTCCAAAGCCCTTTTTAAAATGGTTTTTTCATTTTTCTTTAAACCTGATCTATTTGAAACGTATAGTTTTAAATCTAAATGACTTTTTTTGATAACTTTTTCTTGCAATATTAATATCTTGTCTTTGAATGAATTATAACACAAATCACATCCTAGTAATCCTGTTTTGCGAAAATCTTCCAAATCATAGCCACACGCTGAACACCGGCTTTTTGATTTTTCAACATCCAGATTAGGTTCTTCTTTTTTATGTTTTAATATGCTAGAGATGATTCCTGTAAATACATAGGGTAAATTCGAGATGGTTACTTCAAGTCCATATCCTTTAGAACAACTCTTACAAATCATTAATTCGATTTGCTTTCCTTCATAATTCCTTGAAATTTTTAGGCTAGCTTGTTTCTTGAAACATCTTTGGCAAAGCATTAATTCATCCTGTAATCATTAAGAATGGTACCATCATACATTTCTACTACCCGTTGAGCCTTGTTTTTTAATTCCAGGTTATGGGTTGCAACTACAATTGTTTGGTTTTTCTCGGTGGATAGTTTAAGCAATAAATCATGCAATAATTCACCAGATTTTGCGTCAAGATTACCGGAAGGTTCATCGGCCAAAATTATATGAGGATCATTTATAAGCGCCCGGGCAACGGCAACTCTTTGCTGCTCACCTCCAGATAGTTCGCTTGGCTTGTGATCAATTCGATCCTGCAAATTAAATTCCGCCAGCAAAGATTCTGCTTTTATTAAACAGGATTTTCGAGAATGGCCGGCAATAAAACCCGGCATTGCGACGTTTTCTAGTGCTGTAAATTCCGGTAACAAATGATGAAACTGAAAAACAAACCCTACGGTACGGTTTCGCAAATTGGCTAATTCGTTGTCGCTTTTTTCAAAGATCATAGTTTCCGATATATAAACCTGGCCGGATGACGGTCGATCTAGTGCCCCCAGAATATGGAGTAATGTACTCTTCCCTACTCCCGAAGGCCCCACAATGACTAACAATTCTCCCCTGTGGATTTTTAAATCGATTCCCTTTAATACCGGGATTTCCCGCTTTCCCAGCATAAAGTTCTTATGAATATTTACTGCATTGACTATTATTTCCATCACTCGTACCTGATTGCTAATACCGGATCTAATTTACTGGCTCTTAATGCAGGGTATATCGTTGCAAGAAAGCTTAAGCCAATAGTTGCTACCGAGATAAATATAAAATCTGTTGTTTCCATTAGAATAGGTAAAAAATTAATAAAATAGATATCCGAAGGCAGCGCAATAAATTGGTATTTTAATTGCGACCAGCAGACCAGATATCCCAAAATTCCACCCATCAAAGTACCACCCACACCGATTACCAATCCTTCGATCATAAAAATCTTCATCACACTTTTAGTGGTTGCACCCATTGATTTTAAAATCCCGATCTCTTTGGTTTTTTCCATGACAATCATAATCAGACTACTAACAATATTAAAAGCCGCAACCATAATTATTAGGCTCAATATGACAAACATGGCTAGTTTTTCTAACTTCATCCACGAGAAAAGATTGCGATGCATCTCAAACCATGTCATTGTATAGTACGGATAACCGAGAATTTTGTCTAACTTCTTCGCAACAGCCGAGGCTTGATCCATATCATCCAATTTAATTTCTATTCCATGGACTTGATTCCCCATTTTCGTAAGTTTCTGAGCCGCTTCAATAGAAACCAGGCCAACCGCATTATCGAATTCAAACATACCGGTTTCGAAAAGCCCGGCGAGCCGAAACACCTTAATACTGGGCATTGCAAACGGTAGTTTAACTCCTTTGGGACTCATCACAACGACCTTTTGGTCAAGTTCAAACGCCTCCAAACGATCGGCCAATTGTCTACCCAGGATTATTCCAGGAAGGGGCTTTTTGCTATTCTCAGTTTCTTTCTCACTCAAATCCAAATCACCGTAAACAATGTTAGCCACAAGATCTGTTACGTCAGCAATCCGATTTTGATCTGTACCTTTGATCAAAATACCTTCTGTACTTTTCCCGACTTTAATCATTGCCTTATCCGTAATGTACGGAACAGCAGCAATAACGTGTTCCTCCTTCTCAATCTGGGCTAACAAATTCTCATAATTTTTAATACCCTGGTTGTGATGAGCCTGTAAACGAATATGGGCATCAAACCCTAAGAAACGCTCACGAACTTCATTTTCAAATCCATTCATAATTGACAAAACGATTATCAAGGCAGCAACGCCAATAGTTACACCACCAATTGAAATATAGGTAATTAGTGAAATGAAGCCGGTTTTGCGTTTTGATTTAAAGTATCTTCTCGCGATAAAAAATTCATACGACATTCGTTCAATCTCAGCGTTAAGTTTTACAATTCATTTTATTCCTCAGGACGCATTTGTGGAAAGAAAATCACATCCCGAATAGACGGTGAATCCGTTAACATCATGACCAGTCGATCAATACCGATACCAAGCCCGGTTGTAGGCGGCATGCCATATTCCAATGCGCGAATATAATCTTCATCCAGAACTTGTGCCTCTTCGTCGCCTTGTTGCATTAATAATTGTTGCGCTTCAAAGCGGCCACGCTGATCGATGGGATCGTTTAACTCGGAAAATGCATTCCCGATTTCACGGCCGAAAATATATGGCTCGAATCTTTCAACCAATTTTGGATTCTCTCTGTGCCTTTTGGCAAGCGGTGATATTTCTACGGGAAAATCAATCACAAAGGTTGGATCGACAAGATCCGGTTCTACGCATTCTCCAAATATTTCGTCGATTATCTTGCCTTTATTCGGGAATTTATTCACATCAATATGAAGCTTTTTTCCAATTGCCCGAATTTCAACATCATCTTTACCGGATAAATTAAAACCGGTTTTTTCTTCGATTGCATCTAACATTCGAATCCGTTTCCATTTTAGCGATAAATCCACTTCCTGTCCTTGAAACTGAATTTTTGTACTACCAGTGGCTTCACTTGCTATAGACGTTATCATCGCTTCCACTAAATCCATCATGTATAAATAATCTTCATAGGCCACATAAAGTTCCATAGACGTAAATTCCGGGTTATGGAAGCGGTCCATACCCTCATTTCTAAATGTCTTGCCGATTTCATAAACACCATCAAAACCTCCAACAATAAGCCTTTTTAAATAAAGCTCATTGGAAATCCTTAAGTACAGGTCAACATCTAAAGTGTTGTGATGTGTTACAAATGGGCGAGCCGATGCTCCACCATAAATGGGTTGCAAAATCGGGGTTTCTACTTCTAAAAATCCTTTCGAATTTAAGAAATTCCGCATAGCATCTATAACTTTTGTGCGAGTAATAAAAACATCTCTTGCATCCGGATTAACCACCAAGTCCACATAGCGTTGTCGATATCGTAAATCTACATTTGTAAATTTGTCGAATACAATTTTTTCATCTTCTTCTATTTTTTCTTTGACGATTGGAAGAGGGCGCAAGCTTTTTGACAACAGCTCAAACCCGGATGCAAAAACGGAAACCTCGCCCATTTTTGTCTTACCTACTTTTCCAATAACACCGACAAAATCACCAATGTCAAGTTTCCGGAACATCCCATAGACATTCTCCCCAACCCCATCTTGTTTCATGTAAATTTGAATTCGTCCGGACGTATCCGCGATATGAAAAAAACTGGCTTTGCCCATACGGCGTAAACTCATAATCCGCCCACATACACTTACAATTTTGTCTTCTAGTTCGTGAAAAAGATTTATGATTTCTTTTGAATTGTGAGTACGGTCAAATTCGTATGGATACGGTTCGAATTCCATTTTCCGTATCTCTTCCATTTTTTCAAAACGGACTTTTTTTAGTTCATCAAGATTCTCTGCTGCCTGCAATAATGACTCCTGGTTATTTCTTTTAGCTTCGCAATATTTAATTTAATTGATATAAATTCGTGGCACTCTTTCGGAAATCCGGCAGCTCACTTCATAAGGAATGGTTTGTAAAATCTTACAGAAATTGTTCATGTGAACCTCTTCGCCTTCATTGGGCGCCAAGAGAATAACATCGTCTCCGATATTGATATTTGAACTCAAACCTACATCAATTAAAATTTGGTCCATACAAATTTTGCCCACAACCGGATAAACCCGATCTCGAATTTTAACTTTGGCACGATTGGAAAGAATTCGATTATAGCCATCTGCATACCCTATGGGAATTATCGCAATAATAGTTTCCTGCCTGGTTATATACTCCATACCATAACCTACTCTTACTCCTTTATCCATATTATTCATCATAATTACTTTAGATTTCAACGTCATAGCCGGTTTGATAAGAATAGATTCACTGGTTTCCGTTGAAGGATAGTAACCATAAAGCATAATTCCAGGGCGGACCAAATCCAAATATGAATTGGGCAAATCCAGAATTGCTCCACTATTTGCTGCATGTTTATATGGAATGTGAATGCCTTCATTTTCAATGCGATTGTTTAATTCCATAAATCTCTGCAATTGCAGATTCGCAAAAGATTTATCTTTTTCATCTGATGTAGCAAAATGTGTATAAATTCCGACAATTTCAATTCTTGGGTTCCTTGAAGCATTTCTGACAAAGTCCAGTGCATGAGTAATTGAGACGCCTACACGGCCCATTCCCGTATCAACTTTAATATGAACTTTTACAGATGTATTCTTTTCTTCTGTTATTTTCTGTAATGCCTGTAAATTTCTCTCGGTATATAAAGTGAAATGAAGATTGTATTCTACATATAAAGGGATTTCTTCCGGGAAAAATCCACCAAAAACCAATATTGGCGCTTTTATTCCTTTCTTTCGTAAAATAATCCCTTCTTCAACCAAAGCCACACCCAAGCTAGCCGCGCCTGCATCTAAAGCCGCTGTTGCTACTTCATAGTCTCCATGTCCGTATCCATTTGACTTTACAACCGCCATTACTTCAGCCGGAGCTACTTTTCTTTTAACCTGTTTGACGTTAAAACGAATAGCATCCAAATCAATGACTGCAACGGTTGGTCTTAAATCTTTCACAGCAATCTCCACCTCAACATCACCAGACAATTCGCTTCCAAATCAATTTAAAAGAGTTCCGGTTTGATAAACACTTCGGCAAGGATTATTTAGTGGATAGGAAGGCATTAATAAAATCGTCCAATTCTCCATCCATAACAGCCTGTACATTGCCGGTTTCCACATTAGTGCGATGATCTTTTACCATGCTATAGGGTTGAAAAACATAAGACCGAATTTGACTACCCCAGGAAATTTTCTTTTTATTTTTTTCGATCTCAGATCGTTTTTCCGCTTCTTCTTCCTTTAATTTCTGATAAAGCCGTGCTCGCAATATCTTCATTGCACTTTCGCGATTCATATGCTGGGACCGTTCTGTTTGACATTGTGCCACGATACCTGAAGGTATATGAGTAATTCGTACGGCAGAATCCGTTTTGTTGACATGCTGTCCTCCAGCGCCGCTGGCTCGATATGTATCTACGCGCAAATCTTTAGGATTTATTTCTACCTCCACATCATCTTCAACTTCAGGAAAAACAAATACCGATGCAAATGACGTATGTCGGCGGCTGTTTGCATCAAAGGGTGAAATCCGTACCAAACGATGTACCCCGGCTTCGGCTTTCAAATAGCCATACGCAAATTTTCCTTTTACTTCCAAAGTAGCACTTTTAATCCCTGCCTCTTCGCCATCTTGTTTGTCCATAATATGAAAATCATAATTTTTTCTTTCCAACCAGCGTGAATACATGCGAAGAAGCATTTCTGCCCAATCCTGAGCTTCCGTACCACCTGCTCCTGGGTGGATCGTTAAAATCGCATCTTTCGGGTCATCCTCCTCTCCAAGCAAGCTTTCAACTTCCATTTCGGCAACTTCCCGCTGCAAAAACTTAATACTTTCTTCAAGTTCCTGGATTAATTCCCCATCCTCTCCTTCTTTGTTTAACTCGATAAATACATCCAGATCTTTACGTTTGGCGTCAACTTGGCTGAACTTTTCTATAGTCTCTTTCATTTGACTTATTTTTTGAAGAATTCCCTGGGCAGTTTGGCTGTTATCCCAAAAGCCGGAATGTAGGGTTTCTTGCTCCAGGCTGGATATTTTTTGTTTTAAATGATCAACCTCAAAGGTACCCCCTGAGTAAAGTTACCCGCTCTTTTAAATCTGCATTTGAAGCTATAAACTCATCAATCATGCTAATTTAATATTCCTATGATTTTCAGTCCGCTGTTAAACAGTCAATTAAACGGCTATTAATTTCTAATGACCTGCAATTGCGCTAGCTGGGTATTTTGATACAAGTTCCACATTTCCGAAGTAATGTTTTAGGATTTTCATAAAATCGTAACCGCGCTGTGCAATGGCAATCGCACCAGCTTGGCACATTCCCACACCATGGCCTCTACCGGCACCCGTAAATATAAAATTTGAAGGCGTACCATCCACGCCCAATTCAACTTCTATCCGGAAAAAACTGCTCGGTAATACCGATTCGGATAATGTATACCGAATATCCTGCTCACCCATCAGCAATATATTTTTATGGCTGCCCAGCACTTCAACTTCTAATAATCGCCCGGATCCACCCCTAAATAATGGGATGATGTCAAAAACGGTACCAATATACTCTTCAGTTTTTTGCTTGATCAAGTCTTCAATTTGCTGGCGGGAATATTCTTCAGTCCAACGAAATTCAGAACGATAACGCTTAAAATCGCCATCCACTTCAGTATCATTAAAATTGCATAGTACTTTCGGTCTTGAACGAATCCACTTTTCAGCTTTTTTCTCGTTGCTTAAACTCTTTGGCAATTCTACGTCATTTTTATCTTCGATATCGAAACGACCTGAAACTGCATGTACTTTATTGCGATTCATAATTATATTTATATGCTCTGTGTGACCACCGCAAATCGGATGCTGCCTTGCATCGCAAATAATATTATCTTTCCATAAAAATTGTCCTTTCACGTTTTTCAATATTTTTTTGAGCTTGGAATCGACAGACTCCCGCCAATCAAACTCCATGCAATGCTCAGTCCGGCAAAAATCATATGGCTCATTTATGTGAATCATACCCAGGTTAGAAATAACAGTACTATGGAACGCAACAATCGATGCTTTCAAGAACTCTTTGGGGTAATCAGGATCATAAATTGCTGTCACAACTCCCAGTACATATTCATCTACATCAAGCTCACCAACCATGAACAACTTACCGTCATCTGCAATATAGAATTCAATGCCATGTCGAAAAGTATATGGCACATATTCACCATTGTTATAAATTCCTAACGCAGTAATTGCGCAGTCTTTTTCATTAGGCTGCAACCGGATATATCCCCCCCCGCGAAAAGAATTGTTGATTTGGATATCTGATATTTCTAAAAAACCCCTGGCTTTGCGATAGGGAACTTTAATAATTTGACTTCGATAATTGCCTAACAATTTGGTTTGAATCCCGCGGGCATCTTGTTTGTTTGGAGCCGGTCCAATAAAAACACGATAGCGAAAATTTTCAAATAAGCTGTTATCTTTAAAATGAATTTGATAGCCAAAATGCCGATGCCAAGCATCATAACCTTTCCTTTTCAAAGAATCTGTAATTTTGTCCGCTTCGCTTTTTGTCAATACTTCAACTACAAATAAAATATATTGGCTGGTAGGCGGGGTAAATGCATCTACCTGGGCGCGCCAGCGCAAATTGGATTCCAGGTTTTCTTCAAGTATGTTACCGAGGCCGTCCTTAACCGTATAACTTCCTGTTATTTCGAATTCGAGGAACTCTTTTCTGCCAACCATTTTGAGGCGGACTTTGGGTGCCTCCTGGTATGATAAAAGTTGACTTTCTGCATAATCAGAAAAGAGATCGTGCTTTGGGTCTGTCATTCAAACGCCCTGGTTTTAGTTTATATTCAGTTAATTTTTATAGCGGAATGAAAATATATGACAAAAGTTGCTAGTTGTCAAGGGTACTAAAGTACAAATAAACCATTAAATATCAACAAATTAAAATAAATTTTTACCGGTAATTTTCAGAACAGCACTTATGTCCTGAGTATCAAGAAGTTAGGCGTCCACCCTCCAACTCTCCCTCTTCTATTTTCGCTCATACAACGACAACCTTCATCCTTTATGCTTTATGCACTAAAACAGCCCTTACAAGCCCTGCATCATCACTGTCGATATTAAGTGGAAAACAAACAAGCTGGTAATTTCCCGGTTTCACATCATTAAGATCCAGATTCTCCAAAATCAAGATGTTATTCTCTAACAAAATTTGGTGAACCTCATGATCAACGCTTTCATAAGCTTCAATTGAAAAATAATCGATGCCAACCAATGTGAGCCCTTTACTTACGAAAGCCAGTGCAGCAGATTGATCCAGCGCAATAAAATCCTCATGGAATGGCTCATTTGGATTTTGCCACCAACGGGAATTCAATGTTTTGAAAAGGATAGCTTGTACATCATCCAAATCCAATGCGTTTACGAATTCCTGGGAAATGTGATTTGTGCCTGGATACTCCACTACTTTTGCAGAGATAAAAAATTTTTCCAGGGGAATATCCTTTATCTTTGGTCCATCCTCATAAAAATGATACGGGGCATCGATGTGAGTACCGGCATGGCTGTGAAGTGTAATTTGTGTGAGATGAAAACCGTCTTTTTTGTGATTGAACAACGGCTTTACATTTATGCCGGGATCGCCCGGCCAATGGGGTGATTGTTCATTTACCGGAACGGATATATCGATAAGTTTCATTTCTAATCTTTAATTAATATAATTACTTTCTAAACGATAATAATAATTATATTTTCAAGAACTTCATTTAAGTAAACTTAACTTTTTTGTCGCAATAAACCCCCCGGCTCGAATTTGATAAAAATAAACATTACTTGACAAACCTAATGGATTCCATAGAATAACATATTGTCCCGCTGTGTGTTTTTTACTAATTAGTGTCTCAATTTCTTCTCCAAGTAGGTTAAATATTTTTAACGTAACAAAACTTGGGTACGGGATTGAATATTGAAATTTGGTTATCGGATTGAATGGATTGGGATAATTTTGGCTAAGCACAAATGATTCTGGAGTATTAAATATTTCACTTTCATTTACATCTGTGATAATTGAAATTGGTAAAGAAGTACCATATCCAATCACCTCACCTATGATATTGTGAGTGCCATCAACTATTAGATACTCCGAAGACCTATGAGTATGTGACCAAGTATAGCTAGAATCCGGTAAAATAGTTCGAGAAGTAAGTACTTGTGAGCAAAACGGATTTGGAATAAAGCTACCAACTGAATATGACGACTGACAACCGGTCTGAAATTCTAGCTTTACAGTGTCACTAGTAATATTTTGTGCCCTCACAAAAATTTCAACGTCCTCACCGCTTAAATATTCTTGTTTATCAGTTTCCACTGAAATACTGATTTGTTGACCAAATGAAACTGTTAAAAACAGAACTTCAACCAATATAATCAATAAAATTCTCATAACTCTCTCCTTAATAATAGATCACTAAATGTTATTTATTAATTTACTATATATTTACCCTCCCTAATTTAATTAATGGAATTATAGGGTTCATGTCCCTTTTTAATACGAATTTAATAGGAATATAAACACAGATTAAATAGATGTCAAGGTTTATTAAAGGGCATGAAATAGTGTTATTATTGCCAAACCTGGATTTGCCAACAGTATGTTGTTTCATAGTATTCGGGATTTGATAACAAAGAGTGAATAAAAAACTTGCTCCTTTCTGTTCGCGTCCGGAGTTTACTAATGTGCACGTGCAGCCCGGCAATAAAGTTAGTGTGTTGTGTAAGGCGGAGCGAGTAAAGAAGTAGAAAAAAGTGAAGGATAGGGTTAAGGCGAGGGGGTAAGTGGAAAAAAGATAAAAAGGGTTAAGGGGATTTGTTTGGCTTCGAGTCTATTACTGTTATCTTTTCAGCATGCTTTAGTATTTTTTCGACATCCTTTTCACTGTATCCTTCAATGTGAATAACTTTCTTATTCTTAGTCTGAATGATCACTTTTCTCGAAGCCGTAACCTTTAGCCACTTAACAACTATGGCTGCAAGGGAAATAAATGAAGCTCCTAATTTTATTATAATTTCGGCTGATTCACCTGTCATATAAATTACACCAGGTTTGGGATAATTCATTTTATAATCAATTTCATTCTTTTTAAGTTCATCAAGAAAATCTTTACTGTTAAAAAGCTCCAATCTTATAGACCCCGGTCTATCCAGTTCCTTCAGATTCTCAATGATTTCACTGATCTCTTTTTTCGTGGCGTCTGGATTAATTTGTGAAAAATATCTTCTTTTTGAGTAAAGAATTATTTTGTCCCGTGCCTCTGCGATTGACATGATCTTTAGGATTATTATCTTAAATTTTGACATCACAAACATCATCACGAGGACCACAACACCGCTAAAAATCCAATCCAAGTTGAGGTTTATGAAATCGACGAAATTCCCCATTAGATGAACGCCTTGATCCAAGAGAAGAGGAGACTGATGACATAGTTAACTATCCCCACGCATAGATGGCCAGGGAAGACCCAGAGATCCCAGTCTGGATAGCGAAGGGAAACAGTGCAGGCTGACATCCATATAAGAGTCCCGATCAAGATAAAAATCCACGTGAACTTGATGAACTCCGAGTCCCTACTAGAGACCAGTTCGTACCCATCTGGTATAACCAGAGTTTGGGATTCAATCGGTAGTGTCACTGGTTTTGGCACGGTCAAAGGAATCAGAAAGGTAATACCTGCTGCAGCTATGGTTGGACCAATGAAACTGGACGTGTCAACCCCAGTCACAAAACGAAATAACATCTCCACGCCGATCAAATAGATCGGGAAACCGTATGAAAGAATGTTGTAAGCTTTCATGCCCTTATTTTAAACTGAAACCTCTGGATTACAAGCATCTCAAATCCTCCAAGTAGTTTCTTGATAACAATCCCAAAGTTATAAGATTTTACCTGGATTCGCAAGTGAAACTTAGCTGCATTTTTCGGTTTAGCTTGTTAATTCATTCCAATTATCGCTAGCAAACTTAGCAAAACGAAGCAGTAGCGCAATTGATGTATACGCTTCATTATCATTAATTCCAGAAACTTTTCCATGAGCCGACTCATCACGCCAATATTTAATAAGACTAGAATAGCCTTGGTATTCTCTCTTTAAATAGTTATTTGCTTGACCGATAACCATATTTTCTACTCTTGAACGCCCATTTGAAGATGAGTAAGCTTTGAGAACTTCTTCTTCGTTTTTTTTGGCTATAGCCATTGCGAGAATTATTGATTCAGAAGCCCCTCCGCACATGGCACAACAAGCAAGATATGCGTGTGCACCATAACAATTTGTAGCTTCTTGAGCCCTTTCGTAGAATCCTGGCCCAAACCTATCTCGATATTCTTCAAGCATGCTCGCGAAGCGGCCTGGTTCAGTAGGCACATAGTCATCACGATCAGATTCACCAAGCCATTTTTCCCCAAAAGGAGTAACGCTATAACCATTTCCCGCGCTACCGTCATGGGTAGCTTGTGCATCCCAACTATGAACACCCGGCCGTAATATTCCACGACGACATAAATCCCATGCGGCAGCGTAAAAATGCGGGATTATTTCCTTTAACTGTTTTTCTTGTTCCTCTTGCTGGGCGCCATGAGATTGTAGGTAAGAACGTATCATTGTAGGCAGATAAACATCATAACCATACGAGGGCATTCCTCTATGATTAGGAGGACTACGCATCCATTGAACTAACAAATTGGTGGCATCTTCTTGATTCATGCTTGATTCCTTTACTGTTTTATCGTAAACTTTTCTAAAGTTATAAGATTTTATTTTGCCTCGCAAAAGAAACTTAACTTCTTGCAACAGGAGCAAACTACATTATAAACCCCACCACCATTAACGAAAAACTCGCTCCTTATCCGGGTTTAGGGTAAGGAGCAGAGGCCGATCCTGGCGGCGGGGATTGAAAAGCAAATGAATGAATTCAGTGAAGCATCCCAACCGATTCGACTTGCCGGGCGCACTTTTTATCATGCAAAGAAACCATGCTGCTTTCTATCTCTAACTACTTTTTATCGTTCCGGCTGTTTGTCCTTATCCTCCTCTAAATTGTCGATGGTGTCAAACAGGGCTTTGGTGCGATTGTATTGATAATATAAGCCGATAGCCTCACTCTCACCGCCGAACTCTGAAATCATTTCCAAAGCCCCAATAATGGTCATGTAAAGCACGGAAAATTCCTCCTCCATGGCATCAATAAATTGAAATTTTGTCATGATACACCACCTTCCTTGAAGTTTCGCAAAAAACAAGCCGACCCGTTGCGACGCCTCAAGGAAGCGCTCCCGCACCTCACGGTAACGGGTAAGTCGGCTTTATTGATCATTTATTATAAATGAAAATACCCACATAACGGGTGGGATTGCCGCCTTGAGTTTCGCACATATAAGGTAGGAAAAGTGGGAGTGGAAATGCAAGTTTTTTGGAAAAAAAAGGCGTTAAAACGGCCAATAGGTTAAGCGGAACTATTTTATATTTCGATGACAATTTAATGGCGAACTATCATCTCCACCATAAATTTCAGCTCCATCCCAAAAATCTCATCTTATTGTTGCACGGGTATTTCATATGTTATATGGTCTAACCATTAGTTTGGTTAATAAAACTATTGTACTGTCGATATAATAGTAATCCTGCCAATAAAACTAAAGGATGGTAAAATGGAAGTCTGGAAAGAGTTCGAACATAACGAGATCACCCACAGTATTGCCCATCATTTGATGGCGGTGAACGATCTCTTGCACAAGCATGGCTACTCCCGGGTTACGGATGTGGCCAAATACCTTAACATCACCAAAGGCAGTGCATCCATTACCCTGAAGCATCTCAAAGAACGAGGATACATCGAGGAGGATTTAAACAAGTTTGTTCAGCTGACCCAAATGGGCAAACATACGGTCCGTGCAGTTATCGCCAAGCGTAAAATCATCATTAAATTTCTCTCCGAAGTCCTGAGTGTTAATCCGGAACAAGCAGAAATTGATGCCTGTAAAATCGAGCATCTGATTAGCCAGGAGTCAGGTGAACAGTTACTTCATTTTGTGCAATTCATTTCATCCGGCGACAAAAAAACTACGGCATTCATGAAAGATTTAAAGGCGTATCAACCCATTGCGGCAGGAGATGTGGAAAATTGCAACCTGTGTATCGATGAATGTATTTACACAGAAATTTGTGAAGTGTGTGATCCGGAGCAGAATTGAACAAAACAGAATCATGATTATTAGGAATAGTGTATTGAAACGGAATTTGCTTTCAGCGGTTTTAACCTCCTTTTTTATTTTAATTTGTACTCCACTGAGTTTGTTTGCACAAACCGGGATCATCAAAGGAACCATCACCGATGAATTTTCCAAAGAAGACTTGGCCAACGTCAATATTACCCTGGCAGGAACCGCCTTCGGTGCGGCATCATCCAAATCCGGCGAATTTGAAATTGCAAATATTCCGGCAGGAAAATATTCGTTAATTGTCAGTAGAATCGGTTATAAAATAGAGAAGAAAGAGATAGAAGTTACCGCAGGAGTCACGCAAAAGCTTAACATTGCTTTACAAATCCAGGCCATTGAATTATCCCGAGTAATCGTTTCCCGTGTTATGATGACCGGCGGCGAAAATCAAATGGCCCCGATTCCCGGGGCGGTGCATTATATCGGGCCGCGGGAAATGGCACAAAACAACCATTACGATATTCATCAAGTGCTGCGGGATATTCCGGGTGTAAACATCCAGGAAGAAGACGGCTACGGACTGAGACCCAATATTGGACTGAGGGGCACCGGCGTAGACCGAAGTCAAAAGATCACACTAATGGAAGATGGTATTCTCACAGCTCCAGCCCCCTATTCCGCTCCGGCGGCTTACTATTTTCCCACTGTCGGCCGCATGCACAGCGTCGAAGTAAGAAAAGGATCCAGCCAAATAAAATATGGCCCATTTACGACTGGCGGCGCTATAAATATGATTTCCACACCTATTCCGACGGAGTTTCATGGTTCTGCAGATTTTTTTGCCGGCGCCAACGATGCCCGCAACCTGCATGTGATTGTGGGAGATTCATATAAGAATTTTGGCTTCCTTATTGAAACATACCAGATGAATGTTGATGGTTTCAAAAATTTAGACGGAGGTGGCGATACCGGGTTTGATAAAAAAGATTACCTCGCTAAACTGCGTCTTAACACCCATAAAAACGCCAAGCATTACCAGGCATTGACATTAAAAATCGGACAGACAACAGAACTCTCCAACGAAACCTACCTGGGTCTTACCGATGCGGATTTTGCAAAAACGCCATACCGCCGTTATTCGGCTTCACAAATGGATTTGATGGATGCCGAACAAAAACAATTTCAATTGCGGCATTTTATTCAAATAAACAGTTCCCTGGATTTTACAACTACAATCTACCGCAACGAATTTAAGCGAAACTGGTTCAAATTAGATAGGGTAAGGATTGAAACCGACAAAAGTTCTGTAAGTATTTCTACTATTCTTGAAGATCCTGGATTCTATTTCAACGAATTTGCCATCCTAACCGGATCGAATAGTTCGAATGACAACGCTCTCGAAGTGAAAAATAATAACCGCAAATATTATTCACAGGGTATTCAATCGGTGGCTGGATATCAATTTAACCGGTTGGGCGCAGTTCATGACCTGGAATTTGGCATTCGTTATCACGAAGATCAAATGGATCGATTTCAATGGGTCGACATGTTTGCCATGGATAATGGCACCATGAAATTAACAACGCCGGGAACTCCAGGCACCGAAAGTAATCGCATCGAATCAGCTAAAGCTTTGGCACTTTACATCCAGTATCGATTAACTTCAGGGAAATGGACCTTTCTTCCCGGTATTCGTTACGAAGATATCACGCTAAAACGCCTGGATTACGGCAATGCCGATCCTGACAGAAATGGTACTGACATAAATGCACGTGAAAACAAAATGAATATCGTTATTCCCGGTATTGGCATCAACTACAGAATATCCTCTTCATTAACATCATTCGTAGGCATTCACAAAGGATTTGCCCCGCCCGGATCAAAAGAAGGTGCAAAACCGGAAGAGAGTATTAATTTCGAATTAGGATTTCGATTAAACCTAGGTAAACTCAGTACTCATACAACATTATTTTTTAATGATTATGACAATTTGTTAGGCTCGGATTTGGCTGCCAGTGGCGGCCGGGGAACAACCGACCTCTTCAATGGCGGCAAGGTTAAAGTAAAGGGTATTGAGTTCATGGTGGATACTGATCTTGGCAAATCAAAAATTAAATACACCGTACCATTTCGGCTAAGTTATACGTACACAAAAGCCAGGTTTAATAACGATTTTGTGAGTGATTATGATCCTTGGAGGACGGTTAGTTCAGGAGACGAACTCCCCTATTTGCCAAACCATCAATTTGCAGCAAGCCTGGGACTTGCGGCAAAACTGTGGCAATTAAAATTAAGCGCAAAACATGCCGGCAGTATGCGCACAAAGGCGGGTTCGGGTGAATTATTGGATTCTAAAAGCATAAAAAGTCACCTGGTATTAGATGTGGTCACGGAATATTCTATAACATCAACCAACCGGTTATTCATCGGAATCAGAAATCTTACAAATCAAAAATACATTGCCGCCAGACGCCCTGCCGGTATTAGACCCGGTCTGCCGCGAACGTTTATGGGCGGCATTAAAACGAGTTTCTGAGAAGTATTCATCATGAAAATCACAGGAAATAAAATTACCGTGAAATCCATTTCAGTATTATTGTTATTCCTTACCGGACTTTTTGTTTTTGCATGCAGCGATTCCGGTGAAGATAATATCGTGAATGTTTATTCGCATCGTCATTATGATATTGACAAACAATTATTTAGAGAATTTACTGATAAAACCGGTATTCAGGTGAATGTGGTTTCTGCATCGGCAGACGAGCTCATCAAAAGGCTCGAGATCGAAGGGTTGGATTCCCAGGCAGATTTGTTAATCACGGTAGATGCCGGTCGATTGCATCGAGCGAAAGAGAAAGGATTACTGCAATCCGTCCAATCGAATAATTTGGATAAAAAAATTCCACCTAATCTTCGCGACCCGCAAGGATATTGGTACGGCTTGACTATACGAGCTCGTTTGCTGGTATATTCGAAAGACAGGGTGAACCCTGAACAATTATCGAGCTATGGTGACTTGACCCAACCAAATTGGCAAGGTAAAATATTATGCAGGTCTTCCGGCAATATATATAATCAATCACTTTTGGCATCCATGGTTGCGACGCAAGGTAAAGAAGCCGCTAAACAGTGGGCCGGAAAAATCGTCAAAAATTTTGCCCGGGATCCCAAAGGAAACGACAGAGACCAGATGAAAGCCATCGCTGCAGGGATAGGAGATGTAGCTATTGTAAATAGTTATTATGTCGGAAAAATGATTACTTCCAGTGTTGAAGAAGAAAGAAAAGTAGCAGAGCAAATCGGTGTATTTTTTCCCGATCAAAATGGCAGAGGCACTCACATTAATACCAGCGGAGCAGGAGTCACGGCAAGTGCGAAACACAAAGAAAATGCCATTTTACTGATAGAGTTCCTTTCTAACCTGGAAACACAAGAGAAATTCGCAGAAGGTAATTTTGAATATCCAGTAAATCCAAATGCTAAAAGATCTCCCCTCCTTGAATCGTGGGGTGAATTCAAGGCCGACACGTTAAATTTGGCCCTTCTGGGTAAACACAATCGGGATGCCGTAATACTTTTTGATGAAGTCGGATGGAAGTAGGTAGAGTGGATGAATTTAAGGAAGAACACAATGATAATTCGTCATCTTAAACAGAGTAAAGAATCTCAAATATGACCGTAGCAAGAATCTCAATAAAAACCTGGAAAGACCTATTATTTCAACTAAGGATCGAATTTAAATTCGGATTTAATGGTTGGACTATCTTCTCCCTTTTCCTGGTCTTGCTCATATGTATACCTATTTTCATTATCTTTAGTCATCTTTTTGCGAGTCCAAGCTCCACTTGGTCACACATGGCCAGTACCGTTTTAAAAGATTACATTATCAATTCATTCATATTAATTGCCGGAGTCGGATCTCTTTCTCTCATCATGGGAGTAAGCACAGCCTGGCTGGTAACTACTTGCAACTTTCCCGGGCGAAAATTCTTTAGCTGGGCTTTAATTCTACCATTATCCATTCCGACCTATATCGCCGCCTATACCTATGCCGGCATTTTTGATTTTACCGGTCCCATGCAAAAATGGGCAGCTTTTTTGGGTATTGGTTCGAGTAACACTCTTTTTTTCGACGTGATGTCCATCGAAGCCATCATTTTTATTCTGGCGTTTACCCTGTTTCCGTACGTCTATTTAATTACGCGGACTTCCTTTCATCGTCAATCCAGAACCTTTTTAGAATCCTCAAGAAGTTTAGGCAAAGGAAAATTCTCTACTTTTTTCAAGATTGCTTTACCGTTGGCGCGGCCGGCAATAGTTGGGGGATTATTCTTAGTATTGATGGAAGTATTGAATGATTACGGAGCGGTAAAATATTTTGGCATACCAACTTTTACAACCGGAATTTTTCGAGCCTGGTTTTCTCTTGGAGATTCTGATGCTGCAATTCGTTTATCGGCAATCTTAATGATATTTATATTTTCCCTGATGTGGCTGGAAAACTGGCAGCGAGGTAAGGCAAAATTTACCAGCAGCGATTCATCCTTCAAACCCATGCAAAAATTAACTTTCGGTAGGGTTGGCAAAAGTATTGCTTTCACAATTTGCCTTGTCCCTTTCCTATTTGGATTTTTAATTCCAGTCGTTCAACTGGGATATTGGGCCTTGCAGACTGCTAAAGATGTTGTGAATACCGAATTCATTGTGTTAGTTCTCAACAGTTTTTTTCTGGCTGTAAGCGCTGCTTTACTTTGTGTGTTTGTAGCGCTTGTCCTTATTTATACAGCCAGATTATACCATTCGTATTTAACCAGCAGATTCTCAAAAATTGCCGTATTGGGATATTCAATGCCAGGGGCGGTTATAGCGGTTGGCGTGTTAATCCCTCTCAGCACATTAGATAAAAGTATAGCAGGATTCATGAGCGCCAACTTTGGTATCTCTACCGGATTATTATTGACCGGGACGATTATTGCATTAATTTTTGCTTACCTGGTTCGATTCCTGGCTATTTCATTTAACCCGATTAAAGCCGGTTTTGAGAATACCTGTGAAAAACTGGATGAGGCTTCACGCTCTTTAGGAATTTCACCTTTACGTACATTAAAAAGAATCAACTTGCCCTTAATAAAAGGAACATTGTTGGGCGCTGCAATTTTAGTATTTGTCGATGTCCTGAAAGAGTTGCCAATCATTCTCGTTTTAAGACCGTTTAATTTTAATACCCTGTCAATTCGTGCTTTTGAATTGGCAAGCGACGAGATGGTAGCTCAATCAGCCAATGCGGCAATCATTATTATTTTAACCGGTATTATTCCCATCATCGTATTAAGTAACCTGATTTCAAGAGAGGCTAAATGAGTACTTTAAGGCTAAACAATATTTCCAAAAAGTATTTCTCGCGTGAGAATTTTGCCGTGAGAAACATTGATTTAACTGTTGAATCCGGAGAAATTATAGCTTTGGTCGGTGAAAGTGGCAGCGGTAAAACAACTTTGCTGCGTCTCATTGCCGGTTTTGAAATACCAAATACAGGTCAAATGTTGATCCGAAATCAAGTGATGTTTGATGGTAATAAATTCATCCCACCGGAAAAAAGAGGGGTCGGCATGGTATTTCAGGATGCAGGTCTATTTCCTCATCTTTCAGTTTCGGATAACATTGGTTATGGTTTAAATAGCGGCAATCAACCAACCAGGAATAAACGGATTCAAGAGCTGCTGGAATTGGTTGGATTAAGCGATTTTGAGCGGCGTTTCCCTCACGAACTTTCCGGCGGCCAAAAACAAAGGATTGCTTTAGCCCGGGCTTTGGCGCCAAAACCATCGCTTGTTCTTTTGGATGAACCATTTAGCAGCCTGGATCGAAATTTAAAAGACCAAGTTAGAGATGACATAAAACAAATCATAAACCAAACCAACACCACGGCGATTTTTGTCACCCACGATACTAAAGATGCTCTATCAATCGCAGATCGGGTCGCGTTAATAAAAGAAGGACGGCTGCGGCAAATCGATACGCCTGAAACGATTTACGCCAAACCAGTCTGTTGCTGTGTTGCCAGTTTTTTCGGTAAAGCCAACCTGGTTGAAGCAAAAATAACAAACAAAGGATACGATACACCACTCGGTTTTATTGCGTCTGAATTTCCACACAGCGGCCAAAATAAAGTTATACTATCCATTCGCCCTGAACATTTTAATATTGTTCCGACATCCGAACCAGGCATATGTGCCAGCGTAGACAAAATTACTTTTTGCGGTGATCATCAAGAAGTGCATCTCTCTGTTCTAAACAATCCGGTCCCTAACCAAAACTTACAAATTTTAGTCAGCCTGGATACTAAACTCAAGAAAGATCAACGAATTCATGTAAAGCCGGATGTTCAAAAAATTCAGATATTAAATGAGTGGGAAACTGTTACCAATTCGTTTTGACAAAATAAATTTATCTTTCCTCCCTGAAATTTTTTACAAATTCTATTTGCTTAAACCACACTTGATTTTATATTATGGGGTGAATTTGACAATATTTTAGAGCAATGGAATTTTAAAAACCCCTAGATTTATAAGCATTTGAAACTTAACCCTTCACGAACCATTCGACTGAGTAGATTTGCCGTTGTAGGCGGCTCGGGGATAATTGTGAATATGTTCTTCCTCTGGTTTCTGACCGAGGTTTTCCAATTTCACTATCTTATCTCAAGCGCTCTGGCGATTGAACTTTCAATACTTAATAATTTCACCTGGAACTATTTGTGGACATGGCAAGATCGCAAGGTGGGAACCACTAAAGCAATTTGGCTTCGATTGGCAAAATACAATATCTCGGTTCTTTTAGCCGCAATTGTAAACCTGGTTATATTAGGGATATTTAAAGAATCTTTTGGAATGCATTACCTTTTTGCTAACGGAATAGGCATCGCGTTTGGTTTTGTATTAAACTATACTCTGAGTGACCGCTGGGTTTACAAAAATTGATTTCCTGAGAGATGGGATATCACGTGCTAAAAAGGTTCATCATCTTCAATGAGTGCCACTATTGTTTAACCTGAATAAAATTATAGTTTTAAGCCTAAAGTTTCCTAATTGTCAATCAGAAAGAATCTATTTCCATAAAAAGGGAATAGTAAAATCGTAAGTATAAATTAGTTACAAAATAGATCCCTTCGGAATGACAGGTGATAAGGTTTATGAATAGTGCAGGTTGACCAAAGATTAAGCCATTTTATCTAAGTATGAATACAAAAAAAACGATCATTATTGCCGTTCTTATACTCCTGTGTCTTCGTTTATTCTCAGTGTTTTTATTTCCAATCACAGATAATACCGAAGCCAGGTATGGCCAAATTTCCAGGCTTGTCATCGAATTATCGGATTGGATCACACCCCATTATGATAAGGACACACCCTTCCTGGGAAAACCGCCGCTATCATTCTGGATATCCGCAACTGGATTCTATCTATTGGGGGTAAATGACTTCAGTCCCAGGCTGCCAATATTAATCATTGCCATCCTGACCCTGGTTTTAGTCTATAGATTTGTCAGCAGCAATCTTGGCACTCAATTCGCCTGGAAAACAATTTTGGTTCTTTCCGGATCGTTTTTCTTTTTTGTTAGTTCGGCAGTCGTTCAACCAGACCTGGTTCTTGCATTCTGTTGTTGCTGGGCAATGATGGCATTCTGGCAATGCATAAATGAGCCAAACAATAAATTTGCATATTGGCAGTTGTCTATTGCCCTGGGACTCGGTTTTTTAGCAAAAGGGCTGGCGATTGGTGTGTACGTAATTATCCCAATCATTATTTGGCTTACCTGGAAAAAATGTTGGCTGCAATTTCTAAAACAATATCCATGGGTATCCGGAATAATGATTTTATTGGTCGTTACACTGCCTTGGATAATCGCAATGGAATTAAAAAATCCCGGATTTATAAAATACTTTATACTAGGAGAAAACTTTCAGAGGTTTTTTGAGGCGGAATGGAGTGGTGATAAGTATGGTAAGCCAAAAAATCAACCCATTGGCATGATCATCATCTTTGTCTTTTCTGGCTTATTACCCTGGAGTTTATTTGGGCTGGTTCTCTTTTTCAAAAAGCGAAGAAAAGTTATTTTCTCAAAACTTAGAGAAAACAGAGAGTTTTACACCTACCTGGGGACATGGTCGGGTGTTCCGACAATAACCCTGTTTTTTAATGCAAATTATATTTTTCCATACGCAATTCCCATATCCATACCGCTTTCAATCTTGCTAACTTACCTTATTCTCGACTTAAAAAATAAGGTTTTGGTCAGTCTAAGCTTTATTTTTCCACTATTGATTACAGCAACGATTATTTTTGCCACAACTTCTAATGCTATTCATAGATATACTCAGAAATATTTAATTGCCACATTCGATGAAATGTGCCCTGAACAGGATTGTCAACTTATATACATAGGCTATGGTAGATTTTCGGCAGATTATTATAGCCTGAAAAAACCGATAAAAATTAAAAACAGTGAAAAAATTGCATCTTTTTTATCTCCGGAAAAAGTAGACTTTATCGCCTGCCGAAAAAATTCATATACCAGCTTACCGGATTCCATTAAAGTGAAATTTAAAGAAGTTGGCGAGTTTAAGCCTCTATTCTTGTTTATGGAAGAATAAAATGAATACTATTCTTTATATTTCTTGACTTTTGCTCACATGGCAGCTACTTTCGAGTAATTCCAAAATAGAATAAAACAAGCCATTAGGAAACCATGGAAACGTTGTACCACACAATTTCAAAATCTAATAAACCAAAATTGCTGGATGAGGCTAGTTAATATTAAGTTAGAAATGTAGAGTGGTTCCAAGCATTATCGCTAAACTAAACTATGATCAAAAAGACTAAAAAGAATTTGCTGATAAACCTGTCCCTGGTGGTGATATCGCTTGGGACTACTGTGTTGGTTTTAGAACTTATCTTTTTCTACGTATTGGATCTGAAGCCCAAGGGCTACGCATCTGATAGATTCTTCCAATTCTCCCTCTTAACAGGACACTTTCACAAGCCGAATGCGAGTGGATACTATTATCGATATAATGGCGGTAGAAAATACCACGTTACAATTAATAGCTACGGTTTTTCAGATTCCCAAAGGGAACTTCAGAAAAAACGATCAAGGATAGCGCTGATTGGCGATTCAACCACTGAATTTTGGGAAGCTGATTCTTCCCGAAGAGGACAATACTTGATCGAAGAATTTTTGGGCAGAGAGTATGAAGTATTAAATTTTGGTGTGCGTGGCTTTGGCACAGATCAGACATATATTATGTTCCAAAATGTCGGAGTGAAATTCTCTCCAGACATCGTCGTTTACACTTTCTGCATAAATGACATTTGGGATAACCTGCGAACCTTATCAAAACCGTATTTTGAGATAGACAGCACCTCAAATGAATTGATACTGCATGGATACCCAGTCAAGTTGGCAAGAAAGAGTATTAGAAAACTAGGGTTGTCTCCTGAAGCATTCGATGATTTCATGACTCAGCGATCTTTTATTTATAGGAGGTTGAGGTTATATATCAAAGATGCGACTGGCTATGTAAGCCCTCTTAGGGACCATTTAGAACTCTTACCTCTTAAGACGAAATATGACGAAAGAGATAAAGAAGGAATCAGACTTACATTAAGATTAATCTCTGCTCTGCGTAAATATGTGGAATCTCAAGGAATGAAGTTTCTTCTCGTCGAGGGTGTTTATAGACCAATATTAGACGAGCATATGCAGGCTAAAGTGATCGAAAAATACGGTGCTCTGTTCGACTTTGAGAAAGTCTCTGAAATGATTAAAGAACACTGCGAGTCAAATCAAATTGAACTTCTTTCACTACCAACACTGGCCAAGACCAACCATATTTCTGCTTCAGACATAATGCACGTCGAAGACAATCTGCATCTCGATGAACGCGGCATTCATTTTTATGCTGAAGCCGTTGCCAAAAAGCTCCATGCTCTGGGGTGGGTGAGTGAAAACACGAATAGTCACTGATATTTGTCATTTCTATGTATTGCACACTAGTTACTTAAACTTAGAATTTCATGGAGTTCACAGTTTCCAACTTTTGCTTCAGTGGATTGCGGGGCTCCGGCGCGAATTCTAAAGTCTGTGCATGACGTAAGCATTACTTAAACAAAAGCTTAGGTGGCAAGAATCCCCGCAACCACTGAGCATCTGATTAGCTATTAACCAAACCAGCAAGTGTCTTAAGATCCGCCACTTTCAGATCCGGTGCTTCGTCAGCTTTAGGAGTAGCTCCAAATCCTTCCTTCCCTTTCCTGCGATTCACCCAAACAGTCGCTGAACCCATTTTCCTGGTAGGAACAATATCGTGGGACATGCTCTGCGTTACATACAAAAGTTGAACCTCTGGCACAGCATTATTTTCGAGCAAAAGGTGATTCCTAGTTCAAACAGACTTGCAAGGTGTTAGTGTACATATTTGAGCGGAGTTACGTTAGGTGTTTGTAAAAATGGGTCGAACAGACTCCCAGCCATGAGTATTATGAGCCGTTTGCCACAAATCATAGTTCTTTTGTAAGTTCAACCAACTTTCAGCCGTGGAATTAGGAAAGGCTTGAGATAAACGTAAGGCCATATCGGGCGTAATAGACTTACGTCCGTTAACGATGGAAGAAATAGCTTTTCGAGATACTACAAGTTCTTCAGCCAATTCTGTGTTCGAAATGGATAACGACTTTAAGTACAAATTCCTGAGTATACGGCCAGGGTGGCCGGGACATCTTTTTCTGTCTTTCATGTCCATGATCATCTCCTTTAATAATTCGCTGTATCTAATGGTAATCAATATAATCGGCCATATAGGCATCGCCATTTACAAACTTAAATGTGATTCTCCAGTTACCAGACACATTAACTGCCCAGGTTTCTTCTTTTTTAGGTAGTAAGTTATGCAATCTGGAACCCGGGAAATTTATGACTTGAATTGTATCGGCAGCATCTAATAAATCTAAAATGTCTGCCAGTTTCTCAGAATGCTTGACTTGGATACCTTTAGTCGATCCATTGTAAAAGAACTTTTCTAATCCTTTATGTTTAAATGAATTTATCAACGCTCATTTAATAGATAATGATTTTTCATGATTGTAAATCATGTAACCCATTGGGTTACGAATTAAAATAAATCTTTGAAAGATAATTGTCAAGAAATTTCTGACGTTAGCTGTTTATCCAAAGATCAGCAATCAATGAGTTCTTGGCCTAGCTTTACGTTTAAGGATTATTAAATCTTACGTGTATACCGTAATGCCATATAACATTAATTTCGAATATTTTTCTTGACTTTTGATCACATGGAAGTTAACTTGAGTTAATTCCAAAATATAAAACAATCCATTGGGGAAACAATGGTAACGTTGCACCACACAATTTCAAAATCTAAAAGAAAAATTATTTGGGCACTGCTTGCAGTGTGCACGATGTCGTGTAATAGGGATTTCGCCACATTACGACCTGATCTAGTGTGGATAGCGACGGAGCCAATTCAATGCCTGGGCAATCCCTGGGAATGTGACTGGCTTGAGTCTCACAATTGGAATTACTCAGGTTATCCTAAGGATCCGACTACTATCTTCTCGGGGGAACATGTTCGGGATCCACCGTGGATCAACAAACCCGCACATCTTATTGCGGATACCAAAGACGATAAACAACCAATGATAATCACAAACTAATTTTACATTTAACTTGTTTGTGGAAAGGCCAACAAAATAAAAGGAGGAGAACACATGGCACATCCATCTCACAAAATTAGGGGAAGAGTCTTTGACCTCAATACGGGCGACCCTGTACCTAATGCCGAAGTTGAGGCGTGGGATTATGATCTCGGTTTAGATGACGCGCTCGGCAACGCTACAACCGATGCGAACGGGAAGTTCAATATCTCGTTCAACTTTACAGACTTTTACGATTTCGGTACAGATTGGAAACCCGACGTTTATTTTGTCGTTCACTTGGACGACGAATACCTTGGGAGTACAAAATCTGACATCCTCTGGAACATAGACTCTGGAACAACCAAAGTTGAAATTGGGGTAGATGCGCTCCCTGGGATAAAGGTGGTCAGGGATATTTATCTCAAGATTGAGGTTATACCTGATTACTGTCCTGTGGATCCGGTCGATGAACTTCCTATAGGTGTAGAGTATCGCAGGGATTGTATGCGCAATGTCGGTCATGAAAATGGCCTAATCCCACTGGCGGAGGTGGAAGCCAGGACCCTTGATGCGCTAATATATCGCGAGTACCTGGACGCGACCTACCTCATCCCCAAGCCGGATAAACTCATTCAAGCGGACATCAACGAGCCCATATTCCACCGTCGTGTTCCAGGTACCGTAATCTATACATATCCTGGAGAGAAACTCCGTATTCACGTTTGGAACTGCGACACGATGCCGCATTCATTACATTCACATGGCCTTGAATACGGGATAGATGCTGACGGCGCCTGGCCGTTTGGTGTCACCTCTGGCGATGATAGGCGTAGTGACGAGATATGCCCGGGTGAAACCTGGATTTATACGCTTTGCGCCACTGCAGAGAGTATTGGCGTTTGGCCCTTCCACGACCACTGGCGGATGGCAGGCGACAGCATAGATCGCGGACTCTTTGGGGGCATCGTGGTCCTTTCCAAAAAGAAACTAAGGCCCACTGTGCGCACCATTCCGCTCATCAAAGACCTTCTGGAGCGGATCGGGAAAGCGATACCTAAGCTCAAGGAATTCGATCCTAATCGGCCCATAGATCCTTTTCTGCGCCGAGATGTTGGACACCAGATCGACTATCTGAAGGAACTGCTTATGCACGACTGGTTTGATGATCTACCATCCAGGGCGCGGGTCCTGCATGCTCCGCTATTTTTTCACGTAATGCGCAATACATCAACTCGCCCCCTGTTCAATATTCCAGATATTGAAGAGCTGGGTGGCACGGGTGAGCTTACGTTCGATACGATTGGGGAATTCGAGTATATCTGCACAATCCATCCGTCTATGGAAGGCACAGTCACCGTGACCCTGGCAGCGGATCCGGCGGTAGACCCGGTGACAGTTCAGATTGAAGATGCCGACCCAGGACTTGGTCTGCCGATGGGGTTTTACCCAAATAATGTTGAGGTTTATCCGGGAAACAAAGTGAAATGGACCAACAACTCTAACCAGCACCATACGGTGACATCTAAAGAGGGAGCTGCGATACCAACACACTGTTTCAACGGGCGCGGGTTCATTGGCAATTCGCCGACTATAGTGGGTTACACCGGGCAGACCATCCGTTGGTACGTCTTTAATCTCGATCTTGGTCACGAATTTCACAACTTCCATACCCACTCCCAACGCTGGCAGTTCGCTAATGAGACTATAGACACACGCAGCCTTAGTCCGGCGGAATCTTTTCAGGTTGAAACGAAGGTTCCACCTGTACTTCTCTTGACCGAAGAGATGAAAAAAATCCAGAAATGGCCGCGACCACGCAAAGCGAAACTCTACAGGCTTAAAGGCGAATTCCTTTTTCACTGCCATGTCCATCACCATATGATGGCAGGGATGGTTGGTATGGTTCGCGCAAAGCAGCGAGTCTGGTTGACTCCAGCCATGGTTGAACAGATCGAAAGTGAATTTAACCTAGCGATTGACGATGGCTCAAACGCTTGTCCGTCTGTCGATCTGGATCGTTGTGCGAATAAAGAAATCGGAACAGTCGATCTGCTGCCGGTAGCAGCTGAAAAGGTCTTCATGCATGCAGCGCTACTACCGAACACGGACAAGGTGCTCTACTGGGGTAAGAATGAGGACGACCAGCAAACTCGAATCTTTGATGCTGACACTGAGTTAGTGTCCGTGCCTGCAAACCAGCCATCGGATGAAGACCCCGTCAACTGGGACCTCTGGTCAGCGGGTCATGCCTTCCTTGATACACCGGAGGGACACCTCATGGCACATGGTGGATTTACCGGGCATCCGCCAGCTAGATCATTCCTCTTCGATCCGAGTAGCCTTATGTGGAAGAAGACCGGTGATACCGCCAATGGACGGTTTTATCCGACAACGACCACGATCGGTGATGGTCGCCTAACCACCATGTATGGCACGGGTGGTCCTAGCTCAAAGACGCTCGAGATCTATCTGGCTGGGGCGCCTGACCCGGAGACTGGCACGTGGTCTGGAGAAAAAACATTTCCAGTGGAGTTTCCATACAAGTGGTACCCTTGGAATAATTTACTTCCTGATGGTGAATTCTTTATAGCAGGGCCTACGGAGAACACCTATAAGTTTGACTGGACTGCAGTCCCTATAGCTGCTGATCCAGCGAAAACGTGGGCTACGAATGCCGGTAACCGCGGTAGTAACATGAAGGGTACAGCTGTGATGCTTGCACTGCGGCCACCAGAGTATGCACCCAAGGTCTTGATTGCCGGTGGAACAGGTACCCATAAGAACCCCGCTCTCGACATAAAAACTTCAGTTGAGATCATCGACCTGTCTGCGGCTACGCCGGCATGGGTAGAGGACCCGAAGTGGAAACTTAAGCAAGGACGTGTTGCATGCACCTCGGTGTTGCTCCCGGATGGTCGCATCTTTGTTGCCGGCGGTATCAACGATGGTGGAGCCGGAGGCCATATTGAGGTTTTCGATCCGATGATTCCAGATCAAGGTTGGCGTCTGGGGCCCACGCTCGTACAGATGCGTCTTTACCATTCCGCCATGATCTTGCTCCGCGATGGGTCTGTGCTCATAGGAGGCGGCAACAACGCCGTCGGTCCTTTCGAGCGTTGGTATCCAGATTATTATTATCTCGGTCGCCCGGAGATCACGTTAGCGCCTGCAGAAATCACATGGGGTGCCTCCTTCTCTATCGACACAGATCAGGCCCTGAGCATCGGTGAGGTGGTTCTGTTGCGCCCCGGTGCCATCACACACGGTTTTGATCAATCCCAAAGGCTGATAGAGCTGGTCATCTCCGGCACAAGTGCAGGGTCGGTTGACGTTCAGGCGCCTCCTAATGCTAATATTGCTCCTCCGGGATACTACCTTCTCTTCATTCTCAACGGTAGTCGCGTGCCCTCGGTATGACGCTGGATTAGGCTGTCGACTCCTTAAGCAGGATCTCAGCCAACTTAGTTTGAATTGGACATTCTCTTTTTGTGCGAAAGATGTGTGACGTTTAAAGAAGTTGCTTTGTTGTCCTAAAAATAAACGTTGCACGAATCCCGACCGCATAGCGCGTTGGAATTTTTAGGGCTCTCCTAAAGTTCGTGTGGGTGTCGAAATCGGCTAAAATTGCCCTCCGGCGCCCAAAATGACTGGTTTTGTACGGGTGAGGGGGACACAACAATGCGCACGGAAAACCGCCCATCATCAGGTTGTGACGACCAGATGAGGAGGCAGCCAACCGTGCGCATGACGACGTTACCGAAAAAACTTCTAGGAATACAACATCTGCTGATCACCGGCTTCGCCATCGAGGATGGCGCGATCGTGGTATCTTAAGAACTCACCAAACTATTAGGTACTTATAACTCCCAATAGTCTGTGCTCTTGAGCCTTGGAAGTTCAGACTGTTGTTAGCTATTAATCAATTCAGCAAGTGTCTCAAGATCCGGCACTTCCAGATCCGGAAATTCGTGAGCTTTAGGAGTAGCTCCAAATCCTTCTTTCCCCTTCCTGCGATTCACCCACACAGTCGCTAATCCCATTTTCTTGGCAGGGACAACATCGTGAAAAATGCTTTGCGCTACATGCAAAAGTTGATCCGGTGGAATATCGATATTTTCGAGCAAATGTTGAAAATTTCGCTCCGCTGGTTTGTAACTGCCTATTTGTTGGGCTGTGAAAATGATGTCAAATTGTGTTTTCAGATGTTTCGAAGAATAGGATAACAGATCATCATCCACATTGGACAAAATAGCCAATTCGTATTTTTGTTTTAATATTGACAATGCCTCCACCGTATCAGGAAATGGCGGCCAGTCGCGAACCGAATTGGCCAGTGTATCGGTCTCCGATTCCGGAAGAATAAAATCAAAGTGGTCGGCAAAATTGATCATTACCTGGCGCAGGACATTTCGGTAGGCTTGATATTGCCCTGCTTCGATCTCTGTTTCCAGCATCGCATATGTATTAAGGATCTGGTCATCTGATAAATTTAAGTGATTCTTTAACGCAATGGGTTTCAATGCATTAAGAATGCCGGATTCCCAATCGATTAAAGTGCCGTAGCAGTCGAAGGATAGAATTTTGAAATGGTTTAGATTTATCATTACAAAGTAACAAAGTAACAGAGTGACAAAGTGACAAAAAGAAAAAGGCATAAAGGAACAAAGGAACAAACCACAATAACATAACCCATTAATACACAATAAACACTTAACTTTTGGGGGGAAACTTAACTTTTGGGGTACTTTATGGCAACCACGTTTTCACACAGTAATAATTTGGGGGCCGTATTTTAGGTTTACTCACGGAGTAGTATTTTTAAGTGTAATTGGAAGTATTATTGGCTCTCTTTCACTGTAGACTTTTAATAATAAATCAAAAGCCCGATTTTGAGCTTTAAAATTTACTTTAAAATTAAAATATATAGGTAAAGCTTTTTTTGGATTTAAAGGGTCAACATCATCACTATAGTATCCATATTTATGTATCTCATCAAATCCAGGTTCATCACTTGTGTCTGAATAATGAAACCACATGTCTGTGTAAGATGCATCAATTTTTTGACTAGTTGAATACAAAAATACATTTATGTTGTTTGCAATTGCATCCCCTTTATTCTGTAAGTAAATAAAATTGGATATATTTTGTAACTTACCACCAAAATATTCTAATGTTAATCTATTAATTTCTTGCCCATCTAGATAAAATTTCAAATCTGGTTAGCGTTGTTGCTCACCCGCCAATTCTTTAAACTCTTGTTTCATTTCTTGAATGGCTTTATCCACTCGGTTCGACGAACTATTTACAATTAAAAGTGGAACTATTATTCCAAGAGTCGCAAGCATTGCGCCAAGAATTACAATCATTGCCCCACCAAACTTTAAAGCAAATTGCAACCTACTTTCGCTAACTTTTAGATTTGCATCGCTGGTTTTTTTATCAATTAAGCTTTCAATTTCACTTTTATTCATAGAGAAATATTTTTCGATTTATTCTTCTAAACCATAATGAACAAATTAGTATATAATTTCAATAAAATTATTGACATATTTCATAGAAAGATTTTGTTTACCCCCGGGGTTGATTTAATTCATGGTTTAAGAGTTTTTCCAATAAGACTTAAAATGTACATGTATTGTCTGTAATTCTGTTTTTACAAATTCATCAATTCTCTTGCCAACTTTTATTTTCATTTCTTCTAAATCAACCTCATCAACGTTTTTTACTTTTATAAATTCTTTCTGATAAACACAATGCCATTTAGCTCCTAAAGTCCTATCTGCATTTTTAAAAAAGCTTTTATTTTTCAAAAAGAATTCGTACAATTTGTTTCGATATGCATTATCACCGGGTCCAATATAAAGACCAAGCGGTAAACGATTTTCATATAGCGTGATTTCAAATAAGACCATTCTTTTTGATTTTGTCCACCCCTCAGATATTTTATCGACATATGATTCTATCACATCCGTGGTAAACTTAACACGAGTTTTGCCACAAGTGTCCATAATAATGAAATCATATTTTTGTAATTTTTGTTGGATAAAATTACTCATATCGGAATAGTAATCTGGTTTATATTGATAGATTATATCAAGAGCCTTTTTATGCTTTTTATAGATTTCAAGTGAAATCTTTTCAACTTCAGAATTTCCCACAATATATCTCCTCAGAATAGTTGTATATTGTAAAATAAATCCATGGATTTGTTGGCTAACAACACTCTTTTTTTGAACTAGAAGATTATTAAGTAAATCAGCTATAATTTCATAACTGAAAGGTATCCAAGCTTCATTCGAAGGGATTAAATTCTCAGGTGTCAGATAAATATATAAAGGAATAAATTCTCTAAACTCCTCTTCAACAATTTTTCGATAGCGTGAAAGTTGATCGCCATGTTCAGTTGTTTTAATCTTATTTTCAATGGCTATTACAACTTTCTTATTTCCCTCAATTAGAATTAATAGAATATCAATGTTATTCCATTCTCTCCGAATTTCGATATTTGTATAGCTAAATAGCTCAAAATCAAACACTGTAAGTTTTGAAGATTCAAAATAGCTTCGGTTTGATGAGACAATATATTTTAAAAATTGTCTTATAAAAAAAGAAGAGAGTGAATGGTTTTCATTAGGATTGAGCAACCAAGCAAGTACATTTGAATGCCTTATCTCTGCGTAGGTTAAACTCAAGGTTTCAAAGACATTAAACTCGGAGAGCAAAGTTTCAAGTTTCTCTAGTTCCGGATTGTTTAATATGAAATCTTCAAGATGATCAAGTTCTGTTTTTCGGGTTGAACTCAGCATGATTTTTATTGTTTTATTTTTGCCATTTTGATTAGGAGTTTTTTTATGTTCTCAATAAAATTATTCCAATATTTTTGATTCCTTACCCTTCATTCTTCGGGTGTATGAGGTCTTGGAATCGGAATTTATTTTATGAAGAAGATTATTCAACGCCCACAATCTCCTCCACCAAATTATCATCTAAAAAATCTAGTAAGCTGCGCCCGCTTGGGTTTCTCTCAACTTATCTCTGAATTTAGCAAACTCATTCTTATTCCCCTCGACAAATTCAAACTTAAGATTACTACCGCGATATCTTACTATACATCTACTATTTGTTGTTTTAAAAGAGAAATTATTTGCACTTAGATTCGATACACTGAATCTTTCAAGTTTCTGTGGCTCCTCCTCTGGTTTTGAATCATGAAAGTTTATAAGTAATATTTCTTTTTTTATTAAAAATACCACACAATTAATACAATCTAAACTTGCTAGTATAGCATCTTTTTTGATCCCATGTTTCTTCAATACTTCATAATCCTGATAGGTGGGTATATATTTTGACATCCGTGTAATCCTTTCGGTTTTTTAATTACGAATATGTCCCCACTTATTAATGAGATAACTAAACCCTACTGTAATTCCAGTAGGCTGGCTTTCCAGACCAAGTTGTAATGATACCTTTGGAGATACAGTAAAGATACCAGCAAATACATTTGGTTTTATCTCATCGCCTTTATCATCTTCTATCCAGTATCGCCATCATTACCAAGTATTTCTAATTACTCTTTATATTGTCTGTAATAAGTAACACTTGATAAACCCAGTGATTTATTGTGGTTTGCTTCAGAACAAAGGAACAAAGGAACAAAGGAACAAAGGAACAAAGGAACAAAGGAACAAA
>CAYXGW010000025.1:50911-55446 GCA_964464595.1 uncultured Deferribacteres bacterium
AACAAAGGAACAAAGGAACAAAGGAACAAAGGAACAAAGGAACAAAGGAACAAAGTTGATGAATTTAATGAGAAGTTAAACTGATTTCAAACTATCTCACCAACCTTGGCACTCTAAAAAATAAATCCGATACATCTCCTAATCGAACATCTTCACTATTTTTTGGCCAGATTCCGGGAATCGATTGGCCGCATTTCGGACATTTCCCGTCCGAAGTGATATGATAACTTTGGATGACGTAGCCGATTCGCTCAATTAAAAGTTCGCTGCAACTGTGACAATACGTATTTTCCAACCGCCCTACCCTGCCGGCCGCATTACCGGCATACACATAATGCAAACCTTCCGAATAACCCAGTTCCGCTGCTTCGATAAGGGTTTGCGCCGTGGTGTTTTCCGGGTCTTGCATTTTATAATCCTTGTGAAAAGCGGTAACATGCCACGGGATATCCGGCGAGACAGAATGAATAAATTGTGCCGCATCCCGCAACTCTTCTTTTGAATCATTAAAACCGGGAACGATCAGGGTTACAATTTCAACCCAAAAACCCATCTCATGCGCCATCCGAATTCCGTTTAGTATATTGTCGAGAACCGCACCAAGAGTTCGATAGCTCTTGTCTTGCATGGTTTTTAAATCAACTTTGAAACCAGCGGTTAACGGCCGGATATACTCCAAGACCTGCTTTGTTGCGTTACCATTAGAGACATAAAGACACGTGAAACCGGCTTCTTTAGCCGGTCTAAAAACAGCCATCGCCCATTCGGAAGTAATGAGAGGTTCATTATAAGAGCTGGCAAAACATTTAGCGCCATTTCGTTTCCCTAATTCCACCAACTGTTCAGGAGTAACTTCCTCCGGTGGTCTGCCGGCATTGGCGTCACGTAAGGTTTGGGAAATGTCCCAATTTTGACAATAAGAGCAATGTAAATCGCAGCCATGCATACCAAACGTAAGCGTATCCGATCCCGGGAAAACATGGTAGAAAGGTTTCTTTTCGGTTGGGTCACACTGTATTGCAGCAACATAACCCCAAGGTACAAACAACTTGCCATCCAGGTTATACCGAACTTGACAAATTCCCCGTTTACCGACTTTTATCTTGCAATCATGGCCGCAGGAATAACAATGCACAGCCCGGTCTTCAAGCTCGTTATACAATTCACCCTGGCGAACCATGGGATTAATAATATTTGCAATGGGTACATCACCTGAGATGGGTTTGCGTAGTGTATGCAATTGTTCAAGAAGGTCAATTTCAGAAGATGCCCTGTCCGAACGCCGAATGGAAATTTCTTCTTTTGTGTTCATTTTAACGCCTCTTTTGTTCTCGACTAAAATATACCTCTAATTCCAGGAGGGATCAAGCAGAATGTCACAAAAGGATATTACAAGCTTTCAAAAAAAGCATAGACTTCCAGGTTATCTAAATAAACCCCGTCGAAACCTGAACTTAAGATTTTATCTAAGAATGCATTACCATTCCCGAAGATGATGTCCTGCCAATCCTTTTCCCAGTATCTTACCCAGTACTCATTATAGTACAATGGATCAGAATATCGGGCTGCAATCCAATTAGGATTACCAATTCCCCAATCACTTTGCCAATAATAACGAAATTGTTCCGCAGCGCCAATATTCAAATACGCAACCACCAACCGTTTCCCACCATTCGCTTTCATTTTTAAAGACTGAATATCCGCATCTTTTAAGAGTCTCCCCGAATAAAAAGGATCAATAATCAAAAGATCATAATTTAAATTTTGTAAAGCAGTTAGAAAAGACTGTTTATTATTAAACATACCTGAATTGATCAAATATAGAAAATTTTTTGCCCCGTGTAATTTTGCAATATCCATTGAATTTTCGCCAAAGGGCTTTTCGGGATAATCAGGTATTTCATCCAAATCAAAATCATCACTCGGCGCTGCGAAAGAAATATAATTTCTTTCGTCGCTTTTTGAAAATGAATCATTCACCTGCTCCGCTACTCCGCAATAATCGGTTACCAAAACCTTCAGATTTTGACTTTCTGCAAGATCAAGAAATCCAATGAGATAATTGCGATAATCCGATGGTGTGGGAATTTCATATCCTTCTATACCATAAAAAACATGTTCCTGTCCGACACCGTCAATTTTATCAAGGTATTTTTGAACTAATTTGCCATCAGGCATGGAATTATCAGTTAATAACTCTAAGCCATTCTGAGTGATCACAATAAAACCAGGATTTGTTGATTTAGCATAATCACTAATACTTTGAACAAATCCACGCATTTCAGAGCGGTAAAATTGAGTTCGAGTATTATCGGGATTAACGCCGGATTTACAGCCAAAAAAGAAGGGAATCAGACTACAAATTAAATATTTTTTTCTAAAACTCAAAAACAAGGACAATATTAATTTCATTCTCATAAGCATTTCGATAAAAAGTAAATGGATTTTATTTAAATTGCAAGTCAGTTAAATTTTGTTATTTATTCTTGGATTGAAACAATCAATGCACGAGCTAGTTAAATTTTTATCGAAAAAAGCGATCCTAGAATTAATACAGGTGAAAGCCAGGTGAATTCTCTTTAAAACTTTCATACTTTTTAAAATGAAAAATTTTTACTCAAATCGATATTCAATTATTTTAACATTTATTCTGATTCCGGTATTCTCTTTTTTGTACAATTGCAGTTCTTCAACCGGACCCTCTAAAGTTAAAGAAGGCTTAACTGCAAAAGAGGCAGAACAACTGGCAAGCAGCCGGGCTTTGGAAATCCTTGGAAATCCTGACTTGATCAGTATCGAAACTCCTGATAGCGGAGGCGGGGTGAATCGGGAAGGAAGATTGGCTGAAGGTGAAAAAGGAAAATGGTGGTTTGGCTATCACGAATTGGGATCAATAGAAGGGTTGATCATAGAAACTGAGGGTATTCTATTAGCCTCCGCAATTGTATCGATTGATAATCTAAGGAGTTTACAAGAAATACTTCCGGATTACATCGATTCTTCAGAAGCGATCCTAAAGGCTGAAGCCAGTGGTGGAAAAGATTTGAGTGAAGTTGAAACAATTATCGCTGTACTTGCCGGGGAACCTTCCTGGCCAAAAACCCGGCCTAATCTTGTAGCCTGGGTTATAACGTATAAACTTACAAACAGTATGATTGAAATTTTTTATATTGATGCTTACTCCGGGGTTTTCCTGGGAAAAGGGTGATTTCGATGCTGGATGCTGGATAAGAAAAAATAGCAAATCACAAAAAAACAAAATACAAATAAATAACAAATTTCAAATTATCAATGAACAAACAAAGAATGGGTACAAAGTATTAGTGCGGAGCCGACATGAATGTCGGTTTACAACTCCGCTTTATCCATTCTCCCCATCTCATTTCTCAGTCTTTTCTTTTTTTCTATTCTTTTTCTTTGTTTACTTTGTGCCTCTGTGCCTTTGCAACTTTGTCACTTTGTCACTATTTCACTTTGTCCCTCAATTCATCAGCTCATAAATACCGGCAGCCCCCATACCGCCGCCAATACACATGGTGACCATCCCATAGCGAATACTTCTGCGTTCCATTTCGTTGAGAAGCTGAACCGACAGTTTTGCTCCGGTACAACCTAATGGATGGCCAAGAGCAATTGCCCCGCCATTAACATTCACTTTATCGATGTTCAGACCCAGTTCTTTGATTACTCCGAGAGCCTGGGCGGCAAATGCCTCATTTAATTCGATCAACTCAATGTCTTCAAGTTTTAGGCCGGTCTTCTTCAGGACTTTGGGGATCGCTTCGATCGGGCCGAGCCCCATCACCTCGGGAGCAACGCCACCCACCGCAAAACCCACAAACCTGGCTTTCGGCGTCAGGTTCAATTCCTTCGCTTTTTGATCGGACATAACCACGAGCATCGCAGCGCCATCACTAACTTGCGAAGAATTACCTGCGGTTACAGTTCCATTCATTTTAAATGCCGGTCTTAATTTCGCCAATTTTTCCAATGTCGTATCAGCCCGTGGTCCTTCATCTATTTCCAGGATGACTTCATTTTCTACAATTTTGTTGCCATTACCGGCAATTCTCTCAGTTACTTTTACAGGTACAAGTTCATCCTTAAATTTACCTGTTTTAATCGCGTTGACTGCGTTCATATTGCTTCGCAATGCAAATTCGTCTTGTTCTTCGCGACTTATGCCGTACTGCTCAGCAACTCTTTCTGCCGTTAAACCCATGTTTAGATAAGACTTTGGCCAACTTTCGGTTAGTTGGGTGTTGGGAGCAAATTTATTACCACCCAGGGGGACTGCACTCATACTTTCAGCGCCACCTGCCAGAATCGTATCATCCATGCCACTTTTAATCCGATCAGCTGCGAATGCAATCGACTGCAATCCGGAAGAGCAAAATCTATTGATTGTTGCAGCCGGAACTGAATGAGGCATTCCAGCCCGCAAAGAAGCTATTCGTGCCATGTTCATACCCTGTTCAGCCTCCGGGAAGGCACAGCCAATCAAAATGTCATCGATTGATTCTGGTTCCAACCCC
>CAYXGW010000026.1:0-53790 GCA_964464595.1 uncultured Deferribacteres bacterium
GTCAATTAGTTTGTGGATAACTTCAAACATGACAACCTATTTCAGGACAAGACAGCTCTGTTTATCATTTTTTGTTCACTATTTAACTGATCCATAATCACTTAACCATCTTTTGTTGGGATTAAAGATAGTTCTTCAATGATGATTAATTGAGTTTCCAATTCAAATGATGAACCTAAAGCAATTTCTAAAAACCGTTTGAAATCTATTTGACTGTTTCGGCTACAACCCTCGGCAATATTTGATGGTATAGATACAGCCGAACGACAGATTTGACTTCTTAACCCGTATTTCTCTTCAACAGGAAGCCTTTCTGCCAATCCCGAAGCGTCGGGATGGCAATACCTTCTTGCCAAATATTCAGAGTCCTAAAATCTCTCACTTAATTTTACCAATTCAGAAGCGTCGGGATCCAATAGCTAATAGCCAAATGCCAATAGCTGATTTATGGAAGTTAATATAAGATTACGTGGGGATCAATTGCCACAGAGACGCAGAGATCGCTGGGTGATTCATTCAAATTTTCTGCGCCTCATCTAACCGCAAATTTCTAATTGTGTTCGATCGAAAACTTTTTTGTCAAAGCACAAGAGTTGTCATTTCGATCCCGCTGGCGGGAGAGAAATCTTATAAGTTTCTATAATTCTAATATGTTAAACTTATTTTATAAAAAAGATTTCTCCTTCACTTCGTTTCGTCGAAATGACATATTTTGGTTCTTGTTCAAACACTAATTAATTACTAACTTCTTGTTTTTATCTGGTACACCTTGCCATTCCATTGAAACATTACTTTTTCTCCCAGGGCCAAAATTCGGTTCAGAATTTCGCCTGATTTGCTGAATTCAAAATAGTCATCACTCAGAAATTCGATTATCTTATCCGGTTGTTGATTCTCCAAACCATTCTCAACCCAAACACCATTTTTTAACTGGAAGGTCCGATCCGAAATGCGTTTGATGGTCAGGATCATATTGGTTTCTGTTTCTGCTAAAGCGATCTTCTGCATAGCCCTGCTTGTCAGTACCGAACGTTTACCCGAAGAAGCCGCAGGCATCTGGGCAATAGAGATTAGTGCATCATAATAACCCTTTGAACCTACACTCTCTTCATCTATATCAGCCTTTGCCTCGCGCGCTTCTTGCATGGATTGGATCCGTAGAAAATATAATTCACCATCACCTTGCAGGTTCCTTACTTGAGCCAATTCACGCTCTTGTTCCCGTACGAGGTAGGAAGTATAAGGCGTGACAATGCCAAATTCCTTGCCTAACTCTTTGATGCTTTGAACCAGTTCTTCATTCTCGCCCTCAAAACGGATTTTGGCCAACAGAAAAGAAACCTTGCGGTTGGCCCATAACTTCGCGATAAATTCATTGTCCGAATTTCGTCGCGGCAAATCCACATCATATTTAAAGGAGCGATCCCGTCCACCTTGCTCACCTTTCAAGACTACTTTTGATTTACCATCTGTACGGTAGCGGCCAAAAAGTGTGATCCGTTCACCCATGAAAATATCCGGAAAATCTTTGGGATAAATATCATAAACGCGTAAATCACCAAAATCAATTTCGGTATTTGTCAGGACCGGACTCGATATTTTATCAAAAAAAGAGGATACTTTCTTTTCGATATTTTCGCCGGGTTTCACATAGTTAACACTGCCATGGCTGTCACGCGCTAATTTATCCAACAGGAAAGTATTCACATCATATCCAACGCCAAAATTGAATATTTTCATGAAGGCTTTTCCTTGCTTCATAAGGTTGGCCAGAATATTTTTGATATCTTTCTCACCTTCCGTGGGCAATCCGTCGGTTAAAAATACAATACTGGTCGGACGTTCATCTTTACCCTCTTTCATGCTTAATGCTTTTTGCAAAGCTTCATTGATATTCGTTCCACCGGAAGCGGATAAATTATCAATAAAATAAGAAGCGTTGTTCTTCTCATCCCTAGCCGCTTTCTTTAGGCCATTTTGAAATTGTTCGATCCCTGAACTAAAACTGATGATTTCGAATCGATCGTCCCGGTTCAAAGTATTAATACAATATCGCAATGCTTCTTTGGCCTGCTCGATTTTTTCACCAGCCATACTGCCGGAAACATCGACCACGAAAATGACATCCTTTGCCACGGGCCTCTTTTTTCTAACTTCGAACCGGGGAGAAGCCAATAACATAAAATAACCATCACGATCTGTTCGCGGGCGGAAAGTTAAGAATGTAGCGGGTATCTCTTTTTCTGAAAGTGAATAGTACAAGACAAAATCTTTATCCGCTTCCAAATTCTTTGCCTCAAAACTGATTTTTGCTTTTTTGTTACCTTGCCTGGTTATATCAATTTCGTGGGAGGGAGAATAAATATTGGCGAGGGGCGCCTCGGTTTCAAGTTCGATTTCCAAATGATAAGAATCTATGCTGCCCTGCCCTATTTGACGGATTGGCAGTGTAAACGTATAGGTATCAGCATCTTTTTCCAGCAATTGAGCGTAGGACAATTCAATTTTACGTTCACTTTTGGGTAGAATTGGAAAGATCCGGGCTTTGAATAAACCATTATTTGCATATTCCAATAACGCAGGATCGCGTACGGTTCGAATAATCGATTCATAAATCTGCCGGGCTTCTTTGCCATCCAATAATTCGCCGTGAGTTTTCTTGCCATTGATATATAAGAAGAAGTCATACAGTTGAGCTTCCCTCGGTATCGGAAAGAAATATTGACCCTCTAATTGCACATTCGCTTTGTTGAAAAAGGATTGTTCGAGCGTGATATTCCCGACTCCTTTATTAAGCTGAACATGGGCATCCACAGATTTTAAATAAACTTGATTTTTATAAATGGGTCTTGGTGGATGTGGAATGATAATCCTGCCCTGGGCAGAAAGATTAATAAACGAAAATAACAATACAAATAAGGTTAATAAGGTTTTCATGGTTTTCTCCTTTCACATAGGTTTTCGTTTTGAACTACCACCATCTAATATAGTTTTGTTTTAATGATTGCTTATCGTAAATTTATTTTAACTTAAAATCATAATCGTAACCAAATTTTCCGTTTACTTTCTGCATATTAATGACATTAACGATTAAAAGGTAAATGAGATCATTTAAATTATTTCCGGAAAAGGAAATTATTAATCGAGTTCAGGCCAATGACCGAACAGTATTGGGCGAATTATTCATTCGGTACAAAAAAATGGTATTCAGTTATATTCAAACAAATGGTGGCAGTGAACAAGATGGCGAAGATATGTTGCAAGAAGCCATTATTGTTTTTTGGCAGAAAGTCTGCTCCGGAAGTTTTGAATTAACATCAAAAATCGGCACGTTCCTTTTGGCTGTCGTAAAGAATAAATGGTATGCTGAAATTCGTAAACGAAATAAATTCACATATACTGAAATATCGGACGATGTAATTGATGAAAAAGATACACAGCTTGATATTGTCATCTCTGAAGAAAAAAAACATTCGGTTCGAAAAGCCCTTGAAGCGATTGACCCTGGCTGTAAACAGCTATTGTTATACTTCTATTTTGAACAAAGAAATATGGAAGAGATCACGAAGATCATGAAATTTGCAAACAGCAATGTTACCAAATCAAAAAAATACCAATGTAAAAAAACTTTAGAATCAATTTTAAGAAAAACGGCTGAAGCTGAAAGGAGAATGTGATGGATTGCAATTTTATTCTCCAGAATGATATTTATGAAAAGTATTTGTTGAATTATTTGAGTGATGCGGATAAAGTCAAATTTGAACAGCATTTACAAGATTGTAAAGATTGTCAAAAAAAATTACAGAGGGAGAGAAACTTTATCGCAGGCATCCAAAATATTGGCCGTGAAGAACTAAAATCTGAAATCCGACAGCAGACTGAGATTTTAGAAACCAAAAAGAGCATACCTAATTGGGGACTCATCACCAAGGTTGCTGCTGTACTTGTGTTCGCTGTATTTACTACACAAATCATTTATAAAACTCAGATCGATGTTCCCGATCAATTAATTCCTAATCTTGAAATCGAACAAATAATTTCGACAGAAGATTTGGATTCTGCTGAAACAGTTGTGATTTTCCAGGATCTGAATGTAGAGCCAAAAGGAGAGCATGCACCTAAATCGCAAGAGTCGAATGAAGACAAATCAACAAACACAGGTAAAGACAATACGAATGTTTTATCAAAAATTAGTACTGAGAAGAAGAGTCTTCAAATTGGGCAAAAAGATGAAAGCAAAATTCCAAAAGCTAAATCCTTAGCGACCCAGCCAGATGAACTGGCAATTATATCAACCGAAGGTGACCGTTTAATTTTAGGAGCACGAGAAAAACAAGATTTAACTGTGGATAATGTAACCAGCCTTTCTCCTTCTTTGGCTACAAAAAGTGAGCCTCTAAACCAGGAGATTTCGATAGAAAAGCAAGGAGGAATAAGTTATCGTATCCAGACTGATCGGGCAAATGAGGAAACGCAATCGTTTTCTTTTACCCCTTTAAGAAAAAATTCCAGATCCAGCATGAAAGTCTATAAAACTATTGGATTGGAGAACAATATTACACACGACCACTTAAAGGATCTGAAATTTCAGGATAAACAAAAATCAATCCTCGCTCATTTGGTTCTTGAAGAATCAAAAGATACAAAGGGTTTTCCTAATTCTTTTAAAGTGGATATTCTTGTGCAGAATAACCAACAACTAGAAATGATTTTTTATGTCCCATCTTCACTATTCGAATTTGATAAAGACAAAATCCAAGTAAATTTTAGCCAGGATCAAACTTTGGAAGTCTTGTTTAAAGAAAGAGAGTACAGGATTGATTTGAACCGAAATCCGGCAGAGGCAGTTTTAGTTCAATAAAAATATTCCTTAGTATTAAGGCTTAAAGGTTAAAAGTCATTGTTATATGATGTCATTGCTAAAATCCGGTACTCAAGGGCATTCTACTCGACGGTACCAAAGAACTCTGTGTGTGCGATCTGGAGCCAAACCAGGAAGTAAACCCATCGGATTTTGTTTCATCACTAACGATATTTCTGGATATAAGGAATGAGTGTAGCAGGGAATTGCAGTGTTATTGGGCCTTATTTATGGATTGTAATAATAACTTGAATAAAAATTCTCTTGACTTCTGTAATTTTGTAGTGTACTTTTAAGGGTTCACAAATTTAAACTAAAAATGGGGTAACCATGCAACTAACGCACTGTTTGGTGTCAAATTTGTACTAAGGAGGATTGGTATGAAAAAAATATTAAGAATTCTTTTTTATATTAATTTGGCTTTTGTACCGTTATCAATTTTGAATGTACCAGCATGCAGGCAAGTTCAATCAGAAATAGTATCTACAGAATCATTAACATATAAAATTGAGGACTTTATCGACGATAGTGAGCCAGATTCAGCTATTCATTATTCAAATCTTGGTATAAAAACGCTTTCTACAGAAACTGATACTACTATTTTTTATTTTTATTCTCTGAAAGCAGAGGCATATAAAATGAAAAATAAATTAGACAAAGCTGAGAAAACATACAAGGAAGCAATTAAGAAATCCAATAAGAAAAGCAAATCTTACGACCCCAATTTATTCCTAGCTGATAATTTCCGTGGCCTTGCCACACTTTTATTAAAGAGACGAAAAGACAAAGAAGCGATAAAATATTTTGAGAAAGCAATAGAGCTTTATATAAAATATTCTGATTACTATTATATAGCTGAGATTAGGAATAATATTGGCATGTTTTATCTGGATAATTTTGAATTTCAGCAATCTATTAAAAATTTTAATGATGCATTAAAGGCTTTAAATAAAGTTTCTAAGTCCTCTGAAAAAGATGAATTGAAAGCTACATTAAAACATAACATCGGAGTCTCTTATACAGAAATTGGTAGAAAAGACAATCATAGAGATTATTTTGATGAAGCTGATATTTATTTGCTTGAGGCAAAAGAAATTAGAGAGGGTAATCAAGATTCTACTTATCTTGGAAGCACTTTAATAAGCCTTGCCGACAATCAGTTGCTGAAAGATGGAAACATAAAATTAGCTAAAAAATACCTGAATGATGGTGAAGATATTATTATTGACGGCTTAAAAAAATCAACTTTTTATCTGGTAAAAGGGAGAGTAGCTGAAGCAGAAAACAGAAAAGTAGACGCGTTGACTTACTATGAAAAAAGCGCAACTCTGGCAGAAAAAGATTCTGGTGATATAGAAAAATATGATGCGTATAAAGCGATCATCGAATTAGATAGCCTCTCAGATAAAGCGGAATATTATTGGAGTGAGATAGGAAAAATTAGGGGTAAAGGAGAATCGATTCCTGATTATTTAACAACCATAATAGATTTTTTTTCAATACCAGAGAAAAAACCAAATTTAACAACAAAAGAGTGGTTAGTAACTTCATTAATAAGTCTACTTATTTCTGGATTATTTATGTTTTTTTTCATAAAAAAAGCAAATACAATAACTGATTACGGTCTTGCTAATAAATATTATTATTTTCTTAATATTCCTGCATCAATGTCATCCGCAGCGTTTTTATTTGGAGCAATGCAATCCTATTCAACTTATTCTGGGCCGGTTTTAGGTGGAAATTTAGAATTAGCAGGTCCAGTTGTTCTCTTTGCGGGAATGATGGTTTTTGGTTACAAATATGGTAAAACTGAAAACACGTTTAATTTCACTATTCATTTAAATTCTCCAACTGATATTAAAGGTATTAAAGGTGAAATTAGCATGGATGTTGGACATGAGCGCAAAATGGAAGCGATCACTCAGAAAGGTAGTGTTGATTTTAAAAATATCCCTATGAAGTACAAGTCTAAAGAAATCAATTTGAAGTTGCACGCAAAGGGATGGTTATTTAAAAATGGTGAAAGTTCTGAAATAATTAAACTAAGTGGGGAGTCAAACAGATTAGAGTTGAGGAGGAAAAAATGAATAATAACAAATACCGTAGATTTATTGTTAGAACAATCTACTTTCAGTTTCTGTTCTTTCTAGGTTGTGACATTGATATTCAAGATCTAGAAGATGACTTTTTGAGTTACTTAACTAAAGAAGTTTGGGAAGTTGAAAATGTAATAAATAGGTGTAATTCAGAAAATATTACTAAAGATTTTGTTGATTTCTCTATTTCCTTTAGTGAAGTTAAAACTAATAGTAATTTAGATATAGTTGTGATTAATTACATCACAACAAACGGATCTCCTGCTTTTAGTAAAAACGGAAATTTGACTATCATGCTTAATCGTATAAATGATAATGAAATATTTGCAACACGAAATGATAGTATAATTGTTAAGTTTGATAATCTTAATTCTAATGTTAGTGGGGATGTCTTGGAATTTGATGTAAAGGATGTAATAGAATGTGATTCTTCTCAAAATATCATCCAAAAAAGATTGGTGGGTAGTTTAAGAAAAGGTGATATTTCTTTTAGATGCAGGCGAAGGAAAAGAAGATAAAAGTAATTATAATTATATCTCATAGTTGCCGGGTCTGATAGACTCATCAGGCTGAGTCTATTCTGCAACAGATGAAAACAATATTTCATTGCCTACTGACGATTTGTAAATTAAATCCCCGGAATCTAAAAGGCTACAACTTACCATCCGTTTTAAGACAATGTGGACAGGGCCTGCTTAAAATCTTCGATCAGATCTTCTGTAGCCTCGATGCCAATTGAAACCCGGATCAAGCTATCTGTGATCCCATTTTTTTTGCGGTCTTCCGGAGACAGACCTGAATGCGACGTCGTTGCCGGCCGGGTTACCAGGGATTCTACTCCGCCCAGGCTGGCCGCTTCTATGGGAAGTTTTACATTTTGAATAAACTTTTGTGCCATTTCTACCCCTCCTTTTACTTCGAAGCTTAGCATACCGCTAAAGCCATCAAACAATTTCACGGCGCGTAAATGCCGAGGATGGGTTTCCAATCCCGGGTAGTTTACTTTTGCAACCAAAGGATGCTTCTCCAGAAATTGCGCCATTTTCAAAGCGCTTTCATTCTGGTGTTTAACCCGGACAGATAATGTTTTAATGCCACGATGGAGTAAAAAACAGGCATGCGGATCAAGTGTTCCTCCCAGGTGATCTAATTTATGTTTGATTTTTTCGATCAAATCCGCTGGACCGATGACTGCTCCGGCAACGATATCCGAATGCCCATTCAAATATTTTGTGCAGCTATGTAGCGACAAATCAAATCCCCAATCAAATGGACGAAAATTCATAGGACTTGCAAAAGTATTGTCAATTAATGAAATGAGTCGATTCCTTTTGGCGAAATGTACCACTTCAATAAGATTAGGAACCTCCATGAGTGGATTGGTCATCGTTTCTACGTAAATTGCTTTGGTATTTGGACGCAGCTTAGTTTCCCAAGAATGCGGATCATCGCCATTTACAAAATCATATTCAATTCCAAATGAAGAGAAATCTTTTGTTACAAAATCATGAGTCCCGCCATACAACGAATTTTGAATTAAGAGATGGTCGCCGGAAGAGAGAACAGTCAACAAAGAAGTGGTAATCGCCGCCATTCCGCTTGCCGCTACTAGTGCGGACTCAGCGTTTTCCAATGCAGCCAATTTCTTATGGAGCACCTGGTGATTCGGAGTATTATTTAAGCGAATATATTTAATTTCATTGTAACTCGACTCCCCTGCATACTCGAAATTGGCCGATTGAAAAATCGGCATGCTAACCGCACCACCAAACCGGGGTTCAATTTCACCTGCGTGGATTAACTTTGTTTCTATATTGCTGAATTTTTTTTCCATGAATTTATTCTCCGTTGCTAATCATTTTTGAATTCGTTACAATGATTATTAAATAACTTTGTTTTATATTTTACGAAACCTTTTTATAAAATTCCTTTAAACCTATTAGCAGGATCAGCTTCCAATAGTTAAATATATGTGGAACTTTTCTTTTTAAATCTTTATCAAAATTGAAACCAGAAATATTCATTAATTTTGGAAAACAAATAACCTTCTCACTATATTGTATATCATCCTAATTTGTCGAAGAATATTATGAGAGTTAGTCGAAATAATTTGCTTTTTGTAGTAGTGTTTTTATTTGATACTTTTTAAAAGGAAAAAATATACAAGCGTATAAAAATAGATATCGATTAATATCTTTGCTAGTTTTCATGTTTGGGTTGTTGGTTTTTTTTACTATGGCAATCAAATCACAGCTAAAATTAACTATTCTTGAGAAAATAGTGGATTGGTCGTTTTCCGTCCCAAATATAGAGCACAATGATTTTAAAAGAACCCTTTCATCAATAGATTCCAGTCAATTCATCATCTTTGATACACGATCTCCGGAGGAATTCAAAACAAGCCATATATCCAATGCAATCCAAATTGATCCTGAAATAACTCTCGATGAATTCCGCAATGTATATTCAAAGAATATACAGAACAAACACCTGGTTTTTTATTGTTCAGTCGGCTATCGAAGTTCAAAGGTTTTGCAACGATTAAAAGAGTTTGCCGATAATGCCGGAGCAAAATCTCTGCAAAATCTTAAAGGTGGAATCTTTCGATGGTACAATGAAAATTATGAAGTGGTAAATGAAAAAGGCATTACTGATGATATTCATCCCTATGATGCGTTCTGGAAATTTTTATTAAATAATCGAGATTAATCCTAAATCACAAGGTTTTTCAATATGGCTGAGATCATTGAGTCAAATAAGACAATAAAGTATTCACTTTCACAAGATTCCGAAGCAATGCGTCAGAGAATGCTTCATCCGGTTTTCTTTAAGTTATATTTGTTGCGCAAATTACCCCTAGCCTTTTTTGCCGGTGTAAAAATACAACGTTTAGATATGGAAGGTTGCGATGTTTCTATCCCCTATCGCTGGTTGAGCACCAATCCCTTTCGTTCAACATATTTTGCAGCGTTAAGTATGGCTGCAGAATTATCAACCGGCGCTTTGGCTTTGATGATGGTAGAGAATTCACCAGATTCGATTGCTTCTCTCATTGTGGGATTAAAAGCAAATTTTACTAAAAAAGCAGATTCTTTAACAACATTTACTTGCAATGAAGGCACCAAAATATATTCTGCCGTCGAACGAGCAAGCAAAACAGGCGAGGCAGTTGTAATTGATGTTCATTCAATCGGGTATAATCCGGATCAATTAACCGTCGCCGAATTTTCTTTCACATGGTCATTCAAAAAAAGAAAAATAATAGGGTAGAAAATCAACAATCCTTTTATCAACAACGGGAATTCTTGTAAGTAAAAGTTTTAAAATGCCTAATCTTATCCATTTAGCGATACCAGGATTTTTGCTTCTATTGATTGCCGAAGCTATTTTTAGCAGTTTTCAAGATAGAGAATTTTATGAAACCAAAGATACTTTTGCAAGCCTCTCTATGGGAATTGGCAATGTGTTAGTTAAACTCTTTTCAAAAAGTATAATAGTTGGAGCCTATTTTTTTGTCTACCAATTCGCTATTTTCGAGATTGGAACAGCATGGTGGGCATGGGTTTTATTATTTTTTGCTGAAGATTTTACATATTACATATTTCATCGAGCCAGTCATAATTGTCGCTTTTTTTGGGCTTCTCATGTCATACACCACTCATCACAAAATTTCAATCTCTCCACAGCACTTCGACAAACCTGGACCGGCACCCTAACCGGATTTGTCTTTTGGCTCTGGCTGCCATTAATCGGATTTCATCCTATCATGATATTAACAATGCAAGCCATCAGTTTAATCTATCAATTCTGGATCCACACCGAAACTATCCGGACTTTAGGTCCATTAGAATGGTTCATGAATACACCCTGTCATCACCGGATCCACCATGCATCAAATCTTAAGTATTTGGATAGAAATCAAGCAGGAGTCCTTATTATCTGGGATAAACTATTGGGCACATTTATTAAAGAAGATGACGAAAAGCCGGTTTACGGACTTACGCAAAATATTCACACTTATAATCCGGTAAAAATTGCATTTCATGAATGGCAGGATATGTGGAACGACATTAAAAAACAAAATACCTGGCAGACCCGTTTTAGTTATATATGGAAAGCTCCTGGTTGGAGTCACGACGGTTCTAGAAAAACAGCAAAAGAATTGAGAGTTGAAAATGGGATTGAATGAAACCGGAGGCTAGAGATTAGTAGTCATAATTATTCCGATGAATTATTAAGTAATCAGGAGGATTCTATGGTGAACCAAACTTTCAAAAGTTATCGAGATTTGGAAGTATGGAAAAGAAGTTTAGAATTAGCTAAAGTTGTCTATAAAACCACGAATGAATTTCCGCCCGAAGAAAAATTTGGTCTAGTGAATCAAATGCGAAGGGCTGCAGTATCTATTCCATCCAATATAGCTGAAGGACATGCCAGAATGGCAACTCGAGAATTTTTGAGATTCATTTCCATTTCTTTAGGATCTTTAGCTGAACTAGAAACACAAATCATTCTTTCTAAAGATCTAAATTTTACAGATAAACCAGTACAAGAAAAACTTTTGTTACTTTTAGATGAAATAGGAAAAATGTTGCGAGGTTTATATAAATCATTACAAAGGAAACTAGTCTAATCTATCTCTTTAACTAGTCTCTAGCCTCCAACCTCTAGTCTCTTTTCTCTAACATGAATAATGATTGGAGTCCATATATGACAATACTAATCACTGTTGTTTCCCTCACCCTGCTTATCTCCGCAGCCTGTTCTCTTTTCGAAGCGATTCTATATTCCACAAGAATGAGCGCAGTTGAGGCTGAAAAAGTGAACAGGGGTATGATTGCCAATCGATTTATAGAAATGAAAGAAAATATCGGCGTTCCAATTTCGGCCATCTTAATACTGAATACAATCGCCAATACGGCAGGAGCAACACTTTCAGGCATGTATGCAATAAAAGTATTGGGAGTTAGCCTGGTTCCAATATTTTCTATCGGATTAACCCTGGGGATCTTATTCTTTTCGGAAATTATTCCAAAAACGATTGGAGCAATTTACTGGCGGAACTTATGGCATTGGATAGTATGGCCACTAGCTGCGATGAAAGCGATCTTATATCCAGCAGTCTATATTACACAAAAAGTTACGAACCTGATCACTCGTGGCAATAAAACATTTACAATTACAGAAGCTGAAATTCTGGCAATGGTTAAATTAGGCGCAAAAGAAGGTGAGTTAACCGACCAGGAATACAATATGGTTCGCAATATCATAAATCTTGAAGATAAACGTGTTAAAGAAATCATGACGCCACGAACTATGATGGTTGCATTATCGGAGAATAGCACTATTCAAGAAGCGATAAACCAGTTGGACGAAAGGGGCGTTAGTCGTGTTCCGATTTATGGAGAAAACATCGATCACATAACAGGGTATGTCACATTGCAAGAGATCACGTCACGTAAAATGATGGAAAAACCAAAAACCAAGTTAAAAAAAATCGTGAATCAAATTCACTACTTCCCGGAAGCGACCAATTGTTTGAGCTTATTGACAAGATTCCTCAAAGCCCGTTTGCAGATTGCGGTAATAACGGATGAACATGGCGGAGTTGCAGGATTGGTCACTTTGGAAGATTTAATCGAAACCGCCCTGGGAACTGAAATAGTGGATGAAACCGACCGTTATGTTGACTTGCAAAAAAGCGCAAGAGACCGCAATATTAATAGAATGTGAGACATGCCACCCTGAGCGGAGTCGAAGGGTGAAACGGAGAATGGAGAACAAGAAAATGTAATAATAACCCATTACTAATTTAATTGATCATTGATCATTGATCATTGTTCATTGTTAATTGTTAATTGTTCATTGTTCATTGCTAATTGCTAATTGCTAATTGCTAATTGTTCATTGTTCATTGTTAATTGTTCATTGAAACAAAGGAGTTATTAATTGTCAAAATTACCCAATTTTGAATTGACTGGAAAAGTTGCCCTGGTAACCGGTGCATCCCGGGGCATCGGAGAAGCGATTGCAAGTACGTATGCAGCCGCCGGCGCGAAAATAGTGATCACAAGTCGTAAGCAAAAAAACCTGGATGCAGCGGCAGATAAGATCAGATCAGATGGCGGAAATGTTCTGGCTATTGCTGCCCACACCGGAGATCCTGCAGCAATCCGGGAATTGATGAAACGCGTGAATGAGGAATTTGGCGGAATCGACATCTTGGTAAACAACGCTGCGACAAATCCTCATTTTGGTCCGATTCTTACTGCCGAAGAAACCGCCTGGGACAAAACCTTCGATATCAATCTCAAAGGCTACTTTAGAATGGCCAAAGCCTGTACGGTAAGCATGAAAAACCGCGGCGGTGGCAAGATTATCAATATGTCATCCGTAGCCGGAAAAATACCGCAACCTGGCATGGGAGTTTATTGCCTAACCAAAGCAGCCGTGATCATGTTAACCGAAGTGTTGGCAGTAGAATTAGCGGGCGACAATATCCAGGTAAACGCAATTGCGCCGGGATTTATCAAAACACGGTTGAGTCAGGCAATTTGGGATAATGAAAAATTCAACGAACAAGTCACCAAATCCATCCCCCAAAAGCGGTTTGCAACTGTTGAGGAATTGCTGGGAATTTCCCTTTACCTGGCTTCCGATGCTTCCAGCTATACGACTGGATCTACTTTCGTTGTGGATGGCGGGTTGATGGTGGGGGGAGGGGTGGAGATTTGAACGAAAGTTCATATTCATGAAAATTTGCGTTTAACGTGGTTCGATTTGATACTATTTAGCCAAAAGCATTTTCATTGTCTTAATCCACGATCCGACTTTTATTTCATAGAAATATAGGCCACTGGTGGCTGCATAGCCGTAATTATCCAGACCATCCCAGACTTCTAAATGATAGCCCGCCTCCTTTGGCTCATTATACAACAGAACGGCAACTTCCTTGCCAAGAAGATTATATACTGTCAGCGTCACTGTGCTGGCCTGGGGAAGGCCATAGCGAATTGTAGTTGCCGGGTTAAAGGGATTGGGAAAGTTTTGACTAAGTTCAAAATCGAATGGTATTTGATTCAGTTCTAAATCCTTATTTTCAAAAAATTCAGATTCCCCTACAATAAAGCTAAATTCCGTTTTTGGAGACTTGGATGCTGTAACAAATCTATATGTTGGATTATCTCGTAGGCTCTGTGAAATGTTAAGATTTTTGTCAAATATATATACCTCATATTCACTCGGAATATCTTCTATCCCTTCAAAATGAATCTCAGCCACCAAGCCGACCATATTGGTTTCGATGTTAAAATCCCAGATTTCGCCTTCTATTACTTCAGGGCGGAAATCAGTTGTATAGCTACCAGGGAACACCTGCCAATCATAATGTGGAAAGGATAATGATATATGATTGCCAATTACTGGCGGCGGCTCCGGGTGATCCAGATTATCCCACTCGTAAGATGAGGATTCACTAATTCCAACCAGATTATAACTATCTATTAAACTAATAGATTGTACCTTTAATTTTATTGTCCATTCCCCATCTCCCTGGTATTTTTTTGCCTGAGAAGTTACAGATCCCGTGCTTGCCATTGGCGGTATGGTTAATATCACATCAGTAGTACCTGGATTTCTAACAAAATATCCTTTCCCCGATTCTAAGAAAGAAGCAGGTTGCCAGCTCTCTTGATTGCTGGGGTATCCATAAATGACATTTATTCCCGCTAAGTTACTACTAGAAGCGAATACTTCATTAACGCTAACGTTAAAAGCAAAAGGGTTCCCGATTTGATTCCAACCTGGTTGCAACGTTTTTCCAAAATTTAGCGGCTTATATGATTTGCCAGTCTTGCTGACAAAAGTATTTTTTACGTTGTTAGCAATCCAGAAGGATCTACCCTGAATAAAATTATCATCCTGAGCTTCAATATAGCCAGCAGTATCATCTTGCCAAAACCACACTCGCCAATTGTGTGGATCATAAGGTCCATAATTATCTTCATCTTCAAGAATAATTCGAATGTTGGGTTGGTCAAGGTCATATGGCATTGAAATTAGTTTATATACTTCTTCATCTCCTGGCGATGACACTATGACAGTATGTACGAGTGTATCTAGTACTACAGGCAGGTACTGAGGCTGTTCTTTGCCTGGAAAATAAGCTTCATGAGCACTGGGCGATTCATCTACAGATTGAATGTAAAATTCTAACCCGCGTTCGTCAATCTTTAATCCATTCGGCTCTGTTTGAAAGATGGTCGCCTTGTAGACAGTAGTGTCAATTGTTTGTTGCAGCAATTCCTTATTGAAATATGTTGACATTCCACCTTGCCGATAGAAGAGGGTATTTTGGGTCCGATTAATATCTGTAATAATTGCAGTAATTTCTAAATCTACTCCCTTTATAGGTCGCAAGTTTGTCGGATCAACTGTGATCTCCGGAGGATCCGAATCGTAAGTAACCGTGAATATTTCTGAAATAGCAAGCGGGCTGCCATCCTGTTCAAAAATGCGCACGCGACACTGATCGCTTTTGATATCAAGTGGAACTGGCCAGTCAAATATTTGATTAGTTTCGTCTGAAATAGCCATGGGGAGCGCAATTCTAATGGAGTCCGTTGTCTGTTCAACCTGTAACCAAATTTCTACATTCTCAACATTTTCGTGTTCCCATTCTATTCTAAACATCGTACCGCCAATTGCGGTGTCATTCTCAGTAGGTATGTTTACAGTTAAGGTTTTTTGAAAAATTTCAAAAGGCGGCGAGATCACTTCAACCTGTTGTTTTTGTGATGAGCGAATCCTTAATCGATAGCCAATGGAGGGTATGGATGGCATTTTCCAGGGATAATTTCCTATGCTCGCCAGATAGTTAGATGATTCCAATGTCCAGTTGGGATCGTTATCCGATCGGAAATGAATATCGACAAAGCTATTAAAGGTTGTTTCGAAGGGAATTTCTATCATCGTGCCGATTTCAAAACGAGTGGCGGGAATACTGTTGGCACCAAATTGAACTGTGCCCTCGGAATAAAAATTGGCGCCATTATTACCAACTATCCATATATTGTCGCTGTCAAGCGCGAAAATATTGAGCAGGGTTCTCATTTCACCGTCACCATCTAAAGAAACTTCGTTCCATGTCCTTCCAGTATCCGGTGAGCTTATTACCAACCCATTTGTCCCACTAACGTAAATCTCTTTATCTGAGATTGCCGCCACACTACTAAAGTTAGCTGTTGCATATTCCTCCGGTCCAACGTCAACCCAATCGTTGGAAGACTGTTGTAAATACAAAATTGATCCACCTAATCCGACAGCCCAGTAAGTTCCATCCGAAGAAATTGCCAAACCGGTATAAGTGCCGGTGATTCCACCGACTTGATTCCAATTAGCACCTGAGTTTGTCGTGACGAATATTCCCGTAGTAGTCGCTAAGAATCCGTCTAGATTATCTTTGAACTTTATTTCCTGAACTGCTCCACTGATACCCGTGCTTGCATTGTGCCAAATTTTTCCATTATCTTCCGTTCTGTAAAGCACACTATTACTTCCTCCAACCCAGATATAATCGAAAACATCATTTTTGAATCGTTCGCAATCAAATAGCGATGCAAAATTGACAGGTAAAGCAGTTTCAGGCGGATCCCACATTACACCCATATTTGAGGTAATAAATATCGTTGATGAATTACCAACAATCCACCCTGTATTGTCTGTTAAGAAGCATACATCATAGAAGGTACGTAACGGTGGAGGTAAGGTTGGTGTTGTCAACGGTATCCATGATGATCCAAAGTTAGAACCCTTAAATACAGTCTCATCCTGACCTACCACGTAGCCATTACTTGTATTAAGTATTTGAATTGCCCATAAATCTTTATTCGTCGAGATTTGCGATATCCATTGTGCCTTTAGTTCTACTAAAGTAATAATCAATATATAAATCAAAATTAATAATGAGCGCTTCATCATTCGGATAACTCTACAAATTTAATAAGTCACTTTTTCTCTTTTCCAGAAATTTAACAAAATATTTACTTTTATTTGTCGATTATGTGTTATATCATCAGCATAAAATCCAGAGGTCAAAAGATCAGATCCTTCAAGGCTAAGTCCCAGCAAACTCCAAGGTGCAATTCTGATACCAGCGCCATACTTTAAAGCTACACCTTCGTCATTTAGAGGTAAATCGAAAGTCTTCAAATACTTTCCTCCAATTGATATAAACGGTGTGACTGTCGTATTTTTAAAAAGACCAAGAGTAAGTCCGAAGCCTGTATCGAGTAAAGTTCCTTTATTTTTTGCTTGGTCCTTAACTTGCGATGTACCAAAAGAACCTTCAAACCTAAAGTACCTATTCAGGTATACTCCAAAGGTTGCTCCAAAGCCTTGAGCATCATCAAGAGTGATTGCATCATCAAAGAATATTACCCGTCCGACCAGGGATAGATCAAGGACAGGAATAAACCCAACCCTAGTAAAAATGATTCTTTGGGGTGGGAAGATAACATTCCCATACTGTAATCCTATTCTAGGTCGGCCTAAGCGTTGGTCGAATTGAAATCTTTGTATGTAGGATCCGTTTAGACGATCTGTTATTTCACTTGTCGGCTCCGCGTGATCCAAATCCAATTTGATTAAATTGCTATTTTCTGGTAAGGCTATGTTTCCGAGTTTGTCCGAAAATTTTATCTTCATATCAGCCGTAACGAGATTAAGACCTTCGCTAATTTTCTCGAATTCAATCTCGGTATTATCTGCCTCCACTGCAACGCTGACAAACTTTTGAAAATATAGTTCACGCCTGAATATATGTCCTGCTGACGTTTTCCCATGAACAGTGTAAAGAATTTCATAAACACCTGGTTTGGCAGGCCTAAGGAATTCATTGTTATATACTCCGTCATTATTAAACCCGTCCAGATGAAGGCCATCATCAAAAAGAATTATCTCAATTCTTTTCGTCGGATATTGTCTTTGAAAATCTATATTTCTCCCCGTTAGCAACATCCGCTTGCGCTCGATTAAGGAAATGTCTTCTATCCATTTCTCTTGTTTTACAAATCGTAATTCGTCATCGGAAAGGTCGTGAGCTGGATCTGAAAGCCAATTGCCTAACCACGTTTCCGGAGGCAAAATAAAGACTTTCACTGAATCTAATGTAACGGTCTCACCAGTATTGATAATGCGTATCGAACCGTTTAGTATATCATCAGTTGAAAAATTCATAATCTCAATATTCGACTGAATGTCCAACTCTGATCTTGTATAGATTGAATAATTATATGCCGTAGCTTGGCGGATGCTATCCCCTTCTACTTCAATATTCCATTCCCCAAATTGAATAGACCTATTTGGTATCAAAAAATAGATATAATACCTTCCACGGGTGATTATTATTCCACTATTTTCGATTGGCGAACCAGGTGTAATTTCATTGCCATTCGGCATGCGTAATTTTACAGCAAGTCCGCTAATTGGTTGTTTTGGCCACTTAACTGTAACAATAAGGCTGCTATCTAACGGGGTTACTTGAAAAGTATGTACATTTACAGAATCTGGCTTTACAACGCCAATCGGATCCACCATTGTCTTGTATTGAAGAATATCCTTGAATAGCGGTTTTTCAAAGTGGCTGCTCCATAGAGTGGTCCCGGCACTAAAGGAAGTTGATGGGTCAAGTGTACCGGCAATTGGCCCGTACACAGCACCTGTCTGGCCTTCCCACCATCCATAAAAATTACCCCCGGTGTTTGTTGCAAGTGTATATAAATATTCGTAATGGTTGTCATCATCACCGATTCCGATTGTCCATACCTTTCTGTATACCGTATTGTCAATATGCCCAGGCTGTGTCCAAAAACTCAGGTCCAGATTGGGGTTCGGACCAAAATTAGGCTCTCCATCTGAAATTAAAAGCACAACTTGGTTATCACTGAACGTATCATTGGGTTTTAGGATTGTATCAAGTATTTCTTGCAGAGCTGGCCCCATGGGTGTTGAGAAGGGCGAACAACCAATGTCCGGCTCTATATCACTTGGGATTATGTTATTAAGAATCTCAGTAAATGGGTTCCCCGCTATATCATTTAATTGCCTGTCTAATGGCGTTTTATGCGCCGCTACGGTTCCATCTGGGAAATGAACCGAACCTATCCGAGCGGGGGATATATGGATGGGAGTGTCATCAAATACATTGTCATACCAATCTCTTAGAAATCCAAGGGTTGGGTCAATAGCGTCCCGCATTTTCCTATATCGAATAGATGTGTCTGTTATAGGTAGCATCGCTGCACAATTTGCAATAGTTCCACCTCCTAGTACTAAAGGAAATCTCATACTACCAGAAGCATCGAAGTTAAACACTAGATCACCGATTCCATCCTGAGCAGAAATGGAAACTGGTATCAAAATCATGACAATTATTATTGCTAATTTTCTCATATCATCCTCTATTAATTTTTAGAATTAATTACTAATTCGACACACCTAATTTCCCGGCGGACCTGTCGGCGTCCCAAAAATAGGAGGGACTATGTCATCTGAACACCACCATTTTTGCTTGCAGCCTATGAGGTAACCCGTACCAACAATCACAGCTCCTTCAGCGAAAAGATATAAAGGTTTTCTTTTCATGCGGTCAAGAGTTGAACAGTACTTCTTAAACTGCCATTTTTCTTTGAATTGGATGTCAGCAAACCAGCCTTCGATAATTGGAACAATAGCTGTAGATGAAAGGGTAATGCTACTACCAACTTTGAAAATTGTATCCTGTTCAGCTTCAGCCAAATCCTCGGGTGGTTTTTCAGGCGGTAGAATTATTTGCACATTCATCCCTAATAATCGACCACATGTATCTAGAAGTGGTCCGCCAGAACTTCCTACATCAAGTGGAGCGTTATGTAAAAGATATTTTCCAAAAATATTATTTATAGAGCCGTCTGTCCAAGTGTAGGTTTCTGATTGTGGATGCCCTATAGTTCCCACCTTTGTGCCCTTCCTTGGGATAGATTTTTTGAACTGTATGACAGCTAGGTTTGTGGGTGGTTTTTGAACGACTATTAGTGCTAGATCATCCAGCTCAGAATTAAGCGTTTGACTTACAACCCCTGTATATGTTTCCTCTAATAAACCTGCAAAGGAGACAATCACCTCGTTATAGTCTTTCACAACGTGGTTCGCTGTAAGAATTAAAGCAGATCCGCTAGGGAGTAAACCGACAATTACACCGGAGCCAACTTCCCTAACGTGGTCTTCGAAATCGATCACTACAACTGATCTGTTTACAGAACTATAGACCTTTGTAAAATCTTCCTGGCTATAAGCGATTCGGCTACTTAAAATAAAAAGCAAAAAAACTCGAAAAAATAGGATACCAGATCTTTGCATAAGCCCTATTCCTTTTTCTTATTAATAATAAATTTAGTCATCAGTCCAAATAATGCGAAGGAAATTGTGTAGATTATAACTAGGGTTCGATCTTCAAGCAAGACATCAAATCTTGATTTTACCAATTCATGCTCTGCCTTTTGATAAGGGCCAAGAGTAAGGCTGTGCACATTATATTTAATAAACGTACTCACGTTTTTCATATCAGCCCTAAGATTCAACATCCCCTGGCTAGGTGCCGGTTTGATAAAATTGCCTTTCTGGATTACAAGCGAATCATCCAAGCTATATCTGTGAAGCTTTATAGATCCATTCGAGATTGTATTTCGATATGTTTTACGGCCTTCAGGGGTGCGTTCTTCCTCATTGTAGTCAACATTACTGACCTTCAAATCCCTAATATAATCCCACCCTACATCAGACGATTCGAATTGCATTACAAAATCCAACTCAAGCGGTCCAGAGATTGCAACGGCAATAGCGTAGGATTTGGCAAACGAGACAGGAAAATCAAATTCTTCTACAGTATTTTGCTGTGTTTGGTAAAGTGTTTCTCCCGAACGATTTAGAAAACTACAATTATATACACGTAAGTAAAGTCTATCGTCTGTGGAGAATTTTGCCGACTTGTTCCAAGTACTATCTCCATTGATGTCACGTATATCTACATATTGTAACGAATCTATAACGCTCCATGAAATTGCGACATCTTTTGAAACGAATATATCCTTTAATGAAAATGCAGTCTCTATGGAACTCAATTCAATATAACTATCCGAAGAAAACGGAAAGATCCTGATTTCAGTTTTGTCGCACAAACCAGCTAAATCCGTCAACTCAATGTCACGAGAACTTTTAAACCGCAACGTATCGAATTGCGTTATTTTCGCTTGTTTTAACCATAATCCCGAGTAAAGCAGCGAAGTCGGTTGAGTGCGATTTTTTACACTAGCTGTATGGAAATTAACCTGTTTTGAATTTACCCGCACATCCGCTATAACTGCTGGTCGACTTGATTTAAGAGTCAAAACAACAATCGCAGTCAACAGAAATATTGCCAGTAAAATTAAAACCGATTCTTTGTCGAAAAATGTATTCATATTTTAAATTATTTGCTTGATAATAAAATTACTATTCAGACAGATTACCCTTGTGCAAAAATTGATAGCTAATATCAACGAATCTCCTTCTTCCCAACCTATCCCGAAATGAACCTCTAATTTTTAATACAAAATCTCCATCAGGGACAATTTTGCCTTGAGCATCTCGACAAATCCAATTGATATTAAGATTGTCATCTTCACGAACATTGCGCCGTGGACCTGTGACCACAATCTCCTCAGTATTAGCGTTAATTATCCAATATTGAACTTGCATATTTCGGAGGGGAGAGATAACAAATTTGTATTGTTGAACAGAACCTGGAACATCCTGTGAATACAGGCAAACAGGAAATATAATACGTTCTGCCTGCCTAACTTGAACAGCTCGCGCATAAAGATCATTTGAGGGGATTAGATTTCTTTTCATTATCTCAGTTGGCCATGAAAAAACATCGAAACCCGGGCCCCATTTGTCTCGAATGGGATTTACATAATACAATAAAGGATCATAGGAAATGCTAACGTCTGGGTTAGCAATCCTATTCGCATAAATCCCAAGATGGATCACGGTTGGTAGCGAATCAGAATCTAAAACATCGGTAGCAATTGTTGCGGACAATAAGGCTATCCGGTCGCTTGTTACAGCTTGTCTCCTGTCTGATTTGATTCCCTCCTCGCGCAAGTCATACTGATCCTCCCGGAGTTGGTAACTATCATCTAAATTCTTAATTGTTGTAACTTGAGATGTACTAAAAACCAAATCCATTCGATTAGCTGGTAAAAGCAAAAGAATGATGACGTATGTAATTATGAAAGCGTTTTTCATTTGTCTAATTAGCCTATTTTCAACGAAGAAAACATTTGCGAAATCAACAGATTTCCGAAAGGTACTCAGAATATGAAAAATACACAATCACCGCCTAATAATTATATTTTCGAGAGATGTTTCAATTTACTAATATTATTAGAAATGTCAAGCATTTTATTGAAAATTATTTTTGAAAATTGTTAGCAAAATAATAAATTCAGGAAATTATTTCGCGATCTGATTATATTTCAATTTAACTAAAAGACAAATTTATCAATGCCTTCTACAAGAAGAGAATTTCTGTATAGCTCCATCCTCATTGGCACTGCAACTTTGACGAATGGATCGATTGGATTATCGTCTTTATTAAATCAGTTAGATCCGGTTAAAGATGGCAAATTAGTGGCTGTTTTGCCGTTTTTCAGCGAAGGCAGAGCAGGAATCGGTAAAATAACCGGCGAAGGGTTAAATGGCCGATTGGCGCTTGACTTATCCAAACTCGATGCCAAAACTCTGATCACCTCCAACAATGATTTTTATATTCGTACCAGGTTGCCGGGGCTTCTCGATTTAAACGAAACATGGAGATTGAACATCCATGGGTTGGTCAATTCGAGATTGTCGTTTACTGTAAGCGAGTTACAGCCTTTAGTTAAACCAATGGGCGTGCATTTATTGGAATGTTCCGGCAATAATAAAGGACGTGGCTTGGGATTGATCAGTTCCGCAAATTGGTCGGGAATTCCGGTTATTGATATACTGAACAAGATTGATATTTCTCCCAAAAGTACCAGGGTACTGATCTCCGGATTTGATGAGCATTCACAAAAAATATTGCGCAGGACATCTTCTACACCCGGCGCCAGCTGGATTTTTTCATTTGAAGACCTGGAATCCTCAGGCGCTTTTTTTGCCACTGAAATGAATGGAAAATCCTTACCTCCGGACCATGGCTCCCCCATTCGACTAGTCATGCCTGGTTGGTATGGATGCTCCTGCATAAAGTGGGTGAATGAGATTAAATTAGTAAATGATAGAGAAAAGCCGACAAGTCAGATGCGGGAATATGCCAGCCGTACTCATCAAAATGGTACGCCTCGCCTGGCAAAGGATTTTCAACCTGCCATCATTGATCAGACGGCCATGCCGATTCGAATCGAGCAATGGCTTGTTGATAACACCATTGAGTATAGAATCATAGGCATCCTCTGGGGAGGTCAGCGTCCGACAAACAACCTGATGATTAAATTTAATTTCGGACAACAATATCAACCCGTTGAATCGTATAATCATAACACAAATAAAACCTGGACATTGTGGACACATACCTGGCAGCCTTTAAATTCGGGTTCATATGATATTCAACTGAAAATTGACGATTCTTCCATTCGTACTCGTCGGCTTGATAACGGCTATTATATTCGAACAGTTAAAATTGATAAAGCTAAGTTGTAGATTTTAATTTAAGATATACTTTATTTTCTTCTATTTTGAACCTGCCAATATTGAACAAAACACAAAATTTGACTATATATTTTTTTCGTAATAATCTGGCATTATTCTCTAAAAAACCTTACCCTGATTTTTATGATTTTTATGATTTTTAAATTTTCGAAAGGAAACAAATGCCCATTCGTTTTAAATCTCTTCAGGAAGCAATCGACAAACTCCCCGAATTCTTTCAACCGGAAAATGCGGATGGAATTGATGCGGTGATTCAATTGGAATTCTCTGGTGACGGCGGTGGAAATTGGTACTTGACGGTGAAAGATAATACTCTGAATGTATCGGAAGGGAATATTGATGATCCAACAATGACAGTTACGGCGGCGGCGGAAGATTGGTTAAAGGTGGCAAATGACGAAGCCAGTACAATGTCCCTCTTGATGCAAGGGAAAATCAAATTTCAAGGAGATATGGGTTTGGCAATGAAATTTAAGAACTTGTTTTCAAAGTCATAATGATTTGGAATTTCTTCTCATTCAATTAAGTTTTAAATATTGATTTTTTCACATGTTCATTTCTAAACCAGGAAAATCTATTGGATGAAATTCAATCTCCGTGTATTGACATTTGTAAACTAGATGATCAAACAGGCCTTTGTGAAGGTTGCTTACGAACAATGGATGAAATTGCGAATTGGCTTGTCTTTAATACAGCGGAAAAACAATTAGTGCTGAAAAGAATAGAAACCAGAAAACTAAATTTCCTCGAGAGTAGGAAACCAAAATGAAAAGACTACTGATTATAATATCACTTTTGGTTGTTCTACTCTTTCTCGGTTCAAAACCTTCCTACGAAAAGGTAGATGTAATCAAAGGCATGACGATCTCCTGCCAGACCTGGGGCTGGGAATGGGGCACAGACGAAATGGTCGATGCTATGAAGGAACTAAAGGCCCTCGGTGTAAACTGGATTTCCATTCATCCTTATGCAGGAATCAATCGTGACGGAACCGTGCGGTTCAGAAGAGGAAGATCGAATAAAAATGTTCAATGGCTAACCCGCCCCATCGAAGAAGCCCATCGCCTAGGTCTTAAAATTCTGATTAAGCCTCATCTTTCCTATTGGGGCAGCGGGTATTCGTGGCGAGGAGAAATCGAGTTCAAAACAGATGAGGAGTGGAATCGTTTCTTCACCACTTATACTCAGTGGATTGAGGATTTAGCGGTCATTTGCGAAAATGCAGATGCGTTTGTAGTGGGTACCGAGTTGGATAGAACCATTCATTTCGAATCCGAATGGCGTGAAATCATACAAACTCTACGCAAAAAGTTTTCTTCGCCCATCACTTATGCCGCTAATTGGACAGACTATGGACGGATCCCATTTTGGGACGCCCTCGATGCGATCGGTATCCAGGCATATTTTCCTTTACTGGATCCTTCCGTCACACCCAATAAAAAACTACTTGAAAATTCATGGCAGAAAAAATTAAAAGAATTAAATCATTTTGCAGAGACTCATAATCGGCCTATTGTATTTACCGAAATAGGTTATGATGTATCCACTTATGCTCCTTATAAACCCTGGGAAACCGGAGATTATCAACCCGGGGCTGAAGAGATTCAAAAATTGTGCTTATCTGCGGCGTTGGAAGCCTTATCGAAAGACGACCAGGTAATCGGCGCTTTCTTGTGGAAGTGGTTCCCCGGAGAAGCCAGGCATGCGGATTTCCTAAAATCCACACCTGCCATGAGAAAAGTCATTAAAGAAAATTGGGCTGAATAATTCAATCTTCCTCTGGTATTTCACAGTTAACTGAATTCATAAATCCACCAGGCATTTAATGAGATTATCTGCTTGAAATGATTACACAGATATGGTAGCTTTAAGAATCATTTATCAATATATGTTTAAAAACCCATTGAAAAATTTAGGAGTAGCTGATGCCATTTTATCATCGACTTGGGAAAATCCCGCAAAAAAGGCATACCACTTATTATAAAGAAGATGGTACGTCACTTTATCGCGAAGAGCTTTTTTCTACGATTGGATTTTCCGGAATTTACTCAAATAAATATCATATTCATATGCCGACAGAAGTCCTCGAAGTTAAAAAGTTAGACAACTTCAAAATTCCGGTTTGGGATGGTGCGCCGTTGGAGTATTATCTTTTTCATACTGAGCAGAAAAAAACAGAAGGTGATTTTTTATCAGCTCGGAATGTTTTTTTGCGAAACCGGCATTGCAGCATAAGCACAGCCAATGTGACTAAAAATATGGATGACTTTTACAGAAACAGCGGCGCTCATGAGTATATTTTTATCCATTATGGAAAAGGCACATTCTACTCCGAATATGGCAATTTCCCCTTTGAAGAAGGCGATCAATTGCTGATTCCAAGAGGCACCACCTTTAAAATTGAATTTGATGACTTCGTAAAAAGCAAGATACTTGTGGTTGAATCAGAAACCGCATTTGACATTCCGAAAGAATATCGCAACGAATATGGTCAACTTACTGAAAATGCACCTTATTCCGAGCGTGATTTCAAAATTCCGCAAGTTCTGGAACCCATTGATCAGGAAGGAAGATTCCGGGTGGTCATCAAAAAGTTCGATCAATATTATGAATATTTTATGCCGCACCATCCTTTCGACATTGTTGGCTGGGATGGCTACCATTACCCGGTTTCGTTCAACATAAAAAACTATTGTCCAAAGGTCGGCAGGTTGCATCTTCCGCCGCCGACCCATTTGGCTTTTAAATCCCGGCATTTTGTTTTATGTAATTTTTGTCCCAGGCCGTTTGACTTTGATAAGGACGCTATTCCGACGCCTTATTTCCATGCCAATGTAGACAGCGATGAAATCATCTATTATGCTGAAGGAGACTTTATGTCGCGTACGGGTGTTAAGGAGGGTTCGATCACACTGCATCCGGGAGGAATTACCCATGGCCCTCAGCCTGGAAAAACCGAGGCTTCTATCGGCGCCAAAGGCACAGATGAATATGCAGTTATGGTGGATACGTTTGAACCTCTGGATCCAACTTTAAATGTCAAAGAGACCATGGATCCAAGTTACTCGCAGTCTTGGTTGACATAAATCATTTGACAGGATTTACAGGATTCATGACAAGCTTCGCAGATTTGATATTATCCTATTTATCTTGTTAATCCTGTCTAAAAGGCTTTGAAGTTCGACTAAACAGATATTTTGAATATTATTTATAATTAGGACACAAAATGAAATTAATTTCTTATCTTACCAGCAACAATGAAGAACGATTAGCGCTTTTTATTAATAATAACATCGTAGATTTGCAACAAAACGCTAAAGTGATTGGCAGCAACCTACCTTCTACCATGAATGATTTTTTAAGTGGCGGCAATGAATCATTACAAATCGCTCAACAAGTTCAAGATGCTTTTTTATCAGGAAAAACCAATCTTATTGTTGATTCTAATGAAACAACTCCTTTAGCGCCTGTCCCCCATCCATCCTCGTGCAGGGATGCGTATGCATTCAGGCAGCATGTGGCAACTGCGAGAAGAAATCGTGGACTGGAAATGATTCCCGAATTCGATCAATTCCCGGTGTTTTATTTCACTAACCACAATGCGATTGTCGGTGCAGGCGATCTGATCGTCGAAAGCGACCATTTGCAAAAACTCGATTTTGAATTAGAAGTCACTGCTGTGATTGGGAAAAGAGGTAAAAATATCGAAGCAAAACATGCAGACGATTATATTGTCGGATTAACCATTATGAATGATTTTTCTGCCAGAACGTTACAAATGGAAGAGATGAAGCTTAACCTGGGTCCGGCAAAAGGCAAGGATTTCGCCACTGCTATCGGCCCCTGGCTCGTTACCATAGAAGAACTGGAAGAATTTAAGATCGAGACTCCCGCCGGTAATAAATACGACCTTCATATGACGGCTCATCATAATGGCACATTGGTCTCAGATGGCAATACGAATGACATTAACTGGACATTTGCCGAAATCATCGAGCGGGTTTCTTACGGGGTTGAGATATTTCCCGGCGATTTGATTGGGTCTGGTACCGTCGGAACCGGCTGTTATTTGGAATTGAATGGCACCAATGCGCTAAAAGCCAAAGAAACCGGCGAATCCTTCGAGCCAACCTGGCTGGAAGCAGGTGATACGATTGATTTGGAAATTACGGGTCTTGGCAAATTATCGAATCGAATCGTTGCGGCGGAACCACCCAATTCCATTTTGGCTAAAAAGAAACAGCAACCCTAATTTGATTTATGCGAAAAAACCAGTTGATTTATAAAATCAAAAACAAATACAAATTTCTATGATCCACGCCGAAACCAAAGATCTATCCGTTCAAGAAATCCAGGGTTTTCTTCTCGGTGGGGTTGCACCCCGGCCAATAGCTTTGGCTTCCACATTATCAAAAGATGGCAACAGGAACCTGTCACCATTTTCATTTTTTAATGCATTTGGCGCCAATCCGCCAACTGTGGCTTTCTCTCCTGCCAGACGCCAACGAGATAAATCCACCAAAGATACTTACCAAAACCTGGTAGACACGAAAGAATGCGTCATCCAAACTGTTACATATGCAATGATCCAACAAGTAAGCCTGGCTTCTACAGAATATGAATCCGATGTGGACGAGTTCGTAAAATGTGGGTTAACACCGATCCCTTCGGATATGATCAAACCCGATCGCGTAAAAGAATCTCCATTTCAAATGGAATGTAAATTAGTGCAGATGATCCATCTTGGGGATGGCGGAGGTTCCGGCAATTTGGCCATTTGTGAGGTGATTAAATTCCATATTGCCGAGGATATCTTTGAGAATGGTGTTATTCATCCTGAACTGATCGATGCAGTCGGCAGGAATTCAGCCAATTTTTACACCAGGGCAAGTGGTGATGCGATTTTTGAAATCGAGAAACCCATTGGCCGTATGGGTGTGGGTTATGATCAACTGCCCGCATATATCAAGGAATCCCGTGTTTATAGTGGCAATGATCTTGGCCAATTTGCGAATAGTGAAAACATTCCTACCAAGAATGAAGCCCAAAATTTTCTTAATACGATAAATACTGTGAAAGCCTCGGAAGAGATCTTTTTAAGATTTAAGCGGCAAAATAAATATGAAGAGATGTTTTCGGTTGCAATTACACTGTTTAAATCAGATCATCCGAAAGCGAGAACTTTTATTGAGCTGGCAGCTAAATGTGCTTTGCAGTGTAACGCTACAGAATTCGCCTGGAAAGCTGCAGTCAGTCTCTCTGTTCTTGATCATAAAAAGGAATAGGTATGGCCCAACCTATTTGGCATCCGACTCAAGATCGAATCCAAAACGCAAACTTAACTCAATTCATAAAAAAAGTCAGCCAGAAAACAGGGAATAAATTCTCCTCTTATCATGAATTGTATCTTTGGTCCATACAAAATTTAGAGGAATTCTGGCAATCCATTTGGGAATTTTCCGAAATCGTCCATTCCAAAAAATATGAGAACATTTTGGATGCAGACGGCATGTGGGGAGCAAACTGGTTCAAGGGTGCCAAGCTTAGTTTTGCTCAAAATCTCCTGCGTTATCGTGACGATCGTATAGCTATAATCAGTTGGACCGAATACCGCGAACCCATTCGTTACTCGTTTAAAGAGCTCTATCTCCTGGTGGCCAAATGTGCCGAGAGTCTAAAACAAAACGGTGTAAAACAAGGAGATCGTGTGGTTGGATTCATCCCAAATATTCCGGAGGCAATCATTTTTATGTTGGCGACTACCAGTATCGGTGCAGTCTGGTCGTCCTGCTCTCCGGATTTTGGCATCCAGGGTGTGTTGGATCGATTCGGACAAATTAAACCAAAAATAATGATTACCGCAAACGGCTATTCTTACAATGGCAAAAAGATTGAATCAGTGCAGCGTGTCAAGCAAATCGCCGAACAAATTCCCTCACTTGACAAAATCGTGATCATTCCACAGATAGACGGAGACAATGGCAAATCGATCCCAAAATCGATTGATTGGCATGAATTCATTTCGAATTCTGCTACTGAAATTAATTTCAATCAGCTTCCTTTTGATTACCCGGTTTATATCATGTATTCTTCGGGAACCACCGGTGTGCCCAAATGTATCGTGCATGGCGCCGGGGGAACGCTCCTTCAGCACTATAAAGAATTGATGCTTCATGTCAATCTCAAAAGAGAAGATACGATTTTATATTTTACCACTTGCGGTTGGATGATGTGGAATTGGCTGGTCAGTTCTCTTTCTGTCGGTTCTACTGTTTTTCTGTACGACGGCAGTCCCGCTCACCCGGATATTGGTATTTTGTGGAAAGCCGTGATGGATGAAAAAATCTCGGTATTTGGCACCAGCCCTAAATTTTTAACTGCTTGCGAAAATGCCGATATGCTACCCGGACAAGAGTATGATCTTTCATCACTCAAAACCATACTTTCGACGGGATCACCTTTAACTACGCGAAATTTTGAATGGGTTTATGAAAATGTCAAACAGGATATTCACCTTTCCTCCATTTCCGGTGGAACGGATCTTATTTCCTGCTTCATGCTCGGCAATCCCCTGCTGCCTGTATATTCAGGTGAAATTCAATGCCTCGGTTTGGGAATGAAGGTAGAAACTGCAGACGAAAACGGCCATATCATCGAGAACCAAGTTGGGGAGTTGGTGTGCACAGCTCCTTTCCCATCCAGGCCCATCTATTTTTGGAATGATCCGGATAATCAAAGATATCGATCCGCTTATTACGATGATTTTCCCGGAATTTGGCGCCATGGCGATTATATCAAAATCACAGAAAACGGTGGAGTAATTGTCTACGGCCGTTCAGATGCAACTCTAAATCCTGGTGGCGTCAGGATTGGCACAGCGGAAATTTACGGTCCGGTGGAAGCCATGGCAGAAATCGAGGATAGCGTAGCGGTTGGCCAAAAATGGCAGGATGATGTGAGAATTGTATTATTTGTTGTGTTAGCTGCAAATATCGAATTTGATGAAGATTTGATTCAGAAAATAAAGTCTACCATTCGACAAAACCGAACACCGCGCCATGTTCCGAGTATTATTCTTCCGATTACGGATGTACCACGAACCATAAGCGGCAAAAAGGTGGAATTAGCCGTTACAAAAACGATTCATGGCGAGGAAGTCAAAAACAAATCAGCGCTGGCGAATCCGAAATCTTTGGAACAATTTGAAGATATCCCGGAATTAAAAGACTAGGGCCAAACCGGTAGGACAGACATTCTTGTCTGTCTTTTATTAATAATATTATTAGTAAGGGTGAAGCATTCGAGCGTACAAAATAACTAATCAAAAATATGGCGAAATAAATATTTTGGATGCTTCATCCCTATCCTGGGAATAATAAAATTAAAATTTCCTAGAATATTATTTTAACTGTTTTAATAAATTCTCTTGACTTTTAAAAAACCGTACGGTAATTTTGAATATATAAAAAACTAAATGAGGTTGGGGCTTTATGAAACTGTTAAACAACACAAACTGCCATTTTTTAAGACATTCTTTTGCAAACCATTTTTTGAAAATGGTAACGACAGTCACCGCAGATAAATTATTAATTTAACTTTATTGGACATATTTCTGTTCGATAAATAATTTGACAACGTTTGGTGTAAAAAAGGATGAAAGTACCATGAAATTAAAGACAAGTTTAATTCTAATCATTTTTTTGTTGATTGGATTCGGATGCACAAATACAAATAATGATAAGAAAACACCAGTAGAATTTATCTATCAATTTTCATCAGATGCAGAAGGCTGGGTCGGAGACTTTGCAGATTACCCACAAGGGGAAGAAAGTTTTTATGAATTAATGTTTGAATACTCAAATTTGCCTGATCCTCTTGACGAAACCAAAGGATCATTGAAGATTTCCGGTAACAATCACAGTGATGACCTTTTTATGTTTGTAAAAAGAAAAGTTTCGGGATTAACACCTAACGCCTCATATCAACTTACATTTAATATAGAATTCGCTTCTAATGTAGCTGATAGCATGGTGGGAGTAGGAGGTAGTCCAGGTGAAGATGTTTTCCTAAAGGCAGGAGCAACACAGATTGAACCTATGAAAGAATTGGATGCTCAAGATAATCACTATAGGATGAACATCGATAAATCCAATCAATCTCAAGGTGGCGAAGATATGATTGTTATTGGTGATTTTTCAAATGATACGAACCAAAATGTTTATACTTTGAAAACTGTAACGAATAAAATACCTTTTCAAGTTCAGGCAAATAATAATGGAGAATTATGGTTTGTGGTAGGAACTGATTCGGGCTTTGAAGCTACAACAACAATTTATTACAATAACATAGAGGTGATACTGAATTGAAATAAAATATGAAAATTTAGGAAATAGAATTTAACCAAAAAGTTGAAAACTAAAACAGCCACAAACAAAAACTAAACTTCAATGGGCTCTAATCCTTGCCAACTGCTTTTAGCCAAACCGTTGAAAACAAAAACGCATAACAAATCATTCCACCTGACATTTTTTCGCTTCACGACTTAGATGCATCTGCATTCCTAACTCGAAATTACAAATATTCAAGATAAATTATAAAAGCGAAAAAAAATTATTTTTCCCTTGACTTCCTTTTAGATTTGTAGTAGTATTACTACAATTGTAGTAAATTACTTACATGAGTAGGAGAAACATGAGAAAATCAAAATTATTTTCTGAAATTGAATGGGAGATTTTTAAATCTCTCTGGAAAAAGGATAAAATTTCGGTCAAAGAAGTTTGGCAAGAAATTTATCCTAATGGCGAAAAAGCATATACTACAATCCAAACATACATGGATCGAATGGTTATTAAAGGATTCCTTCAAAAAGAAAAAATTGGGCTTGTGAATTTTTATTCTCCGTTAATCAGTGAGAAAAAAGCGCTGGAGCAAGCCACAAATACTTTTGTGCAACGGGCGTTCAATGGGTCGTTCGGATTACTTGCTCAATTCTTGGTTGATTCAAGCAATCTATCGATTGAAGATATCGATAAAATAAAAAAATTGATCGCAAAACGAGAGAGGTCCCAAAATGGACTCAATCATAATATGGATAAATGATGCATCTGAGAAATGGTTTCAATTCTTTTTCAATACATCAATTCAATTAACAATCTTTATCTTGTTGATATTTGGTCTATCAATCCTATTCCGCAATCGCTCTTCTAAATTTCTTTTTGGGCTTTGGTCGCTGGTATTATTAAAAGCTTTTATACCGCCATCAGTTATTTTCCCATCTCAGCCAGAGTTTATCCCCCAGGTGACCCTTCCGCTATTCCTCTTTGAAAACAGTAATAATGAATTTGTCATTTCCGGACCAACATTCAGTTTTGTCAGTTACCTGCTTCTTACCTGGCTGTTCGTTGCTGGTGCTCTATTGATTTTTATCGTTGCGAAGAATCTTGTCTTTAAACAAAAGATAAGAAATGCTATTCCTGTTGACAATGAAGATCTCCCCTTCTCTATTCGATCTCAGTTCGAAAAAAACCGCATTGCTGTATTCAGATCAAAGTTCAAACATTCTCCCTTTACCTGGAATTTTATTCGACCAAAGATTTACTTACCGAAAGATTCATATTCCTGGGACCAGGAGCAATTGGAAGCTATTTTGCTGCATGAAATGGCACACATCAAACGCGGTGATTTATGGTTAAACCTGCTCCAAACATTCATTCAAATTATTTATTTCTTCCAACCTTTCGTTTGGTTCGCTAACTGGCAACTCGGCTATCTCAAGGAACGGGCTTGCGATGATTACGTAGTATCAAAATCAAGTAACAATGCGCTCAGCTACAGCAAGATACTGCTCAGCCAAATTGATAATATCAAGCAACTACATAAAATTTCACCAATGGTTAACTACTTTCATCAAAACCGATGGTCAATCATGAAACGATTTGAATATTTAATCAACAGAAAGGAGAAAATTATGCTGAGATTAAAAACCAACGAAATCGTGATATTATCCTTCATTTGCTGTTTTGCGCTGTTACTTTCATTTCTGAATTGTGGAGATTCCGAGACAGTAACGGCTCCACCGCCGGCATCCGAGAAATTAGTGATGGAGAAAAAAAAGCAAATTGAATTTGCAAAATTCGACATCGCGCCAAAACCAATCGGCGGTATGGCAGCGATTCAGAATAATTTAGAATATCCTGACATAGCCAGGCGGGCAGGGATACAAGGCTTGGTAATCGTTACGATTCATATTGATACATTGGGCAATGTGACCGATTCCAAGATTTTAAAATCGCTTGGTAACAACGGCTGCGGCGAGGCGGCTCGTGCAGCTCTAACCAAGACAAAATGGGAGCCGGCTCAATTTAAAGGAAAACCAATCAATGTTTGGGTAAATGCTCCTGTCACATTCAAACTGAAAGAACAAGCTGCCAGCATGGGAAAAATCAATGGTACAATCATTGACAATTCTACCGGACAGCCTATCAAGGGTGCCCTGGTTTTTGTAGAAAGTAATAGAAGCATTTTGCAGTCTTACACAAATGAATCAGGCAAATTCACCATTACGAATGTTCCGCCAGGAGAGCACAAATTGATCTGCGGTATTCCAAACATGGAAAAACAAAAAGCCTATTTTGCAAAACTCGAAGAGTTAAGAAAAAATAAATCAGATGAAGTGGAATACAATAAATTCTTTATGGAAGGAAGAGCAAAAGGTAAAGAAATGGGTCTTGAAATAGTAGCAATCAGAACTCTCACCTTGAAAAAAGATCAGGTTTATTCAATCAATTTTTCTCTTAAAGAGTAACAAACATTTGATTTTCTAGCGAATATTGCTAAGCCCACGGAATGAAATGCAGACTGTGGGCTTTTTTTGTGATAATGTGAATTAAAACTCCCCTATTATCAGATTCGCTACAATATTTTGCTCAGACCCATAAATTGGGCTAATCTGAGGATTGTTTGGATGTGAAAAAGCCCCTGGCAAAAAAAGAGCTGATAAAGCTTGGAAGAATTGTTTTTATTCTGTTCTCCTTCAGCCTATATAGCATGAAAAAACTTTACCAGAATTACTCCAACCCGTTTAATCCGGAAACAACCATACCCAGAATTCTCGTCTTACCGGACAAGCAGATTGCTGTTGTCGGTTCCACGAGGTCGAAGCATTACCAGGGGGTTAGCGGAGCCGATTTCGATATTCTCATCATGCTGCTCGATGACAAATGAACTTGAAGGGCAACTTTTTGTGCGAAAGGAGGTGATTACCATGACTTGAAGAAAAAAACAGCCCCGAAGTTTTATATAAAAAATTTTGCGAAAAAAATTTGACTTTCTGAAAAGGGAAACCTAAACTATAAACAACCCGGGAGATTTAAGAAGAGGAGATGTGGGGTTTCATGGCAGGTTAAGAGCTAATTGTCTTAGCAATGGAGGTATGGTCAAATGACTGTTTCTTTTCGTTTTATGAAAATGATTGCTTTTGTCGTCTTTTTTTCCGTACTCGGGTTCTCTTGCAGCATATTTGAGCCCGAGTCAGGCTGGGGATCTAGAGAAACCCTTTACCGCACACCGCTGGTGGATTATGCGCATGGTGCAGCCGTGCTGCCCAATGGCGATTTTCTCGTGTATGGCTATACCGAGGGCCGGATTGGCTCCGGCGAATGGAACAACGCCTTCCCGCTGCAGCTGTTCATGCGTGCCAATGGCAGTATTGCGGACACGGTCGTGTACCGCAATATCCGCTACGGAGAAGTTCTCGGCGCCGCGCCGTTTGGCAATGGGGTAGCAGTGCTGGTCGACAGCGTCTTGCGAGTCAGAGGGTCGGAACCTAATTCTCTCAGAATCCATCTTTTGCAGGCGGACCATTCGTTGGGTAAGGTGCTTTTCTCTGTCGAGGATGTTTTTACCCCAATCCATCCGCTTGTTGCAACTGCCGATAATGGTCTTCTTTTGGCTTTTTTTCCCAGGCATCGAGCAGATGATGGCTTGATCAAGATCAATGCCGCTGGAGAAATTGCCTGGACTTACGATAGAGTGGGGTACGTAGACGTAACCGAAGATGGTGACATCCTGGTTCTTGGTGATCGTAACAACGACCAATTCGCGGTTGCAAGACTCAGCCCGGACGGACAAGTGCGATGGCAAAAAAACTATGGGGGTGCAGGAAGCGTGGTTGTAATCGCAGCCGTTCAGGACGGCGCCACCGTACTCGGTCATGGAATTGTGTCAACTTTGCGAACGAATGTATTGACTAAAATCGATAGAGATGGGAAACTTTTGTGGCAACGATCCTATAACGAGAGCATGTTCCCAAGTGAGGCGCTCACGGCGCTTCCCGACGGCGGCTTCGTCTTTGGACGGAGCAAGTTAGAAAAGACGGACAGGCGGGACTATGGTGGCGAGGCGGAGATTGTACGGCTGAATCCTGAGGGAGACGTTCTATGGCGCCATCCATTTGGTCCAGCCGAGGCGACCACGTTCATAGTCAGAATCCTTGTTTTACCGGACAAGCAGATTGCTGTTGTCGGTTCCACGGGGCCAAAGCATTATCAGGGGGTTAGCGGAGCCGATTTCGATATTCTCATCATGCTGCTCGATGACAAATGAACTTGAAGGGCAACTTTTTGTGCGAAAGGAGGTGACACTTTGAGAGTTGATTTTCTTGCTGTTTGCGTCATACTCTTTCTCGTTCTTTCTCATTGTGAATCGCCAATGGAGCCAAGATCATTACCTGGTGATTTCTTTTCCTATCTAAATGAACAGAGCGTTACCCTCCCCCCGGATGTGCAGCAGCGGCTTAACTCAATCAAAGCGCGCCCCGCATCGAAGTTTGTATGGCTGATACAATTTCACGACCTCAAAAACCTCTTATTCCAACAGCAACTGCGCTTCTTTCTTCCACGCGTGGGACGAGTGATGTCTATAGCCAAGCGCATTAGACAACCTGACAGTTCCAACGTAGCGTGGAGCGGCGTGCTGCAGGAGAGCAAGTTGCCGATGTTCCTCATGGTCGTTAACGGCACCGTTGGCGGGATGATTCACACGAAACGCGACGTCTTCAGAATAAAACCCATCGGCGCCGGCCACCACGTTCTCATCCACCTGGACCCGTCGAAATTCGGCCTGGTAGATCCCCATGGTTCGGATTCCAATGATGGGCAAAACCGGAAGCAGGATGCACAGACACCTGGAACGGGGCTCTCCAAGTCCTCCGCTGCAACGGCAATCACAGCCCCGCCCGTCATCGATTTGCTGGTGGCCTACACACAGAAGGCGGCGGATACCAGCGGAGATATTGCCAACCTTATAGCTTGCTCTGAACTCTCCCTCAACGAAGTCCTCGAGAACAGCGGTAACAGCGCCCGGGTAGAGGTGGTCCAATCCGTTCAGGTCAGCAACCCACAATCTGGAAGCAACAATGGGGATTTTTGCCATCAATTGCAGGACCCCAACGACGGTTCTTGGGATGATATCCATGCCCTGCGCGACCAGTACGGCGCGCTCTTGACAGACGATGGCTCCTCATGGCTCGGTTGGGCTTGCGAAGTACCGGCAGCAGATGCCAGTGAAGCCTTCGCCGCGCTTTACCAGGGTGCCGCGGTGGAATACACCTTCGCCCACGAGGTCTCCCACCTGATTGGCGCTCGCCACGCCTATGACCCGAAAGGTACTTATGAGCATGCCCGTGTCTGGTTAGACGAACACTGGCACACAGTCACGAGTTCAAATTAATGTAACTGCCGATCCAATACCGTACTGGTCCAATCCAAACATAACCCACCCTGCGACCGGGACACCTCTGGGAACGTCCTGTTGTAATGATAATGCCAGAAAATGGAACACGCGTGCTGCAACGGTTGCAAGCTTCAGACAACGCCATTCCCCCTCCGTCACTATCACCGGTCCCTCTTCCCTTGGTTACAAGGAACTCGGCACCTGGAACGCCAATGTCACCGGTGGCGCGCCACCCTACACCTATGCGTGGAGCTATCGCTACTTGGGGACCGGCAGCTGGTCCGGGGTCATCGATACCGACTCCCAGTATTCGCGTCTCATGCTCACCACGGATTTTGAATTGAAATGCACGGTGACCACCATCCAGGGGCTGGATGGAGACGATACTAAATATGTCTCTAATGAGCTATTGAAGTCTACTTCTGGGACTACTACTCAAATTCCCAAACGTTTTGCGCTGAAGCAGAATTACCCCAATCCCTTTAATCCAACTACTGAAATCAAATATGAACTGCCTGAAGCCAGCTACGTTACGTTCACTATCTTTAATGCGGCAGGCCGGAAAATCCGCACCCTTATAGATGAGCGCAAAGACACCGGCTATCATAGCATTTCCTGGAATGGTAGAGATGGGTTTGGCAAGAATGTTTCGTCTGGCGTGTATATCTACCGCTTTTATGCAGTTCCAAGCAATGGAGATGGTAAGCCCTTTGAAGTTTTGCGCAAAATGACGTTGTTAAAATGATTGAAATTTTGCTTCCCTTCTCTTCATAAGTCTAAAACCCCACAGAGCCAAACCTCGGGGTTTTAACAAGCTGATCAGGGTTAAACCAGAATTACTCCAACCCGTTTAATCCGGAAACAACATTTAGATTTGAAATACAAATCCCAGGTTATGTAATCCTTAAAAATCTATAATCTTTATGGAAAAGAAATTGTAACTTTAGTCAAAAATCAGTCGTCTTAAATTATATGGGCTTTCTAAATCTACAGTCTATCCGTATACTACAATGAATCAACAGTTTATCCGTATAATGCAATGTTTGAGATGGATTTTCACACTTGAAAACTACTTATGACATTTTGATTGATTAAGTACTAAACAGATGTTAACTTACAGTAACTAAAATTTATTAATTCATTCATACCTCGGGGTAAAAGATATGATTAAATCATCCATGCAAAGTTTTCTTAATATTTTATATTTTAGTTTCCTGATTATTCCCACCATACTCACTTTTGCCTGCACTTCTTCAGAACTAAATCACTCAAAAATCACTTTTCCGGTTTCACAAATTGATTTTGTCATTACAGTTGATGGAGACGGAGAGTTGGAAGCAATTAAGTCACATACGTTGGTCGTTCCTCGTGTGCGGGCTCAACCCAAAATTTCTTATTTAATTCCTGAGGGAACTTCCGTTTTGAAAGGCGATATCGTCGCTCAACTGGAAGCTGAGACGATAGAAAATGACTACAGAAATGCCTTAGATGAAGTTGAAATTGCCAAAGCGGATGCTCATAAAAAAGAAGCAGAATTAAGCTTAAAACGTCTTTTGCAGGAATCTCAACTGGCAATGGCCCTTGCTTCACTTAAATCCTCAACTCTTCAAATGGATAAATTGAAATTTGAAGCGCCAAAAATCAGGGAAATTAAAAAGTTAGAAATTAAAAAAATCGAACTGGAAGCCAAAGTAAGCAGCGACAAGATCAAAGCGTTAGAAAAGATAAAAATTGAAGAACTTGCCCATATGCAATTGAAGATCAAACAGGCGGAAATCAAATTGCAGAAATCCAAATCTCAATTAGATCTCTTGAATTTGAAAGCTCCGGTTGATGGACTTGTGGTGTACGAAAAAAGTTGGATTACCGGAAATAAGGTCCAGGAAGGCGATGCTATTTATCCAAATATGCCGGTAGCAAAAATACCCGATATGTCATCCATGCAGGTTAATTTGAAAATTAGTGAAAATGACGCCCAGAAGGTAAAAATTGGACAAACCGCAACTGTCTTCGTGCCAGTACTGGGAGATTTAATTTTAACCGGTAAAGTTTCAAAAGTCGGAAGAATCGCGAAACCAATCAAACGAGGCTCGAAGGTGAAAAAGGTGGATGTGATTGTAGCGATCGATAGTTTATTTCAAAAACTTGTGCCGGGATTGAGTGCAACTTGCCGGATTCAAATTGAAAAAATACCAGGAGCACTCGTCCTTCCAAAAGAATGCCTTTTTGAAAAGGATAGCGTGAAAATCGTATATGTATTCAAAAAGGGATCGTTTCATCCTTCTCCAATCGTTGTATCGCAACAGGATGAGGATTTTGTTATTATCAATGGTGATTTGAGTATCGGCGATTTGTGTGCCCTTCGTCAGCCAAATAATTCCCAGGTTAAATGGCCGGATGAATTAAAGCCATATGCAAGTGTGACTGACTCGAGTTCAACTTTAATGGATAACTTAAATTAGATAGGTTCAAAAATGAAAAGAAAATTCCGGGCATATCAGTTGATTTTTCTGTGTATTATGGTTGGATCCTGTCAATCAAATACCGGTTCATCCGTGGAGTCTTATACGGTTCTTCGCGGAGATTTCACAGATAGTATTACGGAAACCGGTGAGTTGATGGCAGTAAGTTCACAAGGAATCGCGGCACCCAGTATTTCATGGCGATTTGGAGGATTAAAAATCACAAAAATTGTTGAGGATGGTAAACAAGTTGAAGCCGGTGAATTATTAATCGAATTTGATAAAGCCGAAGTTGCGAAAGGTATTGACGACGCAAAAGCTGAATTAGAAATTGCTAAAGCGGAATTAAGAAAAACACAAGCCACGCAAGCTTCACAAATTGAAGGATTGGAAGCAGACTTTGAAAAAACCTCACTTCAACATAGAATTTCACAATTGAATTTAGAAAAAGCAACATTTGAATCAGAAATCAGGAGGAAGGAAATCGAGCTTGAATTAGAAAAGGCTGGTATAGCTTTGGAAAGAGCGAAATTGGAAATAGAAAACCAAAAAAGTATTAATCATGAAGAAATTAGTAAGCTAAATTTAAAAGTTTCACAGGTACAAACCAAAATGGACGAAGCTCAATCAACCTTTGCAAAACTAAGCGTCTCCGCCCCATCTCCCGGTATCGCTGTCATTGAAAAAAGCTGGATGACCCGATCTAAATACCAGGTTGACGACCAGGTTTACCCGGGATGGCCCATGATTGGATTACCTGACTTGAGTGCAATGCAAGCGATGGTGCAAATTAATGAAGTGGATATAGCGAAAATTGATACCATGCAGATATCCAATATTAGATTGGACGCTTTTCCGGAAACTGTATTTCACGGAAGAGTATCGGATATTGCTGCATTGGCGCGAAATAAAGAGAAAGACTCGAAAGTAAAAGTTTTTGACATAACAATTCTGTTAGATGGAAGTAATGAAAAATTAATGCCAGGTATGACTGTTAGTTGTGAAATTATTTTAAATCAAATTCCGGATACTTTATTCATTCCCCTCGAAGCATTATTCAATGTTGCCGGTGAGAGTATAGTTTATTTGAAAAATGGAAACGATTTTGAACCCCACTCCATAACCATCGGACCTGAGAATGATGACTATGTGGTTATCGCCGGTGGACTAAAAGAGGGGGACAAAATCGCATTGATGAATCCATTTTTAAATCAAACTACAAACTCTTCAAAAGAATCAAATTCGAAGTGAATAAAATTATGAAACGAAAAACTAAATACCTGATTTGCATTATTGCTTATTTGTTGTTCAGTAGCTGCAGCATCATTAACGATCACAATTATCGAGTTGAAAGTGGTGAATTCAAAGAATTTTTAACTGAGACAGGAGAACTTCAGGCCCTGAATTCGACAGTAATCCCCATGCCAATATTCGATTGGTCATATGGCAGGCCACAAATTACCGATCTCGAAAAAGAGGGTACACTCGTCAAGAAAGGCCAATTTGTTGGACAACTTGATTCCTCGGGTGTCGTACGAGTCCTCGGACAAAAAAGAGCAGACCTGGAAATTGCGCGGGCTGAGTTCACGAAATTATCGGTTCAGCATTCATCTCAACTAAAAAAACTGGATGCGGACATTCAATCTTCCCGAGCAGAACTTCGCCAGGCTCGAATTGATACCCAGAGGGTTCGGTTTGAATCGCCGACAAAAATGGAGTTGAACAAACTAAAATTAAAGATAGCTGAAATCTCATATCAAAAGGCCAAGAGGACTTTAGAACATACACATATAATCCAAAAAGAAGAACTGTTAATTCAAAAATCAACCATTGAAAAAACCAAATCCGAAATTCAAAAAGCAATAAGAACAATTGATCGATATATTTTGCGTGCACCGGCGGACGGTATGATTGTCTATCGTAAAAAAAGAAGGGGTGAGAAGGTCGCAATCGGAGATCAATTGTTTCCTGGCGAGCCAATCATCGGACTTCCTGATTTACGGAAAATGAAAGTGCTCACTTCTGTGAGTGAGACCGATATTGAGAAAATTCAACTGGGACAGAAAGTTAATGTCAGGTTAGATGCGTTTCCGAAAACTATCTTCGATGGATCGATTAGTTCAATCAGCAAAATTTGTCATGAAAAAGACAAGAATTCAAATGTCAAAATATTTGACGTGACCGTTCTACTCAATCAATCTGCACGGATTCTAAGACCGGGAATGACAGTAAGTTGTGAAATTTTAGTGGCGGATATAGAGGATGCATTGTTTATAAACAACTCGTACATTTACGAAAACGGAGGCGAGTACTTTGTATTCGTAAAAAATGGATCGGGTAAAAAAAAGGTCAAGGTTACCCTTGGCCCTCGCAATAACAATTCAGTTGTTGTTTATGGCGACTTAAAAACCGGTGATATCATTCTTAATTCTGATTTGGGGATATAATGATTACCAAAGAAAGTATTTTTATTGGTTTAGAAGGTTTAAAAGTACACAGGATGCGATCTATCTTAACGATGCTTGGAATCATCTTTGGCGTCGGAGCCGTGATCGCCATGCTTTCTATTGGAGAGGGCGCCAAGCGGGAAGCCCTAAAAAAATATAAAGAATTGGGTGTTAATAATGTGATCGTACGAGATAAAGATTTAAGCGATAAGGAATTAGAAGAAGTTCGGGCAAAATTCTCTCGCGGTCTTTCCCTGAAAGACGCTGAAGCCATTAAAAAAATCATTCCGACTATTGACCAGGTTGCCCCCCAGGCCGAGTTTGATTCCGAAGCGAAATATGAAGACAAATCCACAAAAACTACGGTTGTGGGTGTAACGGATGTATTCAAATATCTGTTGAATTATGAAACGCAGCAAGGAACATTTTTATCTGCCGATCATCACAAACGAGAACTTCGTGTATGTGTCCTTGGCGCGGAAGTTGCCAAAAAACTATTTCCGGTGCAATTCCCGTTGGGTAAGAAAATTAAATTGGATGATCAGTGGTTCGAAGTTGTTGGGACGATGGCCCCCAAATCCTTGTTCACCGAAACTATTGGCGAGCTCGCCTCACGGAATTTAAATCAAGATGTCTATATTCCTCTTTCTACATTTCTGCGACGTTTTAGCAAGGAAAAGCAACTTGCCAGCCAAATCGATCAGCTGACGGTAAGAGTTCATGAATCGGAAAAGTTAGTAGAAAGCGCCGCAATAATAAGCCGGATTTTAAAACGCCGTCATCATAATAATGAAGACTTTGATATCATCGTTCCATACGAACTCCTGAAGCAAGAAGAAAAAGAAACCCGCATTTATAATGTTGTACTAGGTTCGATAGCAGCAATTTCACTTCTGGTTGGAGGCATCGGCGTCATGAATATTATGCTTGCAACCGTACTTGAACGAACCCGGGAAATCGGTATTCGAAGATCCATTGGTGCGCGGCGACAAGAAATTCTCATTCAGTTTTTAGTCGAAGCGATTGGGCTTTGTTTGTCTGGCGGAGTGATTGGGATTACGTTAGGAATTGTCATGTCACTGATCATCGATAGCCTGGCTGAATTCAGCACCATCATTACTCCTATATCTGTCATTCTGGCATTTAGTGTCTCAGGCGCGGTGGGTATCATATTTGGTACATTCCCGGCGAGTCGCGCCGCAAACCTGAATCCGATTGATGCGTTAAGATATGAATAGGTGCGCTAGTTTTATACCCATAATTTGAAAAGAATTTGACTGAGTTTAGCGTAGCAGTCACAGTTACGCAGATAGTTGTTGCGGAGATTACTGCGCTCCATTAACGATCTAAAAAAGCAGTGTCAATGAGCACATGAAATTTTGGAGGAATGAATGATTACTATGAATCAACAGTTTGATAAATTCCGAATTCCTTTTGTCTTAGCTACCTTGCTATGTTGTATTACCGGTTATTCTTTTGCACAGGGGAAAAAACTCTTAACTCTGGAAGACGCTATTGCAATTTCGCTGGAAAAAAGTTACCGGATGAAGACATTGCGGTTAAGTTTGGTTCAAGCCGAAGAGAATCTCTATGCAGCCAAAGGCAGGTTTAAAACCAATGCCGATATACGATTTGATATGCCAAGTTGGAGTGAATCGGTCAGTGAAATCCAGGTGCAGGACGCTTTGCCGGTTTTTAATACAACCAGCCGTCTTCGTTTCCAGGGCATCTTTGATATAAACCAGCCGTTGCCTACCGATGGAATATTCACACTGCGTGGATTTGTTTACCACAGAGATGTTTCTACATTCACCGCCGATCTAACCCAGGATATAAAGCGCAAGGAAGTTTATACATCATTGAGTCTCCGTTTCCAGCAACCGCTTTTTACAATTAATCGATTAAAATTAGGATTAAATAACGCCAATCTAAACTACGAACGCACCGCCCTTCGCTATAAAAGAAGCGAATTAGATATCGTATATTTAGTGACACAAGCGTTTTTTAATTTGTATCAAGCCACCCGACTAGAACAAATCGCAAATGATGATGCGAACCAGCAACAAGAACTATACGATCTCGCCAGCAAAAAATATGAAGCAGGTTTAATTCCGGAGGTAGAGGCTTTACAAATGGAAGTCGATTTGGCTGAAAGCAAGAATGATTTAGCCGAAGCCCGGGGAAGCCTGGCAAGAAGCGAGGATGTTTTTAAACAGTTAATCGGTTTGAAATTTTCCGACAATATCGGCGTACAAACCGATTTTGATTTTTCAAAAATTACTGTAGATCTAGATAAAGCAATCACTATGGCGCTAGCAAACCGATCTGAAATTCGTGAATCAAAAATAGATGTTGAACTGGCCAAACTATCCGTAAAAGAGGCAGATGCAAGGAGCGAAATTCGCGGTGATATTACAGCTTTTTATGATATTACCGGAATTAGCGATCCTTTCCTTCCTTATGGTTCCTCACCTGGAACATTATTTGATTCAAGTTTTGAAGATATGAGGAGACGACCGAATAACCGAGGTGTTGTATTTACACTTTCAATGCCAATCTGGGACTGGGGAGTAAATTCAGCCGAGGTGGCGGCGGCAGATGCTAATTTACACACCGTGGAATTAGGACTTGATGAGCAAAATAAAACCATCACTCGAGAGGTGCGTGAAGTTGTAGGGAAGCTGAATGAAGCAGAGAATCGATTGGAAGTTTTGATTAAAAACCAGGAAGTAGCTCAAAAAGCATTCGATATCTCCATCGAAAGATTTAACAATGGCGATATAACAGTTCAGGATCTCGCATTGGACAGAAATAGACTTACTCAGTCGAAGTTTTCTTATCTAAATGCTTATATTGATTACAAATTGTCACTGGCTGATTTGAAGCGAAAAACCATGTACGATTTTGAAAAGAATCAAAGAATAATTGGGATTGAATAGAGAAGGAAATTTTTCAGCGTCGAATTTAATATATTCGATTTTATTTAAAAAGATTCATATGATTCAATTGTAAATTTATTTTTTTAGTGCTAAACCCATGGCTCGACTGAAAATACAAAAACGATTCAAATCCAGTCCATTCAGCTTTTACTTTATAATCTTGGCTATCGTTTCAGGCTGCACCAGCAGCCCAATTTCTGAAAATTCCGATATTGATGTTCCCAAAAGGCAGATAGCTGGAAATGTAGCCTTAATGGATGGTGCGAATTCTGAGGGCACATTCATCTGGTTTGAAGGATTTAATACCAGTACACGAGTAGATCAATTAGGAAATTTTGAACTAAGCATTCCTCCAAAGCAAGCCCAGGGTGGCACGAATGGCATCAGTGGTACTTTCAAAATTTATTACTATATTGCCAATTACGAATTAGCCAGCTCAAATATTGTTACAAGAAACGGTGAATTTGTTTTTTTATCCGGTGATTTGAATGATAACGGTAAATTAACGCCGATTACATTGGAACGGAATCTTAGGATCCATACTAAAGTTGCACCAGATTCCGTATCAACCGATTATACTGGTTTTATTGATGTTGAAGTATCTCTTGTAGCAAATAAGCCTGTAAATGTTGAATTTCCTTTTACTTTTTCCGATCAGTTTGGTGCGATACTAGCTTGTTGCGATTCAACCAATCAAATTTATACGTTTAAAGCTTTTCCTGATCTGTTAATATCTTCAACTATTGAAGTTCAGGATTCCCTTATTACAAGAAGCTTAAGTTTTACATTATCGACATTTGACCTTCCTGTGGGAGAATATGAGATTATTCCTTATTTGTTTGTAAATCGCGACGATATCCCTTCCGAATTACTTCTTAACCTTGGTGATACTGTAAAAGCTCTTAGCCGGGAATATTTGAACATGCCTCTTAAACGAACCGGTGGCAGTTTCGAAATAACTACAGTACGATAATAATTGGTTGTAATAGAATAAACTATTGTTAATCAGTTCTGACCTTTCATTTGGGTATAAATATTAGGTGTTTTATTATTTCTCTTGACTTTCAGTTACAATGTTTTTATCTTGTATTAATTCAAAAAATAGAATAAACCATTGGGGAACAATGGAAATGTTGCATCACACAATTTCAAAATTGAAGAATCCATAACGTCAACACAACACTGATTTACACATATGTTTTGAACGTACAGAAAAGGGACTAATAAGTCCGGCAGATAAAATTTTGATTTTACTTTATTGGACATTTTTCTGTCCAGTCACCTTAAATAATTAGAGTGATAAACTGATTGTCAGGAAGGAGGAGTACCACCGGCCACCATCTTTTAGTATTATTAGACAGAGTTACCCAATCCGTTCAATATTGGATAAACACAATACGAAAGGAGAGACACAATGAAAAGAGATGAAATACTTCAGAGATTCAGGTACATAGAAAGGAGCATCGGCAAAGCTAAAGCAGGTGATGATGAGCTTGGCCCACTAAAACTCTTGCCTGGAAAATGGAAGAGTCTACCGGGCCACGGATGGAACATGATCGCGCTGCCATTTGCTAAAGGTCGCTTTAACTACAGACTGCTGGTTAATCAATACAACGAAGAGCTTGAGTTCTCTCTTGTGGACAAGGCAGTGCCTAACCGAGGAATCCGCAGGAGAAGGCCTACCGTTGAGACCGATCAGTTTCTTGTGACGTTGGATTATCTGCAGCAAATTACTCAGATTGCGGCCGACGATTCCCCAGAAAGTGGCGAGGCGGGCAAGAAGGGCCTGGCTATCCATCATGAACCAGGTCTGTGGATGCATATGACAAATGAGATTACTAACGGTTTGGATATCGCGCGACTGGCTACGATTCCACACGGCGACTCTGTGCTGGCCTTGGGCACAAGCAGCGAAAACAAAGGCGCCCCAAAAATTCCCGATGTCAACGGTTTACCTATTGGAGTAAATCAGAACCTGAATAATCCTTACTTGGCTCCGTACAAACACTTCCACGACAATCCGTTCCAGGGAGTATTCGATCCGGTGAGTCCGAACGATCTACTGAAAAAGGCCAATGCGGGCGTCGACATCGTCAGGACAACGGTACTTGATGTTGATACAACCGTCGAGACTGGCGGGATTGTAAATATACCCTTCATCGTGAAGCAGGCCAACGCCGCCTCTTTGAAGTCTATTTTCTGGATTCAGGAAGTGAAGGTGCCTGGCAAAAAGAAACCGAAGCTCCGTCTGCAATATTCACAAGTGATCTTGCTTGATTTTTTCAAACGCACAGACGGGCTCCCCGGCCTCATCCGATGGCCTCACGTAAGCATCAATACTTTGGAACAAGTTGGCACCAAGGATATTTACTAAACGAAGGAATCGGGCGCACTGAAACTACTGAAACTCTAAGTCGAAATCAAGATTCAAGATTATTGATACACAACATAACGATCAGGTGTAACGAAACGATCCTAACACAGTTGAAGTTGACGGCAGGAATTTGTGATTTTATTATGTTTTGGATTAGGTGGTTTTTGGTTAGTCGAACGTATTTCGGTAAACCCGCCGCAATTTAACTGGTCATAGGATTCTGGTATTTGAATTTTTTACTTAAAACCAGTCTCCAGCCAATTCTAAATTAATCACCTATTTGATCGTCACTCGTACCAATGTCCTGGCTAAATAGTCAAATTATCCTGGCGTTCTGCATTCGTTCAATATAACCAGTTAAATAGCCAATCAATCGAACCGGCGGTAGTTTTAAAATCTTACCTTGATCTTTTCGCTAATTTAGGGATTAAAATATTTATATACTAAAAATAGCAATAGCCAATCCCTTCTGACTCATTCTTGTTTTTCTCCTCATTTTTTATATATTTACCGATAACAATCTTAAAAAACAAAACTTGATAAGGCACAATCACAATATGGATGATTCCAAAAATCTCGAGAAATTTGAGCAGCGTTTGAAAGCCGGTGAAGTGATCGAACCGAAAGATTGGATGCCGGAGAAATATCGCAAGCAATTAATCCGCATGATGTCGCAACATGCGCACTCGGAAATTGTCGGCATGCTGCCGGAAGGCAACTGGATCACCCGTGCGCCTTCTCTGCGCCGCAAGATGGTTTTAATTGCGAAAGTACAGGATGAAGCCGGGCATGGCTTGTATTTGTACTGCGCAGCAGAGACTTTAGGGATCGATCGTAAGGAACTGATCGACCAACTGTTAACGGGCAAAGCAAAATATTCCAATATTTTCAATTATCCCACCCTCACCTGGGCTGATATTGGTGTAATCGGTTGGTTTGTCGATGGAGCGGCGATCATAAACCAAACCATGCTGGCGAAATGCTCTTATGGGCCTTATTCCCGCGCCATGGTCCGAATTTGTAAAGAAGAGAATTTTCACAAGAAGCAGGGATACGAAATTATTGCTACCATGGCTAAAGGCACACCCGAGCAAAAAAAGATGGCCCAGGACGCTGTAAACCGCTGGTGGTGGCCGTCTTTAATGATGTTCGGGCCTTCCGACAAAGATTCTCCCAACAGCGCCGAGTTGATGCGATGGAAAGTTAAAATGCAAAGCAACGATGAACTCCGCCAAAGATTTGTCAATCTAACCGTTCCACAGGCAAATGCCGTGGAAGTTACACTTCCGGACCCTGATTTAAAATTTAATTCTGAAACCGAAAATTGGGACTTTGGCGAAATAAATTGGGATGAATTTTATTCAGTGATTAAGGGACAGGGACCCTGCAACCGTGAAAGAATACAAGCGCGCAGAAAAGCTCACGAGGACGGAGCATGGGTACGAGCTGCAGCCGAGACTTATGCAGTCAAAAAAAATGGCGGCGCTAAATTAAATTAAGTAGAGGAGCTGCATGGAAAACAACGCCAACGAAGACAGTCAATGGCCGTTATGGGAAGTGTTTGTGCAAGAAAAATTGGGTGCACCGCACGAACATGCCGGCATCCTACATGCTCCGGATTCTGAGATCGCGTTGCAAAATGCCCGTGATGTATATTCCCGGCGCGGTAAAGTGACCAGTATTTGGGTTGTTCCGTCAGAGCAGATTACAGCTTCAATTCCGGAAGACAGTCCTTCTTTATTTGATCCGGGTGCAGATAAAATTTATCGTCATCCACAGTTTTTTAAAGTGCCGAGAGGAGTAAAAAACCTTTAATGAAAGCCGATAGTAAAGACTCTAAAGATAGTCTATTCGAATACCTGCTGCGATTGGGCGATGACCGCTTAATTTTAGGACATCGATTATCCGAGTGGTGCGGCCATGGTCCCATTCTTGAAGAAGACATTGCCCTGGCGAATATCTCACTCGACTGCATTGGGCAGGCCAATCATTTTCTGCAGCTAGCCGCTAATATCAACGGCAATGGTCAAACTGCCGATGATTTAGCTTACTTTCGCGAAGCCATAGAATTCCGTAACTTAATGTTAACGGAGTTACCAAATGGCGATTTTGCTTGTACAATCGCGCGTCAATTTTTATTTGATGCTTACAGCTTTTATCTATTAACAGATTTGCAGGAATCAAAGCATGATGAATTAGCAGGATTAGCCGCAAAATCTCTGAAAGAAGTTAGATATCATTTAAGGCATAGCAGCCAATGGATGCTTCGACTTGGCGATGGCACAGAAGAAAGTCATAACCGGCTGCAAACGGCTCTGGATGATATCTGGATGTACACCGGCGAAATATTTAACATGGATGATGTAGATCATCAGCTCTTGGAGAGAGGTATTGCAGCCGATCTTCAAACTCTGAAGCCGAAATGGAAAGAAAAAGTAAGCGATATAATCAAAGAAGCGACACTTACTCCCCCAGACGATAGTATTTTCATGGTATCCGGCAGCAGGCGAGGAAACCACACCGAACATATTGGCCATTTGTTAACTGAAATGCAGATATTACCTCGATCAATTCCTGACGCAAAATGGTAAAAACAATATGAACTGGTCAAAAGAAAAAATACTGGAATTACTTACAGAAGTGAAAGATCCGGAAGTTCCAGTTTTGGATATTGTCGAATTGGGCGTAGTAAGGGATGTGGAATTCAAAGATGGAAATGTAAGCGTTGTGATCACCCCCACCTATTCCGGCTGCCCGGCTATGAACACAATCGAAAATGACATCACGGCCACTTTGCTTAAAAATGGTATTAAAAATAGTTCGACAAGGACTATTTTCTCACCGCCCTGGACTACTGATTGGATGAGTGATGAAACAAAAAAGAAATTAAAGGAATATGGTATAGCACCTCCGGGAAAGACAACCGCAGAACTTGTTGATTTAAATACAGCAATTACCATTTGCCCATTTTGTAACTCCGAGAATACCGAACTAAAAAGTGAATTTGGATCGACCGCCTGCAAATCGCTTCATTATTGTAAAGAGTGTAATCAACCCTTTGAGCATTTTAAATGTCTTTGAATTTTTAAAGGCACAAAGTGACAAAGTGACAAAGTGACAAAGTGACAAAGTAACAAAGTGACAAAGTAACAAGATCGAGAATCTAGTAGAAATAATCCTCACGAAAAACAAAATTTATAAGTCTATCAAAAAGGTTTTGATTATTTATGGAACTTCAATTTATAAAATTTGAATCGGGTGAAGGGGTTGCTCAAATCACTCTGAATCGACCGGATGTTCTTAACAGTTTTAATCGGGAAATGGCAAAGGAAGTCCAGGACGCTTTTCGGGAAATTGAAAATAATCCCGGAACAAGGGCTGTTTTATTAACCGGGGCCGGCCGAGCTTTTTGTGCCGGCCAGGATTTAGATGAAGTCCCCCCTGATGAAAATGTCGGTAAAGCAGTCGGTCAGATTGTTTCAGAATCTTATAATCCAATTATCAGGCAGATTTGCCATTTAGAAAAACCTGTGGTTTGCGCAGTGAATGGTGTGGCTGCAGGCGCCGGAGCCAATATCGCTTTGGCATGTGATATAGTCCTGGCATCGACGAAAGCTTCATTTATACAATCATTCTGTCATATTGGATTGATCCCGGACAGCGGCGGTACGTTCTTCCTCCCCCGCCTGGTCGGGTTGCCACTGGCGAAAGCCATGATGATGTTGGGAGAAAAAATACCCGCAGAGCGTGCGCTGGCATTGGGGCTAATATACAAAACTTTCGAGCCGGATTCACTTCTGCAGGAAGCCATGAACCTGGCCAAACATCTTGCGACACAACCCACGATGGGCATTGGTTTAATGAAAAGGGCAGTCAATTTATCTTATACAAACGATCTGAACTCTCAATTAGAATTAGAACGTGAATTACAGGAAATCGCCGCCGTCTCACGCGATTTTCTGGAGGGAGTAAATGCTTTTCTTGAAAAAAGGAAACCCAATTTTACCGGAAATTGAATAAAACACTTAACATAAATAGTTTATGAATCATTCCTCTAAGTTTAAAACTCGCCACTTTGTCATTCTGAAAGGATCTATTTCCATACATTGGGAATAGCTGAATGTTAAGAACAAAATTAACGACAAACAAATCAAAGTTTATGACTAATAACGAAAACATAAATAAATCTCAAATCGGAGTACTAGGTGCAGGCACCATGGGCCGGGGTATTGCCCAAATAGCCGCAACCGCTGAGCATCCCGTTTTTTTGCACGATCTGAATGATGAAATTCTATACAACGCTCAACAATCTCTAGAAAAAATTCACGATCGTCTGGTTGAAAAAGGCAAAATAGATACAGTTAAAGCAGAGGAAATATTATCAAACATAACCTATTCCAATGATATTGAATCGTTTCATTCCTGTGAGTTTGCCATCGAAGCGGTGGTAGAAAACCTGCAAATCAAAAAAGATATTTTTAGTAAACTCGAACAAATAATGCCTGAAAACGCAATCCTGTCTACAAACACTTCCTCTCTCTCAATTACATCGGTTGCTTCCGCTTGCAAGAAACCGGAGCGTGTCATTGGTGTTCATTTTTTTAACCCGGCTCCGCTGATGGCTCTCGTGGAAATTGTACCTGGAATGATTACTTCAGATTTGACAATCAACACAGCTAGGAGCTTAATCGATAATTGGGGCAAAAAAACAGTCGTAGCAAAAGATACACCCGGATTTATCGTAAACCGTGTTGCCAGACCTTTCTATGGCGAGGCGCTTCGTATTCTCGAAGAGGGTGTTGCAGATGCAGCTACAATAGACTGGGCTATGCGTGAGATGGGCGGATTTAGGATGGGCCCCTTCGAGCTCATGGACTTGATTGGCAATGATGTCAATCTAAAAGTAACCGAAACCGTATTCGAAGCCTTTTTTTACGATCCTCGTTTTAAACCTTCGTTTACACAAAAGCGCATGGTGGAAGCAAATTTTCTCGGCAGGAAAACCGGACGAGGATATTACAAATACGGTGAATCCACTTTCAATCCCAAACCAAATACAGACACAAAACTTGGCGAAGAACTATTCTTTCGTATTCTTTGCATGCTGATCAACGAAGCTGTCGATGCTGTATTTCTTAATATAGCAACTATTGAAGATGTCGATTTGGCAATGACCAAGGGCGTTAATTACCCTAAAGGTTTATTACGCTGGGCGGATGAGATTGGACTTGATAAAGTGTTATCAAAATTAGAGCAGATGCAGGAAGAATATGGCGAAGATCGCTATCGCCCTAATCCTTTGCTTAAAAGAATGGTTAGAGTCAAGCAAAAATTTTATAATTAATTTGACAACTCATTGCCACCAAGACTCAAAGGCACAAAGCTTCTAAAATAAAAGGTTAAGAAAGTTTGATTATATGTAGTCCAAAAGCAGTTTATAGCACTCTTCATTTCAACTTAAATATTTTAGAGACTTCGAGTCTTTGTGGCAAAATTCATAAAGAGTACAGGCTATTAGATGTCAGATCAAGAACTAGCCCAAAATGTTGTAGACAAATTGATGAAAAAGGATGCTTTCAGCCAATGGCTGGGTATCAAAGTGATTGCTATTCAACCCGGCAAAGCCGTATTGCAAATGAAAGTTCGTAACGATATGCTAAATGGCTTTAATGTTTGCCATGGCGGTGTCACATTTTCTTTGGCAGACAGCGCCTTCGCCTTTGCATCAAATTCCAATGGTAGACTCAGCCTTGCAATAGAGGCGAATATATCCTATCCGGCTAAAGTCTATGAAGGAGATATTTTAACAGCTTCTGCAGAAGAATTAACCAGGAATGAAAAAACAGCTACTTATAACATTATCATTCACAATGAAAAAGACGAAATCGTAGGACTTTTTAGAGGCACAGTATATAGAACCAAGAAAGAATATTTCCCCAAAAACGGTTGAGCTATTATGAAAGACGCATATATTATTGATGCAGTACGGACGCCCATTGGTAAATTCACCGGCAGTTTGTCCAAGGTGAGAACTGATGATTTAGCCGCACTACCCATTCAAAAAATCATGGAACAACATTCCTCAATCGATCCGTCTCGCATCGAAGATG
>CAYXGW010000027.1:0-53033 GCA_964464595.1 uncultured Deferribacteres bacterium
CAAAGAAGCTATTCGTGCCATGTTCATACCCTGTTCAGCCTCCGGGAAGGCACAACCGATCAGAATGTCATCGATTGATTCAGGTTCCAACCCCGGGGTTCGATCAACTGCCTCTTTAATAACCAGGGCATCCAAATCATCAGGCCTAGCGTTTTTTAGGGTTCCCCGGTTACCCTTGCCTACGGGGGTCCGAACATTGGTTACTATAACAGCCTCTCTCATTGAAATTCTCCTAAATTGTAATCAAAACATTTTTAAAAATTTGTTTTCCAGCTTGCAATTAGCGTAAATTGTCTGACATTAACGGATAAGCTAATTCCTTAACGGTTTTCCTGTTTTTAGCATGTGCATGATTCGTTCCTGGGTTCCCTGTTTACCGCAAAGTGAAAGGAATGCCTCCCGTTCCAGATCCAGAAAATATTGCTCATTAACTTCTTGTGGAGCGGTGAGATTTCCGCCGGCTATTACAAAGGCTAACTTTTCGCCAACTACTCGATCATAATCTGTTATAAACCCGGCTTCATGCATGTTATCAATCCCGATTAACAATCGCGATAAAACTTTAGAACCCAGGGCTAACATTCGTTCTTGGACTGGTGGATTACGGTAACCTTCAGCTACCAAATTAAGGATTGTTTGTTTTGCATCACCGATAAGCCGGGCAGGATTAATGGAAATTAAATCTGAACCTCGCAGTAAATTCATTTTCTTTGCTTCGACCGCACTTGTAGCAACTTTCACCATTCCAATGGTTTCGAATACTTTTTGGATAAATGGATCATAATTTATGTTTTGAATGTTCTCAACACTTTTCAAAGTTCGCAAAGTTAATTCTTTTGTTCCACCGGCGGCCGGGATCAATCCGACACCTACTTCCACTAAACCGATGTAGCTTTCAGCTGAGGCCTGTGTTCTTGAGGCATGCATCTGCATTTCACAGCCGCCGCCGAGAGTCATTCCGAATGGGGCAACAACCACAGGTTTTTCTGCATATTTTAACCGCATACTCGTGTTTTGAAACACCCTGACCGCTTGCTCCAATCCATCCCAATTTTTGTTTTGAGCGAGCTGAGCAACAAGGAATAAATTAGCTCCGACGCTAAAATTACTGCCCTGGTTTCCGATGACCAGTCCATCATAATTTTTCTCTACTGCATCAACAGCCTGGTTCACCATATCGAGAATTCCTTTGCCAATGGAATTCATTTTAGAATGGAATTCTACCAAGGCAACGCCATCACCCAGGTCAATTAAACTTGCTTCTTCATTTGTTAAGAGTACTTTACCCGGAGATTCTTTTTGAAGATTGAGATTTATGATCCCCGGACTAAATTCAACTTTTTCATAGCCCTGACTGCTAAAATTAAACTGCCGCAGGATTCCGTTTTCGGTTTTGTAGAATGAAGTGTTCCCTGCAGCCAGCATTTGCTTTATAATATCCGGAACCACTTTTCCTTCAGTCACCATCCTGTTTACTGATTTTTGGAGATCGATGGCATCCCAGGTTTCAAAGAGACCTAATTCCCAGTTATAACCCCATTTCATGGCATTATCTATATTCATGATTGAATCGGTAATTTCAGGAATTCTATTGGCGGAATATATCAAAATAGCGCTTAACGTTTCCCAAAAAAATTTCCCTGCCTTATCATCCGCATACGTGATTGACTTTATTCGTTCGCAAACATCATCGATTTTCTTTGAAGCATCCAATGATGGGAAGCTCACTTTTTGAGTTGGTTCAAACTCCATCCTATCAGGATTCAAGGCAAAAATAAGACGTTTACCGTTTGCATCTTTTCCTTTTCGATAAAAGCCTTGTTTGGTTTTTGATCCAAGCCATCCTTTTTTAACCATATCATTGATAAAATCCGGGATCAAAAGTTGGTCGCGCATTTCATCCTCGGGTGCAGCTTCATAAAGATTTTTAGCTACATGCACAAAGGTATCAATACCGACTACATCTGCGGTACGAAATGTTGCACTTTTGGGTTTTCCTGTTGCGGGACCTGTAATTGCATCCACCTCATCAATGGTTAAGCCGTCTTTTATCATTTGCTGGATTACAATCATCATGGCCATTACACCAATACGATTACCAATAAAATTGGGGGAGTCTTTGCAGAATACAACGCCTTTACCCAATTGCCGATCGACAAAATCTGCCATAAAATCAATCAATCCAGTGTCCGTTTCGGCAGTTGGAATAATTTCAAGCAAACGCATGTAACGCGGGGGATTAAAAAAATGAATCCCAACAAAGTGCCGTTTGAATTCGTGATCCTGATTCTCGGCAATTTTGGCGAGTGAAATACCGGAAGTATTGGTTGCGATGATGGTACCCGGTTTTCTAACTTCAGCTATCTTTTGCATTAAAGATTGTTTGATGTCTAACCTCTCTACCACAACCTCGATAATGCAATCTACTTCCGATAGCCAATTAAAATTATCCTCAAAATTTCCGATTGTAATTAAATTCGTCAGACTGGTATCATAAAAAGGCGCCGGCTTTAATTTTAGCGCCATTTTTAAGCCATTTGAAACAATACGATTTCGGACCTTCCGGTCTGTCAATGTTAAACCGGCAGCTTCTTCTTCCGCTGTTAGTTCATTGGGAACAATATCTAATAAATAGGAAGGGTAACCGGCATTGGCAAAATGGGCTGCGATCTGGGAACCCATAACCCCTGAACCAAGAATGGCAACTTTTTTGATTTTATAAGGTTGAGACATTTAATAAATTCTCCGGATTGAAATTTAATATCCGTGTTGGGTTAATTTATAGTAAGTTTTTGAATTCCTTAATGGTAGTCCGGCATTCCGGATAATACCTCCCAGCTCTTTTGGTAAGGATCCCCGGAAGTTTCGGCATATTTAAACAGTCACTTCGATTTTTCGAAAATTAGTTTCATGAAGTGTTTCATTAATCGCCTGTAAATACTCTTGAATCGCAATTCGAATATTTTCGATCGCATCATCTTCTGTTTTTCCCTGTGACCAACATCCTGGCAACGCCGGACAAGAGACACTAAATCCTTTCTGAGATTCCTTCAACACAATTTTATAAACTATATTTAGCTCCATGTATAAAGTATTCACAGGTTAGCTTTACATTCTACTAATTCTGTTCCGATATGACAAATGAATTTTTTTTAATATACTGCATCAAATTGCAATAACAATTTTCATAAAACACGAAAAATGAATTGTGTACATCTGGAAGACATGACTAACTCTGGCGCAAATAGCAAAATTTTATTACATTGCTCATTCGGAATAAATCAATTATTTAAAATTTATAGTTAGGCAGCTCATTTTTTCTATGAAAATTATTAGTTCCTGTTTTTTTAGTCTCCTCCTTTTGGCAGGATGCAGCATTCAAAAGATTGCTGTAAAATCTACAAGTGGCATCTTAATTGTTGGTATGCCCACATTCCTGGAAGAAAGTGACCTGCCATTAGCAGAACTAGCTCTTGGATCCAATCTAAAGTTTTTGGAAGTTTTGATTAGAAACGATCCGGATAATAAAACTTTACTGCTTCTCGCAGCGGAAGCATATACAAGTTATACACTTGGTTTTATTCAGGACAAATCTCCGGAACGGGCTCGGAACTTTTATCTTCGTGCCCGCGATTATGCACTTCGGGTACTAAACAAAAATAAACGTTTTCGAAAAGGACTGGACCAGGATATTGAGAATTTTAAATCCGGTTTGAATACATTCAAAAAATCTGACGTACCCGCTTTATTCTGGACGGCAAACGCCTGGGGGAGTTATATCAATTTAGACCTGACAGATGTGGATGCAATAGCAAGCCTTCCGAAAGTTCAAGCAATTATGGAAAAAGCATTGGAATTGGATGAAACCTTTTATTTCGGCGGTCCTCATGCTTTTTTAGGAACATTGTTTGCCTCACGGTCTCGAATCCTGGGTGGAGATCCGGATCGGGCAAAAGAGCACTTTGCAAAATGCCTGGAAATAAGCAATCAGTCTTTTTTATTGTGGAAATTTCTTTATGCCATGAGTTATGCCGTGCAAACACAGGACAGAGATTTATTTAGAAGACAATTACAAGAAATATTAGATGCCCCGGATGATATTTTACCGGAGCAGCGGCTTGCCAATGAAATTGCAAAAGTGAAAGCAAAAGTGTTGTTAGAGAATGAAGATGATCTGTTCTTATAGAAACCAACTCTTAATGAAACCAGCTTAAACGATTAACGTAAAATAATCGTGCATTTTAATAAAAAAATGAATACAAAACAGGAGGTACTAATTTTGAGACGGGTTTTCATCTTCGTACTTTTAACATTTGTTTCCGTTCTTATTTCAAATGGTTGGGCACAAAAACATACGATTAAATTTGCAACATTGGCGCCGGAGGGATCCACATGGATGGTGGTGATGAAGGAATATGATAAAGAATTGCGTGAAAAAACCAATGGCGAGGTTGGATTTAAGATTTATGCCGGAGGAGTTTTAGGAGATGAAAAAGATGTCCTTCGAAGAATACGGATTGGTCAGATTCAATCGGCAGGGTTTTCAGGTGTTGGCATGGGTGAAATATTGCCGGAAGTTAGAATTTTAGATACTCCATTCCTTTTCCGCAATTATAAAGAAGTCGACCACATTTACAACAAATTTCAAGAACGATTTGCAAAAGGATTTCTAAGTAAGAATTATGTGCTATTAGGATGGGCCGAAGTTGGGTTTGTTTACATTTTTGCGAAAACAAAAACCGCCGATTTGGATGAAATTAGAAAACTCAAAATGTGGGTTTGGGAAGGAGACAGAGTTGCGGAAGCGACTTTTAAAGCTTTTGGATTACAACCCATCCCTCTTTCCGTTATCGACGTAATGACTGCATTGCAAACAAATATGGTAGAGGGGGTTTACGCATCTCCCCTGGTTTTAGTCGCATTACAGTGGTTCACAAAAATAAAGTTTATGACAAATACACCATTGGCCAATGCTTCGGGAGCTGTTCTTATCTCCAAGAAAAAATATGATAAACTCTCTGAGTTCCAAAAGAATACCCTCACGGAACTCGGCAGGAAATATATGTCAAAGCTTACTCAGCTTAGCCGCGATGACAATGCGAAAGCTATCGAAACATTAAAAAAGAATAATATCACTATTATTTCTGACGATAATCCGCAAGTTCTTCAATCCTATTATGAAGTGGGTAAGAAAGCCAGGCGTTCACTCGTTAACAAATTTTATTCGGAAAGTTTACTCAACCAAATCGAGAGTGAGTTGACTAATTTGCGATCTTCCAATAGTTCGTCAAAGTAGTATTATCATTTAATTCACCGAGGTTGTGTGCAAATTATCAACTCTATTGATCGAATCTTAGCACGGATAGAATCGGTTACTTTAGTCATCGTGCTAACCAGCATGATTGCGATGTCCTTCCTGCAAGTGATATTACGTAATTTTTTTGACTATAGTATTCTATGGGCAGATATATTTTCGCGCCATTTGATTTTATGGGTTGGATTTATAGGCGCCAGCCTGGCAACCTATGAAAACAGACATATCAACATTGACGTCCTATCGCGTTTTTTATCACCAAAAGTAAAACAGTTTTCAAAAATTATCACAAAATTTTTTTCCGCATTTATAAGCATATTATTAGCCAAAGCATCTTATGTGTTCATTACAGATGAGCGCGCAGCTGGTTCAACTTTATTTTGGGGAATTCCGGTATGGGTTTTTATGATTATCATCCTAATCGGTTTTGTAATCATGAGTTTTCGTTTTGTCATTCAGGCGATACAAACAATCTCATCTCCTAAACTTACAGAGGAAAAAGACTAGCGTGGAAATTGCATTATTCGGTATCGTCTTCCTGTTACTGGCACTTTTCGGAACACCTCTGTTTGTCATCATTGGCGCTATTGCCCTTCTCGGTTTCTATTTTCAAGATGTCGATAGTTCTGCCGTAATCATAGAAACTTATCGGTTAGCAAATGCGCCGGTTTTGCTCGCCATCCCCCTTTTCACTTTTGCCGGGTACCTTCTTTCAGAAAGCAAAGCGCCATTACGGTTAGTAAATTTTTCCCGAGCGTTATTTGGCTGGTTACCGGGCGGATTGGCAATTGTGGCTTTAGCCAGTTGTGCCGTATTTACCGCATTTACCGGGGCATCTGGTGTGACCATTATCGCCCTCGGCGGTTTGATGCTTCCATCTTTGTTAGAAGATAATTACCCGGAAAAATTCTCATTGGGCTTACTCACTTCCTCGGGAAATCTTGGCATGCTTTTCCCGCCAAGCTTAGCTATTATTCTTTATGGCTTCGTAGCTGAAATAAATATTGACAAGCTCTTCCTGGCCGGGGTTTTACCTGGTATTTTGATAATGATCCTCCTGAGTACGTACAGCATTTTTATCGGCAAAAGAAGTAATATCCCTTCGGTACCTTTTTCCTGGAAACGACTCTTGGCTGCATTAAAAGAAACCCGGTGGGAAATTCCACTGCCAATCCTCATTATCGGTGGCATCTATGGTGGATTGTTTACCGTAACCGAAGCAGCAGCAATTACAGTAGTGTACGCTTTGGTGGTTGAAGTTATCATTCTAAAAGATCTAAGTTTTTTCAAAGATATTCCCCGGATTATGCGTGAAAGCATGATTTTGGTTGGAGGAATTCTCATTATTCTCGGATGTGCTTTGGGGCTGACCAATTACCTCATCTATTCCGAAATTCCCATGAAAATTTTGGCGTTTATGCAGCAATTTGTAACAAGCAAAATCTGGTTTCTGGTAATGCTTAACCTGTTCTTATTCCTTGTCGGTAGTATGATCGATATTTTCTCTGCAATTATCGTGGTCGTGCCATTAATCGTTCCGGTTGCGTTGAGCTTTGGTATTGATCCAATTCACTTGGGTATTATTTTCCTGGTCAATCTTGAAATTGGCTACAGTACACCTCCGGTCGGGATTAATCTATTCATAGCCAGTTTCCGCTTCCAGAGGCCAATCATTAAATTATACATGGCAGCCATTCCATTTATTATCATTTTAATTATCTGTTTGATTATCATAACTTATGTCCCGGGTTTAAGCTTAATGCTTGTTAATTTAGTTGGCGGACAGTGAAAATTAACTAGAAAAACATTGAGGAATTTATGAAGCGTCTAATATTCTTATTAGCTTTTATTATTTTAGCACAATCCATAACCAATGCACAATTTATTAGCAACACTCCGGAGACAGATTCTCTCATCACAGTTGGAATGGATCAAATCCATCGGTTGGAAACGGATTCGGCATTAGTCACTTTTTCAGCGTTAACCGAAATTTACCCGGAAGACCCTATTGGCTATTTTTATCTTGCAGCAATTTATGACCTGGTTAACCAAAATTATCGCATAACCACGTTCGAAAAGGAATTTAAAAAAGAAGTTGACCTGGCCATCAAAAAGGGAGAGAAATTCATCAAAAAAAATAAAAAAAATCCACTAGGCTTTTTTTATCTAGGCGGTGCATATGGAATTAAAGGACTACACGAAGTAAAAAAACGCCAATGGGTCAATGCATTTGTAGATGGAATGAAAGGACTAAATCACCTGAGGAAATCCCTGGCAATTCGAGAGGATTTTTACGATGCATATTTTGGTCTTGGGATGTACCATTACTGGCGCAGTGCTATGACAAGAAAATTATTTTTCCTTCGTGGGTTTTCAGACCAACGCCAACAAGGAATAAACGAATTGAATTTGGTCATCGAAAAGGGCAAGTATGCTACCGTGGAAAGTCAATTCGGGATTGTTACTTGTTATTATAATGAAGCTATGTACGACAGTGCTTTGGTTATAAATAATAATCTCTATTCAAGATTTCCTTTTGATCCCTCTGTGCTTTACATGCGAGCGAAGATTTTTGAGATAACAGAGAGATGGCAGGATCTTTATGGAATCAGCCAAGATCTTTATAAGCTGTTAACAGATTATGAGCATCAGAGCATGGGCTACCTGGTTGAATGTCACTATTTAATGGCTTTGGCACTCTATAATCTAAATAAAAATGAAGAAGCCTTGCAACACCTTGAAACGGCAATGATCTTAAAGGAGAAGAGGAATAAAAAACTAGAATTGGAAGGTCCACTGGACGATTTTAATGATGTTTTTAAAAATGCAAAAAAATTACATAAAGAACTAAAATCGCTCTGATCAATTCGTTTTTTTTAACTGGTTGATCAGTTTTTTCTTCATCTCCAGGCTTAAGGGAACATCAGGATTCGATTTTCTGTACATATCAACCGTGCTGCGAATACTTTCAACATTTTCTCTGCAATCCGCGCATTCTTCCAGATGATCCTTTAAATCCTGGCAAATTGCCGAATCAAAATCCTCTTCCAAATAATTACAAAGTTCTTGCCAATTTTCTTTACATTCAGTTTTTTTCATCTTTATGCTCCTGATTTTAACATCTTCCAAAATAAGCGCATAATTCTTCACGTAAAAACAACCTGGCTCGTCTGAGTCGGATTTTTACATTTGCTTTGGTTATCTCTAAAATTGAAGCCACCTCTGCGGTTGTGAGATTTTCCAGGTCTCGTAAAACAAAAATAATTCGATATTTTTCAGGGATATTGTCAAGCGCGCGATTTAATTCAGAAACAAGTTCTGCATCCAGTAAGTTTCTATCTGTAAAATCCGTGCTGACCCCAGATTTCGAAATAGATTGACTATCGTACTTTTCAAGTTCATCCGGAACTAGCCTTTCTTTTTTATTCTTTCGTATTTTTAAAAGCGCATAATTGGTTGTAATTCGGTAAATCCAGGTAAATAAGTCCGACTGTACTTGGAAAGTGTTAATTTTCTGGAAAACTGTAGTGAATGTCTCTTGAACCACGTCTTCTGCATCCTGGGAATTGTGCAGAATTTTTAAGGCCAGGTTGTATACTCGATCGCTGTATTCATTAATCAATTCGGCAAAAGCAGATTTATTGCCAGACTGTAAGCTAACAATTAGATTTGTAGATTTCACATTATCCTGGAATATTAATCCAATAAAAAAGGCTTGCCTCTAGAAAGGAAAGCCTTTGTAAACATCAAGCATTAATAATAATTAGGCTGTAGTTAGATGGTTTTCCATCCTATCCGCAATCGATTTTTTTGGCAGCGCGCCGATAATTGAATCTACCATTTTACCATTCACAAATATTCCCAACGTCGGAATACTTCGTATTCCATATTGTGTTGATATTTGCATATTTTCATCGGTATTTACTTTTCCAACTTTGAATTTTCCGGCATATTCGTTTGAGAGTTCCTCGATAGTAGGTGCAATAACCCGGCAAGGGCCGCACCATGGCGCCCAAAAATCAACCAATACAGGAACATCGGATTTAAGCACTTCAGAATCAAAATTCGTATCGGTGAATTCTATTAGATTAGACATTTAACCTCCATAAGTAGAAATTTTAGTTATTTACTTAATTAATAATAAATATTATAACCATTGATTAATTTCTCGTTTAAAAGCTTCGATACCCGGGTTTCCGATAAATCTATTAACAACTCGACCATTTCTGCTGATAATAAATGTTGTTGGGATCGAATAAACACCACCGTAAATATTCTCAATCTGATTATCGGTAAGCAATACCGGGTAAATCATTTTATATCGCGAAACAAATGCTTTAACCAAACTCTCCCCGGCCTGGTCCAATGAAATTCCAATGATTATTAACCCTTTATCCATATGTTTTTTATACAGATCGACGAAATCTGGAATTTCTTCCCTGCAGGGACCACACCAGGTTGCCCAGAAATTAAGAATGACCATTTTCCCTCTGAACTCGCTAAGCTGTACCGGCTTTCCCGACAGATCTGATAAAACAAAATCAGGAGCTGCCGGAAAGCTCGCATCAGAAATACCAACTTTTGCGGTTAACTCAGTTGTTTTGGTCGATGCTTGTACATTAATCTCTGTTTGCGATTCTTGCTTACTACAGCTAACACTTAATAGTAGAGCAAAAACGAGAGTAGTAGAGTATTCGACATTTTCAATTTTCTTCATTTCGGTTCTCTTATTTTTATACATCTAAAAATTAGATACAACAACCCAATTAAAGATACAAAAAAAGTTAAAAAACTTATTCCAGTTTAGACTGTAATTCCAGTTTTATAAATTTTGGACTTCGATTCTATTCATATAATTTATTTCGTCCAAATATTCCACTTTAATAAGTATTGTGAATCTGGTATTTTATTTTAATTTTAAACAATTATTTATTGAATCAAATGTTTCTGAGATTTTTGAAGTGATTTCCGCATATCTTATATAATTATCTTCATATTGAATAACATGAGTTTAATGCTTATGATCCGAGTTCCAAAATTTATCTTCTTTATTATTTTTAATCTAATCTTAACGCTTCCAATCATTGCGCAACTACCCCAGGAAGTTAGAGCAATCTGGGTAACTCGCTGGGATTATACCAGTCCTGATGACATCAGGAAAATCATTGATAATGCTTCCACTCATCATTTTAACATGATTCTTTTCCAGGTTCGCGGTAATGGTACTGTGTTTTATCTGTCCAAACACGAGCCCTGGGCAGAGGCATTGGGAAGTAAAAATCCAGGCTGGAATCCGCTTAAGGAAGCGATCAATTACGCGAAAAACCAAAACATACAGTTGCATGCGTGGATTAATGTTTACCCGGCATGGCGGGGAATCGATCCACCCATTCATCCGGACCATGTTTACAACGTTCATCCCGATTGGCTGATGGTTGATGCTGACGGAAAAACCATGGAGCTGAATTCACGTTATGTTTGGAATAACCCGTCCCATCCCGAAGTACAAAGCCATATCACAAAAATTGTTTTAGAGCTAGCAGAAATTTCCGGGCTTGATGGCGTTCATTTCGATTATTTTCGCTATCCCGGTCCTGGATATTCATTTGATGACAAGACACTCAAAGATTTTTATGATGTATACAAAACACAACCCGAATCAAGCAAATTATGGAATCAATATCGCCGCGACGGAATTACTAACTGGCTGAGAAATGTATATCATAAGATCAAGAGTAAAAAGCCAGATTTTCAAATCAGTTCTGCTGTAATTGGTGACTATGACCTAGGCCCCAGAGTTTTTTTCCAGGATTCACACCAATGGCTTACGGAAGGCATTATTGATTTTATTTTTCCGATGACATATACCAATGACATCCGGATGTTACAGCGTTGGCTGCTGAGACATGCAATTCATCAAAGAAGAGAGCGGATTTACCCCGGGCTTATGATTTACCCGGATATGGAACTTTTTCAGAATGAAATTCAACTTGTCCGAGATAAAGGATTTGCTGGTTTTTCTGTCTTTGCATACACAAGCTTGTTTCCAAATCACCAGGCTATTGAGAATATCTCATTTCTGCAAACCAATAGTGAAAGCTCCGCAACTCCCGAACAAACTGAAAAACAAGCAACCGGGATAGTCATCTCTGAAATTAAATGGTTTCCCGAATATCCTACCGATGACGATTCTATAAGAATTGTCTGCAAGATTGAGGGGCTTGAGGACAATTCAAACAATCAAGCTTTTCTGATTTGGAAAGCCAACTCCAGCAAAAAACCGAAGCCACGGTTAAACATGGTCAGAATGAAATCAAGGCCTCAATATTGGTACAGTAAATTCAAGATTTCACCGCAAAAAGCCGGTGAAACCATACTGCTGCGAGCATTTGTAGGAAATCCAAATAAAAATATTAAACATACAATTGCCAGCGATCGACGCGCTATAATTATCGATGTGAATCAATCCGGGTATACTTCCGAGGGTGAGTTCGGTCCATTGCTCACACTGGTGACGCGAGGTGTTGTGGATCTGAATGACAGGACATGGCTGTTTGAGCCCGGCAAAGGTATTCGGATCATTGAAACGGATGGATCCGAATCCTCTTTTTCACCCATTAGCAACTTTATCGATTCAAACGGAGACACGCAAAGTTTTACTGTCGCTACTGGTATCGCACTTCTACCCAATAATACAATTGCTGCTATTGTGTTGAAAGACAACCTCCCAATTCTATTAACAAATAGCCCGGTTCAATCTTCTCTTTCAATGAAGTTTCAATTGTCAACATTTGGGTTGGATTTAGCTTCTTCCAATGATGGCATCTTGTACATCCTTAATATTGATGGCTGGACTGTCCTAAATCCTGTTGGAATAAAAATCGGAAAAATTACATTTCCTCAATTCCATACCGTAAACAATATCACTGTCAGCGCTGATGGCAGGCATGTTCTTGTGGCATGCCGTACAGAGGGTGCTGTGCATCATTGGACCGGTTTTGCTTCTGAAAACAACTCTTCATATAAACAAGTCCGGGATCTGGATATTTTTAACATAAGTCTTGGTGCAGCAGCAATTGGAGAAAATGGATTTATTTACCTGGTTGAAACACCGAGCGGAAATGTAAGAATTTTAGACCAAAATTTGAATTTGTTCGATATATTATCCAACGGCAAACCAGAACTTACGGCACCAAGACTGGTGCTCCCTTCGAGTGACTCTTCATTTTTATATGTTATTGAGACGAGTGGGACTACACCTATAAGGATGAGAAAATTTGTTAAAATCAAGACAACTCTACAAGAACTTGGGATAAAAATTCCTTAATATCCTATTTTTTAAAAATCGATGACCTCATCACGATCTTTCCTGCCTGGATGATGACATTGCTTAAGACGGCAAACTCTGCACACATTGAAATCCTAGTGCCACGGTAATGTTATAACATCAAGATGGTAAGAGTTAATTAATATAATAATAAATCAAATTGCATTAAGAAAACCTATAATACAAGACTGGCTCAATCACTAAAAGCGACTGAGCCAGTCAAAGATCAATTATATAGAAGATTCAACTATTCTACTTCTACAAACTTTCCATTTGTGACTTTTTTATAGATGAGATTTTTCAACTCCACTTCATCCGGATTAAGAAGTGCTTTCACCCGTTTGTTGCTCACCGAAGCCACAATGATATCACCAATTTCCGTATTCACCTCATTAAAAATACCTAATTTTTTCAAGCCCTGGGTTTGCTTTTGGTTATCATCGGTAGGAGTAACATAGTGAACGCAATTACTCTGATAACGATGAATCAGGAATAGCTGGATTAGAGTCATAAATCGTTTCTTGCGGAAATCCGCGTTGTGTGTATTCTGATCTCTAATGGACAAGATATGTTTGCCCCTGCGGTCCAGGATGGCAGCAAAGACTACATTTGCGATCTTGTTGTTATAGTCATCAAACACGCTAATTTCCAAGAGTTCCGATCCTGCAAGTGCTGGTCGTAGTTTCACATGCAGCGTACTCACAATATCATATTGTTTGGCCCAGATTTCCAGCCAGCTTTCCAATAGCTTTGGTGGCACTTCGGTTTGAACCAGGTGCTGAAACTGTGTTGAACCTTTGCTCATAGCTTTGGTTGTTGCTGTACGGCCGGATGAAGCCGTTAATGCGCCATCCAAACGAGCACCACCGACAAGCGTTTGCGGCGTTCTAAAAGGAGATTCCAGCAATCGCAATTTCCGTTGGATATTTGCAAGTGCCAGCATACCATTTTCCAATAAAGCTGTGGCAAATTCTTCAGACGCCAATCCATCGATTTGATGACCGCCATAGGTAATAAAATTAAAGACAAACCCCATTTTTCCCAACTGTTTGGGAAATTCTATCATTTCCTCATCGGTCATGCCGGTGGTATCCCAGTTAAATGAAGGAGACAAGTTGTACGCCAGCATTTTATCCGGGTATCTTGCATGGACGGCATCGGCGAAAGTTTTGGCGTCTGCGAGATCCGCTGTTTTGGTTTCCATCCAAAGCATGTCTGCGAAAGGAGCAACAGCGAGGGACTTTGCAATTGAATAATTAATTCCGCTCCGAATTTGGTAATAACCTTCGGGTGTTCGTGACAATTCACAATCCCAATGCACATTCACACCCATGGATTTGGCTTTTTTCTTTGCCTCGGTAAATGATGCATGATTTGCAAATTCCAGCCATTCTTCAACTGTCATTTTAAATTCCGATCCTTCTTCAACATGAAATTTCATTGAATCGGCCACAGCTTCACCAAAAGTCTTAATTCCGGCATCTGTTTCCCATGCATCAAAAAACTTTGTAGTTATTTCGTTTAAGATTTTTTCAAAATTCTTCTCACTTCCGGAAACCAGGGCATCAATTTTCTCATCGATATCGGATAATATACCTACTTTTTTGAACCACTTGGATGCAGCATTATTTTCGGTTTCTGATATTTTATAGAGCAGATGGCCATTCACGTCTTCGAGGCCTTTTTCATAACATCTCTTTAAAATAGCGAGGTAACAAGTTTTATAACTTGGAATGTTAGTATTTGTAGCTCCAAATATAAAAGGAAAATCGCGTTCATCTGCGTTGGTTTCCAACAAAGTCGCTGATTCGGCATCAGTTCGTGCTACGATAATTCCCGGCACCTTCATAATATCCAGCTGGAACCTGGCGGCATTCAGCCTTTTGATTTGCTCATCCACCGGCACAAGAACTTTGCCACCCTGGTGACCGCATTTTTTTGTACCCGGCCGTTGATCCTCTATATGGTATCCCGTAACACCCACCTCAACAAACCTGCGAATCAGGTTTCTAACATGGGCGTCGCCGCCATGCCCGGTATCCGCATCGGCAATGATAAAAGGGCGATAGTCGATTTCAGGTGTCTTTTTCCGTTCTTCATCAGTCATCCTGGCCCTGGCAAATTGCTGGTTTTTGTCAGCAGAAAGCAAAGCCCGGACGATTGTTGCAGCTTCATCAGGAACCTGGCTCAACGGGTAACTCGCTAAATCGGCACCCTGATCTTCGGTGATAGATCCTTTTGCCGAAGTCGCCCAGCCACCTAAATAGATTCCTGTAATCCCGGTCCGTTTCATCATTACAGCCTGCCCCGGCGAATAAGGACCAAAAGTCGTTATCGATTCCCGTTTAGCAAATAGCTTTCTCAATAATTCATAAAATTCTTTTGCGGCATTTTTAGCAATGGAGTATTCTCTCCGTATTGTGCCTTGCTGTTCAACCACCTGTCGTGAGGAATAGAGACGGGTAATCTCTCTAAAACGGGAAGAAGAAAACCACTCTTTGGTTTCCAAAACGTCTTGCTCAAATCTTTCCATTGGGTTCTCCTTATACTCCATCTTTCATCTTAATTTATTGGATTGCTGGAAAAGTTTATCTGTTAATAATTTTCGGGCGAATAGTATAAAAGCATTATGATGCGGATGTGTTTTTTGTGAAGTTTCGAACTTTGAAGAATGGTTTGGAGTGGCATTATAGCTATGCTCGGATTTAGAGTTGTCGTAGCTGAGGCGGATATTGTCGTTGATTTAATCCCTGCTACAACCCACAGTTTCTCCATCTCCACATATTTTACTTCTCACGATTATCTATTAATATATCTCTTAATAAAAGTCGGGTTCTCACCAGCCATTTTAAGAAATATATCCAGGGGAATCACTTTAAATTCGTTTGGAAGCTGTTCGAGAATCGATTTTACATGGGATATGTCGCTGCTTTCCCGGATGTGCATCAGTAAAAAGTATGGACGTATTTTGTTCAGATTTGCCAGTTCGATTATATCTGCAACCGCTTCTCGTTTAGAAACTGCCGGTGATAAATAATATTCGAATGAAATCATCGGTCGGCTATCCTTATTATAATAGGTGTTGGCCGGTATATAACCGTTGACAAAACCAATGGCAGTTGGCATGTTTTCAAAATATGCCTCGATAACCGAACGAGTGAGGTCGGCAAACTCTGACACACGCCCGTTAACAGAATAATCCATGATATCAAATACCCGTAAATCCAGCCGCTGCATTAGTGAATCCGCCCGCCGGATCAAACCGGGTAGTTTGGCCTTTGGAACTGATTTGGGATACATATACCCCGGACCAGAAATGGCACCAATAAAATAATCATTAGGCGTGGCAGTACTGTAGAAAAACTCGAGCAGGCTTGGAGCCAGCCAATTGTAATTCATCAAGGTTTCCCAGGCATACGGAATCTCACCCCGACCGGGCTTCAGCCAGGCCCCAATCCCTATGCCATCGGTCTGGATACAAGCAATATAGACTTTCTTTTCCGGTTTGTAGATTTTAGCAGGGTCAATATTGTGATTGTTTTTGAATTCAAAGCCTTCGGAAAATCCAATTTTATTCTCAAAACTGATATTCGGATTACTGTGCAGCCCCAGTACTGGCAAACCGAAACTGGAGCAGAGAGTAATGTGATGTCTCTCAAGGTCTTTAGCGTAGGAATGCCAACCCATCACCAGGGCATTTGCATTCATGTCACCAAGTAATTCTTTAGCCAAATTGTACTCAGTAGTGTCAGCAGGATTTGTAGAAAGATCCTGAAAAAAGACCCGGTTGACCACGCCCCAATCTGCAACCCCCGGCTTTAGTATCTTACCGGAATTACCGCCAAGCCAGATTATATATTTACGGCTGCACCTTTCCCAATATTTGTCTTTCGCCCATTTATAAATTTCGGCGTCATTTTTGCCGGTGAATTTACCACGAAAATCTTCAATCCTTGAAAACCCCAATGAATCGAGCATTGCGGTCTGGTCTTCGCTCACCACCACTGCTTCCTCGAGACCTGCCACAGTATAGGCTACAATCAGAGAAGTGCGCACATTTTTGTCCCAGACAACATAACCTTTGATATAATCGCGGAAAACGGTTAAGGCTTCCTTCGGTGAGTTAAGCATATCAAAAGAATAACCACGGGCTTCTTCGTACCATTCATAAAGCTGCCCGCTGTAGTTAAACTGCCAGGTTTCAGGATAGATAAAATAGAGATTTGCAGTTTTTCGATTGACCAATCCCTGTAAGCTAATAAGCAATGCTTGTCGTTGCAAATCGCCCTTAACTTCCCAATTGTCCTCCAATTCCATACTATAAGCTCTGAGGCTTCCTTTAATTTTAAAAACATATTTTACAGTTGGCTGGTCGGGGCGGGAATCACGATTTATCGAATAGGTGAGGAATGAACTATTTTTCGATATTTTAAATATATGGGTTTCGTTTAATATTGCAGTTCCCTGTGAAATCTCCACAGGATATTTCTGCTTCATCACTAACATAGTGCCGCCATCCTCCCAGGTAGCAGTGATAATACGAACGCTGCCCGGAATCATATGCATTGCCGAATAAAGTGTCGTTGGAGTCGTGGTGATTAGAACAGGTACACTATTACGTTTGCCATCCGTAGTGACGGAGATTGAATCAATTTGCCCCTGCCAGTTGTGAATAATGGTCACATTTTGGGTCCCCACAGAAATCTTCAACTCCAGATCAATCTTAGGGCTCATGGATTTGATGAGTTCCCAGGTGTTATTGAATGCCGAATGATCGGATGTGTGTAATGAATTTGAGAAAACACCGATCAGAATCATTGTAAAAATCATTATCTTACCGCGGTTCATACAACATCCTTCCTAATTAATAATATAATTCGAATATCAATATAAGAATCCTAATTAAAATTTCATAGAATTGTTTCATTTCACCTTGTGTGGGAATCGACATCAGAAACATACATCTTTATTTTCATGGAATATCAAATTTTCACAAGTTTACAATCACATCCCAATATCTCTATCAGAAATCTGATAGTACTTTCAGAATCCTGATAAGAAGAAACAATCATTTCACAACAAACTCATTCGTAGAAATCTCGTTAAAAAAAATTGTTAGCTCATTTTAACTAATTGAAATATATAGTTTTATGCATATATCTCACTTTTTTCACCTTAACAATTTTCTTTGCAATCTTTGCTGGCATTATTGTTGAATAAAGAATTATCATCCTTGGCGGCTGAAACACAGACTGCTAGATTTTTCATCATGAACTAATTAATAGGAGAACATCATGAAATCAATATCTCAAATTAAAACCTTGATGATTTTTGTATGCTTGGGGATGATTGGTTGTTCAGAAAATCCAGTTCATTTTAAATCAGACGAAATACAGGGAAATGTTTCTAAAAATAAGTTAACAATCATTAACAAGATCGATAATCCGATCTATTATACCGTCTTTGAGCGAGAGACGGCTGCACACATAAATTGGGCTCCTATATCCAACGATGAAAACAAAATAAATCCACAGCAGAACAAACAAATAGACTTAAACGGTGTCTACGGATTTCAGGAAGGAAAACAGATAATTATCTATTATTGGTCTGCAGCAAATCCCGACATCGGGTTAGTGGGTGATCCCAAATCGATAAAAAGCATTGTGGTAGATACTAAGTAACATCTTTAAAATTAGGACGGAAAAAAAATGTCACCAGCAAGAATATTTCATAAGAATATGCTTTACCTCATAATATTGGCTTTCGGACTTACTCAATTTTCTTGCCGTGATATAACTGTATCTCCATCTTACGAAACTAACTATCACTATGAAGCCTTTGATAAGAATGGCAAATTGGGGGTCTCTGGTCTTTTAACAATCAATTTCAAGGATTCACCTGATCTTCAGGGTGAATGGGAGCTCTCCAGCGAGGACGATTCCCTGGATATGGGTGCCCAGGTCGGGGAGGGTCAATTAGAAGGTACGGTTCAAGGTGATACGATCTTTATTAATTTACATCCGGGTTTTGCAGACCATAATGTCATATTATACGGAAAAATTGCAAATGACTCTTTAACCGGACAGTGGTGGTGGATTACTTTTATTGGACCCACAAATCAAGGAACGTTTGTCGCCACAAAAAAATGAGATTTCACTAATAACTATTTAACGAGAGGATTTCAATGCAAACCAAATTTATTCAACTAATCATATTTTTTGTAATATTCGTACCAGCTTCTTTATTGGGCCAAACAGAGGACCGATGGCAGCTTCATTTCCTGACAGGAGTTTATTCGCCTGTCGAAGAAGAGATGCAGAATGTTTATGGCGATGGTATTACCGGAAAAATTGTTTTTACATCTCCCTATGGCGAGCATGGCAGGTTAAAATTTTCAGGAAATTATTTTGGCTTGAAAGGCGATCCATTTTACAGGTCCAGGGATTTCGATGCTGGAGACGCAGGCAAGCTGACCCTTGGCGGCTTTTCTTTTACACTGGAAACCAGCTTCAGATCCACCAGTAATCCAAAATTATACTTTGGCGCCGGCATCGACTATTTGTTTGGTCGTGAAAAAATTACCGGAATAAACGCCAGTCATGGTGGAGCTATTGGTTTGCATTTATCCATTTCACCTCATATACAGCTTTCCAATAAAATAGCCTTTGTCGCCGAAGCCAGTTACCTATTCCAGGAGATCACCTTTAAGGAAAGTAAAAACCGTTATCATTTGAACCTTTCCGGCGCCAATCTTTTGTTTGGTTTAGCTTATCTATTCGAACAATAAATTAATAAACTTTTTATTAAGGAGAAAATCATGAAGACATTGTTTAATTCATTATTTTTATCTATGGGCCTATTCTTATTAATGGCTGTTTCCTACAACGATGGCGATAGCTACTGCCACATTTTTCCACAAAATGGTCGAGATATTTTTGGGGTTGAACAAAGGAATATTATAATCATTGGCGACAATGAAGTCTCGCTAATTGCGCAAGTTCATTTCGAGGGAGATGCCCGGGATTTTGGCATTTTTGTGCCAGTACCGGCTGAACCAAAACTTGCAACAGCCAGTTCTATGATTTTTTCTGAAGCCAGTTTCATGACCCAACCCCTGGTAAGACAAAGCAGTCAAGGCTGCGCCTGTAATGAAAACGACCAAATAACTAATTCCGCTGGAGGAAGATTCGCAATAGCCCAAGGCTCTTTGGCGGTGGAGGACAAGGCGGCTGGTGTAACCGTTATTTACGAACAGTTGGTAGGTACATTTCAAGCAGTGGTTTTACAGGCAACTGATGCCGACGACCTGGTGCAGTGGCTTGATGATAACAATTACAAATACAATCCATCCCTTTCACAGCTTTTGGATGAATACATAACAAAGAACTGGTTTTTTGTTGCCATGAAGCTTGATACTTCACAAGTGCCGCAGCATATCGACCAGTGGTGGAACGGTACAACTTCGCCTGCAAAAATCACATTTGCTTCCAACAACGATAAATTGACTTACCCGTTGAAAATATCCTCAATCAGTACTAAGGAACGTATGGAGGTTCTTGTCTACACGATTGGTCCAAATCCTATGCGCTTTCCTGGAGCTAAAGTTGAATATGCCAACCTGATCGATGCGGATGAGGCAGAGGAAATCGCTGAAACTTACCCCAATTTCTCGGAGTTTATTCCACCAGGCGTCTTTGTTACAAAATTGCGAAAAACCTTTACCAAGGCTGAAATGCAGCAAGATATGGACATCACCATGTCTAATGACAGAAGAGAATTTAGAGAGATCCGTTATCGCGCCAGTGGTCTTAATCTCTTGGGGTTAATGTTGCTTGCATATGGACTTTTTAGAATGAGGCGGAGTAAAAAATTGGTGCAATAAACCAAAAAATTAAAAGCATAGAAATTAATAAGATAAAAACCCTGGAGGGTAAAAAATGATAAAACGATCTGCTCTGATAGTAACGATTTTAGCGATATTCCTGATTAAATGTGCGGATAAAATATTTGATCCGGTTGATTTTCAAATTAAGCGAGATGCAACACAATTGGAAAAGCAGCTTGCTCAGTCCGGTAATAAATTTGGCTTCAATCTTTTTAAGGAAATCAATAAATCAGATTCGGAGCAAAATATCTTCATTTCTCCGTTGAGCGTCTCTATGGCTTTAGGAATGACACTCAATGGTGCAGATGGTAACACGTTTGATGCTATGAAACAGACCCTGCAATTAAACGGATTATCTCAAGTTCAAATCAATGAGACCTATAAATCTCTGATTGACCTATTATCACATTTGGATGCGAAGGTAAAATTTACAATCGCCAATTCTATCTGGTATCGGCAAGAGTTTGCGGTTGAAAATGATTTTATCGACGTGAACCAATCATTTTTTGATGCCTTGGTACAGAAGCTGGATTTCAACGATCCCGGTGCACCCAATATCATTAACCAGTGGGTAAAAGATAAAACTTCAGGGAAGATAGAAAAAATCGTCGAGAAAATAAAGGATGAGGATGTCATGTTCCTAATTAATGCGATCTATTTTAAAGGCAATTGGAAGTATGAATTTAAGAAAGAACGAACCGCAGAAGATACTTTCACAAAAATAGACGGGTCAACTGTTGCTGTTCAAATGATGAAACAGGACGGTGAATTCGATTATTTCGAAAACGAGGAATTTCAGGCCATCAACCTGCCCTATAGCGATGGCGATTTCAGCATGACTCTCATTTTGCCCATGCAGGAAATAAATCTGGACGATGTTTTAAATCAGATTAATGAATCCAATTGGCAGGGTTGGCAAAATTCATTTATCCCCGAAAATGGTACGATCGAACTGCCAAAATTTTCCTTGGAGTTAAAATTTTCGTTAAATGAAATCCTAAAAACAATGGGCATGGACATTGCGTTCGATCCTTTAAACGCAGATTTTTCCAAAATCAACAGCGATAAAGATTTATTCATCAGTGATGTATTACACAAAACCTTTGTGGAAGTCAACGAAGAAGGCACCGAAGCAGCAGCAGCTACATCTGTTACAATCGGGGTTACTTCGATTGGGATTGGAGATTTTATGATGAGGATTGACCGGCCGTTTCTTTTCTTTATTCATGAAAATCGTTCACAAACTATTCTCTTCATGGGTAAAGTGCTAAACCCGGTTTCGAGTGAATAGAAAGTAGAAAATTATTTCTCATATACCATAAAAATAGTAAAAAAAACATTGGAGAGGTCATGAAAACAAAATTGTTACTACTATTGCTTTTTATTCCCTCAAATCTTCCCGCTCAATATTACGGCAATAGAGTAACGGAAAAAAGTTTTGAACGATCTAACGTCTACTTTAAAAGCAATTTTTTAAATACGTTTGGATTGTTTCGATTCAAAAATGTTGCCCCGGGGCTCATTGAGGATCCTTTTCTGGACCTTCATCTCAATCCGGCTAATTTACCGGAGTTTAAGAATAAAACAGCATTAATCTACCTGGATTTTCGCGGCGATCGCTCCGAAACACCATTCCCGGCTTATTCTGTTGAATATGATCCCCGGGTTTTGGATATTTCTAGTGCGCCTTATATAGATCCCAGGTGGTTTTATCAAACCCGTACCGAACCGGAACCGGTGTTTTCACTCGGCGTACTCACTTACCCTCTGGGAAATGCAAACAAGAATTTTTTCGCAGGCGCAACCTATCAACTGATCCACAAAGATGAACAGTTTTATTCAGTCCCCACCGGAATTTACAATGCAAGGGCCGGCTATGATTCATTCGGCACCGAGCTGTCTACGGATATTCCAATAAGCGACCGATATCCCCGTGAAGACAAAATGATGATCAACGGCCATTTATTTTCATCCTATTGGGGATATCGCGTAAACCAAACGGTCGATCTTGGCGTGTCTTTAAATTCGGTTTTCCATTCGAGAGAAGGTATCTCTTATCAAAATGAATATGGCAACCTTCGTGAACGTACTCAGAATTACGATCACATTGATCTGAGTGGCGGGGTTAGAATTCACCTTAATGATAAATCCAGATTTGGCATTAAAATAGGCTCTTTGTCCGGAGATGTTAGACAAGATTTTTTATCAACCAACGATTTAGAATATAGCTATGGGGATGAAAATAATTCCACGAATGGTAGTGAAGGATTATTTGATTCTTCTACAAATCAAAGTTGGAACCAGGAAGGCAATACCAAATATGCCAGGTTAAGTTTTTCTCATGAGTTATCAAATGACAAGAAATTCTCTTTTTATTTCAGATACGCTGAGAATAACATTGATTTGTCGAATTCTTCGGTTATCCGGGATACTTCATTTTATACTTCGCAAAGGTCATGGGATACAAATAGCTCTTATTATTTGAATAATTCAGCATTTTTCGATATTCGCTCAGCCACAGGGAACCGGGATAAAACCAGCCAACAAGGCATGTTAAGTTACAAATGGCAACTCACATCCAAAAATTCAATTTTTGCAGGAATCTATTTTTCCAGGGATCATCTAAAAATCAATAGCAATGAACCTGTACTGGCATCCAGGTTCTCCAATGGTGAATATTTCTATCAACCCTCGCAAACGGATACCCTGTTTAATGACTATCGTTTGTTTGAAGACAAATCCTTATTGTGGAACTATGAATCCAGGAATCGGAGTTTCCAAATTCCGATATTGGTTAACTTTAAACTGAATCCGAACTGGAGTGTAATGCTGGGCGTTAACCGAATTTTAAACAGCTGGAATATAAAAGAACAAACTACTGCCATTTTTAATAAAAGGGAGCGAGAAGATAACGGAATAGTTAAAGTTGAAACAAATTTTGGCGAGCGATACACATCACCGCGTAAAAGAATTACCGAAGACCACACGGATGTATTGGTTAGTTTTAAAGCTAATTTATCTCAGGAGTTACAGGTAAATTTTCTTATCAACCCGGATTTTGAAGATCACTTTCGCGTTGCACAGTGGTGGCTTAGTTTTAGAAGTTTTATTAAATAAACACGACAAGCATAAAACCGATTTAGGTTAAATAAAAACAGGAATATTTTGGGTTTAGGCAAAATAATATTTCACTACAATAAATTGGATTCAATTTCAATGAAATTACTGTCCATCGTTTTTGGTATTGTTATTCTCGTCATCAGTTGCAGCAGCCCTCTTAAAGAAGAGCCCTATTTGGAATTTGCAAAAATGGAAATTCACTATACAAAACTTGGTGGATGGATCAATACATTTAAGCTTGATATTTATGGTAGCGGTTTGGCAAATGCCTACCAAATTAAACACGCAAACACAGAGGTTTTAGATAGCGCCAAAGTATTCTTGAGCGATGAAGACCAGAAACGAATGTCATTCTTGTTTAGATCGTTTTCTAGGTATGATCGACATTATAGACCCAACCAACACGTGACAGATCAGAATTACCACATTACGATTTTGGACTATGAAGGAATTTCAGATACCGTTAGTGTTTATATACCACATAAAGCAAATATTCCTGTAGGCTTGAAACAAATAATTGAGGAAATGGATTCTCTATGGGAAAATATGTTCAAGTAGTCGGCTATGCTACGCCAAAAGCCTACTGCGCTGGACTCATCGATGAGATGAAGGGTTACTCATAGCCGTAAAGTTTTAATGATCTTTATATATGAACAAAATACTTATGTAACTATCTGTTTTTTAAGCAATCACACTTTCGATATTTTAATTTTTGGAGAACCTGGCAAATAATCGTTGCAAACCCTCAAAATCAGTTTATAAGTTATGATGATAATCAAAAGAATACAAGATGCTGATAAACCCTACTCTAAAAACTCGAATCATTTTGACATTTACCGTCATCACGGCGGTTTTTGTCGGAGTCATTTCCATGGTGAGTTATTATTCTGTTAAAAATATTTACATGAATCAAATATCAGAACAAACACAGTTATTGACGCGTTTGATTGGTGGTAATCTGAATGCCAAGTATTTATCGTTCCTGGCAAGTGGAGATAAAATGAGTCTGACTAATAAATATTACTATGAATACTTGAAGAAACAATCGCAAAGTATGCAACTGAATCAAACCTTCATTTTCGATGGTGATTTCAATGTCATGGCGCATTCTGACTCCTTGATTATCCTTGGCCAGAAAGAACCCAGGTTATTCCTTAGCAGACTCGAAATCACAAACCTGCCCATCGCACAAAGCAGCCTTTCATTACCTTTTAAAGGAAACGATGGTAATTGGTATTTGTGGGGATTTTACCGTTTGGATGAAAATCACTGGCTCTGCATTCAAGAAAGCGCTGCCAGGCTTGAAAAGATAGAAGGGTTAGCAAATATATTTTGGTTGATTGGCTTAGCGGGAGCCTTGATCACCATTTTAACCGGCTGGTTCCTGGCCAGATCAATTTCAAAACCAATAAACCGATTGGTAGAATTTAGCAATGAGCTTGGTAGAGGCCGTTTTGATATTGAAACGCCAACTTCTGTGAAAGGTGAACTTACCGCTCTCACCCGGGCGATGGACAAAATGCGAAAAGATATAGGCCGCAAACAAAATGAAAAAGAAGAGATACTCGCACAAATTGCTCATGAAATTCGCAACCCTCTCGGTGGTATTGAACTATTAACCGGATTGATCCATGAGGATGCTTCACTTAAACCGGATAGTAAAAAATACGCAGAAAAAATTCTAGGAGAAATTGGCGGTTTGAAACATCTCATTTCAGAATTTCTCAATTATAGCAAGCCCTTAACGGCAAAACCTGAATGGGTAAATTTATCGGATATCATCGCGGAGACCGGCGAGTTAATGCAAAGTGAAATTAAAACTAAAAATTTTGAGATCAACCACAATGGTGATTTGGGTAAGATTTGGTTTGATCCTCAACACATTCGGCAAGTGTTTATGAACTTGATTTCTAACAGTATTGCCGCTGCAAATCCCGGAGGGTCTTTAGCCATTTCAAGAACAAAAAATAAGACAAGTGACATTATTAAAATCCGTGATAATGGACCTGGAATTCCGGAAGAAAATCTACCAAAAATATTCGAACCCTTTTTCACCACAAGTAAGAATGGAACCGGACTCGGACTTGCTATTTGTAAAAAGCTTTGCCGGGAAAATCAGGCGGTTATCTCCGCAATTAACAATGCAGGTAATGGATGCATCTTCACAATTTCGATAAGAAATGAATTGAAATGAAGCTGAACCAGGTCATTATCGTAGAAGACAATGATACAATGCGGCTCGCAATGGTTGAAAGCCTGCGTCGTGAAAATTACGAGATTTTTGAATTTGATAATGGGCGAAGTGCCTTGGAGTTTTTTAGCCGCCATCAAGTTCCCCTAGTCATTTCCGATCTCAAAATGGAGCCAATCGATGGATTTGAATTGATGAAGAGAATAAAGGCAGAAAACCCGGCGACAGAAGTTTTAATGATATCGGCCTTTGGAACGGTGGAAAAAGCCGTTAAGGCAATGCAGTTAGGCGCTGCTGATTTCATCACAAAACCGTTTTCATCGGAAGAGCTTAGAATCCGGGTAAAAAAATTATTGAAAAATGTTGAGCAAGATCAAAAAGTGAATCGTTTGCAAGAGGAGAATTTATTACTTCATCATGATTTGGGTGTTGATTATGGGGATATGATTGGAAGTTCTGGCGCCATGCATCAAGTTTTTTCGTTAATTGATAGAGTTGCAAAAGAAAATAGTACCGTGCTAATAGAAGGCGCGAGCGGGACCGGTAAGGAGCTGGTTGCCCGTGCGATCCGCAAGAGAAGTAATCGAAAAGATAAACCTTTTATCAAAATAAACTGTGGTGCTCTCAATGAAAACCTGTTAGAAAGCGAGCTATTCGGACATGAGAAGGGGGCATTTACCGGCGCTAACAAACTAAAACGAGGCAGGTTTGAGTTGGCAGACAAAGGCACGTTTTTCCTTGATGAAATCGGGGATATTCCTAACTCACTGCAAGTAAAGATGTTGCGAGTGATCCAAGAAATGGATTTCGAACGCGTTGGCGGAGAGCAGACTATTTCAGTGGATGTTCGGTTGATAACCGCCACCCACCAAGACTTGCAGAAACTAGTCGAAGCAGGAAAATTTCGTAAAGACCTTTATTATCGCCTGAATGTATTTCCCATAAAGCTGCCATTGTTGCAAGAAAGGAAAGAAGATATTCCAGCTCTGGTAGAATATTTTCTGACCAAGATGACACAAAAATCAAATAGCGCAAAAAAGCAAATTACCCAGGATGGGATGAGAATTTTGATGGAGCATTCCTGGCCGGGAAATGTTCGAGAACTAGAAAATCTTATTGAAAGATTATGGATCATCTCGGAAAATACTGAGATTAATCCATCATTGATTTCAAAAAATCTCATTCAACCCAATCATGTTCAGATTCATTCAAACAATGATCAACTTGAAAGTGCAGTTTATAATTTCGAAAAACAACTGATACAAGACGCGCTTAACAAAACAAATGGTGTAAAAAACCGGGCGGCGAAATTGCTCGGTATTAACACAAGCACTCTTTATTATAAAATGGAAAAATTTGGATTTATTAATGCAAATGACTCTAAGAATAATTAAACGACTTTTAAACATCCTAATACTAATTTCTGTATTTTCAGCGCCGGTATTGGCTCAAAATCAGCAGGGACTAGAACGCAGCTACTATCTAATTCTGGCTTCGATAAAACAGGAGCAATCAAAACTGGATTCATTGAATCTTCAATTGACTAACTTTGCAGAAGCAATCGATGAAGCAAAAAAGAATAAAAATAGTGAACAGGACAAAATAAAAAATATTATGGCGCAGGCTTTGTCTCTTTCTGATGAAATTCAAATAAAGAATAAATCAATTCAAGACCTGAAAAACCAATTAGAAACTCATCAGAAAAATCTAGATAATTTATACACAATAAAAATCGATTCCATGCAGACGTTATTGCAATCTGACAAATTTACTGGGGATAAACAAGCTTTAACAACGGAACTTCGTGAATTTACCGAAAAACGAATGATGATTTCCCCGGTAGTGCAGTCGTTTACTTTCGATCCACAAAAAATCAAGTCAATTCAATCGACGAAGAGTGACGACCCTCTTGAACAAGCAATGCTGAGAGATTATCTAAATAATGCGCTAACGGAAATTACTGAAAAGCTAACTGACCTGCGTAATACTAAAGATGAACTGGAGGAGATGGTTCTACTAGAGGAAAAAACTGAAGAATTTCTCGATGGTGTAGATACGGAAGGTTTTGCTGGTTTTGCGATTTCTTCGGATAAGAATCTTAATTCTGCAACCCTAGAAGCTGGCAATCTTGCAGATGCTTCCAGAGTCGCAGATCCCACAACATCGAAAATTCAAGCTTATATATATTTGGTGAACCAACTGGATTTATCGCAGTTGACTGGCCAAAGTTTCGGTAAAACGATTGAGCCTGGGTCGAAAACAGATACCGTTTCCCATAAAGAATATCTAAGAATAGTAAATCAAATTGAACAGAAGCTATTGGAGTATCAAACAATTCTCACTAAAAAGCTAAGCGAAAATTAATTAGCATTGAACATCCGCCAATTTACTACCTGTTTTGCAATCATCGTTTTACTGCCCCGGTTTTCGCTTTTTGCTCAAATCGGAATCAAGTTTTCGGGAGAAACAGGATTCTTTCAAAGTACGGGATCCTCGATTACCACAAATAGTCATCTGGCTTTAAGATTTGATGCTTTGGGAAGTTATAAATTTGCTGACCGTGAAAACAGTCTAACTGTTAAACTGCGAGTCAGACCAAAATATTACGGACTAACAAACCCAGCGTCGATCACCAAATATTCAGCCGAAAGCAACTATATTCGTCGCAGTAAAAAACTGAATTGGGGCTTGACCTTTGTAAGGCAATTTTACCAGTTTCATAATTTAACAAGTGACATAAACTTTGATATTTTGCAATTGCAGGGTAGTGCTTCAAGGAATCTCAAATCGAAATGGACTTGGTTTTTCTATGGTACATATTTCTATCGTGATTTGAATGCGAACGCGCAAAATAGCCTGGATGCAACAGCTCTCGGAACGCAATTGCATTGGTTAATAAGTCGTTATTCAAAATTGTCTGTTGGATTTTATGCTGAAAAATTCAATATTGAAAACTCTGATGTTATTGGAATCGATCAAAATCTATTGAACAATTCCGGCTGGCGTATTGGACCAGAAATCGGGTATAGATATCAACGGAAGATCGTTTTTAAGATTGATTATCATTTTTATAACATTCAGTCTGATTTACCTGAAGATTTAAATGCTGAACATTCTTTACGAATTCTTTTCGGTAAAATCATTAATAAGCAATGGTCTGTATTTGTCATGTTAGATACGTATTTACGCAACACACCTGTCGCCGATAGTTTGAATTATAGCGCGATCTATACCCCATTAAACAACGAGCGCAACATCTACAGCAAAATCGACTACAAAATAGATAAACAAAAGAATCTGTTCCTCAAACTTGAATATGCAAAAGATGAACTATTTCTGCAGAATCTTTCATTTACCAGCCGCCAGTTGACGATGGGGATGGAGTGGAGAAGGTGAGGTAAACCGGTAGAAGTGAGATGGCAAACGACTGACGAAGAACCAGAAACGAGAATGGGAGAATATCGTTTTTCCACTTTCGAGGTGGCCAATGAATGTATAGTTAAATGCTGACAAAGAGTTCTCAAATAAACATCACTAATCCCTTACTTGTAATCCTTCCACAAAATTTTAAATTACTGTAATCAATCAGAAATTCCTTGAATTTCAAAAGGCCATACCCTATATATTACTTGATTTCAAAAAATACTGATATTCAAAACTCATTAAATTACAGGAGGTTAAATGGGCTTAGATAATTTTGCCCCTTATGTCGGTGGTTTGGGATTGGTGTTTGCAATCATTATATTCTTTCAAGTCAAACGCTATCCTTCCGGAAACGACACTATGAAAGACATTGCTGCAGAGATTCACAAAGGGGCAATGACTTTTTTGAATCGCGAATACCGCACCCTGGTAATTTTTCTTGCCATTCTTTTTGTGGCCTTATGGCAAGCGATAGGTATTTACACAGGTCTGGCATTTTTAACCGGTGGATTTTTTTCCATGATTGCCGGTTATATCGGCATGAATGCCGCAACCCATGCTAATGTGCGAACCGCCCAAGCTGCGACAGAAGGGCCAAACAAAGCACTAATGGTCGCCTTTAGTGGTGGCGCCGTGATGGGTATGGCCGTAGCAAGTTTAGGATTACTGGGACTATCAATTTATTATTTAATCTTCAAGGATCCGCAAATCATCAACGGCTTTGCTATGGGAGCCAGCTCAATAGACCTATTTGCCAGAGTCGGGGGTGGAATTTTCACTAAATCAGCAGACGTCGGCGCTGACCTGGTTGGCAAGGTCGAAGCCGGTATCCCTGAAGATGATCCAAGAAATCCAGCCGTTATTGCCGACAATGTCGGCGATAATGTCGGCGACACAGCCGGTATGGGCGCTGACCTATTCGAATCTTACGTAGGTTCAGTGGTGGCGGCAATCGCAATCGCTTTTACATTTTCCCCGGAAATAAGATTCCAATATATGGCATTACCAATCGGTCTTATCGTTATGGGAACGGTCTCATCCATCATTGGTATATTTGTCATGCGGATATTCCAAAACTCAGACCCACAAGCTGCTCTGCGAAACTCTACTTATTCGGCAATGATTCTCTTGATCATAGGCGCTTTTTTCTTTGTGCCAGCTTTGACCGATTCTTTGGCGCCATTTTGGGCAGTCGTCTCAGGAATCGTAACAGGTGCGTTGATTGGACTATTTACAGAATATTACACCTCTGGAAAACCCATCAAAGATATAGCCGAAGCCAGCAAGACCGGCGTGGCTACCAACATTATCGAAGGGTTGTCTGTGGGTTTTAAAAGTACGGGTTTACCGATGCTCGCAATTTGTGCGGCAATCTTTGTCGCGTACCAAACCAATGGTGTTTACGGTATTGCAATTTCGGCTGTTGGTATGTTGGCAACTATTGGTATCGTAATGTCAGTTGATGGCTATGGTCCTATTTCTGACAACGCTGGTGGAATTGCAGAAATGGCGGGAATGGGTCCGGATATTCGAAAGATTACCGACAAACTAGATTCAATTGGAAATACAACTGCAGCTATCGGCAAAGGTTTTGCGATTGGCTCAGCCGCTCTAACTGCCCTGGCATTATTTGCAGCTTACACTGCAACGGTTGGTCTTGAGTCCATTAGCTTAACCAAAGCCCCGGTTGTTATTGGTCTGCTTTTGGGAGGCACCCTGCCATTTATTTTTGGCGCAATTACGATGCAGGCTGTTGGGAGAACGGCGTTCAAAATGGTTGAGGAAGTTCGACGGCAGTTTCGTGAGATTGCCGGTTTAATGGAAGGAAAAGCAAAGCCCGACACAACAACATGCGTTGACATTGCCACTCGCGGCGCTTTGAAAGAAATGATTGCACCTGGCGTTTTGGCGGTGACTGCACCCATTATAGTTGGTACCCTGCTAGGTGTAGAAGCGCTTGGCGGGATGCTTGCCGGGACAACCACTGTTGGCGTTTTGTTGGCTATTATGATGAGTAATAGCGGCGGCGCCTGGGATAATGCCAAAAAATATATTGAAGAAGGGAACCTGGGCGGTAAAGGTTCCGACAACCATAAAGCATCCGTAGTGGGAGATACCGTTGGCGATCCGTTTAAGGATACCTCAGGCCCATCAATGAACATTCTGATAAAACTTATTTCGGTTGTTTCACTAGTTTTTGGCCCCGTTCTGCTAAAACTGCATGAATGGTTTATTGGATTGTTTTAAAGTAAGTGCAAATTCTTACATATATTAGACCCATGATAATGATGATCGTGGGTCTTTTTTTATTATCTAAATTTATTAAATTGATAGATGAATGATAAGCAAAGAATCTTGACAATATTGAATCAATTGTTTTTCTTCTTATTTGTATTTTCACTATTTTTCTATAATGGATGTACGAACATATCAACTTTGAAACCAAATAAATTAGATATAGCAATCCATTCCCGGGACGAATGGAAATCCCTCTCAATTAATTCCGGATACACCTCTCACAAAATTAAATTCATCACACTTCATCATAGTGGTGTGGTTTTTAAAGATGATGTAGCGATTCCTGAATATATGCGAAACATTCAAAAATGGAGCCGCAGTAAGAAGGATTGGCCGGATATCCCATACCATTTTCTGATCGACTTAAAAGGAAAAACCTGGGAAGGAAGACCTCTTCAATATAAGGGAGATACCAATACGGAATATGACCCTACCGGGCATGCTTTAATTTCAGTAATCGGCAATTATGAAGAACAAGAGATTTCTTCCGAGCAACTTGATGCCGTAGTAAGATTGATGGCTGCACTTTGCAAATCCTTTGGTTTGAATACAGATAAAATAAAATCCCATAAATATTATGTCCCCTCGACACTTTGTCCCGGTAAAAATTTGTATTCCTATATGCAAGATGGAAGTCTAATCGAAAAAGTGAACACACTTCTAAAGTAACTCGGATTTTATTTTATATTAACGGTTACGGCTATGGGCATGCTGCACGAATTATAGAAGTTATAAAACAGAATGATTTGATGTAGCAGCTAAAATTATTTTAGGGTTATAGCCTGCTTTTTTTTTGCTTTCAATTTGGTTGATTTTCCCTCATATTTACTTCAAAATTTTCTCTTAATCTTTAAGTCGATAAAACAACCACCTCAAACCACCCAGGACTAGTAAAAAAGGAACACCAAAAATATTCAAGATCCAAAGCCATGGCAACCGGTACCATTTGAGAAAATATCGTATAAAATCCAAATGTGATTGCCACGTCAATTTAGCCCTTGCCCTGTAAATTGAACTCCCCTTTTGATGTGTAACTTTTGCGTGTGGATAAAAATAAATTTTATTATCATTTCTCCAAATTCTTTTGCAGAGATCAACATCACTAAAAAATAAAAAGAATCTCTCATCCAACTCTCCTACTTCGCGGATTACCTCACTGGGGATCATTAGACAAGAACCCTGGGGTTGTTGCACAAGTCTGATTTCATTGTGATTAAAATCTCCCATCTTCCAACCATTAAATATTTTATTGTTTGGGAACAAATAAGACATGCCCAGCAATTCATAAGCTACAAACCGGTAATGAGGAAACTTGCGACAGGACGGTTGTATACTTCCATCCGCGAAAAGCAATTGTGGCGCTACTGCACCTACTCCAGGATGATTACTTAAAAACTGCATCATGGAATCAATAGCCTTTACCTCGACTTTAGTATCCGGATTCAACAACAAAAGAAATTTCCCGGTAGCTTGGTCTAGCCCTTGATTAACAGCTCGTGTATATCCTATATTAACCCCATTTTTAATTAGATTTATTGATAAATTTTGATTCTGAGGTAATTGTATGAAATGTTCTATTACTGAAATCGTAGTATCTTTTGAAGAATTATCAACAACCAAAATCTCCAACGAATGTACAGAACAATTTTCATCGATGGATTCAAGACATTCAATTATTTCATTGGTATGATTATAAGTTACAATGATTATGGAGAGAATCGGAATCATCAATCATTCTATGATGACTTAGTTGGAAATCTTAATCTTAAAAACGTGATTCATGAAATTTTCCAGGTTTAATAATGGGTCGATTACTTCAAATAAATGGTCAATATAAATGAAATTAATTTCATGCCAATGATTTAGGAGATTATCACTAAATCTTGTGTTGAATGTGTCAGTAATTCTCCATGGTTTTCCCTAACCAATACATCATCTTCTATTCGCACACCACCAAATTCTGGCACATAAATTCCAGGTTCGATTGTAATTACAGCATACTCCGGAATGACATGATCAATCTCAGTTGCAATTCTCGGCTCACTGTGAACATCTAACCCCAAGCCATGACCCAATGAATGGCCAAAATATCGGCCATAGCCAGCTTTTTTAATTAACTCCCTGGCAGCTGCATCGAGCTCATTACATTTTACGCCCGCTTTAACAAATCGAAGCGCCTGAACTTGCGCTTGCCGAACTATATTGTAAATTTTTACTTGTTCTTGGCTCGGGCTGCCAATCACAATCGTTCGAGTGATATCACTAGTGTAACCGTTCACAACACAGCCAAAATCGAGCACGACCAAATCACCCCTTTCAATCATTTTTTCTGAAGAAATCCCATGTGGCAAGGAAGATCTCAAACCACTTGCTACAATTGGCTCGAAAGCAGAGCGGTCTCCTCCCATTCTTTTAATTCGCCCAATTATTTCACCGGCAATCTCATTTTCTCGCATTCCGACATGAATAAGGCGCAGAAGATCGGAGAAAATTCTATCAGCCATTTTTGCTGCTTTTCGAATATAACTGATTTCTTCTTGTGATTTTACGATGGATAAATATTCAATTACTTTTTCATATGGCCGCCATTTTACATTTGGATACAATTTTGATATTTTTTCGAATTGATTATAAGTAAGAGTATCTGACTCAAATCCAAATTGTGAATTAAAGTTAATATTTAGTTCCTGGATCATATCAACCAGTAAACCCTTACCTATATGAATAGAAAAATCTTTAACTTCATCATTAGCCTGTTGTTCATAACGATTATCAGACATAAAAAAAGCATCTGAATTTGTAATCAAACAGATGCCATTAGATCCGGAAAAACCGGATAAATATCGGACGTTGAGAAGCCGGGTAACCAGGAAGCCATCCAACTTCTGCTCAATAAGGATTTCCCGTAGCACTTTAATTCTGTTGGAGTGGCTCATAATATTTTATTAGCTCTCTTCTTCCTCCATTCTTCTTCTCAGGTCTTTTACCTTTGTATTATAATGTTCATTATCTGGATCTTTTTTTAAGAGTATTTCATAAACACCAATGGCTTTGCTGTAATGTCCCTGGGCGGCATAAATTTCTCCGAGGGTTGCTGTTACAATTGGATCTTTCTTAGATGTCGTTTCCGATTCAGGTTGGGACTCTATAGATGGCTCTTGAATTGATTCTTGGGTTGGTTCCTGCTGAAGTTCTTCAATTTCTTCTTCACTGGTAAACTCTTTAACAGAGGTTGTATCTTCAGATTCTTTTAAACTTTCTTCGGGTTCAGGTTTCGGAGAGGTTTCTTCCTCTTCATCTACTAGATCATTAAAGTAATCATCTTCTTCGTCTTCATCACTATCAATATATTCTTCAACCACTAAATCGTCGTCTCCGAAAATCTTGCTGGCAATTTTTTCTTTGTCTTCTGTGGATAGTTCAGGTTCATTTTCTTGAATCTCAGGTTCTTTCTCTAAGTTGACATCATCCGATATAGCATCGGTCTCATCTGACATTACAACTGTTTCCTCACTCTCTTGACTTTCTTCCATTTCGGTTATACCTTCAAGTGATTCGGCAGTTGTTTCTTCGATATCCTGGCTTTCCTGTAGTTTTGTTCCTTCTACCGCAGGTTCTTCAACAATTTCTTTTTCTATTCCCGAAATGTCTTCTTCCTCTACAGCCGAACTTTCTGCTCCTGTTTCCGGCTTAAAAATATCATCTAAAATGAATTCATATTTCTTTTCATCTTGATCTTCGGATTTCTCATCCTCTTTTTCTTCTTCTATCTCCTCTATTTCGGTCATCTCATCGGAAACCGTTTCAACCTCATCAGAAATTTCCTCAATGGTTTCTGAATCCTTATCACTGAAATCTTCATCCATCTCAATGGTTTCTTCTTCCACCATAAATTCGGATTCCGGCTGTTCCAATTCAGTTTCAGGCTGTTCTTCGGATTTGGAAAATGTTTTTTCTATTTCTGTAAATTGGTCTTCAGGTGAAGCTTCCGCAGGTTCTTCTACAAGGGTGTCTGGCGAAGTTTCACTTGATAATTCAAGTTCAGATTCGGTGGATTCTTCAAAACTATCAAGCATTAACAGAGCTGTGCTATCCATAGGATCTATCACCAAAGCCCGCTTAACCCAAAGTACATGCGCGTTTTGCCACTCTCTTTTTTTCATAATATTGGCTTGATAGTGGTGGGCATTAATGTGCTCGGCATCGTAAAGCAATGTTTTGTTGAACTCGCTTTCAGCGACATCGAGATCCCCAATTTCAAAATAACAACGACCCAGGATGAAATGAGCATTCGCATAGTGTGGATGCTGTTCTATTCCCTTTTGACACACTTCAATGGCTTCATCGGTTTTTTTCATCTCAAGTAGGTAGTCCGCCAATCTTGCAAATTCTATTGAACGAGAATCTTGCGCTAATAATTTTTGTAGCCGTTCAACTTCATCTGCTAAATTTTTCATGAGCCCTCCGGATTCAGATTTTTATGCTGATTATTGGATTTCATTTGATTCACATCACCATTAACACAACTATCCAAACATATGTTAAGCTTTATGTTCATTATAATTTACTCAAAGTTATTCGTGATGCGCAAAACTTTTTTCTCACCAACCGGAAACGGTTTTATTTAAAATATCCTCGGCTATTTTTTCGATTGCAATTTTTATCCCTTCTTGTCGCGCTTCGTTACCGTCACTCAATTTATAAAGTCCCCATTGTGACCAACTTTCCTTCCAAAGCTTTGTATTATTCTTTCGGTCTAGAACTGCAAATTCTACAGTGATGTAAACCCGATAAGACTCGACATTTTCATCGGCAGAAAATGTATCTGCGCGATCAGATAAAGAAATGATTTTTCCGGTAACGACTGCATCAGCTTCGGCTTCGTTGGAAATTTTAATTGAATTATCCTCGGTGATTTCATTAATGATAGCGTCAGTCAGGTTTTCCCTAACTCCAAATTCTGAGGTTAGATCAGTTACTAGTGGAACGGCAATCGTTTTGATATGGCTAGGTATTGAACTGCCGGAAAATGAATATGGGCCACAAGAAAGAAAGCCGCATGAACAGATTGTGAATAAAATTCTAAAAATTTTATTCTTGAAGATTATATTCATTGATTTTTCTATACAATGTTCGTTCACTAATTCCTAAAATTTGAGCCGCTTTTCGTTTACTCCAATTTGTTTTTTCCAGGGTTCGACTAATCAAATCTCGTTCAACCTCTTCGAGCGATACCAACTCTTCATCAGGCTTCACTTCATCAACTGGATCGACATTCTGAAAAATACTGCCCAAATCTCCAGGCACCAATTTTTTAGGTTGAATAATTTGCGAAAACATAAATTGTTTGATCTGATTTAAATCAGATTTTAACTCCAGTAAAATTTTGTAAATTAATTCTCGTTCTACTTGTTCGGAAGGAACCCTCGTTGGAACCGGAAGGGCTCGAATATTTGAATTTTGATCATAAATAAACTTCTCTAAATTTGCAGCATTAATTTTCTTGCCGCGTTCAAGAATAATAACCCTCTGGACAAAATTACGCAACTCTCGTACATTTCCCGGCCATTCCAATTTTTGTAATAACTCAATGGCTTCCGGTGAAAAGCCTTCAAACTGAAATCTATTTTGCTCACAGAATTCATTAACAAATTTATCAATCAATTCGGGGATATCTTCCGGCCTGGAATGTAAAGGCGGAAGCACGATTCTCACTGCATTAAGACGATAAAACAAATCCTGGCGAAAATTACCAGACCGGACTTCCTGTTCCAGGTTTTTATTAGAAGCAGCAATGATGCGAACATCTACCTTGTGATTAGAACCTCCACCAACTCTAATAAATTCTTTTTCCTCCAAGACCCGCAATAATTTTACCTGGGTAGAAAGAGACATTTCACCAATTTCATCTAAGAATAAAGTGCTGTTATCGGCCAGTTCAAAATAGCCTTTCCGGGATTCAACTGCCCCGGTAAACGAACCCCGCTGATGCCCGAAAAGTTCACTCTCTAAAATACCCTCCGGAATTGCACCACAATTGACTGTAAACAGAACTTTATTACTTCTGGGGCTACACTCATGCAGCGCTTTTGCTACCAGTTCCTTGCCGGTACCGCTGTCACCCTCTATAAGGACAGGGATATTTGTCGGAGCCACTTGTTTAATGGTTTCCCTGATTTGATGGATAACAACTGATTTACCCAAAATTCCCAGGTTACTTGTAGAAATTACTCCAGTGCTTCGTTTCTGCTCTTTAGACATATTTCAATAAAAAGCGTTTCAGGAAGATATCAATTCAAATGTTGAAAAATATTGCAATTTATCTGAATAAATGGCAATTATCAACATTCCTAACAGGTTGTTTATAATAGAAATGTAGCCGGTTGTTCAAGTAAAATCAAGTGAAATTGGACAATCGTTCAGGAATTGATTGGTAATTGTGTACTAAATATAAATATTTAGGTTAGATTACCAGATTCTACAAAATTATATTTTGGCTGTCATTTCAAAGGACCATGGTAAACTGATTGTAAGCCAACATGATGTAGTGCAACGAATATCCTAATTACCAAATCAAAAATTCCCATTCTAAAATTCAGAACTCTCATATTTGAGTTTTGTGATCTCTGAAGGAGTCCGGGACAAGTTTATTTGATATTTGAGATTTGGTTTTTGAAATTTTCTCTAAACTGACAAAATATTCTATTTTTTTAGTATGCAAGTAAGCATCCGGATTTTATTAAAAATCTATCAATTACATTTCCATTTTTCGAAAATACTCGACGGTCTTTGCAAGGCCATCTGTAAAAAGGACTTCCGGTTCCCAACCAAGATGCGATTTAATTTTGTCATACGAAACAACGCTTCTCATCTGTTCACCTTCTTTTGCAAGCCCGTGCTTTTCAGGCGTTTTGTTGCCACAAAATTCGTTTAAACCCCGAAAAACCTGGTTGACATCTGATTCCAATCCGGTTCCAACATTAAATATTTCATTATCTCCATTTTCAAGAACCAGCAAGTTTGCTCGCACAACATCCTTAACATACACATAATCACGGGTTTGTTTGCCATCTCCATTGATGATAGGCTGACCTCCCGCCATCATCATCTGGATAAAAATAGCAACTACGCCAGCTTCACCATGGGGATTTTGTCGCGGGCCATAGACATTGGCATATCGTAGAATGGAATAATTCAAGCCAAATACTTGTTGGTAATAATTCAGATATATCTCGACAGTGAGTTTGGTAATACCATACGGAGAACACGGCCGGGTGGGATGATCTTCATCAGCAGGAAAATAGTCTTGCTCTCCATAAATTGCTCCGCCTGTTGAAGCAAACAAGAACTTTTTCACCTTATATTTTACCGAATTCTGTAATAAATTTAAACTGCCGGAAACGTTAACACTGGCGTCAAACATAGGATCCTCCACAGATGCCCGCACATCCATTTGCGCGGCTTGGTGATAAACCAGATCAATTTTTTCTGTTTCGAATACTTTTTCTATCTCTGCGGCTCGAATATCCATTAAATAGTATTTAACATCAGGATGTAAATTAGATATCCTGCCCATGTAAAGATTATCAACTACAACCACTTGGTGGCCAGCCTCTAAGAAAGCATCCGCCAGGTTAGATCCTATAAAACCTGCTCCGCCAGTTACAAGTATTTTCATTTCATCTCCATATCTAATGTTCTAAACTTTCTAATCCTTTTTGTCCGATATCCTTTCGACAAAACATCCCGTCAAATTGAATTTTTTCAACGCCATCGTACGCTTTTTGTATTGACGATTGCAGTGTTTTTCCATATGCCGAAACACCCAGGACACGTCCACCATTTGTAAATACTTTGTCATCCTGCAATTTAGTGCCGGCATGGAAAATAATTGTATCCTTTTTATGATCCGCTTCCAGGCCGGTTATCATTTTATTTTTCTCATAATTTCCGGGATAACCTTCGGACGCCAAAACAACGCAGGTACAATATCCGTCTCTAATGGTTATCGACTTGTTTGGTAATTTCCCTTCAGTAGATAACATCAATAATTCCAATAAATCTATATTCAGCAAAGGTAAAATTGCTTGTGTCTCCGGATCACCGAACCGTGCATTAAACTCAATAACCTTCGGTCCACTTTGTGTCTCCATTAGTCCGACATATAAAATTCCTTTATAACCGATATCTTCCCGTGCAAGTCCATCAAGAACCGGGTCCAATATCTCCTCTTGAACCTGATTCATAAAATCCTGATCCGCAAAAGGAACCGGTGCAAAAGAGCCCATTCCTCCCGTATTTGGCCCTTGATCTCCATCATAAACCGGCTTATGATCTTGTGCAGGTACAAAGGGTTGTATGATTTTAGAATCGGTAATTGCAATCACCGAAAGTTCTTCACCGGTTAGATATTCCTCTATAACAATTTTTTTACCCGCCGCTCCAAAAGTTTCGTTTATCATCATATCTTTTAGTGTGGTGAATGCATGATCTTCCTCATGACAAACAACAGCGCCTTTTCCGGCAGCGAGGCCATCCGTTTTGATGACTATAGGGCAACCCAATGCCTGAACATATCCGTGTGCAGCATGATAATTGTTGAATATTTTAAATTGTGCGGTAGGAATTTTATATTTTTGCATAAATTGCTTCGCGAATCCTTTACTTGATTCTAATTGGGAAGCTTCCTGGTTAGGTCCAAATATTTTTAAATTGTTTTTTTCGAACGCATCCACAATGCCCAAAGCCAATGGCTGTTCAGGCCCAACTACCGTAAAATCAATATGCTTATTCTGAACGAATGCCAACAACCCTTGAATATCATCAATAGAAATTTCCACACACTCTGCTAACTCTTTTATCCCGCCATTTCCAGGGGCACAATAAATTTTAGATAATAAGGGGCTTTGTTTGATTTTCCAAACCAGGGCGTGTTCTCTTCCGCCACTGCCGACGACCAGGACTTTCATTTCGGACCTTTCAGAATTTTATCAATTTTAGAAGTTAATTTTACAAATAGAGTTATGCCAATGGGATTATCCCTAAAATGATTCGGGACGATTTCAATAAAATTAGAATTTAGGTTCATCCGGGATTGGTTTGCATACGAAATGTAAAAATGATCTCAAAAATACAAAAGCCGACTTCGAAACCGAAATTCAAATCAAAACTACGAATTCGAATTTTTTAAAAACAGTTACATACCCGACACCCGGATAATTTATTTAGGATTGACAAACATTGGTTTTGAAACTCAGAGATGATTCCATCTAAACCCATGGCTAGTGCGACCATTAACTAGCCCGCGTTTTTTCCAGCCAATTCGCAATGATCTTGAAACCTTCTAAAGTTAAAATGGATTCAGGGTGAAATTGAACGCCATAAACCAGGTGAGTATTGTGTTGGATAGCCATGATCAAATCATCTTCAGAATCTGCGGTAATTTGCAATTCATTGGGCACAGAGTTCCGATCTATAATCAATGAATGGTATCGCGTTGCTGCAAATGGGGATGGAACTCCTGCAAATATTTCATTTCCCATGTGCCGGATTAAAGCAGTTTTACCATGGACCGGTTCCGGAGCCCGGATAATGTTTGCACCAAAAACCTGTCCGATACATTGGTGGCCTAAACATACACCTAAAATCGGGATAGTCTGGTAAAATTGTCTAACGACATCACAACACACTCCGGCATTGTTTGGCGTGCCGGGGCCAGGGGAAATTACAATTCCGGCCGGTTGCAATTCTGCGATTTCATCCGGAGTAATCTGATCATTTCTCACCACTTTTAAGGATGGCTCTAACTGGCCGAAATAATCAACCAGGTTGTAGGTGAAAGAATCGTAATTATCGATAAATAAAATCATGGATTCCCTCATCTGCTTTTTCAATTGCCTTGCGTAAAGCACGCGCTTTATTAATTGTTTCCTGGTATTCGTTTTTGGGTATACTATCGGCTACAATTCCCGCTCCAGCTTGCAAATACAGTTTGTTATCCATTGCAATAATGGTTCGAATTGCGATGCACATATCCATATTTCCGGAATAATCGAAATACCCGATTGCTCCAGAATAAATTCCCCGTTTCTGCGTTTCTAATTCGTGAATAATTTCCATGGCACGGATTTTCGGAGCGCCGGAAACAGTCCCCGCCGGGAATGCAGATTTAAAAGCATCGACAGATGTAAAGCCTTCCTGCAATTCTCCATGCACTCTTGAAATAATATGCATCACATGGGAATAGCGCTCGATGGTTTTGAAATCGCTTACGTTAACACTGCCATGCCTGGATACCCGGCCCATATCATTCCTGGCGAGATCGACCAACATGATATGCTCTGCAAGTTCCTTCGGATCATGCAGCAGACTATCAGCCAGCTTATTATCTTCTTTGTGGGAATTCCCTCTTGGCCGTGTGCCGGCAATCGGAATAATTTCCAGGTTGTTTTTTTCAGCCCGAATGAGCGGTTCCGGCGAAGATCCGATAATTTGGTAGCCGACAAAATCAAGGTAATACAAATATGGCGACGGATTTACAGTTCGTAAAGACCGGTAAACCTGGAAAGGATCGCCGGAAAACGCTACCTCAAACCGTTGAGAAAGGACGACTTGGAAAATGTCACCGGCATAAATATATTCTTTTCCCTGTCGGACAGCTTCTTCAAATTCCGATTCACTAAAGTTACTCTTGAACTGATCCAGGGAGGCCGAGAAATTCAATTCAACGGAAAATGGCCGGTTTAGTTTTTCCAGCAACTGATCCAATCTTCGTTGCCCGTCACGATACAAGTGTGGTATATGGCTATCCTGATCGACAAAGACATTGGCAATAAGGATTACCTCATTCTTCAAATGATCGAAAGCAACCAGGTTATCATAAAATGCCATTACAGCGTCATCGCTGCCTATCTTATCCTGTTTTGGCTCAGGCAGCGTTTCAATCGATCGAATCATATCATAGCCAACGAAACCTAGTACTCCGCATGTAAATCTTGGCAGCCCTTCTACGGAAATCGATTGATATTCTTTAAGATAAGATTCCAGCAAACTAAAATAGTTATTTTTTGTGATGTGGTTTGCATTAAACTCATCGATGACTGTTTGGGAATTCATGGATGAAACCACACGAAATGGCTGCTGGCCGATAAATGAATACCTGCCTAACTGCTGTCCCTTTTCCACGCTTTCGAGCAAGAAGGAGTATCTTCCTTCTTCTCTAATTTTAAGATAAGCAATAACCGGGGTGATAAAATCGGCATTCAACTTCCGGTAAACCGGGACTATTGTCCTGGGTTTTGCTAATTTTTCAAATTGTTCGAAAGTCATGCTCATAAGATACTCACAACAAAAAAGCCCACCGGGATAAGTGGGCCTTGTAAAGTCATCATTGATTTTTAATATCAAGACATACAAATCCCACGCAGTTTATTATACCACCACCATGAATCGCTATTGGAATTGTATGTTTTAAAATTATTCATTTTTCTTAATTTAATTTTGGCTTGAACAAATTATGCAATTTAGAAATATTTGTCAAGTTAAATTTTTGTTTACGCGAGAAGAGGAATCATGACAATCCTATCAATTCAGCAATCCTGTCGGTCAGCTTTACTAAAATTTCATCCTGTCCATCTTCAGTCAACTTTGATAGTGGTTCTTTTTCAGGATCATTGACCGCTTGAAATTCTGCAAGCTTACTCGTGCTGTACCGGCACCGTTTTAGAATTACGGGCAAAATGGCTGCGCCATCTTTTTCTGCTGATTTTAACAAAGGGGGAAGCTCATTTTTGCGGATAAAATCTGAAGCTAAGAAGTCAGTACTCACCAGTAATATTGCCACCTTTGCGGTTAACATCCCCTTTTTGATCTCTTTACGCCATTTCATTCCGGCTTTGATTTGAGTATCATCCCATAAATTAACCGAAATACCTTCACTTTCTAATACTTTTAAATGAGTCTGCACTCTTTCAAGCCATTTTTTATCTTTATGTGAATAACTAACGAATACTCTATTGCGTTTGTCTTTTTTGGCAGGACCATTACTTTGCTTTGGGGTTGATTCACTCTCACCAGAACTACGTAATTCTTCATTTATCACTTCATCAATCAAGCTGCGCACGTTTACCATTTCATAACTCTTTCCACATTCAACTTCTTTTTTCCCTTTTTCAATACGACGTTTAAGGTCTTTGTATTCATAGAAATGAAGTTTAGGGTTTGATTTGCATTCGTTGCAGCAACAGGGTATCATTTTGTCTACTTTCATTTTTTCGTACGGGGAGTTTATCCTGTCGATCTCTTCGGTAATTATTGTCATGAAATCACGCCTGTTTTTTCCAGATATTCTTATTTTGATTCTGCGGGCATCATAGGTTTCGATGATTTCGGCAGTGGTTTTTTCACGTTCAAGAACAAGTCCGCGCATCCAGACATGGTCATGATTGTTGATATAGCGGTTCATCCGAACAATGAATAATGACATTATTCCTTTTGGCATAAAAAGATCATATTCATAACCTAGGAAAAGATTATCTTTTTCTTTCCAACTATATTCCGGCTGAGATGAAGGCAGACGTTCGGGAACGATGTATTCGTTGGAATTTTCTATCTCGTAGGTGAGGAAAAACTTTTTCATCAATCTCAGTAATTCGTCGCGAACAAACTCATATTCATCTTCGCTCCAGATTTTGTTTGCATCCTCCCTGTTGAACCTGCCATTTTTCTGGTTTAGCAACTTATGATCGAGAATTTCATAGACCGCATTGGTTGCCCAGTTTGAATTCAGGAAAATCAATTTTTTCAGAAGATCATCGTCCTGAAAATGTAGGAAGACGCCAATATCGTGAAAATACTGGCTCAGCACAAGTGCATCTTTCGATTTGGTGACGCCATTGTCCTTAGAGATCTTTAGATAGTCCTGCAATGTAATTGTGTTACGTTTATCATTTTCTAGAGCCTCGCGTATAACAGTCCATTTTGCGGGAACTGGGCTCCCAACGAGAGGAAGTTGAGAGACATAATATTTTACTGCCCGTTCCAGTTTATCAAGACGGGTTTTGTCCTCATCTGCAAAATCAACATCAATCACTTCTGAAATATTGGCAAATCTTTTTCTCATGGCTTCAATATCAAGATTTCGTTTGCGTTGATGTTTTTCGTTCAGGACGATAAGCAAAGGGCTTTCGCCGCCAAACATTTCAACGATATGGAGCCAGTAATTAAAATCCGTATCTTCGTTGCGACTGTCGGCAACAAGTGCATAAAGCGAACGTTTTGAGAGAAAAAATCGGTGGGTGGCTTTGTAAATTTCCTGCCCACCGAAATCCCAGAGATTTAAGCGGAATTTTCTACTTTCTAATTTCTCAGGATGTTTAAATGCAGAAAAATCCTCCTTCTTCAATGGGAAATAATATTGCCTGACATCGATGCCTTTAGTTGTTTCATCCTCCTTAGGCAAAGCGCAATCAGGATTTTCCATCTTCCATGTCATAGAAGTTTTTCCTGCGCCCGGCTCGCCGACTATCAGCATTTTTGCCTCAAATAAATAATCCTCTTCCTGCTCCTTTAACTGTTCAAAATAATTCTTTAATGCCTCTTTTCCCTGTTTTATAATTTCGGGAGGAGGACTTTTTAAAGGATTACCATAAAATGAAATATATCCATCATCTCCTAAAGATTCCCACCGAATTTTCATATTAAAATCAGTAATCCATGGTTGGAGTTCTTCTATCGGATTTTCAAATAAATCTAATCGTTTTAATTTTTTTAAATCTTTTAGCGGGGAAATATCACTGAGTTTATTCTTTCCCAAACCTAATCCCGTTAATTTCTTTAAATCTTTTAATGGGGATATATCCTTGATTCCAGTATTAGTTAATAGCAATTCTTTTAATCCCTTTAAATTTATTAGTGGAGAAATATCACTGAGGGGATTATCTATCAAAGATAAATGAGTTAAACCCTTTAATCTTTTAACAGTAGAAATATCATTAATTCGATTCTGCCATATATATAATACTCTCAGATTAATTAAATTTCTAAGAGGGGAAGTATCTTTGACTTGATTATTTCCTAAATTTAATTCTTTCAAATTCATTAAATTTTTCAGTGGGAAGATATTAATGAGTTGATTATATCTTAAATCCAAGCAAGTTAAATTCTTTAAATCTTTTAGCGGAGAAATATCATTGACTTGATTCTCGTGTAACCATAATCGAGTTAAACTATTTAAATCTTCTAGTGGGGAAATATCGCTGAGTTCATTTTTCGATAACTGTAACTTTTTTAGATTCACTAAATCTTTTAATGGAGAAATAATAAGTTTAAGATTTTTTATTTTACAATTATTTAAACCTATACCTGTAATCTGCCCGTTTTGGTTTAAGATGTAGCCTTTGCTCGTATAAACTATTCTGTTTAATTTCTTTAACTTTACTTTTAGTATTTTTTCTATTTGTTTTATAATGTCAAGATCTGTCATAGCTTTGTATTGTTCCTATTTGTTTTTATCTAAAAAAAACAAAGGGTTGTTTACATAAATGAAACACTTTCCGGAATCTCATCCAAATCAATTACTTTTAATCGAACTTCTTTTTTCGGTAAATTCGGTCCTCGAGATATTGAAGTTCCAGGATACAATGTTATCATTTAAATCCTCCATCACTCAATTTATTTTAAATCAAGATATGGGGCAGGCTTACAAAAGTCAAGAGAATTTCAAAAGTGATAGTTAGCAATTTTTTCAGTCATCAGCATTTTATCCAGTAAGGTCAATTAAATTTTTTCCTATAACTGGATTTTCCTGTTCGAGCACCATAAATTAACTATTAAATTTAGACTAAAGAAACGAACTTCCAAACAGAGAATATGACCCAATACCTCATAAAACACTCAGTAAGAACCTTTGAAATTGTATCACCATATACTATTAAAGTGCGATTTGAGGATGAGACAACCCAAACAATAAACTTTAAGGCGGTTTTAGGTGGGGGTATGTATCGGCCTTTACGTGATCCTGATTTTTTTAGTAAAGTTTTTATAAGTGATGGAATAGCAACGCTGACCTGGCCCAATGGTGCAGATTATAATCCGGATCATTTACATGATTGGCCGGCTTATAAAAGTTTATATCAAAAACATGTTAAGGAATGGGAAAATATTGAGATAAAACAACACTCTTGAGACTATCTATTGACCTTTTTTCAATCCACTCAAACGAATCGTATTGTTTCAATTGAGATGAAATCCTATCGCAGGAGCAAAATCTTCTTTGTCTGGCTAAAGTCACCTACCTGCATACGCATGAGATAGATACCACCCGGTAACCTTCTTCCATATTTATCCGTACCATCCCAGTGAGTTTCGTGGAACCCCAAAGAAGTATCTTTTTCAATTAATAATCTAACCAATTGGCCCAGAGAGTTATATATTCTTAATGCAACGAATTCAGTTTTGGGTAATTTATACTTTATTACTGTTCTATCAAGAAATGGATTGGGAAAACTCTGAAATAATTCATAATCCTGGGGTGTTGTGCCGCCTGCAACCTCATCGGTTACAGCGGTTGGTGGATTAATTAGAATATAGAGTTGTTGTATTTCAGCATTAGTCAATACTCGATCATAAATTCGGATATCATCAATAATACCGTCAAATGTGTTAAATCCATCAAGGTCGGGTCTAATACCAATGTAGAAATTTGTTCCAATTGTATTGAGCCTCATACTGCTACTTTCTGCAAAATTGCCATCTACGTAGACTTTCATAGTGTCATTTCCATATGAACAACACAGGAAATGCCAACTTGTATCTGCCTCAATACCTGAATTCGTATCATAAGTTTGATATTCGTGGCCGTAACCCCACCAATGATTTTCAAGATATAACATTAATCCAAACGCATTTCCCGGTGTAGCGTTTCCCCAATTAGCGATATGATCACTATTTCCATCAATTAATCCATCGTCAGATTTAGCCCAAACACACAAAGTCCTTTCATTGTTTCCTAAAGGTAATACTGGAATATTCGCATGAATATAATTGCCAGAACCACCACTAAAATAATATGCGCTGCTATCTACTCCGAATCTATCAGTTGTCAAAGTTGCATCCAAAACTGCCCCATTATGGCCATTCCCGCTCTCGTCATTCGCATTTCCATTGAAGGGGTAAAATGCAATCAAACCTCGAGGCTTAATTTCCAAGTTATATAGTTCTTGAATTTCTACTTCAGCCAACGCTCGGTTATAAAGGTAGACTTCATCCAATATTCCATTAAGAAATTCTATATCTCCGGGAACATCTCTGCCTATCTCAATTGGAAGATCGTCCTGCTTTAATGTGTCTATTCCGGTTTCATATTCTCCAAGCTTTACACCATCTCTAAAAATTCCCAGTCTGCCTTTAGAGAATCTCCATGCAAAAAAGCTCCATTGATTAATCGTTACACAATTTGTGATATCATTTAGCTCCCTCAAGAAGCTTTGGTTACTAGAATCGGTGAGCCTTACATGAGGAATGAAATCAGAATACTTAACATAATTTACGGCATAGGGCGTGTTCTTTTTGGTTGTATTCCCCTTAGTAAGGATAACTACAAAATTAGCATATGTGCTAATTGGATATAACCAGCCACAGACTGTGAATTCACTAGAAATAGAATTTATACTATTTGAAGTGGGAATCTGAACATAGTCATCTCTTCCATCAAATTTGAGGGCATTGCCTAATTTACCTCCAACGATTTCTGGACCACCGAACAGACTGCCATGATTGCCATTATTGCTTGAATCGATAGCCGTTCCATCATCGAAACTCCAATGAGCAACCAAACCGAAATCACGACCAAACACAATAATATTGGTTTTACCAGATGGTAGCCCAGGTGAAGAAACCTCAATTGTTACAATACCTGGTGTTGATGTAGATTGCAGCTGAATAGTAGCTATCCCATTGACAGCATTAACAGGTTTGCTGTCAATTATATTACCTGAATTAGATCCTGAAATGATAGAAAAAGTCATTTCATTACTGGCGGATTGCATGACTTCATTCCAACGGTCAATGATATTAGAAGTGATCGTGACTGTACTGATTCCGTCTGCCTTGATGTATTGTGATGTGGCAGTGAGAGTTATAGCAACAGGTTCATGAGTCACGGTTATCTCGGCAGCCATTGTTTGGCCAGGTGTGCTTATGTTGGCTACGGCTACACCTGTGATTTTTTCACTGTTGTTTCTACTGTTGGGGGAGGTTTCGGCCTGCAAGAAATTCGCATTTGTATTCGCTGAGAATGCATCGCCAGAGTTGCCAATGCCATCGGTTCCCTCATTGTCTGCCTGCTCAAGAGCAACACCTTGATCGGGCTCCGTTTGGAGGGCTATTCGTGTGGAATCCACATGCCAGATTAGTAGTCCTGAGGAAGGCAACCACCTATCATATTCCTCTGTAGACGGGACATTTCTATTTTCTAAAATGAAATACTCGTCGTCTCCGTTGCCGTTCTCCCAAAGCTTTAATGCTATAGGATTTGTTTCGATTTCTTGGATCAATACTGATTGGTCGGTCTTTATGATTGTGGGAATTAGCCAACCTGCCTGAATTTTGTGCGGTGCACAAATATGTGTAGGGTACTCTATTTTATCTCTATTTCGGCTGCCAAAGTCACCTTCACCCATTAAGCACCATACCGCTGCCATATCATCTCTTTCATAATGCTCAGGTAATCTAAAATGATGTCCAAGTTCATGAGCTAATAATCCCACGTTGTTAGGAGCATCAGTATAAAAGGTAAGAACTCTTTCGTATTTATAAAGCATCTCGCCGGAAACAGACATGGTTTGATGGTATGGGTCTCCGATTATAACTCCATCTAATGTGATGGGAGTTAAACCACTGGGATGTGCAGGTTCAAAAGGAAAACTTACTCTACGAATCTTTATGTTGTCACCTATCACATTAGGTTTATAAGTGCTCTCGTAAGCAGATACAATAACAAAAACATGAAGTTCTTCCACTTCAAGATAACCATTTTCATTGATATCAAAGCTTTCATAATCGACCCAAACATTTGACCCAAAAATCGCGTCTCGGGCAATAGCAATTTCCGGACTGCCTGTCGCCTGATACTCCTGAAATGACTTGGTTAATCCAATCCAACCTACGATTCCATCGTTCTCAGTTCCATCACCCGTTGCGTCATGTTCTCTAGCAGGAATAAGATCTGCCTGCCCATATGAGACAGTCGCAAAATAGTCACTTACACTGGGCTTCGGACCAAAAAAAGTGTTTGCCCAATAATTCTGGCCAGTTTGCACGAACTTATTAGTTGGTGCGTCCGGAAGTTGAACGAGAATCACAAGAACGGGTTCAGATGAAGTGGATTGTGAATTTGAAGGAATCGCGACTTGCGCATGTCCACCCGCTGATATTGCTACCAAGAATGTAATTATGATCGAGAATAGCCTGCATGATGTTCGAAACATGATCATTCCCTTCCCTCTTATTAAAATTAAAACTTTAGTTTATTTAATCTAAACTAGACAAATAAACATATATAGATAAGAATGTAGGACGAGACTCAAAAACTTCAAGAAGGGCCACAAGTTCAGAAAGAAAAATAGAATTTCTCTAATAAAGATTAGACATATAATAAGGGTTCAGGAGTCGGTTGTCAAGAAAAACATTTCAGAAATCTTTTTACTCGAGTTCTCTTGATTTGAGGTATATATGATTTCAATTATCATTCTTCCTTTCCGACAGGTGCACCCCAATCCAATTCCTTTGATAAATAATTTTTGAGTATTCGGGAAACTAGGTCTTTGATATTATATTTGTTTCTGGTATTATTTAATAGTTCAATAATAATTTTTCCATCACACACAAAAATGTTCAATTCATCACCAACTTTTATATGTGCTTCCTGAAGAACATGTTTTGGAAATCGTAACCCTTGACTATTTCCCCATTTTTGAATTTTTGCATACATAATCTTATTTCCTTCAAAACTTTTTTCTTGTATAACACTTAACCCTCAGACCCAGGATTACTAAATGCAGCCAGTTTACGATAAAATCGGTTACCAAATTGTTTTTAGTTTTGATTGTAATAAATTTTTATCAGCTGTTATTAGTGGAGCATTCTTGACAATAGAGGTTGCCGAAATTAAGCGATCTGCAGGATCCTGATTTATTTCACTCGGTAAATTTATTGCAATTTCAGCTATCTCCGGTGTTATACCTTTAAATATATAGTTATTCGAAGCTTTTATTAAACCAATAAACTCTTGGTAGGAAATATCAATTATTATTTTTTTCTTTTTCATGAGCATCGCTATTTCCCATAATGAAATGTCACAAAAAATAATGCCTCCATCCTGTTGAGCTTTATTTATTTCTTCTTTGGCTTTTCTGCTAACTAATTTCGGATTTAATGCATCCCAGATGATAACGTGAGTATCCAAAGTTACCATTATTCCATAACTTTCCATTGAACGTCCACAGGTGAAATCACATCATTAATAACAGCCGTTTTACTAATTTCTTTCAATTTCTTTTTTGCAATTTCCTTACTATATTCCGGAGGGATTAGTTTGGCGACAACCTTACCTCTAGAAGTGATATTTATTATAGCCCCTTGTTCTATCTCTTTTAATACCTTCATCAAATTAACCCTTAGATCGCTTACAGCAATGGTTTCCATAACATACTCCAATAAACGAATTGTACGTTCCAAATGTACAACATTTCAAATAGTGATTCAAGAAGTTTTTGATATTCCCCTTTAAATTATTAGAAACTTCGAAAGACTAATTATCTTCATTTTTCGCAACACCTAACCCTCAGACCCCGGATCACTAAATGCAGCCATTTTACACGCCAGCCAGAACCAACAGAAATCCGGCAAATGCCAGACAAATTTATGCAAGAAGAAACTTATTTTAATTAAATTATTTTACATTTCTTTCCAGGTTTCCAATTTATTCGTCTTGATACAAGCATGAATCTAGGATTGCCAATACTTCATTAATAACATTTCTATCAGCCTTTTCAACAAATTTCAGGCCTTCTTCCTTTTTGTTCACGCCCTGATTTTGGATTGAATGATAAGATCATAAAATCACTTTTTTCAGGTATATTTGATCTCATTTATCTTTCTTCCCTCCGAGGTTCGACGGACCCACTTCGCGACAGCAATGAATGAAATAGCTGTCATCACGACCGGATCAAAAGCTATCCACAATTCCTTCTCCCTTGGATTGTGTTAGGCGCCTATTTACTTGTTTCGAAATAAAATATTAGCTTCGCTTCCAGTCTGGGTGAGTCATTCCGATAAATAAATCGCCTTTTATCCCGCCTTTGACATTGCGCTGAAGAATATCACGAACAGTATTTGTCTCACTGATTAACTTCCACCCCTCTTTTGTAAATGTCTCTTCATTCCATACATGTTCCGAAAGTAGTGGATTAGTAAGTGCAAGTGAAAAAGCATCGATTGCGACCATCCTTATGAGTAATTCCGGCAATGGTCCGTTATTGACATTGTCTTCTGCGAAAAGCCCGACGTAAAAATCAATGTCATCAACACTCTTATATGTACTTTGGAGGAACCCTACCACATCCGGTTTATTTGAGATGTCTGAAAAACTATTTCGTCTTTTGAGTTTTACGTTCTCTCTGTAATCGTTATAGGATGCCAGTTGGCAATTCCTTCCCTGTATAATCGCTCTTTTCTCAAAGTCAAGAAGGGCCGTAGCGGTATTGAACGCACCAATTTCTCCGGCGTATTGCTCGCTCATGTCCACAAAGGCTTTTTCCAGTCCCACATTCAATAATAAGCTGTTATTCATTAAAGTGTGGAGCACGGGATATTCCTTATCCCCCCATTTCATAACGTCAGGGAGAAGCTGGTGCCAACGATAAAGCATGCTAAATTCTACTGCTATCCAATTGGGTTTATTCCAAGGTGCATTCCATGCCACTGAAGGGTCTACTTTGATTATGATTTCTTCAGGAACAATATGATTAATATATTCTGAAATCATGACATTGATAAACTCAACAATAATGATGTTTCTGGCTGTCTCAAAAACTCTGTCGTCATCCCAACCTGGATTTGCCGTTTCTAATGTTCCAGCAAGACGATTGTGCTCGCGTAAAAAAAGAGTATTCACCATTGAGACTAGAGGAGAAGCGTTCACACGATCCCCGCCAACGGCAAATATTTTTGAAATAATGTTTTGATTATCTTTAAAAGTATTAATACCTAAAGGAAGATCAAGGATTTCAAACTCCGGTTTAATCTCAGTTCCATCAAATAAGAAAGGAGAATATTCCTCACCATTTATCTCTTGAGATTTAAGCCTGCCCTTTTTGCCGACCTCTTCACTTTTTAGACGAAGAACAGCGGTTTGTTCAGGTGTTCTTCCGTATAGAGTGCTTAGATCAAGATGATGAGTGGATGTATTTTGCTTCCC
>CAYXGW010000028.1:0-51255 GCA_964464595.1 uncultured Deferribacteres bacterium
CCCTGGAGCGGGAGCAACGCCTGGAACGCCAGCGCGACTTATTGGCAGCTTTAGTCTAGAATTGCACTCATTGAATATTTTAGAAAGCCAGATGTAGATAACAAGTCATTTGTGGCTTTAACAATTTTAGTCTAGCCTTCCGGAAAGAGTCAAGGTTTAAGCGGTTCTGGTTTCAAATTAGGGGTAGAATGTGATTGGTGAATTGCTTATTAGTTTATTAAATCGAATGGTTATGAAAAATTAGCTGGAGAAAAATATGACAACAAATAGTGCATTCGACTTGATTATTATTGGAGCAGGTCCCGGCGGATATGTCGCAGCAATTAGGGCCGCCCAGTTGGGAATGAAAGTTGGCGTTGTAGAGCGAGATGCACTTGGAGGCATTTGTCTGAATTGGGGATGTATTCCCACGAAATCCCTATTGCGAAATGCAGAGATTGTTAATCTTATAAAACGAAGTGAAGAATTTGGGATAAAAATTTCCGGCATGAAATTGGATTTTGCTAGAATTATTCAACGAAGCCGGGATACCGCCAATCAGTTGTCAAAGGGTGTAAACTTTCTTTTCCGAAAAAATAAAGTTGAACACATCCGGGGTTTTGGTCGATTTAATCCTGACAAATCCATCCAAATTCTGGATAAGAATGGCAGTATAACACAAACATTACAATCGAAAAGAACCATTATCGCAACCGGGGCAAGACCCCGAACTGTTCCAGGTATTGAAATAGATAGGAAAAAAGTGATAAGTTATTTTGAGGCGATGGTTTTAAAAGGGATCCCAAAATCAATGATTATTATTGGCGCCGGGGCAATCGGGGTAGAGTTTGCATATTTTTATAATGCTTTGGGAACAGAAGTTACTATAGTTGAAATGATGCCACGGATATTGCCGGTCGAGGATGAGGAAATAGCTAAAATCCTTCAGAGGGAATTTAAAAAGTCCAAAATGAAAATCTACACTGACACGAAAGTGAGTGGAGTGGATACAAAAAGCAAAGGTGTAACGGTTTCTATCGAAATGAAATCAGGTAGAAAAGAGCTAAAAGGCGATATCGTTTTGATGGCAATAGGTGTCCAGGGAAATATAGAAAATATTGGATTGGAGGAACTAGGCGTGAAGGTTGAAAATGGCGATATCAAAGTCGATGAGTTCTACCATACCAATATAGATGGGATTTATGCAATAGGAGATGTAATTGGACCGCCATGGCTGGCCCATGTAGGCTCTGCAGAAGGTATCACCTGTGTCGAAGCAATGGCTGGTAAAAGTCCTTTGCCGGTTGATTACACAAATATTCCCGGGTGTACTTATTGTTTGCCCCAGGTTGCCAGTTTAGGCATGACTGAAGAAAAAGCCAAAGAAGCGGGTTATGATCTTAAGATCGGGCGCTTTCCCTTTAGAGCCAGCGGTAAAGCCCTGGCTTATGGAGAGCCGGAAGGCTTGGTTAAGCTCATATTTGATGCAAAATATGGAGAACTTTTGGGTGCGCATATTATCGGGGCTGAAGCCACTGAACTAATCGCTTCTCTTGGAATTGGAAAATCTTTGGAAACGACTTATCATGAGATTCACAAGACGATTCATGCTCATCCAACTTTTTCAGAAGCAGTTATGGAAGCCGCTGCCGATGCGGAAGATGCCGCGATTCATATTTAAAGGACTGAAAATATTGTTTTTGAATATATAGTAACAAGTGTAAGTTTTATTTGCATCGAAAAATAACGAATATCCAACTATGATATAGAGTATTTTCAAAAACACACGGGAGTAAAATGTCTATCCGGAAATCAGTCAAAGATTCAGTAACTAATAAATTAATCCAAAAATATGATAAAAATCATCAAAAGCGGATTCACAGTGGTGTGAACCAGGTGTGCCGTTTTTGGCAGAAAAAGGATGGTACTCCTCTAGAATTTGAAGATTTTTGTTTAGCTAATTTTTATGCTGAACCAGAAAAACTGGATAAGCTCTTTACACGTCTGGAAAAGAATTTCGAATCTCTATTTGGTAATTTTCACCGTGTTTCCAGGCAATTTTACTGGAACATGCATGTGGAAACAGGCCCGATGTTGCCTATCGATTATCAATTTGCCAATGTCAATGTATTTGCTCATATCAACGATGATCTATTCCAGGAAAAAATCGCATTTACGATTTTATTGAATTTTCCGGTGTATTCACTAGAAGAAAAAAACAGTGCAGGCTTAAATTGGTCCAGAAGAAAATGGGCTGAGACTCGGCTGGCAGACTATTTTAATGAACGAATACCAGCTGCTCTTAAAACAGAGCGCATCCGGGCATACGTGGCTGCGGATGACTATGTGAATAAATATAATTTTTATATGAACTGTTTGACCGATGGTACATGTGAAAGACTCTTTCCCAAGGATCTTAAGCTGATTAGCCATTGGGATCTTCGGGATGAGATAAAAGCTCAATATATCAATGAAGATGGATTAAAAAAGCAACAACTCATTCAGAAAGTAATGGAAATGGTAGTTCAACAAGAAATACCGAAAGCCGTCATAGATTCAAATGAATGGGATTGGGATCCATATGCTAATGAAATCTGGAAGAAAGGTACTAAGGAAAAGGGAAGTAATGAATTCGAGTTGAATCGTCGCTATGAATTGCTTGGAAATGTCTTTGCAGCAGAAATGATTGTGGATCCTTACATGCCGGATTACCCGAGCCTAATTGCACGTCGATTCAACCAGGACCGTGAAATTCCGAAAGAGACTGTGACTGATTTGCTCAAATCAATCCTATCAGCACCTGTTGTCCAAAAAACTGCTGATCTTATTAGAAAACGATTAAAACGTGATTTGCAGCCATTTGATATTTGGTATGATGGTTTCAAACCTGAGAATGCAAAACCTGAACCTGAATTAAACGCCATGGTTTCACAAAAATATGGAACGCTTGAAGTATTTCAAAATAAGCTTCCGGATATTTTACATGAATTAGGATTTTCTCCACTGACTTCAAATAATCTTGCTTCCCATATTCGCGTAGATCCCGCCAGGGGAGCGGGTCATGCTGTAGGCGCAATGATGCGTGAAGATAATGCCCATTTGAGGACCCGGACTCCCGAAACCGGTTTGGATTACAAAGGATTTAACACCGCAATGCATGAACTTGGACACACAGTTGAACAAGTGTTTTCACTCAACGAAATGGATTTTTATTTTCTCGAGGGAGTGCCCAATACTGCGATTACAGAAGCGTTTGCGTTTCTTTTTCAGAAAAGGGATATGGATGTTTTAGGGATTCAATCCGACGGAGAAGAGAATGAAATGCTGCAATATTTATCAACCTATTGGTCGACATATGAAATTTGCGGAGTGGCATTGGTAGATATTGGAATTTGGGATTGGATGTATAAACATCCCGAATGTAGCAAGGAACAAGTGCGGGACGCTATTTTGGAAATAGCTATGGAAACCTGGAATGAGTATTATTTTCCTGTTTTTGGGATTAAAAACCAGGTTCTGTTGGCCGTTTATTCACACATTATCGATTGTGGAATGTACATCCCAGATTATCCGCTGGGCCATATTGTTTCATTTCAGATTGAAGAATATATGAAGAATCATGACCTTGCCACAGAAATGGAAAGAATGTGTAAATTAGGCAAGCTATCTCCACAGGTGTGGATGCAGCAAGCTGTCGGGGAAGAAATTTCGACTCAACCTATGACCCAGGCCGTCGAAAAGGCAGTTAACTATTTCAATAATCTATAAAGACTTCCACTATGAGTGTCCAATTTGAAGATGTAAAAATTGCACATGAGAGGATTAAGGATTTTATCCATCGAACACCCATTCTTACCTCGAAAGCATTAAATGCAATTGCGAATGCAGAACTATTTTTTAAATGTGAGAATTTTCAGAAAGCAGGTGCTTTCAAATTTAGAGGAGCAACCAATGCTGTTTTCTCATTATCAAACGAAGAAGCACAGGCCGGCGTAGTTACACATTCGTCCGGAAATCATGCGGGCGCTCTGGCACTTGCGGCAATGCTTAGAGGTTGTCCCGCTTATTTGGTTATGCCGGCTAACGCAACAAAAGTTAAGAAAGATGCAGTTCTTGGATATGGCGGAAAAATCATAGAGTGTGGAAACACCATGAGTTCCAGGGAAGAAGTTGTCCAGAGAGTCATTGCTGAAACAAATGCTATCGTCATTCATCCTTACAATAACGAACGAATAATTGCCGGACAAGGAACTGCTGCTCTAGAACTGGTTGAAGAAATCAATAATCTGGATGCAGTGCTGGCTCCTGTGAGTGGGGGAGGACTTTTAAGCGGAACAGCCATCGCCGCAAAAGGAATGAATAAAGATATTCTTGTTTATGGCTGTGAGCCGGAAAATGCTGAAGATGCTTATTTATCCATGAAGTCCGGAAAGCTCCAATCTATCGACAACCCACAGACAATTGCAGATGGGCTAAGAGCTTCGCTTGCAGATAAAACATTTGCGATCATAAAAGAATTCGTTGATGGTATTTATTTGGTAACTGAAGAAGAAATAGTCACCGCTATGAAATATTTATGGGAAAGAATGAAAATTGTCGTCGAGCCTTCCGGATCTGTAGGATTTGCTGCCTTTTTGAGATCAAAACCTGAATTGAAAGGGAAGCGTGTTGGGATTATCCTTTCCGGAGGAAATGTTGATTTGGAAAATTTACCATTCTAAATGGTCAAATTTCTAAGAGTAAAAATTTGTGCCGAAGGGGAGATTCGAACTCCCACGAGCTTGCGCTCACTAGACCCTGAACCTAGCGTGTCTGCCAATTCCACCACTTCGGCTTTTTATGGCGGAGTAAATATAAATTCTATGAGAACTAAAATCAACTGATTTGTAAAGGATTTTTGCTGGTGTGTCTGTTATTTTTGGATACTGGCTTGGATGAAACTATTGTGCTCTTATAAATTAAACAGCTGGGTTGTTAAGACTAAGGTATTTCGTAATTCCGGAAATATGCTACTGAATATTAACCGCAGTAAGTTTTCTCATATTCGGAGAAATTGTCTGAGAATAACCATTACCTACTATGAGTAATTTCTCCTGCCAGGCTGAGTAGCCATCCAAAACGATGAGAATACTATATTCACCCTTGCGAAGATTAATGCTTAAATCCCCGTCTTCGTTGGTCATACCGATAAATTTATTATTGATATAAACTTTTCCCTGGGCATTAAGAGGTTTACCCCTGGATTTAAGATCGATTGAGAATCGGTTTTCGCCGATTTTTATAGTTTTTGAATTACAAGAAGTTATGATAACCAAGCACAATACTGCGATTGTAATTTTCAATATATTTTTCATAATTAACTCCTGAATAGTTTTCATTTATAAAGTCGGACAGATTGCGAAATACTATAGAATATTTAAACGAATTCATCAGGAGTTGTAAATTATAAATGACACTCGACTACGAACATTTATCATTGAGGACAAATTGACATAATTCACTCGCTAAACTGCTCAAAAAAGAGCGAACCTTTAAAGCGGATTCAACGAAAAAATATTAAAAACTAAATGCCGGGTGTAGATATAAAGGAGATACCTGTTAATTATTCTCCTTCGTATGTCATATCGTTTAAGGAAATGATCAATGCATTTCCCTGAACGCTTGTCACATTCACATCCCCATACTGGTCCACAGTCAAATCAATCGTACCATCGTTATCGTAACGGTAATATAGTTCTATGGCTTTATAGCGTAGCAGAATACCATAGGATCCATTGAGTTCATAGCCTGGGATAGTATCGACACCGAGATCGAGTACGAGGATATCCCCCATATAAGGTACTCCAATGTATTGAGTACCTTGTACAGATCCTGTGGTGCCGGTTCCACCACCAGCCGGTACCGAAGTTGAGCCGTTAATGCTTAACTCAGTATAATAATTGTTGGTAACATTGACAGTAAACATTCTCTACCTCCTTTGATTAATGTTTGGTTGTATTGCATAAATATTCAATAATGAAGTTGAAATTTAGGGGTTAATTAAATAGCATGCAAGGCTTTTCTAAAAAAAGAAAAAGAGGTTGTTATCATTTTAAAGGATTATTCTTGTAATTCTATTTCGATTATCTGTTGCTATTTTATCATTCCTTTTTAATCTCTTTTTCATCCTCTTTTTCATTCAGCCAGGTTTTGCGAATCTCTTCTTGAAGCTTTGTGGGATCATCGATCTTTTCTATCTTAAATTTATCATTTTTTGCTTTGGTTAGTTTGATTTGAATTTCCTGCAGTTTCTCCCTCCGAAAAATCGTCAGGTTAACAACATCTCCGGCTTGGTAATTTTTTAGGAGAAAATCCAGGTTGTTTTGATGAACACGATTGCCGTCCAGGGCAACGAGTATGTCGCCAATGTCTAAGCCTCTTTCGTATGCAGGTGAATCCGGACTAATATTCGAAATTTTCGCCTGTTTGTCGTCACCACGGGTTCTGATACCCAGGTAAACATCCGGTGTTTTTTTATCTTTTTCCTCAACCAGTTCCAGGCCTGCATAGTTTAAAAATCGGTTCCAATCGATAATTTCTGTTCCGTAAACATGCTTTTGAAAAAAATCACCAAATTTCTTTCCGGAAATTTTGTTAATTGCTTTTAGCAAGTCCTCTTCGGTGAAGCCTTTATCCTTTTTTGCATATTTCGAGTTCAAGTACCTGAAGACATCATCCAGTGATTTTTTGTTTTTTGTAAGATGTCTGATCTCCAAATCCAAAAGCAAGCCAATGATATTCCCTTTTGCATAAAATGAATAAAACGTATTTGGCGGTGCCCCAAAACTCTTCGCCCAGCTTTCCCAACTCACATCAGAGACCGGAGTCACCTGGTAGCCAAAATTATTCTTATATCCCTTAATTGTTCTGGCCCAATTGGATAAATATTTGGATCCACTTACCAGCCCGGAACGAGTAAGCGATAAACCTCCGTAATAGCTGGTAGTTCCTTCACTCAACCATAGCAATGTGGTATGGTTTGGTTTCGAGTAGTCCGGATGGTATATACCTACCGGCCGTATTCGCTCAACATTCCATGCATGAAAAAATTCATGTGAAGTTACACCAAGAAATCCATTGTAAAAATTCTCGTTATCAAAATCAGGTGGGCCGCGAACGATAGAAGTAGAGTTTTTATGCTCTACACCATGGCCCATTCGATAGGGCACCAAATGGTACATAAACAAGTAACGTTTAAAAGGCACATCCTGCATCATATCCACCTGGTCTACCACAATTTTCCGAATATCATCAATAACCTTTTGATCGTCATAGTTGCCTTCACCTTGAATTGCAATTTCGAATGTTGCATTTTTGTATTCAAATGTGAGCATTTTGAAGCTAGGGCTGATTAAAAATGGTGAATCAGCAAAATCGTGGTAGTTACCTATTTTGAATAAATCCTCTCCAGAATCATAATCCATTGCAGTAGCGATTTTCCAATCATTTGGTTTTTGGATTTTCAGGGTAACAGGCAGCATCTCTTTGCCGGGGATATACATAAAGCAAGTAATGGGGTTGAAGTATGCCTCAGAGTCATCCAGATAGCTCGCACCTGCATCAAGCTGGCGGGCATAGTATTTATATTTAGCAATTACTTTTTCGGCACCTTTGGTCTCTACCCGCCAGGTAACCTTATCTAATTTTCGAATATCCAGGGATTTATTTTTACCGGAAACAGCCTCAAACTGAACGATGTCCTTAGCGAAATTTTGTACAATGTACCTACCCGGCCGCCAATCCGGTATTCGAAAATCAACATAGTCATCATTAATATTTTCTACAGTTATTGCAATGTGATAATAGTGAGAATTGGGTTTTTGCCAACTTAGCTGGTAAGAGATTTTTATCTCTGCTAAGATGCTTGAGTTAAAGCCCAGAATCAAAAGAATTGGTATTAACAGATTTGACATGATTATTTTTAATTTTAATCTCATAATGTCTCCTATTCAAATTGTGATTTTATTAAAAAAACCACAGTTGTTAAAGCCAGGTTTGATTTCATACGTTCTTCTTATTTTTAGGAAACACCGGGGTTTTTAAAACCCCGGTGTTTAAGTTTACAATCAATCTAAAATATAATTATCAAAATTATCAGGATACTCAATCGCTATATCCTCAACGAAAATTTCATATTCTAATGCATCAGTAAAAAACGATTTAATAAAGTCTTTATCAATAAATTTCCCATTTCTTTTACCAACAAATTCAAGATAATTAGAGAATGTCCAATTAATCAGCTCGGTTACTAAATTAGCTTTTAGAGGATTTAAGTGAATGTACCTACAAAGATGTACCAAATAATTATCCCTATCAACATGAATAGACTTAAACCGATGGGAAAAAAGTGGGCCAATACGATTGTATTTTTTATTGAAAGCTTTTACGTAGGCATTCAGCATTGTAGACATGAAACCTGATATATCTTTATCGCCATCATTTCTCAATTAAAAGTGAAAGTGGTTTGGCATTAAGCAATATGCTATTACCCTGATCTCAAATTTTGATACATATCTCTTAAGTAACTTTAGAAAATGATAATAATTATCTGTTTCTAAAAAGATTCTTTGCTTATTTGCTCCTCTATTATAAATATGATAATAAAAACCTTTAATAAATTTCATAGATCTTTTTGGCATTTATAAATTAGTTTCTATAAAAAACACCGGGGTTTTTAAAACCCCGGTGTCTTATCTTCCCATACTGCTTCTCTCAAACCGGATGTTCGTTTAGACTTTCTCGAAACTGCTGCACGAAATATTTGCTCATTGCTCCAAATTTCAACCTGTTTTGCAGCTCTGGTTATACCTGTATAAAGCAATTCACGACTTAAAATAGGTGAGTCTTTATCCGGCAATATCATGATGACTTTATCAAATTCCGAACCCTGGCTTTTGTGAACCGTAATTGCATAAGCAATTTCATGGCCTGGTAATCTGAAAGGCCTTAGCTTGCGCAGGGTTCCATCTGGCCCTGGGAAAAATACACGTAATTCATTGTCGTTGTCATCATTAGGAAATACAATACCAAGGTCGCCGTTAAAAAGATTTAGGCTATAATCATTTTCGGTTATGAGAATAGGTTGTCCGACATACCATAGTTCACTTTGTCTAATGTTGTTTTTCCTTTTGATAAATTGTTCAACATGGGCATTTATAGCTTTTACACCAAAGGGTCCTTCCCGCAAAGCACACAAAATTCGAAACCTTTCAAATTGTTTGAAAAATTCTGCAATATTGCTTGAATCTGCAATATTGCCAAATTCTTGCAAAATATCGGGCAATATATGATCAGTTAAATCATGCCAGGTTACATCTGAATATTGAGAGCTTTGAAGAACGGCTATGGCTTTATCTATTTCTCCGGAATTTACAAATTGGCTTAACGCTCCAATACCTTTTTGAGATTCAAACCGATAGCTTTTTTGGAGTCTTACAATACAGTCTTTGATGCCGGATTTATTTGTTTGAATTGTTTTTATTGCTAATTTTTGTCCATAAAATCCTTCAATTCTTTCAACAAATTCTTGTGTATAATATTGCTCCAGAGTAGATCCGCAAATATCAGCAAGTACTGCTCCAGCTTCAACAGAGGCAAGCTGATTATTGTCACCCAAAAGTATCAGCTTTGCTTCTGAAGGGAGTGCAGAGGTTAGTTTCTCCATCAAGGCAAGATCAACCATGGAAGCTTCATCAACAACAATTACATCTACTTCTAGTGGGTTGTCCTTGTTATGTCTGAAATAAGGTGAATAAGGAATTGTACCAAGAATTCGATGGATTGTTGCAGCCTCTTCCGGAATCATGTCTCTTATTTCGTCAGGAAAATTTAAGTTCTTTTTAACTTGTTTGATGGAATCCTGAAGACGAACTGCAGCTTTACCAGTCGGCGCTGCTAATTGAATCCTCAAATTATCATAGCTACTTTGTTCGAGCAATAAAGCGAGAATCTTAGCCACTGTGTAGGTTTTTCCGGTTCCAGGGCCACCAGTAATGACACAGAAGTTTTTCAACAAAGCTGTTATTGCTGAAATTTTTTGCCAATCGACTTCACCATCAGACTTCGCTGGGAAAAGTCGATCCAACAGGTTTTTCACTGCTGATGAAATACTTATATCTTGTATTTTATGGACTCGATCAATAATAAAATTTGCCAGGTTTTCCTGGTATGTCCAATACCTGTTAAGATATAGTCTGTTTTTGTTTTCGAGAATGAGGGGCTTGAATTCACCGGGTTGACCAACGACCGTAGTGTTTGAAAGTTTAGCGATGAACTCGCTTGATGAAGGAATCCTGGATTCAATATTTTCACCGTATTTATTTTGAACAAAATCGGGATTATCAAATTCACTAAGATCCAAACAAATATGACCCTCCCTTGTTTGGCTGCTTACCAGTGCAGAAGCTAAAAAAAGTTCCTTATCGTGTGATTTGGCAAGGCGCATCATCATATTGGCAAAATGAAGGTCTATGTGAGAAATTGAGTCAGTTTGTTTTAAGTAATGTTGCATATTTAATTAGTTAGAACGATTGGACAAGGTCATGTTGAATTAAATCAAGCCATGCTAAGCGGAGTCGAAGCATGTAGTTTTCACGTAATTGATACCACCCTTCGACTCCGCTCAGGGTGGCTTTTAACAACTCTTTAGGTTGTGTCATCAGTATTTATTATACTATTAGTTAATTCACTTATAATATTTCCAGAAGGTTTTGCCTTAAATAAACCATAATTTTGATCTATCTCTGCTTCCACTCCACGCAAAAAGAAATAAAAAATCCCGCCAAAATGCTGTTCATAATTATAATCTCTTATGCGCAGTTTTAGGTATTGATTAAGTGCAATGGTATAGATATGATATTGCAGAATATATAAATTCGAAATCATTGATTCCATCATTGAAGTTTGATTGTAATTTTCAATTGAGTTGCCCAGGAAATTTGATTTCCAGTCGATGATATAATACTTACCATTTTCGTGAAATACTAAATCGATAAAGCCTTTCATAAATCCCTCAATCGGGGCGAAGTTCATTTCTTCAATTCTATCTATGAATTTTGGTGAAAATTCCGATTCCAAGGTTTTAATAAATATTTCTTTTAACTTATTTGGCGAGGTTTTTTTGAGGGGAAAATAAAATTCCAATTCATTTAATCGGTTTTTGTTTGTCAGTTGTAAAAGCGAAAATGAAGACTTTTCGCTTAATGGCAGCGCAAGCAATTTGGAAATCATGTTACTAACTGCATTTAGCCATTCAATCTCAAAACCATATGCATGTAGTTTAGAAAATACCAGATCCTCAATTTCAGAAAAACCCAGGGTATAATCCAGGTTCTGAAAAATATCGTGAATAAAAGTCCCGGTCTTTGCGCCTCTTGGAAAATTGAGAAAAGATGAATACTTATCTTCAGGACTTTTCTCCTCCTGGAATGTTTCAGAAAATTGAATAACTCCAATTGAATCATGATCCGGATACTCAGCCGTATGATGAACTTGAGAAACCAGGGAAGAATAACTGGAGATTCCTTGCGAAATTTTTATTTTCGTTTTAAAATCTCGAAAATCTAGTTCAATTTCTTCCGAAGCTGAATTTATGAGAGGGCTCGCAGCAAGATCAGGTAAACCGGTTAATTCGATTGTCCCTTTCGAATTGGATATTAAGTTATTTGACAAATCTTCACTATAGCTTTGATCATCGATATTCTTTAAATGATCCTTTAAACTGCTCAAAATGTTTTCGGAATTCAGGATCTCAGGATTATGAAACAAATACGCCAGTGCGGAAGTTTTACCCTCACTAAAATTTCCCCATACAAGATAGCAGCGATTTTTTGCACGAGTTAAGGAAACATAGAGCAATCGCAAATTTTCTGCTAATTCCTCTTTTCCTTTGTAGATTTTATTTTGTTCAATCCGGTCAGAACCAAGATCAAGGGTAAATAACCATTCACGGTTTTCGTCATGGAATATTAGAGTATCCGCATTTCTTACGTAAGAACCGGACCATGTAAAGGGACAGAAAACAATTGGATATTCCAAACCTTTGCTCATATGCATTGTAACCAATTTCACGGCGTTTTCATCACTTTCCAATCGAAGTTGATGCTCGTCGATTGGCGCAATTTTGGATGCTATTTTCTCGGAGAGCCATTTTAGAAGTCCTGTCATGCCGAGATTTAGATCGGAAGAACTTCGATTCAGAATCTCAGCCAGGTGAAGCAAATTGGTAATTCTTCTTTCACCATCGGGATAAGACATCAGGCGTTTTTGCAGGTTCTCCTGTGTAAGGAGCTCTTTGAACATGCGAATAAATCCATGTTCCAGCCACAGTTTATGGTAAAGCGAAAATTTTTCAAACCATTCTTCCAGCCGGGTTTCATCGTCCTGCCAACCCAACAATTCCTCGCCTCGAATCCCAATGATATCTGTTGCAAGGGCAGCTTTGACCAATCTTTGTCTTTTTGGCTCAACCAAAGCCGTTAAGATTCTTTCCAATTCTAACGCTTCATTTGATTCAAACAAGTTTGCAGAGCTGTAAAGCACGCTATGAATATTCAGCTTTCTTAAAGTATCCTGAATTTGTTGTGCTTCCAGGTTGGTTCTAACCAGCACGGCAATATCTTTTTCTTGCAAAGGTTTATTACCGATAAATGCTTCACCTTGCTGACTTTGAGTGAGAAGTTCTACAATTTCTGCTGCAACCGCATCTGATAATATTTTTCTCGCCTGCGGTTTACCAATTGGCTTTCCCGAGTCACCATATTTAGCCGCATCTAAAAACCACAATCGAAAAGGCGTATCCGTCTTATTCTTGAGCCTGAGCCGCTCTCTGTAGCCTGCTTGCGGGGAATCACATGTATGATAAGGAATGGCTTCATAAACAAATGGATTTTGGATTCTTGAAAACACAGTGTTAATCGAAGTGACTAATTCCGGCGTTGACCGGTAATTATTAGATAATGTATAGCTATTGGGAATTTCCTTTTTTGCACGTAGATAGGCAAAAATATCTGCACCCCTGAATCCATAAATTGCCTGCTTTGGGTCACCAATAAGAAATAGAGCAGAGTCTTTGTGGTCAAATATCATTCTAAATATTTCATATTGAATCGGGTCTGTGTCCTGGAACTCATCAATCAGAGCAGCTTTAAATTTAGTTCTAATAGTGGAAGCAACTTCGTTGCCCTTTTGATCTAAGGCATCATGTAAATTCAAAAGTAAATCATCAAAAAAGAAAATATTTTTTTCCAGCTTTCGTTTTTTAAGTTCTTTGCGTGCGTAATCGAATAATTCGCTTTCAAGAGCAATTAATCGATTCTTATAATTTGCCTCAAGTCTCATGAATTTTTGATAGTGGTTTTCACATACATCGAAAAATGGTATGGCAGGCGGTGAATAACCTTTCTTCATCCCTTTTGCCAGGGCAGAAGTCGTAAATTTTTCAAATCCCTTTGATAAAATCGGGACAACTTTTTCTGAGCCTGTATAAACATCCATCGCTTTCAACCAAAATGGAATTTTTTCTTTTCGATAGCGACTACGATTTAATCGATTATCATTAATAAAAAAATTCCTAACAGGATCTTTAGAGCTTGACCAAAGTTCACTGGTTTCTTGAAAAGATTCTTCAAAAAGAACTTCTAATTCTTTCGAGTCGGTCACAGAAACTTCCGGAATAATTTTCAGAAAGTAGAGTCCGATTTTGTCAAGCACAAGTTCCAGAAGGGAGTTCGGATTCATCTTTTCAAAAGCATATCCAACAAACAAGCCGGATTCACCATACATCTGTTTTCGCCAAAAATCTTCAATAACCTGCCGAAGAATTTCTGTTTGTTCTGCGACCAATTCCGTATCGAACAAACCCTTACTTTCGAACGCTTGTTCTCGCAGAATTTTGTTGCAGAATCCATGAATGGTAAAAATTGCAGCCTCATCAAAATCCCGGATTGCATCGTTCACTTTTTTGATTGCATTTTCAGAAGGATTGTTTTTAATCAAATTCATAAGGAGCGGGTCGTGGCTGCTTTTAGTTGATAGCGCTTCTTTTGTTTCACGAAGTTTATTGCGAATTCGTTCTCTCAATTCATTTGTCGCCGCTTCGGTAAAAGTGACAACCAGGATTTGGTCGACAGTAAGCCCGGTCTCGATTAGCAGGCGGATAAAGATTCCAGTGATCGTAAACGTTTTACCCGTACCGGCACTGGCTTCAATCAGGTTCATGCCTCCCAGGGGACTATTAAGAAGATCAAACTCTTTCTCAGTTTGCATCATAACAATTCCTCACGATTGTCTATTAGCGGTTCATACACTACCCGGGAAAGATTTTCAAAATCACCCGAAAGTGGATCTTCATCATTGCGAAAACAAAGTTGAAAATAGACATCTTCAATCTCTCCTCGGAGAGCATCACTTCCGAACCATGTTTTCCGGGCGTTTTCCAAAGCTGTTTCAACGGTTTTTTGATCTTCTTTAATTAAACGAAAATAGTTGTAAGACGAATCCGGGAAAAACCGGATGGGGTAGGAGAGACCTTGCCAATAGATATCTAACAGGTTTCTGAGCTTATCAAAACTGTTTTGTAGAGGTTTGAAAATCCATCCAACCCATTGTCCGTCCGTTACATTATTAACACCGGCAAGAAAGCTGTGGGCAGGATAATTATCAGGGCGTAAACAGTTCAAAACCAGGTGGTTTAACCATGCATTAAGATGATCTTTGGCTTTTACACGGGCATATCGAAAAAGCACATTTCCGTTTTCATGAACTTGGTCTAATCTTCCTGTTACACGGAACTCATTTATATTTAGTTCAATTTGAACAGGCTCCAGGGGTGCAAGTTTGAATATTTCTTCTGTCTTGCTAACAAAATGCCGAACTTTGTTATTCAATCGATCAAAATCATAGTCACCCACAGCGCCTATAGGAAGTATACCGGTTGATGATGCGACTTTTTTGATTTGCCGGATTTCATCGTATTTTGTGGAATTCTTCACAAGAGATTGCGAGACGGCATAACGATCAAGTCCGGCTAATGCAAATGTCTCCTTTTCCTCAATTGTAACCTGGTTTTCTTTGAGGTAGAGATTTAACCGCTTGTTGAGTAAAAAGCGGGTTGGGTTTCTAAAAAACCGGTACAGGTCTTGTAAGCTTACTTCTTTATATTTCTTGTCAGGTTCGGGAAGCTTCTCTGAAATGAAAACCGGTTGCTCTTTTGCAGAATCAAGCAGGCTTTTAGCGATCTCTAAATTGTCTCCGGAATAACTGAAGAGTTCATTATTACTTTTAAAGTATTCCGGGCTAAACGCTTGCAGCCTGTGGGTTGTTTTGATTTGATCAACAATTCTGTAATTTTCTATTTCAAAGTTTGAATGGATGTAATCCAGCAACTCGCTAACCAGAACCGAAGGTGGAATACTTGAATTATCTTTTATGCTTTGGCCGATATGACTAATGTATAGTTTATCCCTCGCAGAAAGAATAGCTTCAAGAAATAAGTAACGGTCATCATTGCGGCGAGAGCGGTCGCCCTTTTGCGGGGATTTGGAAAGTAAGTCAAATCCTAACTGTCTGTTTTGGCGGGGATATGCAGCACTCTTCATACCAATCAAACAAATTACTTTTGCGGGAATACTACGCATAGGCAGCAGGGAGCAAAATGTAACACCACCTGTCATAAATCCATAGCCAAATCCTTCATTGTTTAGCCTGGTTTTTAAATAATGGACGATCACATCAAGCTCAATTTTATCTTCAAACTTGGAAAGATTTTGATATTCTTTAAATTCTCCTATTAATTGTCGAATAATGTGAATGTCAAGCATGGTCTCATCATTCGTAGCAAAAAAGAATTCGAGTACTTCGCTTAGCATTTTGTCCCAATCTGCTAAAGTTCGTTTTACCTTAAGAGAATCGACCTTCTCAAATAGCAGCTCAATAAATTCCAGGAAATTCCCCAAAACAACTGCCTGGCTGCCTTCGACATTATCATAGGGTAAAAGTTCATTTTCGTAGAAAAATCGCTCCTGGCCGGGCAATGCATAGCCAAGCAGCATCCTGTTCAGACCCTCCTGCCAACTATTTTGATCGAATTCCGGTAAGCCCAGGTCTTTGCGGTTTTCAGTATTCTGCCCCCATCGAATTCGTGTTTCTTTAATCCATGATTGCACTAATGACAAGTCGTTATCGGAAATATTGAATTTCTGTCGAACTGCCGGTGATTCCAAAATTGCAAAAATCTGTGGAGCATTGAAACGGCTTCCGGGTAGATCCAGGATTGCGAAGAAAGTATTAATAATGGCGTTTTCTGTGCTAAAACTGCGGTCCGTAATGCTGAAAGGAAATCTTCTCGGATCATTAAAGGGCAGATCAAAAACGCTTTGAATAAAAGGAGTGTAAGGTTCAATATCCGGGGCCATGACCAAAATATCACCCGGTTTGAGTGATGGATCTTTCTCGAACAACGCCAGCAATTGATCCTGGAGAATTTCCATCTCGCGCCTGGGACTATGGCATGAATGAATTTGAATCGTGTGATCCGAAAGCTCAATTTCCCTTTTACGTTCCAGGGTTAAACTGCGATCTTGTAATCGTAAAATATCGGATTGAATACTCGACAAAAGTGTATCGTCTCCCGGATCCTGGTAATTGGAAAATTCTTCAGTGTCCCATTCTTCTATGAGGTCGAAGAAATCCCGGCCAAGTTTACCCATTGATGCCAGGATTGTATTGCCTTTTTCTATATGGAACAGGTCGAGTGTACCAGGTATTTTTTTTCTTTCAATGATTTTGATTTCGGAATTGGACAGGATATCACCCCAGTATTCCCGGCATGGGTTCATGAGAAATAGATTGACTTGTGAAATCTTTGCCAGAGCGGAAAGTATTTGAATGTGAAATTTGGGCAATGCGGAAATCCCGAATACCGCGATTCTTTCGGGAATGTTTTTGGGTTTTGCCTTTGTCTTTTCCAACGTTTCGATTAAATCTCTGCCCAGGGCTGCCCTGTGATTGCTATTCGATCCCTTAACCACTTCGCGCCATAATGCAGCTTGCCAATGGTTTTCTTTTCCGGCTTCCCAATCAAAAATCATTTCAGGACGAAAAAGTAGGTATTGATCAAAAAGATCAACAATCCTTTCCGATAACTGTATCTTCTTGATTTCAGACCTGGGTTCTGCAAGATATTGCCCGAGAGCATCGAAATGGGGCTGTTGGATACAGAATGGCAACAGTTTCATGATTCTCCAAACCATAATTTCGCGATCGAAGCTCGATCTTACCGGAAGATCCGGAAAAATGGATTGAAAGATTTCATATATAAACTTGTTGGGAAAGGGAAATCGAACATTTGAGCAAATGCCCATTTTCCTGGCCAATTCCATGGAAATCCAGCGTTCCATTCCTTTGCTTTGCACAACAATAATTTCTGAGTCGAATGGTGAAGTTAAAGAACGAACCAATGTCTCTGCTAAAGCCTGTGACAGGTTTTCCAAACGATTGCTGGTAAAGAGTTTGAGTGACATTAGGTTTTTGAAATTTAATTGAATTCAATTAGAGTTGTTTAAAGAACATCCTAGTAAAAGATATCTTTGCTGAGGGTAACCACCACCTATATAGGTTAAAAATAATATTTGAATTTTACAACAGGTAAAAGAAAAAAAATGAATCTATTAAAAACTTAGAGTGATAACCCAACGGTATAGATCCCGGAACCTGGCCAAGCTGCTCAATTGCAGCGGCCAGCATATTCGTGCGCGCCCGGAGAAAAAAGGTTTGACTTTTGAGCGTAGGATCGTTAAATTAAAATGTTCGGTTGGGCAATTATCCAATACATAGAGGAGAATTGTTCTTGGATGTAGGTAGTAGTAAAATTGTTTTTTAGTAAAATCTTTTTAGTTAGAATTGTGAAAAAAATATGACATTAAGCGAGTCACATAAAGTCTAACTCGAACTCAAGTTGGCTTCTAAAGCGACGAATATTGCCATCTATATGAGAATTGTATAAACCTATGTTAGAACCACTTGACCAATATCTACGGAGAAAATAAAATTTGTCGCTGCAAGTATAAACCTTGAGAGTTTGAACGATGTATTTTAAAAAGAAATGGCTGGTGTTTCTATCCCTCTTGGTTTTTTTTATCTCATGCGAATCTGCCCACGTTACACTTGAATTGGACAAATTCTCTCTCGAAAAAAAAGAGCTCGATAAGGGTCAATCTAGTCTTTATAGTCTCATGAGTGGATTACCACTTTCTACAAGAAGTATGGAGGAAGTAAATGGGGTGCCTCAGAATATTACTGACATTGAATTCATTTCTTTAAAAATTAGTCATGCTGCAGACAGCTTAGTCACTGGTTTACGAGCAAAAGATAATGACGGATATGAGGTTTATTATTTTGACACAAACAACAACGAAAACTTCACGGATGAATCTCCTTTGAAAATGGAAAATATTGGTAATAAACTGGTCTTAACAGTGCTATTGCAGTTTGATGAGTTGGTCGAGGGAAAAACTGTCCAACGCGAATTTTTGCTTGAACTATTACAAACGACCAATAGACTCGAATACCACATAAAGAATTATTGGCAAAGCAAAATTCTTCTTTCTACAGATACTCTTGATATAGCCGTGTTGAGAGTGCTACCTGATTATCCATTTATGTTTGTCGATTCTGATAGAGATGGAACTTATGATAGATATTTTGATGTACGGAGTGAAATCCTTCCTTTAGGTGGCAAATTCTACAAAATCAAAATTGAGTTTCCATCTGAAAGTGTCACTTTATTGGAGAGTGAACAGCAACCAGTGGATGTCGGTTATCCAGCTCCGTTGTTCGATGGACGAATTTGGCAATCGAATCGTCACTTCAAATTATCTGAACAACAAGGAAAGTTGACCGTTCTTCTTTTAAGTCATCCAGATTGTGGTGGTACAACTATTAGCATGCCTTCATTAACAGAAATGCGCCACAAATTTGTGAGCCATGAGAATATCAATTTTATTTCCATTTCACGCGATTCAAGTGAAGTTTTGAAATATCATAGCAAATTCGATTTTCAATTCGAGTCAATCATTGAAAGCGCAATCTGGAAAAAATACGGAGTCATTGTTACCCCAACCATTTTTATTATCGATGGCAATGGCATTATTCGCCACAGAAAATCTGGGGCTTCTGCAGATGAAGGCGAGTTGCTCGGTCAATCGATTGGTAAGTTGCTAAACCAATAGATATGAAATTTACATACTGTAGCGATTAAAGGGTCGAATTAATTTTGTGAGTCTGTAAGAATTATGTCCAAGCAACATACAAGGTTATAAAAGAACACAACCATGAAAACTTCGCCCAGAGCGGGTTTTTCTTTCTCCCTTCGTCAGGCTCAGGACACAGCTTCTCAAAGGGGGATATTTGGCGTAAAAAGGTTTGATTTTCTTAGTGTAGGTTTGTTAAATTAGGATACCGGGTTGGGCGATTATCCAATACATAGAGGAGAATTATTCTTGGCTGTAGACTTGAATATCTGTATTGCTCTTTTTAGAAGTATCAATGTTGGCGGAAGGAACATTCTCCCCATGAAGGAGCTGGTGATTCTTGAAGGGATGGGTTTTACAAGTTAAATAAGTACCAACAGGAAATATCATAATTTTAAAATCTTGTTACTTTTTCTGTACAAGTTACGGCTTTATAGATATGTTATTTTTTCTTTTGATTATGAAAAAGGATACCACTATTCAGGATCGAATACATTGGATACAAATTTAGTGACATCATAATCAGTGACACTTATGAAATTATTTTCATGCCTCCTGTTGCTTTAATTCTATAACAGGGCATATTACATTAATGAGTATCAAAAGCCATATGCAAATAAATAAAGAAGAAGGAGAACATTTTCTCTATTGTAAAAGCTTTTTAAAAAAACGAAATGAGTTGAACTTGAAACGGTTGTTTCAACAATGCTTGATTATGTAAATTTTTAATTCTAAACATGGAAGGAGGTCTTAAAATGTTCGATACTTCTTAAAAAAATGTTGGCAAAATATGTCAAAGTGTAGGCTATTTATTGTTTAGATTGTAAAATTCATTTGTTTAAAAAAGGAGGGTTTCCGATGAAAACCAATTTTATTTATAAAATGTTAACTTTATTAATTCTGTTAATAATGCCTTTGGGGCTTGTTTTTGCTGCCGTACAGGTTAAAATATTTGAAGTAAGTATGTCGCAAAGTGGTTCGGAATGGGTATTGACATGGAGAGCTGAAGTCTGGGAAAATGGTCAGAAAGTTAGCGGTAGTGATAACTTAACCTATGAGTGGTCGTGGATACAATACACAGTCGGGGTGGGTCAAACTGCTTCTGACAATGATTACAATGTTTACGATACAAATTATTACATAAGTCATTTGGATGGCAATCTTATCAAGTCCACTGGATATATGACTTATGATTTAACGGTTGATGTTGTTTATAATAGTATTTTACGTTCTGCAACATTTACAATTCCCGAGAACTTTGGTTATTATGAACCAACTGTTACTGTAAACTACCCCACGGGTACGGGAGTGACGTGGTATAAAGGTTTTCCTCAAACAATCCAGTGGTCATTTACAGATTATAATGGTAGTATAGATATTGATTTATCAAGAAATGGTGGTACTTCCTGGGAAAATATTGTATATACCACAGCTGATGACGGATCATACACATATCAGGTTGCCGGGTCTGTATCAACCAACTGCCTTATTCGTGTAATAGATGGAGTTGGAAATTGGATGTCTGATGTGAGTAATAATGCTTTCTCTTTACAAGAACCACCAATTCCATCTGTACCACAGAATCTCTCGTTAACAGGCAACTACGGTGATCCTCCAAATATAACCTGGAGTGCAAGCACATGGGCAACTTCCTATAAAGTCTATCGACGGCGATCTTACGATAATCCAAGTAGCTTTAGTCAAATTGGAACTACGTCGAATACAAATTATACTGATAATGATATAGAAATTACATCCAAAGATGACCGTGACGATGGCTATCAATACAAGGTTAAGGCATCTAATTCTACAGGTGACTCAGGTTATTCCGATTATGTATTTACTTGGGGCGCAATAGTGTTTAAGAGCGTTAATGACCAACAACAAATTTCTCCTCAAGACCAATCTATTTTACCTGAAGAATTCGCTCTAAACCAAAATTATCCAAATCCATTCAATCCTGCTACTACTATTAATTATCAAATACCAGAGAATGCTCATGTTGTTGTATCTGTTTATAATCTAAAAGGTCAGTTAGTTGCTAACCTTGTCGCTGCTCAGCAAAGTGTCGGTTATCACCAAATTACATGGGATGCCAGCAATCAACCAAGCGGCATCTATGTCGTAAGGATGAAGGCCGCTAATTTTACTGCAATACAAAAACTTACATTGTCCAAATAGTATAATATGTTCACAAAAGGTATACTTTCTGATTACTAATGAGTTTTAAAGCAAAGCTATAAAAAAATGATTGGTTATTCGGAGGACACATTTTGAACTGTTCTTTTTAGTGTCCTCCCAACCAGTCATTTCCCCTGAGCTGGTATCCCGCGGCGAATTGCTCTCCAGCAGAACCCATTTCCGTTTCATTGGTCAGTTACATTGTTTTTGAATTTATGAAGTCAAGAATTTATTTTTTCCCCCTTCGCCAGGTTCAGAACACTACCTTTCAGGAGGGGATGTGTGAGAGAATAAAGGTTTGACTTTTTAAGTGTAAGTTCGTTAATTAGGGTGCCCGGTTAAGCGATAATCCAATATATAGAGGAGAATTGTTCGTGGATGTAGACTTGAACATCTATATTGCACTTTTTAGAGGTATCAATGTCGGAGGGAGGAACATTCTCCCCATGAAGGATCTGGTGGGGATTCTTGAAGGGATGGGCTTTGAGGATGTCAGCAGCTATATACAAAGTGGTAATGTGGTGTTTCGCAGTAAAAACAAATGTTCACACAAGACAGCCACGGAAATTGGTGCAAAAATCCAGGTAAGTCATGGCTTTGAGCCAAAGGTATTGTTACTTCAGGAGTCGGAACTAGAAGCTGCAATTGAAAATAATCCATTTGATAATAGCGAGGGAAAATTTTTGCATTTCTTTTTCCTGGATTCGGTGCCTAAAGAACCGGACCTTGATAGCCTTAAGGCGGTAAAATCAAAAACTGAAAAATATGAGCTTATAAATAAAGTATTTTATCTATATGCACCTGATGGAATCGGTCGTTCAAAGCTGGCCGCAAAAGTTGAGAAGGCTATGGGCGTGCCAGGGACCGGTAGAAATTGGAATACAGTGAACAAGCTAGTTTCAATGGTGCGGGTATAAAACAGGTATCAACTAAGAATGAGAGAATGGCCTGACAAATAACTCCAGCCGAAACAGAAACCTGCGCCACTGATTTAGGCGCTATAAACACACCACTAAAAATCCTACCGTTTGAACGGGAGGATATTCTTTCCCCTCTAAAGAGGCTGTTGCAGAATAGGCAAAAAGCTTGCAATTGTCATCCTTAACAGAGCAACCGGAGTGAAGGATCTTTTGTTTGAAACTCGTTGTAACTCTCGTATAATCAGGTTATTAAGGGTAGTACCAGCAAGATTCTTCGCTGGCACTCAGAATGACATTTCAGATGATGTTGCACATTTAGCAACAGTCTCTAAAAATGGAATGTGTGGAGGAAAAAGGTTGACTTTTTAGTTGTAGGTTCGTTAATTAGGATACCCTGTTGGGCGATGATCCAATACCTAAAGGAGAATTGTTCGTGTTTGTAGGTGGTAGAAAATTAGTTACTTTGTAGAAACTTTTTAGTTCATGGCTGTTTTATCCAAAAATATTTTGTTTAAAATCTCGGTCATTATTTCCGTGGTTACACTCGTATTGTGTATTTTGCTTACCATCGAGTATGTAAAGAAGCGAGCGGAAGTTATGGCACCAGCTCAGCAACGGGCGCTGCTGCAAAGCAATGCTCTGGCCCAGGAAATAGAAACAACCTTGAATCAGTCGGTTTCGTTGGCAATAGCACTTACGGATTCACTGCATCATTCGCATCTTAATAAACAGAAGGTGATCGAACACCTGAAACACGCGTTGAATACCAATTCTAACCTCCTGGGCATTGGTGTCGCATATGAACCTTTTTCCTACGACCCCGATGTCCGTCTGTTCGCACCTTATTTGTTACGGCAGCCTGGGACGCTCAAACGCATTCAGTTGGAATACCAGGTTGATTACTCAATGAGTGAGTATGAGTGGTATCACCATCCCCTGAGAAATGGCCCGGGCTGGAATGAACCTCGATTCAGCCTGGTAGCAGATCAAATGGTTGTCGAATATGCTGCCCCTTTTTTCCGGACAGATCCTGATGCTGGTCAAGTTCGCATAATGGGTATTGTGTACTTGCACTATGCTATGGAGTCTATTTTAAAACAAATAGAAACGGTCAATATGGGCATAAACGGCTACGGCCTATTGCTGTCGGATCAAGCGACCATCCTGTCACACCCAACCATGATCCATTTGCATGGAGCTCAATCCGCCTTAAGCATTGCCGCAAAAACCAACAACACTTTGCTCGAACAAATTGGCCGTATGGCAATGGCCGGGCAAAGCGGTAGCATCGAGGGAGGGCGCGACCTGAATAACCTGTCCGTAAGGGGGAATATCCACCATATCCCGACAACCAAGTGGACACTGGCCATGCTCTACAGCAAGGAAGACCTCACGATGGGCATCCGCCCTTTGCGCCACCGCATGACATGGATCACCGTCACTTTTATTATCTTTGCCCTCACACTCATCATGATGGACCTGTTTCGCTCCAAAGAGAGGTTGGTCATCAATCTAGGCTTCCGCGCCTTGCTGGCTTCTACCTTCTTTTCCCTCGGCATTATCATTATCTGGTTTCTTTCGACAGACGATATTGTTTGGAGAAATACTGAGTGGACCGTCATCCTCGATCAACATGCTTTGGATTCGTTCGAAAAGAATAACACTCGGACTGCGCTGCGTAATAGACAACCCCTGCCGATCCATATTCCAACGGGTGTTTTCGTGCAGTCTATCAAGTTCACGAGTGCGAACAACGTTATCCTAACTGGTTATGTCTGGCAGGAATACAGCAATAATATTCCGGATGATATTGCGCGCGGCTTTGTCTTGCCTGAGGCCGAGTCATCGGAAATCGTTGAATCCTATCGCCGCGAAAATGAAGACGGTGAGGTCATCGGTTGGTATTTTCAAGTAGAGTTGCGCCAGCAATTCGATTACACACGCTATCCCTTTGACCAGCAGACCGTCTGGATTCGCCTGTGGCATGAGGATTTCGACAAAAACGTAGTCCTGCTGCCCGCGCTCGATTCCTATGATCAGATTCATCCGTGGCTGCTTCCCGGCATCGAAAAAGATTTTGTATTGCCCGGCTGGGAGGTGACAAGCAGCTTTTTTAACTACCGGTTCAATAACTACAATACCGATTTTGGCATTCCCCGCTATGTCGGGCAAGAGGAATTCCCGGAGCTTTATTTTCAAATAGGGGTGAAACGCCTTTTCCTAAACCCGTTTATCTCAAATTTCACACCCATTATTGTGGTGCTTTTGTTATTGTTTGCAGTACTTATAACCAGCTGCAAAGAAAGCAGCAGGATCAATCTACTCGGATTCAACGCATCGGCCGTTTTGGCCTCAAGCTCGGCCCTGTTTTTTGTAGTATTAATCTCGCATATTGATTTGCGCGGCTCTCTTGCGGATAACCATATATTCTATATGGAGTATTTTTATGTTGTGACTTACATTGCTCTGCTGGCCATCTCGATTAACTCGATTCTGTTCAGCTGGGGAGTGAATATTCCCTTCGTGCAATTCAGGGACAACCTGTTACCTAAGTTGTTTTATTGGCCGGTTATCACCCTGATCATGTTTATTGTGACTTTATGGAAATTTTACTGAACCGCCTTACAATGATCCGAAAAAACTCTTATCTGCAATGCTTGTTATTCTCTTGTGTAATCTGGATGGCACTCATCCATGTCAGCGCAATTTCACAACAAAAACAAGTGCTAAAAATTGGTATGACGACTGCCCTGAGCGGACCAGCGAGAGATCTTGGTCAATCGATGAAGCATGGGATCGAGGCTTATTTTCATCATATCAATCAAAAGGGAGGGGTGCATGGGCGAAACCTCCAGCTAATAGCCCTGGACGATAGTTATCAGCCTACGAGCGCTGCGTCGAACATGCGCCGCCTCATCGAAGAATACAAAGTCATTGCCGTCATCGGTAACGTGGGTACACCCACTGCAATGGTGACCGTTCCTATCGCAAACCGTGAAAAGACCCTGCTCTTCGGAGCATTCACCGGGTCGAACATCTTGAGGAAATCCCCACCGGACCGCTATGTGATTAATTTCCGGTCAAGCTACGAAGAAGAAACCGCCACGATGATCGACGCGATTCTCGAACGCGGGATAAAACCGGACGAAGTCGCCTTTTTTACGCAAAACGACGGGTATGGAGATGCCGGCTATACCGGTGGGGTAAAGGCCCTGAAAGCCAAGGGATACCAACGTGCAGAAACCCTTGCCCATGGCCGCTATACGCGCAATACAATGAATGTCGAAGATGGTCTGCTTACGATCTTCGATGCGCCGATTCGACCAAGAGCGATTATCATGGTAGGTACATATACCCCCTGCGCAAAGTTCATTAAGCTTGCCAAAACCATCTTTCCGAATGCTTTCTTTTTTAACGTTTCATTTGTTGGCAGCATTTCTTTGGCCAATGCGCTCGGCAAGTACGGAGAGGGCGTCATCGTTACACAAGTCGTTCCCCATTTCGAATCAGACCTTCCCGGCGTCGCTGAATATCGCAGCATACTGAAAAAATTCGATCCAACCGTTAAGCCGGACTTTGTTTCTCTCGAAGGGTTTCTTGTAGCAAAAGTGTTCGTTGCAGGATTAAAACGCACCCCCGAAAAGGTCACACGCGAAAACCTGATCGACGCCATCGAATCGATTCAAAACCTCGATATTGGCATCGGTGAGCCTATCAGTTTCAGCCCGAACGAACATCAAGCCCTGCATCGCGTCTGGGGGACTCAGATTCAGAATGGGCGCTTTGTAGACTTCGAGTAAAACAGGTCTAAAATCATTTAATCCCCAGAAAAAAGAGGACATAGAACAATGCTTTCTAATATCAGACTTACTGCGTCACTGGAATTGTTCATTATTTTTTTAATTGGAATGATGGTGGTAGTAGGTTGCTCGAAGACGCAACCTCCTGCAAAAGATCCTAAATCAGAAAAAACAAAAAATGTCATCATGATCATTGGCGACGGCATGGGTCCCCAGCAAGTGGGGCTGTTACTGACTTATGCGCGGCAAGCACCTAATTCAGTGGTCAAAAACAGGATGACCGCATTTGATAGAATATTGAAAGAAGGCGGAATTCTCGGAATTTCCATAACTCATGCGGCCGATAATCTGGTAACAGATTCTGCCGCGTCAGGAACCCAGCTGGCTACCGGAAAACCATCAGGTGTTGAGATGATCGGAGCAGATCAAGATGGCAACCCGGCCAAATCCATTCTTGAAATCGCCAAAAAACAGGGTAAATCAACGGGTTTAGTTTCCGATACCAGAATTACGCATGCAACCCCTGCTGCATTTGCAGCTCATCAACCATATCGCAGTTTGGAGAATGAAATTGCAGTGGATATGTTGAATACGGCGCCGGATGTGATGCTGTCAGGTGGCCTCCGGCATTGGATTCCCAAAGAAGCGAATGATATAAATTCCACGATTCGCAAAGAACTGCAACAGTTGAGTGAAGGCGTAGTCAAAATTAATTCCAGACGCGAAGACAGTCGCAATCTGGTAAAAGAAGCACAGCAACAGGGATATGCATTAGCTTTTACGAAATCCCAGATGGAACAGGCAAATGGAAAGATATTAGGCTTATTCGCCGATTCTTCCCTGCCGGATGGAATTAAAGCGCACAGAACTAAGAATGATCCGGATCGATCGATTCCTACCTTAAAAGAGATGACCACCAAAGCCATTGAAGTATTGTCAACTAATGACAAAGGCTTTTTCTTGATGATTGAAGCGGGTCGAATTGACTGGGCTGCTCACTATAATGATACAGGAACCATGCTGCATGAAATGTTAAAGATCAATGAAGTGTTGAATTATGTTTTAGATTGGATGAAAAATCGTGATGATACCTTGCTAATTGTGACAGCCGATCACGAAACAGGAGGATTTGGTTTTAGTTACTCCGGAGCTGACCTGCCCGAAGCCAGGGATTTACCGGGTTCGTTGTTTAAGGACAAAAAATTTAAACCTAATTTTAATTTCGGGTATCCTGAAATTCTAGATAAAATCTATGAACAGAAATTAAGCTATGAAGAGATCTTTTCGGGTAAATTCGATGGATTACCCGAAGAAAAGAAAACTTCGTCGCAGTTGATGAAAACTATCAACGAGAATACTGAATTTGATATTGATGAAATGCAGGCAGCAAGAATTTTGGAAACCGAAGAGAATCCGTTTTATGTAAAAGGGCATAGTTCTCTGGAATTGAAAAAAGTTCCAAAAATAGATGTCAACGACGCGTTTTTTATACACCATTTGGATGACAACCGTCAAAACCTTTTAGCAATACAAGTCGCGACAAGACAAGCAGTGGTTTGGTCTACCGGTACCCATACCTCAACCCCTGTCCTGGTTTTTGCCAAAGGGCCTGCCAGGGCAATGGCTCCATTTCTCCAGGTGATGCATCAATCCCAAGTTGGCCAATATGCCATCAACGCACTAATGAACAAATAGGGTTCAACAAGAGGAAATACCCTCTCAAGAGTGGATGTGTGGCGAAAAAAAGGAATTGATTTTTAAAACTAGGTTTGTTAATTAGGATACCAAGCTAGAGATTATCCAATATACTAAGTAGTCACTCAACTCAAAGGAGTTACAATGACTATAGAAACAGGGATACAAACTTTTGCAATTATTCACCTTGGAACCCTGGGCCTGTCCCATGTGATCGCACATAAAACCTGGGCACGCTTCTTTATTTGGTTCCGAGAAAAGGAGGGTCCGGGCGTATTTTGCATTGCCTTTTTGAGCCTCGGCCTTGGCTCAGTCATTGTGGCTTTCCATCCCGTTTGGTCAGGCATTCCGATTGTGTTGACGGTTTTTGGCTGGAGCCAGGTCTCAAAGCAGTGGTCTATTTCAGTTTTCCAGCGGTGGGTTTAAAAAAGCTTGCCGTGGTATCGATAGAAAAGTCACAAGTTTTCATTTTCCCCGGAATTTTTATGATAATTTTAGCGCTCCTGTTGGTCTGGCATCTAATTTCAATGTGAGCATTGGCGTTATGAAAAAAAACGTTGGATAAAACCATGTTGGGAGGCGCTATGAAATCTGCAGCAAAGCTACTGATACGTGATCAGACCGGATACCTCTTCGTTGGCAAGGCGAAAAAGGACGGCAGGTTGGAGATGCTAGGCGGCAAGATCGACAGCGGTGAGGAAGCAAAGAGGGCGCTGTTGCGTGAGTTGAGCGAAGAAGTGGAAGGCGAATCGCTTCTAAATCAGGTTCGACAAAGCCAGGTTGAGCCAACCAAAGTCCAGGCAGGAGAACAGACTGACTTTGTCTTCAAGATAGCGGTCGACCGGATAGACCTGTCTTTCCTCGTCCAGAAAGGAGACGAGACCACTGCCCTGGTCATCATTAACCGGCCTACTATCGAAAAGGCAGATCAACTGGTTCGCAACAAAAAGCTATTCACCGGACGGACGTGGAAGTTGTTCAAGGCGATGGGCTTCCTTTCGACCGATTGAGTGGGGAAGTGTGACGAAAAAAGGTTTGATTTTCTTAGCGTAGGTTTGTTAAATTAGGATATCAGATTGGGCAAATGATCCAATACATAGATTATCATAAATGATTTGGATAAACGACTCGTTCTGCCCATTTTAGCAATTAAATGAGAGGACTGTACCAGTGCCTGAAGTATCACGATTTTTCGGAATCATAATAAGGATGTTCTATGATGAACATAATCCTTCTCATTTTCACGCTGAATACTCAGGCAGGAAGGCTGTATTTGATTTTAAAGGTAACATCCTTAAAGGAGATCTTGACTCAAAAACAGCCACCAGACTCGTACGTGAATGGGTTGACCTTAATGTATCCGAGCTTGAAGAGGATTGGAAGTTGGCAAGAGAAAGTAAAGAGCTCAAGAAAATAAAACCTTTGACATAAGGCTACAAGTATGTGGGATATGAATGAGGTAATAAGTATTAGTTATAAAGAGGGTTACACTTTCCACATAGTTTTTGATAATGGGGTGGCCGGAAATATTGATTTATCGGAGTACACAAATAAAGGGCCTATATTTGCGCCATTGAAGGACAAGGACTTTTTTAAAAAGGCAACTATAGAGGGGGGAACAATATCTTGGCCAAATGGTGCCGATATTGCCCCTGAAACATTGTACGAGAAAATAAATGGCTAACAACAAGTTCCTGCCGACGGTAAAAAGCGAGCGACTTTTCTTTCTTCCTTCGTCAGGTTCAGGACACAGCCTCTCAAGAAGGGATGTGTGGAAAAAAAGGTTTGACTTTTTGAGCGTGGGTTTGGTAAATTATAATACCCGGTTGGGCGATGATCCAATACATAGAGGAGAATTGTCGTGTTCGTAGGTGGTAGTAAAATTATTTTTTTAGAAAACTTTTTAATTAATATTTTGAATGAAAAATCAGGACATTATGCGAGTTGTATGAGCGTTCCAATACAAGCACAAATTGGATTTTTATGCGACGGATATTGCTGTCTATAGTGAGTATATGTGACTTGTATAGACCTATATGTTAGGTGTGAATATAATCGAAGCAGATTATGAAAAAAATAAGGGTATTCATATCGTCTCCAAGTGATGTAATGGAAGAACGTGAGTTACTTTCGACTGTTGTAATTCCAGACGTTCGTAAAATATTCGGGGACATAGGTCATCTATTTGGTGAAGAAATAGATGTTCAAGCAATTTCATGGGAAAAAGATGCGTACCCTAGTGCTGGAGAAGATACTCAAGCAATTTTGAATGAACAACTTGGTGAATATGATATACTAATTGGTATTATGTGGAAAAGGTTTGGTACGCCTACACCAAGAGCTCCTTCAGGTACCATAGAAGAATTTGATATAGCAATTGAATCTTATCAGAAGACAGGCTATCCTCAAATAATGTTTTATTTCAAAACGAAGAAATTCTATACGGACAATCCTGAAGAAATCGCACAATTTAACCATGTTATACAATTTAAAAAGAAATCAAGTAGAGAAATCGATGTATTCTATTGGCAATACGACGGAATTCTAGAGTTCGAAAGAAATGTGAGAATCCACTTAATTAAACAAATTTTGACACTTATTACGAAAGATGGTAAATTGGCAGTCGATGAACTTGATGCAATTAAAGAAGGCTCACAAAAAAGAAAGACCAAGATAAAGGTAAAAATTGATAAACTAATTAGCGGTCAGATAAACATCGCGAAACAAATTAAGAAATCAGAAAAAATCGAAGTATTTATTAGTTATGCAAACGAAGATGAACAACATGCCATAAGGCTATATAGTGAGTTGAAAAATGCTGGAATTAGTGCTTGGATTGATAAAGAAAAACTGTTACCGGGACAGAATTGGGGAAGAGAAATAACAAAAGTAATAGAAGAAAGCAGATACTTTATTATTGTTCTTTCGCACTCTTCTGTTAGCAAAATGGGTTTTGTACAAAAAGAGATAAAAACAGCACTAGATATTCTACAAAAAATGCCTGAATCAGAAATATATATTCTACCAGTCAGAATTGATGACTGCACTCCATTGCATGAAGAATTAAAAAATATTCATTGGGTTGACTTATTTCCGTCATGGGAAAATGGCCTTAACCTATTAATTAAAACCATAAAGGTTGGGTGATTATCCAATACATAGAGGAGAATTGTTAGTGGATGTAGATGGTTATAAAATTATTGTTTTAAAACTTTTTAGTTAATATTGTGAATGAAAAATCAGGATATTATGCGAGGTTTGGAAATGAAAAGACCAGTATTGACAGCACTTACGTTAATAGTTTTGGCAGCCTCTGTAGCGGCACAGGGCAAGGGAGACAATGGCGTTGCTCGATTTGGTATTGGCTTCGACTTATTTGGTTTTCCTCGCCGAAGCATGGACTTTAGAGTGGAGAACTTCGAGTATGTGGGAGTAGATTGTACAGGTGTCCGCCTTGAATCGCAAATGTTCACAATTGAAGGCAAGTCGTCGATCGAACTATTCCATGTAGGATTATATTTTCGTGTAGGTCGTTTCAAGTTTGGCTGGTTACCAATAGTTGGAACGGATAACCCGCGTTTAAGTCCAGACACAATTCTCTACAACCACACAGAACCAGGCCGCCCTCGATGGCCTCTTGGACTAAATTCCATGAAGTTGAAACAGACGAATTTCGGTTACGTGGAGTTGATAGGCGCAAGAATCGTGTCGTTGTCGGAACCCACGGTACTTCGCGCTAACGTTATGATCCGGGCCGACAGAATTTCTTTAAGTGGGTCACTGAAAACCATGCGGTTTCCTTTTGGGGTCGAGTGGTTTCATGATCCTATAGTTGTGACAGAACAGATGATAGATGAGCAAGTTTGGCAAATTACGTTTGCGCCGAAACTTGCAGTGGATGCACGTAACAAGGGGTTGCTTGAAGGAACCCCGCTTGCCATCGTCAAAGGGATCGATTTTTCCTTTGGCATCGAAATGAGAACCAATGAAGGCCAAACCAGTTGGGACTTTCAGTTTCGACCAGCTGCTACTCTAACGCTAGAGTTTCCCTAAACGTAAAAATACCAGGAACACGAAGCCGTCGTAGTTATTCCCGAAGGCGATGTTCTCGAGGAAAAAATCACACGAAATAAAATAAAACTCACATCTATGAATCACCGGTATTCTTTGCGAATAACCAGTTTTAACCCGGACCAAATTTCATCCACTGCACACACCTTGATGTCCACAAGGTGCAGGGGAAAAGCAGCTCTTCGAACTTCGTCCTCTGTCATATCTGTCTGAACTTTGGATGCCATTTTGGGCCAGGATATCCAGATCATGCCGTTTTTTTCTAAATGATCCTTCAGTTCAGGAAGATCTTCTGTGAGTTGCTTTTTGCTTTTGGTAAAGTACTGGATAAAATCAAAAGTGCCATTGAGCTTATCCTGGCGATCCACTTGATCTGGCAGGGGTGTCAAAATCTGGTCGTAATTATTGGGTGCGTTGAGAATGATCATCCTGGCGACTTCCTTAATCCCCAGCTTTTGCACCAGGCTTCGTTTTGAATATCCGGCTTGTTGCGTCATGTAAAGATTATTTATGGGGAGCTGATTTTAAATTTTATTAGTTGAAGATCCTAATAATTTTAGTAACAAATATTTAATCTTTGAATAGCTTTAATTGGTTGGTGTAACTAAATATTCGTTTTTCTGATAATTTAACATATGAAGGATCAATATCATATCCAACATATTTTCGTTGATCTTTTATAGCAGATAGACAAGTTGATCCACTTCCAGAAAAAGGATCCAAAACTACATCTCCTTTAAAAGAATATAGTTGAATGAGTCGATAGGGTAATTCTTCTGGAAACGGAGCAGGATGTCCGATTTGTCTTGCCGAAACGGCAGGAAATGTCCATACACTCTTTGTCCATTCCAAAAATTCGTCTTTTTTGATAGTATTTTCCTTGTCCATTTTTATTCTTGTAAATGTATCTTTCGAAAAAATAAGAATATATTCATGAATATCTCTTAATACTGGATTTGCAGCTGATAGCCAACTACCCCATGCAGTTGACGGACTTGCACTTGAAGCTTTATTCCAAATTATTTCTCCACGCATCAAGTAACCAATATCGTGCATCCCTTTGATTATGTAACTATGGAGTGGTATATATGGTTTTCTACCAAGGTTTGCAATATTAATACAAGCTCGTCCGCCTGGTACTAAAACGCGGAATGTTTCCTTCCAAACTGTGTTCAATAACTCTAAATATTCTTTAAGACTCAAATCATCATCATATTCTTTTGTGACATTATATGGCGGTGATGTTATCATTAAATGTACAGAATTGTCCGGCAATTCATTCATTTTTTCACTGGATTTGCAAAAGATTTTGTTACAATTAATTTTAGGAATTTCGTGCTCAACATATTGAACTTTTTTTGCATTATGTAAACCATCATACAATTTACTTTTATAAAATTTGCTCGAATCATGATTTATGCGACCCGGTGTTCCAAATGAACTGGTTTCTGTACCGGATCGTTTTTGCATGTATTTCTCGTTTGCCATTTTATACCCTTATTAGAGATAAAAACTTTTCTGCTTTTTGCTCAAAATCAGCCTCTTTGTTTGCAATTTCTATAATTTTACCCAATTCACTCTTTGTTTTCATACTGGAAAAGAATTCACAATTTTTTGATAATAGACTTTGTAGTTCCTGATCCAATTCATTATATGAATTCATTTTTATAAAGCCATTAAAAGGTGTATTTTTTATACTTTCAACTCCAAAGTCTAGGGGATTTGGGTTGACAGACCAAAATCCTTGAATGATTCCTATATTAAGAAGATGGTCGACCTTATTGACATAGCTTTGGGCTATTGGTGTATTTCCAAGTATTACTATTGGAATAGTTGAAGCAGAGTAACCAGACGCTCGAATTGTGCAGCTTTTACCAATTGCTTTTAGCATGGAATCTGAACGAAGTAATCCTGGATTGCCTTTATGTGTTTTAAAATCACCTAAGCAAATCAATTTATCATTTTTTAATTCCCAGTTCCAAACTATAGACATTTTTACCTCAAATATTGCAATAATGTCATTAGCAGTTTGTTCTCTTTGTTTACTTTTGCATAATACAACATCAGCTGGTGTTTTTTTGGTAAGACCTATTTCATCACAGACGGCTCCTTGGACAGCATAAAGTCCTCTACTACCTGCATATTCTTGAAGCAAATCCACACAAAACTTTTCTGTAAAATTTCCTATTAAAGCGTTTCTACTTTGTAATGTTGATTTTTCCCCTTTATACGATTTTGGCCAATAAGCGTAGTAGCGGGAATCATCCCCAAAATAAAATAATTGTTCAGGTGTTGCAAAATTCCTTGAATCATTGAAAAAGTCAATTTCCTTTTGTTTTGACCAGAGTTCTACCATTACCTATCCTTTTTTTGTAAAGCATTATTAAAAGATAGTAACTATGTTTCACTTTTGAAAGTATTCAATATTTATAATTGAAATCAAACATTCAAATAATATCGATAATATTCATCATCCTTTGAATAGCCAAGTGATTCATATAAAGCCTGGGCAGGTTTGTTATCCATAGCGGTTTCCAATATCAATCCTTTGGCATCGGTTTCAATTGCGAAATTTCTTGCTTTTTCCATTAATGCCCTGGCAATGCCAAATCTTCGTGCACCATCTGCGACAAACAGGTCATTCAAAATCCACAGCCGTTTGGTCGAAACCGAAGAAAAAGAGGGATAGAGCTGCGTAAACCCCAATGCATTTTTATTATCAGATTCATTTGATAAAGCCAGGAAGATAACAGAATCTTGCCGACTTAACCGGGCTTTAATGAAATTCGTCGCTCGTTCCAGGTCCGGCTCTTGCTCGTAATACACCCTGTAGCTATTAAACAGGTTAGCGACATGATCCAGGTGTTCAGTTTTTGCATGGACGATTTCGAATTGCATGATAAATACCGTTAATTTAGTAGTATCCTAGGGAAAACTAGACAATTCCAAGCAGGCAGATTCCCGCTAAAAGCCAATCTGTCCGATAACCTATCCTGTCACTCCTGCATGCTTTAAGCAGGAGTCCATTTTTTGCCTGACTTCATGCAAGTAGACCCCCGATAAAAGCATTCGGGGGTGACATTTTCGTGGTTCTTGGACAGTCTGAAAGCATGCGGGAATGACAGTTTAGGTGTTTCCGGTCAAATATTAATTAATGTGACTTTACAAAATCAGAAAGAATACCCGTCAATGTGGGCTCGCCGATTTCCTGCAAATCATAACGCACGCGCAGTCCCGGTTTTTCCAGGCGAATCACATTTCGAATATCAATCGGTGTGGCAACCAAAACAATATCGGCATTAGAATTATTGATCGTCTGCTCCAGATCCTTGGTTTGTTCGCTGCCGTAACCCATTGCCGGAAGGATGGGCCCGGTGTTTGGATATTTGACAAAAGTATCATGGATCGTACCAACTGCAAAAGGACGGGGATCGATAATTTCGGCAGCACCATAGCGTTTGGCTGCAACCCAGCCGGCACCAAAAGTCATTTCACCATGCGTTGTAGTAGGCCCGTCTTCGATAACCAGCACTTTTTTGCCTTTGATTTGTTCGCCATTTTCGACGAAGATCGGACTGGCTGCATCGACAATTGTGACGTTGGGATTTAGTTCCAAAGCAATGCGACGGGCTGTTTCGATATTTTCCCGGGTGGCTGTGTCTACTTTATTGATGACAACCACATCGGCCATACGCACATTTGTTTCTCCTGGAAAATATCTTTCCGCATGATCAGGTCGATGTGGGTCAACGACAACGATATGCAAATCGGAAGCATAGAAAGGCAAATCATTATTGCCGCCATCCCATATCACAATGTCGGCTTCCTCTTCCGCTTGCCGCAAAATCTTTTCGTAATCGACCCCGGCATAAACAATGCGGCCATTTCGTAAGTGCGGTTCGTATTCTTCACGCTCCTCGATGGTTACATCATGGTCCTCCAGGTCTTTGAAAGTAGCAAATCTTTGCACCGCTTGTTTCACCAGGTCGCCATAAGGCATCGGGTGGCGAACCGCTACGACCCGTTTTCCCATTTCATGCAGGATTTCAGCAACACGGCGACTGGTTTGACTTTTACCGGCGCCGGTTCGAGATGCGCCGATGGATATAACGGGTACTTTAGATTTGAGGGATGTGTTTTTGGCGCCCATCAGCATATAGTCAGCCCCGGCAGCCATCACCTGGCAACCCAAATTCATCACAAATTGATGGGAGACATCGCTATAGCAAAAGACCGCAAGATCAACTTTAAGGTCTTTGATGAGCCGGGTCAATTCATTTTCGGATTCGATTTGAATGCCATTGGGATAAAGTCTCCCAGCCAATTCCGGGGGGTAGAGTCTTCCTTCGATATTGGGGATCTGGGTTGCAGTAAAAGCAACCACTTCATATTCTTCATTATCACGAAAATACACGTTAAAATTGTGAAAATCACGTCCTGCAGCTCCCAGGATAAGTACACGTTTAGGCATAAAAGACCTCAATTAAATTTTAATGTTTCAAAAATTCATTAGTCATTTCAAAAATATATTCCTGCAATGTTTAGATGATAGTTCGGTAACCTTTCAAAATCCAACGATAGATAATCAGATCCGGCACTCTTTAATTATCGGTAGTTTGCGGCAGAATATATTGCGGAAGTTTGCGCTTTCTGACCCCTGGAAATTCCAATCTCCGAAATTGCAAACTTTAGATATATTACCCAGGATGATACTGATTTTAGCGGCAATAATCCGCTGGAGAAATCCATCTTTCGGATTGCTGAAAAAGCGAATAACAAGAAAAGATACCGAAAAGGCAATTAAAAATGGTACAATTAATAAGTCATGAACATTGTATTTCCTCATTGAAATATTGCTAAATCATCCCTGAAAATATGCTATTAGGAAATTTAGTTCAAACTGAATTTCGATAATAGGGTTGTTTCAAATAAATGATTTTTGGAGTGCCTTAAGGATTTAAAATTCATCATAATAATGGATACTTTGACAAAATTCTTTGTATGGTTGCAATCCAACTCCGCTAGGAGTAAAATGTTTTTAGGAAAGTTATAGGTTGTTAATTCGGAACTCCGTAGGAATGGAATGTCTGAATTGAATGTCATCGTATTTAACAAAAGAATGCCATATATAACTCTTAAAGGAGTTTTATATATTTTAGAATTTCAGGCTATAAACATTACATCCCGATGGGATTGTAATTAATTTATTGATGATATATTCAAACTAGTTCAAAGACATCAGGTTCAGACTAATGAAATAGAATTTCAGTATTTTTCAAAAAAAGTATTCATTTTTATAATGATCGAATTTTAATCTATACTTCCATCATCAATCCTTTCAGGAGATAATGGATTGCAAGGTTCGAGAATTTCCCCCATTTAGATGCGAATATTCTCAGCTCTTCCTCCGATTTTTTCTCACCAATAAAATAAAATTTCTGGATGGCTTTGCGGACACCTAAATCTCCGAATGGCGCAGCATTACCGCGGCCAAGGCCTCTTGCCAACAGCCAATCGACTGTCCATCTCCCGATTCCGCGAATCGGTAATAGCGTTTGGAAGATTTCATCGTCTGGCATGCCGGGGAATGCCGCCAAGTTTAGCTTATTTGTTGCTATCTTTTCAGCAATGTCAATAATGTATTCAGATTTTTTCGTTGTGAGCTGCAGTTTCCTTAATAAATCGGGATTAGCCATAGCAAGATGTTCGGGAGTGGGGAATGCATAGTACTTTTGACCTTCAAGTTCTACGGATTCACCAAATGCTTTAACAAGCCTGCTTCTTACGGAGAATGCAAACCTTAAGTTGATTTGCTGTGCAGTAATGGAAGTTACCAACGCTTCAAACAAATTAGGTGTAAGAGTGGGACGTAACCCGGTGAATTTTTTGGTTAGATCAGAAAGTATCGGATCTGATTTTGTAAATTCATAGAAATCCTGCAAGGGAAAATTAAGGCCCAGGATGTTTTTTCCAATATCGATTATTTGGTTTAAATCGGATTCTGATTTTGGAACAGGATCAATTCCCAAAAATATTTTGCGAGAATCATTATTCAACGAAAGAATAGTTAAATTTCCATTTAAATGGATCGCTTTTCTGAAAAGATTACCATCAAAGAAATTTGCCGCATCCTCCCCAAAGGCTTGAAAACGCCATAAGGTATGCTCAAAATTGACCTGATCGACTGTTGCTATTTGTTGTTGTATCATTTCTTGGAATTAAAATAAAGGCATGTAAGTAACTTGCTCAATTCATGAATTTTGCCACAAAGGCGAGAAGTCTGCAAGAATATGAAAATTATAATGAAGAATGATATAAACTGATTTTGGATTAAAATAGTAAGACAATCTCTCTAAGCTATTATTTTTAAAAGTTTTGAGCCTTCGAGTCTTTGAGGCAATGAAGAATTCAAGGTAATTATTGGCAAATCCACGAAAGGCTAGTCCGTTTGCAAAGAATTTGCGAGCGCGGCACTAGCCAGTAGCCTGGTTGAATCCAGAACTGGTAAAACTGATTGATTGGGATCGACGATTAATGGAATCTCTGTACAACCCAAAACAACAGCATCGCAACCCAGGTCCCGGAGATTTTGAATTTCGTGATGGAAATATTGCCTGGTGTCGTTTGTGAAAACAGCATTCACAAGTTCTTTGAAGATGTATTGATTTATTTTTTCCCTGGACAATTCAGAAGGGATAGAAGACTTAATATTGAATTCATCTAAAATTTGTGAATAGACAGGTCCATCCATGAGATAGCGAGTGCCCAAAATTCCCAGGTGAGAAAATCCTTTCAGCGCTGCGTTTTCAGCAACCACTTTTGCAATGTGGAGCCAGGGGATTGTAGAATGTTTTGTTGCAAACGCGAATGCCTGGTGGATGGTATTATCCGGACATATGGCAAAATCGGCTCCGGCGTTTGCAAGAATATTAGCCGAAGCAGACATTAGTTGACCCACTTTATCCCAGCTGTTTTCGTAAATGGCATCCATGTAGTCGGAGAGAGGGTAGGTATGCATGGTTATTTCCGGATGGCGGTGCTCACCTAAAATTGCCGGAGCTTCGGAACAGATTGTTCGGTAACAAAGCGCTGCTCCTTCAGCACTGCAAGCAACAATTCCAATATGTTTAGACATTGAATTAACTTTCAAATATTTTTTTCATAACAATTTACTATTATGGCAAATCCAACGCACGCTTTATTTTTTTCCCAACTTTAACCATCATTTCTTTGTTTAATGAACCTAATTCCCCAAGAATAATATTTTTATTAATAGTTGCTAATTTATCAGCTTTAATAACTGAAGAAGTTTTCAAACCAGATTGTAAAAATACATTTTCATTTTGTCTTATTAGAATATCAGCTTCTTGAAGATTTTTTGGATCAACGATTGACGAAATAAATGCAATAATTAAATCTTCGCCTGTTCTTTTGTCATTTGATATGATTAAGGCTGGTCGAACTTTATTTCCATGCAGGTCAGTAAATGGGAAGGGTGTTAAGATAATAGTACCACGTTTCATTTATATCTAACCTTTAAATCTGATACTGAATAGATGTCTTCTCTAGGATCTTTCAGAAAATCGTATGCACCGCTTTCATCTTCTAATTTCATAATACCATCAACCGAAAGATCTGTCTCAATAATTGTAAGTTCTACCTCTTCAGTTTTTTTTACTTTTTCGATTAGTTTATTAAGCTCATCGAAGCTAATTAAGCCCATTTCTGAATTTACTCTTTTTGCTATTATCTTCAACATTGTATTTTCACCTCCACCAAATGTTATTGCTCACTACTCTCAGGCAATAAAACAACCTTCACATAATTATTCAAATCAAAATATTTTTGTGCTGATTTTTGCATATCGGAAGCAGAAATATTTTTCAGTCTTTCATCGAAATCCAGGACTGAAACAGGGTCAATACCATGCTGATAATAATACTGTAGTACGCTCAACCAAAATCCATTTCTTTTAAGGTCGATTTCCCTTTTTCTCTTTTGTGCCTCTTTTACTTTTGTAACCGTTTCATCATCGATGCCAAAGGATTTAAGGCTGTCAATTTGTGTGAAAACTTCTTTGGTCAGCTCATCGACTCGATCCGGGGAGCAACCGAAGCTAATCGATATGGAATAGTCTTCATTTGGGTAATGTGATGCCCCGGCGTTTACGCCGACACCATAAGTCCCGCCGAGATCTTCACGTAGTGCTTCACGCAGCTTTATCCTTAACGCACTCGCCATCGAAATCATATAATAGCGATCCATACGATCCCATTTAAACGGCCCTGTAAATACCAAACGAACCTGGCTTTTTTCCTCCAGGCCTTTTTTGACAGTTTTTTCTATAACGCCTTTCGGTGGTCTGACACCAACATCGCGCCAATTTTCCTTTCGTTGTGTCGAAGGCAAGCCCCCCAGGTAGGTTTTAACAAAGGGTTCCATTGTTTCAAGATCAAAATTACCTACAAAGAAAAATGTGAAATCACTCAAATCTGCAAATCGATCTTTATAAATATCAAATGATTTGCTCAAATCCATTTTGTCTAGAGTTTCCTTGGACCAGGGACGGCTGCGCAGATGATATTGGGCGAGGGTTAATTGAAATGTATCCTGAAAGGCAGTTTCCGGCCTGGCATCACGGTTTTCCAGAAATCCCTGGAGACGTGATTTTATGGACTGGAAAGCAGTACTGTCGTATCTTGCCGATGTGACAGACAGGTAAATTAACTGAAAAAGTGTTTCCAAATCTTTAGGTGATGCACTGCCGGAAATACCTTCATAAAGCTCCCCGATGAAAGGACTAACCCGAACCACTTTTCCGGTTAATAATTTTTGTAATTCAATCAAATTGAAATTCCCATATCCCGACTGCTGGCTGATCATAGATGAAGTGACACCTGCGATATAGGCATCGTCCTCCACTAAAGAATGGCCACCGGGACTGTAAGAAGTGAATAAAATTTCATCATTTTTGAAATCAGTAGGTTTTAAAACAACCCGAATCCCATTCGCAAGCTGCCATTCCGTTACACCGATAGAAGTTATTTCTTTACTCTCTACAATCTTTGCCGGAGTGGGGGATTCGCTTAGCAACGGCAGGTTTGATACCATGTCTTCATACGGAGCGATTTCAGAATTTTGTACCTCTACAAAAACAAGTTCCAGGGATCGTTCTGTTGGTTGAATGAGCCCTTCTTTTTCGGGTGTATTTGTCATGATGACACGATTTTCATCACGAATCCACTTTCCCGCAACGTGGTTTACTTCTTCAACTGTGAAGTCCGGTACATATTTATTGAAAAGAGCATATTCATATTCAATTCCGGGGATTGGCTCGTCATATAAAAAATTTCGAATAAATTCGGCGGCATAACCTCTTGACTCACTTTTGTCACGTTCAACGTAAGCCCGTTCAATCGAACGCAGCATGGATATTTTTTGTCGCTCTAATTCACTTTCGACAATGCCGAATTGCTCCATTCGAGCAGCCTCGGTCAATAAAGCACTTAAGCCGGTTTTGAGGCCATTGTCTTTCACACCTGCTCCCAATAAATAGACATCTTTCGGGCCAATAAACCTGCTGCTGCTTGAGTAGCCATACAGAAAAGGGGGTTCGGCTTGTTTTGTTAATTCATTCAGTCGTTGGTTCAAGATGTTATTGTAAAGGATATCGACGAGCTGTCTCCGGTAATCCCCAAGCGTGCCCTCGGGTTCAATATCATGTTTATAATAGATAGTCACACTTGAACCGGATGCTTCCACATCCGAAGCTAATGCAAACAATGTTTCCTGGTGGTCCGGTACAGGATAATTAGTTCGCTCTTTAGTCGGATCAGGATTTATTAATTTGCTGAAATGATCATTAATTAAACTTTGAATCCAATCCACTTCAAAATCGCCAACCGCAATAACAGCCATTAGATCCGGGCGATACCAATCGGAATAAAACCGGAGCAAAGTTTCCGGTTTGAATGTTTCGAGGATCTCTTTTTTGCCAATCGGGATTCGTTCGGCATAGCGTGAGTCTTTCAAAAGGATAGGGAGTTGTTTTTCGCGCATTCGGTTGCCGGCGCCTTGCCCAAGCCGCCATTCTTCGATTACCACGCCGCGTTCCTTATCGATTTCTTCTTCATCAAAAGTGACAGCCGAAGCCCAGTCTTCCAAAATCTGGAAAGCTTTTTCCACAATTTCTACAGTGTCAGTTGGAACCTGCAGCATATAAACGGTTTCATCAAAACTTGTATAGGCATTTAAATCAGGGCCAAAACGCATGCCGATGGATTCCAGGTAATTCACTAGTTGCTGTTTGGCAAAATTCTTGGTGCCATTAAATGCCATATGTTCTGCAAAGTGTGCCAATCCCTGCTGGTCGTCGTCTTCCAGAATAGAGCCGGCTTTCACTACAAGCCGCAGTTCAACCCGATTTTCCGGCTTTTTATTTTGCCTGATGTAATAAGTAAGTCCGTTATCGAATGTGCCTTTGATGATTTTTGCATCGATCGGCATGGTGGTTTTTAGGTCATCCGGGATAGTAATATTCTCCTGGCAAATCGCTGTAGTAAAACTAAAGACTAAAAACCAACTGAATAGGTATTTGGATTTCATCATGGTTTTCCTCTTATTTATATACCCAGAAATTAAAAAGCACATCATAATTTGCTGTAATAGTTAAACTAATAAAATGGTATAATCCTGGAAAGCGTTCCGGAGTTACTAAAAATTGTAATTGCTTTTTTTACTTTATTCCAAGTTGATTTTTAATTAATTCACAAAGTGTTTCTTTTATTTCTGAATGTCTCGGAACAGGGGCCTTTTTCCCATTCTCCGAATTTACATAAATATCGTGTTTTTTACCGTGCCTATTTAAAGAACAGCCTGCTTTAGTAAGTTCACGAATAAAGCTCCTTCGCTTCAAATATCGACCCCGATCACTTTAACATGAATATCTTTATCAGGCAAAGAAATCTCTTCTTCCATCATTAATTGATATGCGTCCCTTATATTTTCCTCAAGCTCCTCAAGTGTTTCTCCTTGACTAAAAACACCTGGAACTTCTTTTAATTTACCAACATACCAACTGTTATCCAGCCAATATTCTAAAGAAAAGTTTCTTAACATAATTTACTCCTATCGAATTTTGCCATTAAACTTATAAAAATTATTCTTTCCTTTTCAATTTAATTGAGTAAAATTATTACCTTCTCCAATCTATGTGTAAAACATGATATTTAACAAAATTTTAAACTGAAATTATAAATGGAAAGTTGATGACTGATATTTACGCTTTTTTAGCTATAAGAATTTCCGAAGAGATTCCCCAAGCATTCACGATTTTAGAATATTCAACCTGCCAATAATTCCTTTGCACGAATTCTATTAAACGAATTGGCCGGCAGCCGCCAACTAACCTTGGCTTTATGCTATGAATCAGGGTCCAAATTGAGGTCACTATTCGTGAAAATACGGTTTTCCCGAAGGTTAAGCTGATCAAACAAAGTAGGCCATGCCTTTTGAGAATGCGATGCGCTTCATTCAGAAACAGCGTAATGTCATTGAAAGAGAAAATATCCAAAACATAAATTGATACGACACGATCAAACTTCTCGTTTGAAAATTTGAATTCAACTGTTCCATCTGTTAAATATACTCTAGCACGATCTGCAAAAGAGATAATTCGATTCTCGGTTAGTCCAACCATGGTTTGGCTGATATCGTAACCAAAATAAATTGCATCAGTTGGCAAAGGACCAGACAATAATTCATTCGCAAATCGACCTGTTCCACATCCAAATTCAAACACAGAATGAGCTTCGGGAAAATTCGAATGTGCGATAAGCTCGTCAATTGCCGGTCGCTCGTAAAATAACTGTGAATCTTGTTTGGCGCCAAATTGGTTGTAAAATTCCCGGATTTGCTTGGGAGTAAAGAGAGATGGGTCTTTCATATTTAGAATTTACAATGGTAGTAGAACTAGGTTTTAAACGCGGAGTTAGTCACTTTACCATTCATGGTCATTCGGTCACCAAGTCAATGACAACAAAAGTCTTACTGACAACCAAATGACACTTCAGAATTAGAATTTGACAATTCATACCTATTTATTCTGAAACGCACGTATTTTGGAAGCATTCCGCTAGTTACAATTCAAACCAAGTTTTAACTTTTTGAACTTGTTTGTCTTCACCCAAAATACACTGAAATTCATTTATTTGAGATGAGTAGCGATAATCCATTTCCCAAACATTTTTGTTTCTTACACATTGATCGATTGCATTGATAATATAATGTAATTCATCGTTTGTCATAGTTGGATGCATTGACATACGTACCCAACCCGGCTTTTCAGACATATCTCCTTCATCGATTAAGTCGGTAATGCGTTTGGAGCGAAAATGATCGACGTGGAGCAAGTAGTGGCCGTAGGTGCCGGCACAAGAGCAACCACCGCGAACTTGAATCCCGAACCGATCGTTCAGCATCTTGACAAGCAGGTTATAGTGCATTCCATCAACATAGAAAGAAAGAATGCCAAGTCGATCTTCACAGTTATCGGCGAGAAGAGTGAGTCCTGGAATTTTACGGAGATCATCAAAAGAAATCTTAACCAATTCTTCTTCGCGGGCCAGCATTTTATCGGAAGTCATTTCTTCTTTAAGGTGAATGCATAAGGCAGTTTTGATGGCCTGAAGAAACCCTGGTGTTCCGCCGTCTTCACGTGCTTCGATATCAGTTACATAACTATGAGAACCCCAGGGATTGGTCCAACTAACGGTACCGCCGCCGGGATGATCCGGAACACGGTTATGATATAAAGAAGAATCAAAAATTAATACACCCGACGTGCCTGGTCCGCCGAGGAATTTATGGGGAGAGAATAATATTGCATCTAACTTTTCCATGGGATCAGGTGGATGCATATCGATTTTAACGTACGGAGCAGAGGCGGCATAATCGATAAAACAGTAACCGCCATTTTCGTGCATCATCTTTGCTAATTTATGAATAGGAGGGCGTACGCCAGATACATTCGAGCAAGCTGTAAAGGCTCCAATCTTTACCTTTCGGTTTTTGTATTTATCTAAAAGAGTTTGAAAAAAATCGAAATCAACCAGGCTGTCTTTATCAGGTTCGATACAGACAACTTCCGCCAAAGTTTCCAGCCACGAGGTTTGGTTAGAGTGATGTTCCATGTGGGTTATAAAAACAACGGGTCTATCGGTTTCATTAAATTTGATGAAATGTTTAAGCTGTTCCGGAACTTTGATCCCTAAGATACGCTGAAATTTATTAACTGCTGCTGTCATTCCAAAACCCGTTGTAATGATTACATCATCAGGTTTTGCATTTACATGCTGTTTAATTTTTTCATGCGCCAGGTGATAGGCCTTGGTCATGCAAGTACCGGTCACACTGGATTCCGAATGCGTATTGCCAACGAATGGGCCGAATGTTTCACATATCTTCCGTTCGATAGGTTCATACAAACGCCCACTGGCAGTCCAATCTGAGTAAACAACCTTTTTCTCGCCGTATGGCGTTTCAAAGGTGTGATTATACCCAATGATATTTTTTCTAAACTTTTCAAAATAGTTTTCTAAGTCAGACATGCATTTTCTCCATTATTACACTTAATATAATCGAAAGGAAAGTGAAAATGTATGATATTTTTTGTTTTGTTTGTATGAGAAATTTATAATTGTATAAAATAAACGAATCATGAAGAGGTTACAAAGTTACAAAGTTACAAAGTAACAAAGTAAAAAAGTAACAAAGTAAAAAAGTAACAAGGGGGTCAAAGTAACAAAGGGACAATCTTAGTGCCAAGAAATCAAGGTAATCCAAAATTCCAATTAATCAAGCTTCAGACAGTCTTCCCCAAAAACGACTTTCTTTGAGAAAATTGGTTCTCTCTATTTCCTTGAAATCTCTGATTTTTTAAATTGATGCTTGTATTTTCTTAGCAGTCTCCTCTACCGCTGACCACACACGGATTACATTGCCGCTACAAATTTTTACGATGTCTTCCCTGGAATATCCTTTTTTCAGCAGTTCATGAATGAGATTAGGATACATGGACACGTCTTTCATGCCGGTTGGTAATGAGTCGCCAACACCATCAAAATCTGAGCCAATTCCGACGTGATCGATCCCCACTAAATTTACAACATGATCTATATGATTGACAATATCACTAATATCGGCGAAGCCTATATTGTGTTCTTCACGATAATTGCTCATAAATTCATCCAGTTTTGGATCGCCAGCATTGAGATTGTTTTCTTTGGCATATTCTGCAGAAGCTGCGAATGCTCCATCGTATTTTTTTTGGATTCCACCATCCAGGAAGGAGGAACCAAAATTGATTTGAATTACGCCGCCATTTACGGCCAATTTTTTCAACATTTCGTCATCCATATTTCTCATAAAACCCGGAGTAAAAAAACGGCAGGAAGAATGGGAAGCAATGACCGGGGCCTGGGTTATTTCCATTACCTGGTAAAATGAGTCATCCGTAATGTGGGAGACATCTATCATAATGCCAACTCGGTTCATCTCTTTTACAACCTCTTTACCGAACGGGCTTAAACCGTTCCATTTTTTTTCAGAATCGTATGATGAATCACAGATATGGTTGTTCTTTGAATGGGTTAATGTAATGTAGCGAATGCCGCGGTCGTAGAAATATTCGACATTCTTTAAATCTCCCTCGATAGGTGCACCGTTTTCCATACCCATTGGCAAAGAAATGATTCCTTTTTCAAACTGGCTGTGAACATCCGCAACTGACGTTGCGACGGCGAACTTGTCCGGCGAATCCGCCGATATTTTTTCCACCATGTCGATCAGGTAATCAGCGAATTCTTTGGCAGTTCCTTCTTCTTCTTTTTCAGCTGGAATATATATAGACATAAACGGAGCGTTCAACCCGCCTTGCTTTGCGCGAACATAATCAAAATCTCCGCCTTCGGTTCTTTGTGAAATATCCTCCATTTTATTGTTCAAACGATAGGGTATATCAACATGGCCATCGATTATGATTGTGTTTTGTGCCAGTTCGTTAGCTTCCTCTTCTAAATTCTTGGCACAGGAACTGGCCATCACAACCATAATAAACAACAAAGGCAATCGAAAGTAATTCAATTTCATTTTAGAGCTCCTGTATTTTGGATCAAGGATTTTGATGTTATTAACCTGGATTACTTATAAATTATGATTTTAAGCATAAAACTTCCACTTATGTCATTCAGGAAGGATCTATTTCCATACAATAATAAGCTGAATGTTAAATATGAAAAATGGTGAAAAAGGCTTTTTATAGAATTATTGTGATTAAGTTAGATCATGGCTAGCTGGATGCTTGCAACTCCCTGGCTACTCTTTCATTTTCCCGGAGTACGCGCAATAAGTTTCCGCCCCAAAGTTTGCTTATGTCTTCTTTAGAATATTCTCTTCGGACCAGTTCAACAGTTACGTTCAATGATTCGGCAGCATTATTCCAGCCTTCCACACCACCGCCGCCATCAAAATCCGAGCTGATTCCAACATGGTCAATGCCAATTAATTTGACTGCATGGTCGATATGGTCGACGAAATCTTTAACGTTGGCTGATGGCCATTTTTCATCTAATTTTGCCAAACTGGCACGATATTCAGTTCTCTTTTCGTCGCTAAGATCTCTCCATGCGGCAAAACTTGTAATTCCCATTGCCTCGCGAATCGAATCCCTGGCAGCAACTTTTTCTGGAACATCCTTTTTTACATAGGATCGAAATGCAACAGTCTGCATGACGCCACCGTTCTCTTTCAAAGCAAGAAGCTGCTCGTCATCCATATTCCTTGGATGATCACACAATGCCCGTGTGCTCGAATGTGAGGCAATGACAGGTGATTTCGATATTGCAACCGCATCCAACATGGCTTTTTTCGAGATATGTGAGACATCAACCATAATTCCCAACCGGTTCATTTCTGCGATCACTTCTTTACCGAATTCACTGACGCCATTATGCTCGCTTTCCCCGTCACCCAGGTTATCCCGCGGCGTTGCAGAATCACAAATATCATTATGGCCGCCATGCGCCAAAGTAATATAACGAGCACCGAGGTCGTAGTATTTTTTCAAAAGCGATAAATCCTTACCGATCACATAACCATTTTCGATACCGATACAGGCAACCAGTTTGCCGCTTTGATTAATCCTTTCAATATCATCCGCTGAATGTGCCAATTCTATTTTATCCGGGTACATTTCTTCGGTCATGCGATGGATTGCATTAAATTTTACCATGGCTGCATCTTTGGCTTCCTGGTAGTTTTCGGGAGTTCTTTCGCTTTGGCCAACATAAACGATGAAGAAAGCAACGTCCAATCCACCGCTCTTCATTTTAGGCAAATCTACCTGTCTACTGCCATCAACTCCGGGATCGACCTCGTCCGTCGCAAAGGTGGGGGGTATATCATCATGAGTGTCTATTGTTAACGCACTTGCGTGGATCTCTTTTGCCCTTTCCATAATTTCATCGTCTGACATGCTTGCATAGTTGCCCTGGCAGCCAATTAAGCAAATGAAGATAAAAAGCAATAGCTTCGATTGAATAGTTTTGTTTTTCATTTTTTCTCCGACTCTAATTAGTCATATTAAACTCAGGTAATGGCTCTCCCAACATTCCTGCTCGAATTAAAGGTATGGGAATGGATCCGTAAGTTAAAAAAGTGTCGTGAAATTCTTTTTCGGTAAATTGTTCGCCTCGCAGTTTCATAAAGTCCTGTCTCAGTCGTTCAATTTGATTAAAGCCATAAAGATAACTCAATGGCCTGGTTGGATTGCCTAAATATCTTCGTACCTCGGCGGTGGCATTTTCCTTATCCATATCCACATTATCCACCAAGAACTGTACGCACTCATCAAAAGACATTTTACCCAGATGTAAACTCACATCAATAACAATTCTGGAAGCACGCCATGCCCGCATCATCAACATCGCCATGGTAGTTTTGTCGTCCGGGAAGAATCCCAAACGATACATCATCTGCTCGCTGTATAAGCCCCAACCTTCGCTCAAGGTGGTTGTGCTATAGTCTCTGCGCATGGGCCGCGCTTTTAGCCGCTTTGTTACATTCTGCAAATGGTGTCCCGGGTAAATTTCATGAACGGCTACCACTCTGGCCCAATAATAATTATTCCCGCGCAATCGCGCTTCAGCAGCATCTGGATCCATATCTGCTTTGGGCGGGCTGGTCATAAAACGACCGATAAACTCTTTGCCTTTTAGTCTAAATCCACCATAACCTCCAAAAGGGTACGTGTCAAAAGTTCTTCCTTCCGTAATGAGCATCACATTGTTACGGGCATTTTCCGGTATGGTAACGGCTTCTGTTTCGAGTAATAATTTTAGTGATTTTTGCATTTCATCATATGCGAATTTGGGCAGCTCTTCACGAGATGGATGCTCAGTTTTTAGTTGCTCCCAAACCTCCTCTGCTGATTTTCTTCTATTTATCTTTTTGGCGATTTGTTTGATTTGCTCATGGATATCCGCCAATTGGGTTTTGCCCAATTGCAAAAGTTGTTCGGGAGTTTCATAGATCATGTGACGGGTTCGGAGCAAAGAAACAAATCTATCGTAACCCACGGGACTGCCCCAGGCAGCCTCACTTTTTTGCAATGCTGGTATCACTTCTTTGGTAAGCTGCTCGGAAAAGGACTTTAGTCCTTTTTGGACGGCCAACACCGGTTTTTCCACTGAGGCCGCCTTTTGTGGAAATCGATTTTTTACTCGTCCATACCAGGTATTCACTTCCCGGGAGAGAGTTTCACAACGCCTGGAGATTGCCCGAATGATGCTTAATCTTTGGTTCTCCGGCATTGGAGCCCAGGGAGCAGGTATTTGAGCTTGCGCCAATTTTATTTCACGAAGTCCTGTGACAAAATCGCTATCCTCAACCAATCCTGTTAAAACCGGAAGACGCAGGCGTAAATTTGCAGCGGGTAAAAGTTCAAGAATGATTTTTTCGTCCTGGAGACTTTGCTGCAACCGATCCCGATAGTCGGATATTTTGTTTCGTATTAAAATTTGGTCGATTTTATCATCTAACGATAAATTGAGCACACTAAGCGCCTGGCTCATTTCTTTCTCAAACATCGATAATGATTCCAAGGCCAGTTTGGCGTTCTCTTCGTGCCTAATATTGGATAGATTTAAGGCAGGGTCCAATATGCTTCTTCTCAATTCCAGGTAATGATCAACTTGGATTCGGAAAGCTATAGCACTGTTGGCTTCTACAATTGTTGTTTCAGAATGATTATTATTTTGTGCCTGGGTTAAATTTTGTAAAGAAAAGGGTAGAGTGGCTAGCAAAAATACCAGTACTTTGAAATTGGAGCGAAAATTTGCCTTCATAGGTTTACCTATCTTAATGTGAGTTCGACATAACGTAATGTTATGCAAAATATCTATAAAAAATACTATTAACCTGACATTTCGACAAAGCCCTTCGGCTATGCTCAGGATAAACTCCGCGAGGAGAAATCTTTTCCTTAAAACAATGTTAAGACATTCAAGATTACAAAAACTAATAAGATTTCTCGCATTTGCTCGAAATGACAGTGATTATTTTGCTATTCACAAATGAGTCGATCAATAACTATGTCGGACTCATATTATCTTAATAGTACGGATCCAAAAATTACAGAGTTGTAAAGACTTAAGCAAGAGGAAACTTGCATTTTCATTGAAATCAATTTTCTTTATCCAAAGAAGCCCGGAGTTTTTTAGATAATTTGGAAAAGACAATTTCATGGGCTTGTTTAAGGAGATCATAGATCAAATCTTCTTCGAGGGCAGTAAGCTTTTCTAACTTCACCCAAAAAAAACGGGCAGCATAAGGTGCGGGAATGATATCGGGTAGTTGAATGAAGCGCTCGTAATCTTGCGGAGAACATTTGAAGGATACAGAGTTTGCTTCCGGGTGTTCCAAATCCAAAACCGCAAACATTTTATTCCCAACACTAAAAACCAAATTAGTTCCCCATTTTACATCTTCGGTTGTATGAGGTAAAGCCCGGCAATATTTTTGGATTGACTGAAATGTCGCCATTCTGGGACTCATTTTTAAACTTCAAATCAATTAACAATATATCAATTCGATGAAAATCACCGGTTTAGAGTTTATGTGAAAATGCACAACACCATAAATCCCCTAACCTACAGCATTTGTCATTTAGAGGAATCCATTTAAATTTATGTAAGGTGTTGTTTTTTAAATAGATCCCGTCGTGCAGGCTGTCGCAGAATAGCCTTCAGCCCGATGAGTCATTCATGG